>NZ_BAAJNP010000006.1:0-457972 GCF_054558395.1 Pseudomonas sp. No.117
CTTCATTTCGTTATCACCCGAAGGTGAAGACCAAATGGCGAGGACTCCGTGGACCCCTCGCCCGACTCAGACCTAAGTGCTTGATTTTCAAGCCCTTCAGCGTCTGCGCCGGAAGTGGGGCGCATTATAGGGGAGTTTTGGAGGGCGTCAACAGTTATTTTACGGCCGCGTTACAGCGGATCAGCTCGGCCATGTCCTTGACCGCCTGCTTGAAGCCGACGAAGACCGCCTGGGCCACGATGGCATGGCCGATGTTCAGCTCGTTGATACCCGGCAGCGCCGCGATGGGCTGGACGTTATGGTAGTGCAGGCCATGGCCGGCATTGACCACCAGGCCGAGCCCGGTGGCGAACTCGACGGCCTTGACCAGCCGTTGCAGCTCACGGGTCTGCTCTTGCTCGGTCTCGGCTTCCGCATAGCGACCGGTATGTAGCTCAATCACCGGGGCACCGCTGTCCTTGGCCGCCTGGATCTGCTGCAGATCGGGATCTATAAAGAGGGATACTTCCGAAGCGGGCAGCGCGGCGATGGCGTCACGAATACGCTGGACCTGCCCTACTACGTCCAGTCCACCTTCGGTGGTCAGCTCTTCCCGGCGCTCGGGCACCAGGCAGACGTGCTCCGGACGGATCTCCCAAGCGAAGGCCAGCATCTCGGGCGTCAGGGCGACTTCGAGGTTCATGCGGGTCTGCAGGAGTTCGCGCAGCAGGCGTACGTCCCGCTCCTGGATATGGCGACGATCTTCGCGCAGGTGCAGGGTGATGCCGTCCGCGCCAGCCTCCTCGGCATCCAGGGCCGCCTTGACCGGATCGGGATAGCGGGTACCCCGGGCCTGGCGCAGGGTGGCGACATGATCGATGTTGACGCCCAACAGAACACGACTGAACTCTTTCATGGCTTATTCACTTGGCTTGGCGAACAATTCGCGACTCATCAGGGGTTTGCTGCCCAGGTGGGGCGCCAGGGCCTGGCGCATCAACCGCTTGGCGGCCCGTACCACGGTGGGATCGTCCCACTCACCGCGTTCGAGTGCCAGGATTTCTGCACCGGCCAGGCAACCGGGCCGGACTTCGTCGACCGGCTCGAAGCCCTGGTCCGGCAGGAAGCGGTACAGGCGCTGCGCCTCGATGGGCTGACCATCGAGGGCCTGGGAAAAGGAAAAGCCGTAGCCCAGCAGATCGAGCAGGCGCCATTCGAAGGTGCGCAGCAGCGGCTCGACCGGCCGCCCCTGGGCCAGGGCCGCCAGGGTCAGGCCATAGAGTTCGAAGAGCGCAGGATAGGGATCTTCGGCGGGCAGTAGCCGGACCAGCAGCTCATTCAGATAGAAGCCGCTGAAGAGTGCCTGGCCCTGGAGCAGGTAGGGCGGCGCCAGGGCCGCCACCTTCTGCAGATTCTTCAACTCCCCTCGCCCACTGAGCTGAGCTTCCAGAGGAACGAAGGGCCTGGCCAGGCTACCGGAGCGGGAGCGGGCCGCACGCAATACGGTGCGGACCCGGCCGAAGGCGCCGAACACGTCCACCAGCGCGCTGCTTTCCCGATAGGGGCGCGCGTGCAGGACGAACAGCGGCTCGGACGCCTGCATCGTCAGAGGTCGGAATAACCCAGGGAACGCAGGGCGCGCTCGTCATCGGACCAGCCGCCTTTGACCTTGACCCAGAGATTGAGCATGACCTTGGCGTCGAACAGGGTTTCCATGTCCTGGCGCGCTTCCTGGCCGATTCGCTTGATGCGCTCGCCGGCCTGGCCGATGAGGATCTTCTTCTGGCCGTCGCGTTCGACGAGAATCAGGCCATGGATGTGCAGCACGCCGTTCTCGTACTTGAATTCCTCGATCTCGACGGCGACCTGGTAGGGCAGCTCGGCCCCCAGCTGGCGCATGATCTTTTCGCGAATCAGCTCGGCTGCCAGGAAGCGGCTGGATCTGTCGGTGATCTGGTCTTCCGGGAAGAAGTGCTCGCCTTCCGGCAGGCGCTCGGCGACCAGCTCCTCGAGGGCCTCGAGATTGTGGCCGTGCTGCGCGGAAACCGGAATGATGGTGGCTTCCGGCAATTGCTCCTGCAGCCACTGCAGGTGCGGCAGCATGTCGGCCTTGTCTTCCAGGCGATCCAGCTTGTTAACGGCCAGCAAAACCGGGCATTTCACGAAGCGCACCCGCTCCAGCACCATCTGGTCTTCGTCGGTCCAGCGGGTACGGTCGACCACGAACACCACGACGTCGACATCGCGCAGCGCGGTGACGGCCGTCTTGTTCATGAAGCGATTGAGCGCTTTCTGGTTTTCCTTGTGCAGGCCGGGGGTGTCGACGTAGATGGTCTGCACCTCGCCCTCGGTCTTGATCCCGAGCATGTTGTGTCGGGTCGTCTGCGGCTTGCGCGAGGTGATGGCGAGCTTCTGCCCGAGGATGTGGTTGAGCAGCGTGGACTTGCCGACGTTGGGCCGGCCGACGATGGCGACATAGCCGCAGCGCGATGCCTTGAGCTCATCATTCATGACCATTCTCCACGCCCAAGGCGATCAAGGCCGCCGAGGCGGCTATCTGTTCGGCGATGCGGCGGCTGGCGCCCTGCCCCGTCGTCTTTTCACTGAGCATCGCGACTTCACATTCGACGAAGAACACCCGGCAGTGGGGTTCGCCCTCGATGGCGACCACGTCGTAGCGCGGCAACTCGCAGGCGCGCGCCTGGAGGAATTCCTGCAAACGGGTCTTGGGATCCTTGTTGGTATCCACTGGTGTCAGTTCGCGCAGCTGGGGTCCGAGCCACGCCATCACCCGGTCCTTGGCCGCGTCCATGCCGGCATCCAGGTAGATGCCGCCGATCAGGGCTTCCATGGCATCGGCGAGAATAGACTCGCGGCGGAAACCGCCGCTCTTCAGTTCGCCGGACCCCAGGCGCAAGTAATCACCGAGTTCGAAGCTGCGTGCGAGCAGGGCCAGGGTCTCGCCCTTGACCAGCTTGGCCCGCAGGCGGGACAACTGACCTTCGCGGGCCTGGGGGAAGTGTTCGTAGAGGGCTTCGCCGATGATGAAGTTGAGGATGGCGTCGCCGAGGAATTCCAGGCGTTCGTTGTTACGACCCGCGAAACTGCGGTGCGTGAGGGCGAGCAGCATCATGTCCGGGTCCTTGAAGGTATAACCCAGCCGACGCTCGAGGCGATCTAGAGATAAAGTCACGGGAGATTTATACGGAAATCACGGTTGAAACGAACGACCAGATCGATGTTGCGGATCAGGTGTTCACGTTTTTCATAATCGAGGTAGATCTGCAGGCGGTTGCCGTCGGCTTCGACGCGCATGGCCTTCTGCAGATCGAGATCACGGATGTCGTTCACCTGCATACCCTTCCCCACGTAGCTGTAGACGTCGGACACGCTGCGAATCTGGTTATCGGGGTTATCGCCGATGGATTCGATGACCTTGGTCAGGGCATTGTAGTCCAGGTAATGGGGAACGAGTTTCATGGCCGTGCTGGCCAGGAAGGCGATGACGCAGAGTGCGAGCAGTCCGCCCAGGAACGACAGCCCCTGCTGACGCGACGGAAGACCAGACACTCTGCGTTCACTCATCGAATGATACCTACGCGGGACAGGGTGGGCATGCTCTGCAGCTTGGGCTCCGGCCAGCTCAGCCAGACGGCGAAGGCCTTGCCGACGATGTTGCGGTCCGGGACCATGCCCAGCAGCTCGCGGGGGATGTTGGGGTCGTCCCAGTAGCGACTGTCGTTGGAGTTGTCGCGGTTGTCGCCCATCATGAAGTAGTGGCCCGCCGGCACCTTCCACTCGTGGTCGGGCTCCATGCGGTAGCGGGTCATTTCCTCGCGGATCAGGTGCTCGGCCTTGCCCAGCTGCTCCTTGAACAGCTTGACGCTGCCCAGGGACCCGGGCTCGTCGCCGACCAATTGCTCGCTGACGCGCTGGCCATTGATATACAGCTGCTTGTCGCTGGTGTAGCGGATGGTGTCACCTGGCACCCCCACGACGCGCTTGATGTAGTTGACGCTGGGATCGCTGGGATAGCGGAACACCATGACGTCGCCGCGCTGCGGATCGCCGACCGGAATGACCTTGAGATCGATCACCGGCAGGCGGATGCCATAGGCGAATTTGTTCACCAGGATGAAGTCGCCCACTTCCAGGGTCGGCTTCATGGAGCCCGAGGGAATCTGGAAGGGCTCCACCAGGAAGGACCTGAGGATCAGCACGATGGCCAGGACGGGGAAGAAGGACTTCCCGTACTCGACCAGTGCCGGCTCCTTGTTCAGTTGCTCCAGCACCGCCGGATCCGGCTCGCTGACCTGCTGACCGTAGGTCTGGATCGCCCGGCGCCGCCGCGGGGCGAGGACCAGCAGATCGATGAGCGCCAGGGCGCCACAGATGGCGACCGCGAGAACCAGCAACAGAGGGAAGTTCCAAGACATGGGCTTCAGCTATCCACCTTGAGCACGGCCAGGAAGGCCTCTTGAGGAATCTCGACGCTACCGACCTGCTTCATGCGCTTCTTGCCCGCCTTCTGCTTTTCCAGCAGCTTGCGCTTACGGGAGACGTCACCGCCGTAGCACTTGGCCAGGACGTTCTTGCGCAGCGCCTTGACGGTGGTACGGGCCACGATCTGGCCGCCGATGGCCGCCTGGATCGCCACGTCGAACATCTGCCGTGGGATCAGCTCCTTCATCTTCTCGGTCAGGGCGCGACCCTTGTAGTGCGCCTTGTCGCGATGCACGATCAGCGCCAGGGCATCGACCTTCTCGCCATTGATGAGGACGTCCAGCTTGACCAGGCTGGCGGCTTCGAAGCGGTCGAAGCTGTAGTCCAGCGAAGCATAACCGCGGCTCACCGACTTCAGGCGGTCGAAGAAGTCCAGCACCACCTCGTTCATCGGCAGGTCGTAGCTGACCTGCACCTGGCTGCTGAGGAACTGCATGTCGCGCTGGACGCCACGCTTCTCGATGCACAGGGTGATGACGTTGCCCAGGTGCTCCTGGGGTACCAGGATGTTGGCCCGCACGATGGGCTCGCGCATCTCGGCGACGGAGGCCAGGTCCGGCAGCTTCGACGGGTTGTCGACGTAGATGATGCTGCCATCCTTGAGCACCACCTCGAAGACCACGGTCGGCGCGGTGGTGATGAGGTCGAGATCGTATTCGCGCTCCAGGCGCTCCTGGATGATCTCCATGTGCAGCATGCCGAGGAAGCCGATGCGGAAGCCGAAGCCGAGGGCCTCGGAGCTTTCCGGCTCGTATTGCAGGGCGGCGTCGTTGAGGGTGAGCTTCTGCAGGGCTTCGCGGAAGTCCTCGAAGTCGTCGGAGCTGACCGGGAACAGGCCGGCGTAGACCTGCGGCTTGACCCGCTGGAAGCCCGGCAGCATGGCCACGTCCGGGGTGGCGCTGAGGGTCAGGGTGTCACCGACCGGGGCGCCGAGGATTTCCTTGATGCCGGCGATGATGAAGCCCACCTCGCCCGCCTTGAGGTCAGGCATTTCAGTGTGCTTGGGCGAGAAGACGCCGACGCTGTCGACCTGGTGCACCTTGCCGGTGGACTTGACCAGGATCTTGTCGCCCTTCTTGACCCGCCCGTGCTTGACCCGCACCAGCGAGACGACGCCCAGGTAGTTATCGAACCAGGAGTCGATGATCAGCGCCTGCAGCGGTGCGTCGATCTCGCCTTCCGGCGGCGGGATGACCTTGACCAGTCGCTCGAGCACCTCGGGCACGCCCATGCCGCTCTTGGCGCTGCAGGGGACGGCGTCGGTGGCATCGATGCCGATGATGTGCTCGATCTCGGCCTTGACCTTGTCCGGCTCGGCCTGGGGCAGGTCCATCTTGTTCAGCACCGGCATGACCTCGAGGCCCTGCTCGATGGCGGTGTAGCAGTTGGCCACCGACTGGGCTTCCACGCCCTGTCCGGCGTCCACCACCAGCAGCGCGCCTTCGCAGGCGGCCAGCGAACGGCTGACTTCGTAGGTGAAGTCGACATGGCCGGGGGTATCGATGAAGTTGAGCTGGTAGGTCTTACCATCCTCGGCCTTGTAGTACAGCGTGACGCTGTGGGCCTTGATGGTGATGCCGCGCTCGCGCTCGAGATCCATGGAATCCAGGACCTGAGCCTCCATTTCTCGGTCGCTCAAACCACCACAGATCTGGATGAAACGATCCGCAAGCGTCGACTTGCCGTGATCGATGTGGGCGATGATGGAGAAATTGCGGATATGGCTCAGATCACTCACGAATCAGCACTCGAATAGCCAGCGGCGGAACATCCGCCGGGAAAATAGCGGGGGAGTTTACCTGAATGCGGCAAACAAGGGGACTCGCGCCGTTCGAGCGGACAAAAAGAAGGGGCGGTCGCCCGCCCCTTCGCTAAGCCACCCAACCCTTATTTGCCCGGTAGCTTAAAGGTGATGAAGCTGGCGCGGCCGTCGCGCACCACGCGCATCGAGATAGAGCGCCCCGCCGGCAGGGCGGAGGTGATCTTCTCGAAGGCGGTAGCCGATTCGATCGGCTGGTTGTTCAGGTGGGTGATGACGTCGCCGGGACGCAGACCGATGGCCGCCGCCGGACCGTCGCCGCTGAGCTTGTTGATGACCACGCCACCCTGCAGATCCATAGTCTTCTTCTGCTCGGCCGTCAGGTCCGCCACGGAGATGCCAAGGCGATTGCTGGCACGGTCGGAGCCGCGCTCGCCACCGGACGCAGCCTGGTCGTCCTTGGGCATATCGCCCACGGTGACACTGAGGTTCTGGCGCTTGCCATCACGGATGATCTCCATGTCGGCCTTGGCACCCGGCTTGAGGTTGCCGATCAGGTGCGGCAGATCGGCGGATTCCTCGATCTTCTGGCCGTTGACCGAGAGGATGACGTCACCCACCTTAATGCCACTCTTGGCGGCAGGACCGTCGTCCAGGGTCTGAGCCACCAGGGCACCAGCCGGACGATCCAGGCCGAAGGATTCGGCGAGATCCTTGTCCACTTCCTGGATGACCACGCCCAACCAGCCGCGGCTGACCTTGCCTTCGGTCTTCAACTGATTGGCCACGTTCATGGCGACGTCGATGGGAATGGCGAAGGACAGCCCCATGAAGCCACCGGAGCGGGTGAAGATCTGCGAGTTGATCCCGACCACCTCACCCTTGAGGTTGAACAGCGGACCGCCGGAGTTGCCCGGATTGATGGCCACGTCGGTCTGGATGAAGGGCACATAGCTTTCGTTGGGCAGGCTGCGACCCTTGGCGCTGACGATACCGGCGGTGACCGAGTGATCGAAGCCGAAGGGCGAACCGATGGCCAGGACCCATTCGCCGACCTTGAGCTGATCGGAATTGCCCAGCTTGAGGGTCGGCAGGTCCTTGGCATCGATCTTCAGCAGCGCCACGTCGGTACGGGCGTCCGCGCCGATCAGCTTGGCGGTGTGGTCGCTGCGGTCGGACAGGCGCACCAGGATCTCGTCGGCATCGGCGACCACATGGTTGTTGGTCAGGATGTAGCCGTCGGGCGAGATGATGAAGCCGGAACCCAACGATTGGGCCTGCTCTTGCTTGCCGCGGGGACTACGCGGCATCTGCGGGATGCTGCGCTCGAAGAATTCGCGGATGCCCGGCGGCAGGCCGTCCAGGTCCGGCATCGCCATGGAGCCCGCACCGCGCCCTTCCGGGATCTTCTGGCGGGTACTGATGTTGACCACCGCTGGCGATGCGGCTTCGAC
Source organism: Pseudomonas sp. No.117 (assembly GCF_054558395.1). NCBI lineage: Bacteria > Pseudomonadati > Pseudomonadota > Gammaproteobacteria > Pseudomonadales > Pseudomonadaceae > Pseudomonas > Pseudomonas sp. No.117. Next base: position 7,696 of record NZ_BAAJNP010000006.1, read on the forward strand.
CAGGCCAGTGAAATCCGGCAGGTCGGCCCGGGCCATGGCCGTCAGCCCCATCAGCCAGAGCCCCATCAGGGCAGCCGTATAATGCTTGAAATTGCGCATGCGCATGCAGCTCCACGTTATCCAATGACTAGAACGCATCGTTGGCGACTGGCTCTTACCCTGGGGAAGTGCAGTCAGAGACGATTGGCAGCAGAAATATCACGCCCTTGCTGAACGATAGCTTTCGAAGCATTTTGCTGGTCCGCCGTCTTCCTCGGGACGAAAAAAAACGGCGCCCGGATCGGAAGTCCGGACGCCGCTCTCGAGGTGAAGCCAGCGAATCAACGCTGGGCAGGAGCGTCCTGCTTTTCACCCACAGCCGGTTGCTCGGCCTTGGCCTTGCTGCTCTCCTCGCTGAAGCTGGCCAGTACGGCCGGGCTACGCGCGGGCTGCGGCACGGTCAGCTGGCTCGGCGCCTGCTGGGCCAGGCCCTGGGTGGACACGTCGGACTGGTTGTACATCCGCACACCCGCCAGCACGGCGAAGGTGACGGATGCCGCTACCGCGACGCGACCCAGGCTCGACCAGCGACCCTTGCTGACCTGAGCGGCGACCGGGGCTGCCGGGGCAGCGGCCGCGTCGTCACGCTCCAGCGTGGTGGTCACATCCTTGGCGATATCCAGGAGGGGCATCATGGGTTCGCCGCGGATCACGGCACTGACCATGGCATAACGCGACCAAGTGGCGCGCAGTTCTGGATCCTTGCTGACCTCGGCGATTACACGCCGGGTTTCGAATTCGTCCGCTTCGTTATCCATAACAGCGGACAGGGATTCCAGCAGGGCTTCACGACTCATACGTATTACCTCTCTAAAAGCTGTCGCCGCTGTCTATGCATCACGCAGCAGGGGCTGCAATGCTTTGTCTATCGCTTCCCGAGCTCGGAAAATCCGAGACCGGACCGTTCCCACCGGACACTGCATGACGTTCGCAATGTCTTCGTAGCTGAGACCTTCGAACTCGCGAAGGGTCAGCGCGGTGCGCAGATCTTCCGGGAGCTGCTGGATGGTCCGATGCACGGTGGCCTCGATCTCATCCCGCAAAAGGGACCGCTCTGGGGACTCGATATCCTTTAGAGCATGGTCACCTTCATAAAATTCCGCATCTTCGGCGCTGACGTCGCTGTCCGGTGGACGACGACCCCGGGCAACCAGATGGTTCTTCGCCGTGTTGATGGCGATGCGATAGAGCCAGGTGTAGAAAGCGCTATCACCGCGGAAGTTCCCGAGCGCGCGATAGGCTTTGATAAAAGCCTCCTGGGCGACGTCCTGGGCTTCCTGGGTATCGTGTACGAACCTTACGATCAGACCGAGAATCTTGTGCTGGTACTTGAGCACCAGCAGGTCGAAGGCACGCTTGTCACCACGTTGCACGCGCTCGACCAGTTGTTGATCCTGCTCCTGCGTGGGCAGGGCCTGCTTGCCGTCCTTTGCTTGCAGCTCGTTATCGTCCTTGCTTTCACTGTCGACGCGCGCTGCTAGACTGGGCTGTTGCACGAAAGTTCTCCCCTCCACAGCAGTTGATGAGCGAGCACTGGGTGGCTGCTGATCGCTCCTGGGTATCACTGATTGGCTTTGGCAGACGTCCCACTCTCGGCTAGGCACTCCGGCCGCACGGATGGGCAATTATCTGTACATAGACCCTGCTGGCAGCCTGCGAGTTCCCTGGCCACTACCATCGATGGCTATGCCGTCGTCCCCCTTGTTCCTATACTCGCCGCTCCGGTGAGAAGGAAACGACATGGCGCGTCATCTGGAATTCGATGTTCTGGTAATCGGCAGCGGCGCAGCGGGCCTGACCCTCGCCCTCAACCTTCCCGCGACGCTGTCCATCGCGGTGCTGAGCAAGGGCGAGCTGGCCCACGGCTCGACCTACTGGGCGCAGGGTGGCGTCGCCGCCGTCCTGGACGAGGGCGATACCGTCGAGGCGCACGTGCAGGATACCCTAGTTGCCGGCGCCGGGCTCTGTGACGAGGAGGCCGTACGCTTCACCGTGGAACATAGCCGCGAAGCCATGCAATGGCTGATCGACCAGGGCGTGCCCTTCACCCGCGAACAGGGTGCCGGCACCGGTGGCCTGGGCTTCCACCTGACCCGCGAGGGCGGGCACAGCCATCGCCGCATCATCCATGCCGCGGACGCCACCGGCATGGCCATCTTCGACACTCTGCTGCGGACCGCCGAAGGTCGCCCCAACATCCAGCTGCTGAGCCAGCGGGTGGCGGTGGACCTGATCACCACGGAAAAGCTCGGTCGACCGGGGGCTCGCTGCCTGGGCGCCTATGTACTCGACCGCACCAGTGGCCAGGTGGACACCCTGCACGCGCGCTTCACCGTGCTGGCCACCGGCGGCGCCAGCAAGGCCTACCTCTATAGCACTAACCAGGACAGCGCCAGCGGCGACGGCATCGCCATGGCCTGGCGCGCCGGCTGCTCGGTGGCCAATCTGGAATTCAACCAGTTCCATCCCACCTGCCTCTACCATCCCCATGCACGCAGCTTCCTCATCACCGAGGCCCTGCGTGGCGAGGGCGCCGTGCTGCGCCTGCCGGATGGCGAGCGGTTCATGCCACGCTTCGACGAGCGCGCCGACCTGGCCCCGCGAGACGTGGTGGCGCGCGCCATCGACCACGAGATGAAGCGCCTTGGGATCGACTGCGTATTCCTCGACATCAGCCACAAGCCGGCGGACTTCATCCAGGAACACTTCCCCACGGTCCATGGCCGCTGCCTGGAACTGGGCATCGACATCACCCGCGATCCGATCCCGGTGGTGCCGGCGGCGCACTACACCTGCGGCGGTGTGCGCGTGGATCGACATGGACGCTCGGACCTGGCCGGCCTCTATGCCATCGGCGAGACCAGCTGCACCGGCCTGCACGGCGCCAATCGCATGGCCAGCAACTCGCTGCTGGAATGCTTCGTCTACGCGCGCTCGGCGGCGCTGGACATCCAGGCACAGCAGGCGCAGGTCGCCATGCCGCGCGACCTGCCCGACTGGGATGCCAGCCAGGTGACCGATTCCGACGAGGACGTGGTGATCGCCCACAACTGGGACGAGCTGCGACGCTTCATGTGGGATTACGTCGGCATCGTGCGCACCACCAAGCGTCTGGTCCGCGCCAGCCATCGCATCCGCCTGCTGATGGACGAGATCGACGAGTTCTACAGCAACTACAAAGTCAGCCGCGATCTGATCGAATTGCGCAATCTGGCGCAGGTGGCGGAGTTGATCATCGAGAGCGCCCTCGCCCGCCAGGAAAGCCGCGGCCTGCATTTCACCCTCGACTATCCGCAGACCGACAGCGACGCCCGGGACACTATTCTGGCGCCGCGAAACGGCGTGGCGCGAAGCGAAGCCTGACGCGCAGGCGGCGATGGGCATCCGGGGACAGGCTGTCCCGCGCGATGCAGAGACCACGGCTGCGTCTCTCACCAGGCAGGCGATAGCGCAGCACCACCAGCAGCGGTAGCGCCAGGCTGTCCGGGCGCAACTGGATAGCCTGCCAGCCCGCGGCTGGCGACCAGAGCTGCCAGCCCTCGGCACCATGGCGGAGGCGGCGGGGTACCGCCGGATAGTGCTGGCGGAGCTGTCGCTGGCGGACGCGCTGCCAGGACCAGAGCAGCAGCAGGGTCAACAGCGCTTTCAGCGACCAGGGGATGGCGGCGAGCCAGAGACAGGTCCCGGCGGCGAAGGCCGCCAGGGCATGCAGCCGCAGGAGCGTCGGCGAGGCGCTCCAGCGGCACTCGAACGGCTCAAGCCGGCTGGACACGGTCCAGGATCATGCGCACGATGAGGCGCAGGTCGGCGTCTTCGGGTTCGCCACGCTGCATGAACCAGTGGAACATGTCCTGATCCTCGCACTCGAGCAGCTTGCGATAGCGCGCCTGGTCTTCGGCACCGAGGGTGGCATAGACCTCCTGGACGAAGGGCACCAGCAACACATCCAGCTCCAGCATGCCGCGACGGCTGTGCCAGTACAATCTCTTGAGTTCGGTAGTTTCGGTACTCATGGGGACTCCTGCGACGATCGACGCAGTATAAGCCCGAAGCGCCCCGCCGCGCAGTGCGCCTGACATTCCCCCCGGGCGGGCCTATGATGGGCGGCTTCACACGACACGGAGCTGCAGCCGCGATGGCCGACTCGCCGTATTTCTGCCGCTTGACCCACGAGGGCGTCCTGGCCATCCGGGGCGTCGACGCGACCAAGTTCCTCCAGGGGCAGGTGACCTGCAACCTCAATTATCTCGCCGACGACCAGGCTGGCCTGGGCGGCCGCTGCACGCCCAAGGGGCGCCTGGTGTCCAGTTTCCGCATCGTCAAGTCGGCCGACGGCTATCTGCTGGCGATGGCCCGGGAACTGGTCGAACCGCTGCTGACCGACCTGAAGAAATATGCGGTCTTCTCCAAGTCGGCACTGACCGATGAAAGCTCCCAATGGCAACGCCTGGGCCTGAGCGCCGCCGGCTTCGCCAGCGCCTACCCCGCCATCGTCCTCGGCGAACAGGCCAATGGGGTAGCGCCCCTCGACGACGGCCTCGCCCTGCGCCTGGAAGATGGCCGCGTGGAAGTCTGGCGCGCCGCGGAGGCGATCGCCCCCGCGTTGCCGGAGGCGGGGCTCAACACCTGGTTGCTGGCCCAGGTACGGGCCGGCGTCGGCCAGGTGTTCGGTGCGACCCGCGAGTCGTTCGTCCCGCAGATGATCAATCTGCAGGCGCTGGACGGCGTGAGCTTCAGGAAGGGCTGCTACACCGGCCAGGAAATCGTCGCCCGCATGCAGTATCTCGGCAAGCTCAAGCGGCGCCTCTATCGCCTGGCCGGAAGCGGCACGGCTCCTGCCGTAGGCACGGAGCTGTTCTCGCCGGTGCACGGCAGCAGTGTCGGCGAGGTGGTGCTCGCCGCCCCGGCCGCCGACGGCTGCGAATTCCTGGCCGTGCTGCAGGCCGATGCCGTGGAGGACGGGCGCCTCAGCCTCGGCAGCTCGGACGGGCCAAACTGCCGTTTACTCGATTTGCCCTACTCACTCGATAGCGATCGTGAAATAAAGCGCTGAAGGTTGGGATCGCCTTCCCGTTCTCCACACAGGTATGTCATGACTCCTCTTGCCGAAAAAGTTGTCCAGGATCTTCTGCACGCGATAGACACCGATCGCGTGGTGCTGCCCACCCTGCCGGAGGTGGCACTGAAGGTCAGAGAAGCGGCGGAAGACCCCAACGTGGGCGTCGCCGAGCTGAGCCGGGTGATCGCCCTGGACGCGGCCCTGACGGCGAGGCTGATCAAGGTGGTCAACAGCCCGCTGCTGCGGACCAGCAAGGAGATCACCGACCTGCAGATGGCCGTCGGCCGGCTGGGCATCAACTACACGGCGAACCTCGCCACGGGCCTGGCCATGCAGCAGATGTTCCAGGCCACCAGCGATGCGGTGGACCGCAAGATGCGCGAGGTCTGGAGCCAGGGCACCGAGATCGCCGCCATCAGCCATGCGCTGTGCAAGAAGTACACGCGCCTGATGGCCGACCGCGCCCTGCTCGCCGGACTGGTGCACCAGATCGGCGTGCTGCCGATCCTGACCTACGCCGAGGAACAGGAAGACCTGCTGGCCAATGCCATCACCCTCGACCAGGTGACGGCGCGGATCCATCCGCAGATCGGCGAACGCATTCTCAAGGTCTGGGATTTCCCCGCCGACATCGCCTGTGTGCCGCGGGAGTACCTGACGCTGGATCGCCAACCGGCGACCGCCGATTATGCCGACATCGTCCAGGTGGCCACCCTGCTGCAGGCGCAGCGTCAGGGCCAGTCGGAGACATCGGTCCAGACGCTGCCGGCCGCTCTTCGCCTGGGCCTGGACCAGCAGCCGGACCCGGCCAAGGATCCCGCCTTCTGGGACGCCGTGGACCAGTCTCGCAGCCTGCTCGGCTAAACCCGCTCTAGCCTTCCTCGACGGGAAATTCGACCCGCACGCGCAAGCCTCCCAGGGCGCCATCCAGCAACTGGATGCGTGCCCGGTGGGCCGCGCAGATCTCGCCGACGATGGCGAGGCCCAGGCCGGCACCACCGGACTGGGGATCCAGGCGCTGGAAGCGTTCGAACACCCGGGTCCGGGCATTGGCCGGAATCCCGGGGCCGTCATCCTCGACCTCGAGTACCGCGGGTGCCAGTACCCGCACCACGATGTTGCCGCCCGGGGCGCTGTGGGTCAGGGCATTTTCCACCAGATTGCAGAGCAGTTCGTTAAGCAGCGTGGGTTCGCCGATCACCGTGCCCTTGGCGAAGGGTTCGAAGGCCAGGGCGACGCCTTTGGCATGGGCCAGCGGCGCCAGCGCCAGGGCCAGTTCCCGTGCCAGTTCGCTCAGCTCCAGGCGCTCGGCACCGCCTTCGGCGATGGCCTGGGCACCGCTTTCGATCCGCGCCAGGGACAACAGCTGATTGGCCAGCCGCGCCAGCCGGTCGGTGCTGGCGCGCACCTCTTCCAGGGTGGCGTGCCAGGCCTGCGGCTCCTTCTCACGCAAGCCCAGTTCGACCCGGGCCTTGATCGCCGCCAGGGGGGTGCGTAACTCGTGGGCCGCATTGGCGATGAAGTCGGCCTGGCGCTCGAACAGGCGGCGCAGCCTGAGGGTGAAGCCTTCCAGCGCATGCACCAGCGGCAGCAGTTCCTGGGGGGCGCGGACGTCCGGCAGGGGCCGCAGGTCGTCGACGCCGCGCTCCTCCACCGCCTGGCGCAGTCGCTCCAAGGGACGCAAGGCAGCGCCAACCGCCATCCAGACCAGCAGGATGGCGCCCAGCCCCATGAGGCCGAGACGGATCAGGGTGTCGGTGAGCAAGCTGCGGGCCACGTCCTCGCGCGCCTCGGCGGTCTCGGCGACGCGGATTTCCGCCATGCCGGTCAGATCCGGCTGGCTGACGGGTTGCGCCAGGCTGACCACGCGGACGTCCTTGCCGCGGTAGGTGCCGTTGTAGAAACGCGCCAGGGCGGGGTATTCGCGGGTCAGGCCGGCATCCGGCGGTGGCGGCGGCAACTCCTCGTAGCCGGAGATCAGCCGCCCGCGCGTATCCAGCACCTGGTAGAAGATGCGGCCGACGTTGTCGTAGGCGAAGTTGTCCAGGGCGATGTAAGGGACATCGGCGCGCAGGGTGCCGTTGCTGGCCGAGAGACCCGCGGCGATGGTGCGGGCCGAAGCCAGCAACGTCCGGTCATAGGCGACGTCGGCCAGGCGGCGGCCATTGAGGTAGGCGGCCAGGCTGCTGATCGCCAGGACCACGGCGAGCAGCACGACCAGGCGCAGCAGCAGGCGGCCGCGCAGGCTGCCGGTCGCACTCACCGCTTCAACCATGCTGTTCTTCCAGCAGGTAACCCAGGCCGCGGAAGGTGACGATGCGCACGGCGCCGGCTTCGAGCTTCTTGCGCAGGCGGTGGACGTAGATCTCGATGGCTTCGGGACTGGCCTCCTCGTCCAGGCCGAACACCTGGGCGGCCAGTTGCTCCTTGCTCATGACCCGCCCGGGCCGGGCGATCAGCGCGGCCAGCACGGCATGCTCGCGCGAGGTCAGCGACAGCGCCTCCTCGCCCAGGGCAAAGCGGGAGGTATTGAGGTCGTAGACCAGCGGCCCGCAGCGCTGCTGGCGGTCGCCGCCCAGCACGCTGCGGCGCAGCAGGGCCTTGACCCGCGCCTCCAGCTCGGTGAGCTCGAAGGGCTTGGCCAGGTAGTCGTCGGCTCCCAGGTTAAGCCCCTGGACCCGGTCCTTGACCTCGCCGCGGGCGGTGAGCATCAGCACCGGCAGGCGATCGCCGCGCTCGCGCAAGCGGGCCAGCACCTCGAAGCCGTCCAGGCGCGGCAGGCCGACATCGAGGATGGCCAGGGCATAGCTTTCGCTCTGCAGCGCCAGGTCCGCGGCGACGCCATCGGTGAGCAGGTCGACGTTGAGCCCGGCACTCTTGAGTGCCTGGGCAACGCTTTCGGCCAGGGGCGGATGGTCTTCGACCAAAAGGATGCGCACGCTGCTTGCTCCCGCGGAAAAATCGGGAGTTTACCGGGATACGGACGGGCTGGCCCCAGGCCAGAAGCTCGTATTCGTCGCCTTTCATCGTTGAAAGGCTGTTGAAAGCTTGGCGGTCTAGAGTGAAAGGTAGCGGTCCCAGAACCGCATGATGCTTGCCCAAGCGCCACCCCTGGTTGGCCGACAACAATAACAAGCGGAACGACATCCATGCTCGCCCTCGTGCAGCTTCCCGTGCTCCCCCTTCCGGTTTCCGAACGATCGCCGCCCTGGCGAGCCTGAGCCGTGTCCGCCTGTCAGCTTCTGAAATAACAACAAAAGGAAGACGTCGATGAGCACCACCTTGCGCACCCTCACCCTGACCCTGGCCGCCTCCGTGCTGCTGTCCGCCCAGGCCATGGCCGAACCCAAACGTCCCGAGTGCATCGCCCCGGCCTCGCCCGGTGGTGGCTTCGACCTGACCTGCAAGCTGGCCCAGAGCGGCCTGGTGGAAGCCAAGCTGCTGGACAAGCCCATGCGGGTGACCTACATGCCCGGTGGCGTGGGCGCAGTGGCCTACAACACCGTGGTGGCCCAGCGGCCGGCCGATGGCGACACCATCGTCGCCTTCTCCAGCGGCTCGCTGCTGAACCTGGCCCAGGGCAAGTTCGGTCGCTTCGACGAGAAGGCGGTGCGCTGGCTGGCCGCGGTGGGTGCCAGCTATGGCGCCATCGCGGTCAAGGCCGATTCGCCCTACAAGACCCTGGGCGACCTGGTCGAGGCGCTGAAGAAGGACCCGAGCAAGGTGGTGATCGGCTCCGGCGGTACCGTCGGCAGCCAGGACTGGATGCAGACGGCGCTGATCGCCAAGGCCGCCGGGATCAATCCCAAGGACCTGCGCTACGTGGCACTGGAAGGCGGCGGCGAGATCGCCACCGCGCTGCTGGGCGGGCACATCCAGGTCGGCAGCACCGACATCTCCGACTCCATGCCCCATGTCGAGGCCGGCAACATGCGCCTGCTGGCGGTGTTCGCCGAGCAACGTTTCGACGAGCCAGCGATGAAGGACATCCCCACCGCCCGCGAGCAGGGCTACGACATCGTCTGGCCGGTGGTCCGCGGCTTCTACGTCGGCCCGAAGGTCACCGACGAGCAGTACAACTGGTGGAAAGCCAGCTTCGACAAGCTGCTGGCCTCCGACGACTTCGCCAAGTTGCGTGACCAGCGCGAGCTCTTCCCCTTCGCCATGACCGGCTCCGAACTGGACGCCTATGTGCAGAAGGAAGTCGCGCGCTACCGCAGCATGGCCAAGGAATTCGGCCTGATCCAGTAACGCGCCCTGCCGCCCCGGCGCCCATTCAGGGCGCCTTCGAGGATGTCGACATGATCTTCCAACGCGCCTTCATGGCGGTCTGGCTGGTGGCCGGACTCGCCATGCTGTTCATCGCCCGGGATTACCAGGCGCCCTTCTCCTACGAGCCGGTCGGTCCGCGGGCCTATCCGATGCTGATGTTCGGCCTGATGAGCCTGGGCCTGGCCTACCTGATCATCCGCCCCACGCCGATCGGCGACGGCGAAGACCAGAAGCCGCTGGACGCCTCGTCGCTGCGCAAGGTGGTGGCCTGCTGCGTCATCCTGCTGGGCTACGCCCTGACCTTCCAGCCGCTGGGCTTTCCGCTGAGCGCCTTCATCACCGCCACCCTCTGCGGCCTGCTCTACGGCGGCCGCCTGGTGCCCTGCGCCCTGGTTAGCCTGTTGCTCGCCATCGGCCTCTATGTGCTGTTCGACCGGGTGATGGAAGTCCCCCTACCCCTTGGCGTGCTGGAATTCCTGGAGGGCTGACATGGATACCCTGAACTTTCTCATGCAGGGCTTCGGCGTCGCCCTGACGCCGACCAACCTGATCGTGGCGCTGATCGGCACCCTGATCGGCACCGTGGTGGGCCTGCTGCCGGGTCTCGGCCCGATCAACGGCATCGCCCTGCTGATCCCGGTGGCCTTCGCCCTGGGCCTGCCGCCGGAGACCTCGCTGATCCTGCTCGCCGCCGTCTACCTCGGCTGCGAATACGGCGGGCGGATTTCCTCGATCCTGCTGAACATCCCCGGCGAAGCCGCGACCATGATGACCTGCCTGGACGGCTATCCGCTGGCCCGCCAGGGCCTGGCCGGCGTGGCCCTGTCGCTGTCGGCCTGGAGCTCCTTCATCGGCGCCTTCATCGCCACCTGCGGCATGGTGCTGTTCTCGCCACTGCTGGCCAAGTGGGCGATCGCCTTCGGTCCGGCGGAATACTTCGCGCTGATGGCCCTGGCCATTCTCAGCCTCTCCGGCATGGCCGCCGAGAAACCGGTCAAGACCCTGGTCGCCGCGCTCTTCGGCCTGGCCATCGCCTCGGTGGGCATCGATGCCAACAGCGGCGTCTACCGTTTCACCTTCGACAACGTGCACCTGGCCGATGGCATCGACTTCGTGATCCTGGTGCTGGGCCTGTTCTCGGTGAGCGAGCTGCTCCTGCTGCTGGAGCAGACCCATCACGGCCAGGTGGCGGTCAAGGCCACCGGACGCATGCTGTTCAACGTGCGGGAAGCGCGCAGCGTGTTCATGGTCAACCTGCGCAGCTCGGTGAGCGGCTTCATCATCGGCGTGCTGCCCGGCGCCGGCGCGACCCTGGCCAGTGCCCTGGCCTACACCACCGAGAAGCGCATGGCCGGTGCCGATGGCAAGTTCGGCAAGGGTGACCTGCGCGGCCTGGCGGCGCCGGAGACCGCCATCGGCGCGGCGGTGTGCGGCAACATGATCCCCATGCTGACCCTGGGCATCCCCGGCTCGGGTACCACCGCGGTGATGATCGGCGCCCTTACCCTCTACAACATCACCCCCGGCCCGCTGCTGTTCCAGAACGAGCCGAACCTGGTGTGGGGGCTGATCGCCTCGCTGTTCATCGCCAACGTGATGCTGCTGATCCTCAACGTGCCCATGGTGAAGATGTTCACCAAGATCCTCGATGTCCCGAACTGGTCGCTGGCACCGGCCATCGCCATCATCACCGGCATCGGCGTCTATGCGGTGCATGCCACCACCTTCGACCTGGTGCTGATGGTCTGCGTGGGTATCTTCGGCTACATCATGCGCAAGCTGGACTTCCCGCTGTCGCCGCTGCTGCTGGGCTTCATCCTCGGTGAGCTGATGGAGACCAGCCTGAGACGAGCCCTGTCGATCTCCAACGGCGAGGTGGGCATTCTCTGGCAGAGCGGCATCAGCCAGGCCATCTGGATCGTCTGCATCCTGATGGTGGCCCTGCCCTTCTACCGTTCCTGGCGCAAGCGTCGCGCGCCCAAGGCCGCGACCGTCTGACCTAGCGGCAGCTCAAGCCCGCGGCCGGAGTCCTTCCGCCTGCGGGCTTTTTCGTTCAGAGCGGCTGGCAGGCGGGTACGCGCGGCGCGCAGAAGCCGCATCGAGAGCACTGCACGCGCCCGTCTGGCGGACGCGCAGTAGGTTTGCTAGCCGCTCTAGGAGGACTTGAAGCTCTTCTTCGGATAGATGTCGTAGCGGCTGGATTTGCCCTCCAGCACATAGCCGGGCTTCACCCCTTCGATGACCGGTGCCTTGCGCGGGCGTTTGACCACCACCCGGTGGGTAGCGCGGGCCAGGGCCGCGGCGAGCAGCGCCGGGGCGTCCAGGTCGTCGCCCACCAGCGGCCGGAACAGGCGCATTTCCTTTTTTACCAGGGCGCTCTTGTCGCGATGGGGGAACATGGGGTCCAGGTAGATCACCTCGGGCGCCTCACCCTCCCCGCCCTGCAGATAGGCCGTGGAATCGGCCTGCACCAGGCTCATCAGGGCGACGATGCCAGCGGCCTCGGGGTCCCGCGCCGCGCGCGCCAGGCCGTCTTCGAGCAGGGCGGCGATCAGGGGCTGGCGCTCCACCAGGGTCACCTGGCAGCCGAGGGTGGCCAGCACGAAGGCGTCGCGCCCCAGGCCGGCGGTGGCATCGAGGATCCGCGGCCGGACGCCCGGACCCACACCCACCGCCTTGGCGATCATCTGCCCGGCACCGCCGCCGAATTTGCGCCGATGCGCCGCCGCGCCCTCGACGAAATCCACCCGCACCGGGCCGGGCGCGTCCGGACCGCGCTGGACCAGTTGCAGACCCTGGGCACCGACCTGCACCGCGAAGTCTTCGGCGGTGGCCGTGCCCAGGGGCAGGCCCAGGCGCGTTGCCCAGGCGGCAGCGGCCTCGCTGAAGGCAGGTTCCAGGGCTTCGACGATGAGCGAGGGGCTAAGGGTGGACATGGGCGACTCGATGGCGGAAAGACCGGTCATTCTACCGGCAGACGCGAAAGCCACCCATGTCGACGTGGAAATGATCGCGATGCGCGGCGTTGTAGTCCGGCCCCAGGGTGGTGTTGAAGGCGCGGCAGGCACCCTCGCGTACCAGCCGCAGGAAGCGCTGCGCCTGGGCATCGCCGTTCCAGTCCCGGGCCACGCTGATGCGGCGGTCGTCGGCCAGGCGCAGGGCGGCGATGTCCAGGGCATTGGCGCTGGCGTGCTGGCTCCGCCGCCCGGTGGCCCGGCCATAGACATTGCGACAGGCGAAGCTGCCATAGTGCTCCACCTCGGCCACCCGTTGCCCATAGACCGCCTCGGCAGCCGGTTGCAGTGCCTGCCGCTCGAACAGGGCGAAACTCACCGCCAGCGGGCAGCTGGCGATGAAACTACCGCTCAGCCGTACGCCTTCACCGCGCTGGATGCGGACCGCGCGCTCCAGCGGGCAGTCGGCCGACCCCGGATTACCCCGGAGTTCGCGATAGCTGAGCGCCGAGGTGGCCAGCGAGGCCGCGCAATAATCGGCATCCGCCTGCAGGCGCCAGAGCTTGAGGCGGGTGACGGCATTGGTGGGTGCCTGGATATCCAGGGGCGCCCAGGGATTGTAGGCCGGCGGGATGCGCAGCCAGCCCTGGTCGAAAGCGGTATGCAGACCACTGTAGAACAGGATGACGAGACCGAGCAGGTGTCTGGCTTTCATGCGGCGCGCTGGAGGGGATTCGCGAAGCGGAGTCTCCATCAGACCCGAGCGGGCCGCGGGAATGCCGGTGAAAACGTCGCCAAACGTATCGCGCCGGCAGGTACTGGCTAGAGCAGGCCGAGTTGCTCGGTGTCGGCGGTACTCAGCTCGGGCAGCGCCGGCAGGCCGGTCAGTCGCTCGCGCAGCTGGGCGTGGAATCTCAGGGCCAGCTCGGGCGCCTGGCGATTGTCCGGGGTATGCAAGAAGACATAGGGCACCTTGCCTGCCTCGATCCAGTCGGCCACCCGGGCGATCCACTTGGCCAGGTAGTAGTCGTTGGCGGCCAGCTCCAGGCGACCGATGAAGCGCACCTGGGGATGGGCGCTGAAGGCCAGGGCACGGGCCGGTACCCGTGGCTTCTTGGCCTGCGCCAGGCGTACCTCCGGTTCACTGGGGTCGGCGCTGAACAAGGCCGCTGAATCCAGGCCGACGCGCTCCACGCCCAGCTCCAGGAGCAGTCGATTCAGCGCCCGCTCGGTCTCGCCCTTGTCGAAGAAGGCCAGGTGGCGAACCTCCACCGCCAGGGCGCAACGGGGCGCCATGGCCGTGAGGAACACCCGCAATTCATCCAGGCGTTCCGGACCGAAACCGGCGGGCAGCTGCAGCCATAGCGGACTGGCGCGCTCGCCCAGGGGCGCTAGCAGTTCGAGGAAGGTCCGGGCGCTGGCCAGCTGCACCCGTAGGTCGTCGGCATGGCTGATGTCACGGGGAAACTTGGCGCAGAAGCGAAAGCCGGCCGGCATCAGCTCGGCCCAGCGGCGGATGGTGTCGGCTGACGGCCAGGCATAGAAGGTGGTATTGCCTTCCACGGCGTTGAACACCTGGGCATAGCGCGGCAGGAAGTCGGTGGGCCGCAGGCCGTGGTAGAGGCTCTCGCGCCAGGCGTTGTCGTTCCAGGAAGGACAGCCGAGAAAATACGGCAGCATCAGGCGTAGAGGTCGAGACCCACGACGCTGGAGGAGCCTTCGGGCTCGGCGCCGAAGGTGGCGGTGCTGCCATAGCTGGCCAGGGCCTGCTGGGCACGGACGGTGAGCTGACTGGCGAAGCGGCCCTGCCGCTCGCTGAGCACCAGGCCATTGTCGCCCGCGTGGCCGGTATCGGTCGCCGTGGTCGCTTCGACACGGCGTACCGGGGGCTGGGCGGTGGTACCCGCCTCCTTGGCGACGGCGTTCTGGCGGGCGTCCTCATCCTTCGCCACCTCGCGTACGGGCGTGACCGCGCGCGAGGAACGATTCAGGGGATAGGCGGAGGAGGAATAACCGCTGTCGATGCGCATGGGCGGGTCCCGAACGGATGACGCTACTCTATGTAGGGTCGAAGGCGATGGCAATCAAGGGCCGGACACCCGTCACGACAGGCAGACGAGCGGCGTTCAGTTATTGGACGCCCGACCGGCACCCTCGGTTTCCGCGCCCTCAGCGCGACTGTTTGGGAGTGGCGACCCGGTCACGCAGATAGACGGGTTGCGCCGCTTCGGACTCCGCCGCCACGGCCTCGCCTCGTTGCCAGGCCACGGCGGCCAGGACCGCCAGGTCCTGCGCATGGGGCAACAGGGTGGCATCCGTCTCCGCCACAGGCACGGCCATCCGGCCGACGTAGCCCCAGCCGGTTCCGGCGCCGAACCAGTCGCCGCTGGCGGTCGCGGGCAGGACGATGGCTTCGGGCGCCAGCACGGCTTCCGCGCCCGTCAGCACCATGGCCTCGCCGTCCAGGCGATAGCAGCCCCAGTACACCTCGTCCATGCGCGCATCGATGGCCGCCGCCACCTGGGTGACGCCCCGTTCGCGCCAGGCGCGCTGGGCGATGATCGCCAGATTGGACACCGGCAGCACCGGTCGCTCCAGCCCGAAGGCCAGGCCCTGGACCACGCCGATGGCGATGCGTACCCCGGTGAAGGCGCCGGGGCCGCGGCCGAAGGCGATGGCGTCCACCTGAGCCAGGCTCAGGCCGGTCTCGGCGAGCAGCTCCTGCACCATGGGCAGGACCCGCTGGGCATGCAGGCGCGGGGCGATCTCGTAGCGATGGATGATCTCGTCGCCCAGGTGCAAGGCGACCGAGCAGGCTTCGGTGGCGGTGTCGAGGGCGAGCAGGATGGACATGAGGCGAATCCGCAACGGCTGGGAAGGCCGCGCATTCTAGAGCAAGACGGGACGCGAGGGGACCCGCCCATCGGTCACGACGCCAGGACGGCGCCTTGACCGGGCCGCCTGCAGGCACAGGCGGCCTTGACCAACTTTTAGCTCAGGGCTTGCAGCACCTTGGCGGTGATGGCATCCACCGAACCCACGCCCTCGATGCGGCTGCACTTGGGGGTGCCCTGGGCAGCGCCGAGCTTCTGGTAGAAGTCCACCAGCGGCTTGGTCTGGGAATGATAGAGGTCCAGGCGCTTGCGAATGGTGGCTTCGCGATCGTCCTCGCGCTGCACCAGCGGCTCGCCGGTCAGGTCATCGGTGTCGGCGACCTTCGGCGGATTATGCTGGACGTGATAGACACGGCCGGAACCCGGGTGCACGCGGCGACCGGACAGACGCTGGACGATTTCCTCGTCGTCGACGGCGATTTCCAGCACATGGTCGATCTTCACGCCGGCGGCTTCGAGGGCCTCGGCCTGGGGAATGGTGCGCGGGAAGCCATCGAAGAGGAAACCCTGGGCACAGTCGGCGTCCAGGATGCGCTCGCTGATCAGGGCGATGATGATCTCGTCGGAGACCAGGCCGCCATTGTCCATGATGTCCTTGACCTGCAGGCCCAGGGGCGTGCCGGCCTTGACCGCGGCCCGCAGCATGTCGCCGGTGGAAACCTGCGGAATGCCGAATTTTTCAGTGATGAACCGGGCCTGAGTACCTTTGCCGGCACCGGGCGCTCCCAGCAGGATTACGCGCATCTGTTGCTCCTTAGAATGGTCTCGGACTGGCAGCCCGCGCAGGGCGCTGTCGCGATGATTGTTGTCGACGACACGAGACGGCCAAAGGGACCAACCATACACAGCGCCCCCTGGCCGCACAAGTTACCAAGCGTCGCAGGTGCCGGGCCCGTCCAGACGACCCCGGGCCCTGGCAAAAGCGACGGTCTGTTCAACCGGTATTGCGCAGTCCTGCGGCGATCCCGGCCACGCTCACCAGCAGCGCCTGATCGAGCGCCGCCGGCTGGCTTTCGCCCGCCGCCCGCGCCCGGGCCAGCAGTTCGATCTGCAGCAGGTGCAGCGGATCGAGATAGGTGTTGCGCACGGTGATGAACACCAGGGTGTCCCGGTGATGTTCGAGCAGCTCCTGCTGGCCGGTCAGGCGCAGCACCGCGACGCCGGCCTGGCGTAGTCGCTCGCGCAGCTGGCTGCCGAGCACCTGCAGCTCGGCGTCCACCAGGCGCTCGTCGTACAGCCGCGCCAGCTCGGCCTCGGCCTTGGCCAGCACCATCTCCAGCATGTCGATACGGGTCTGGAAGAACGGCCAGCGCTCGCGCATCTCGCGCAGCAGCGGCGACTCGCCGCGCCGCTCGGCCTGCTCCAGCGCCGCCTCCCAGCCAAGCCAGGCGGGCAGCATCAGGCGGGTCTGGGTCCAGGCAAAGATCCAGGGAATCGCCCTGAGGCTTTCCACGCCGCCCTCGCGACGCTTGGCCGGCCGACTGCCCAGGGGCAGTCGGCCCAGCTCCAGCTCCGGCGTGGCCTGGCGGAAATAGCTGACGAAATGCGGATCTTCGCGGACCACGCCGCGATATGCCTGCAGGCTGTCGCGGGCCAGGCGATCCATCTGCTCGCGCCAGGCCGGTTCGGGCGCCGGCGGCGGCAGCAGGGTGGCCTCCAGCACCGCACCCAGGTAGAGCGCCAGGTTCTGCTCGGCGATGGCCGGCTGACCGAACTTGAAGCGGATCATCTCGCCCTGCTCGGTGGTGCGGAAGCGCCCGGCCACCGAGCCCGGCGGTTGCGAGAGGATGGCCGCGTGGGCCGGACCGCCGCCACGCCCCACGGTACCGCCGCGGCCATGGAACAGCAGCAGCTCGACGCCGCGGCTGGCGCAGATCTCCACCAGCGCCTCCTGGGCCCGGTACTGGGCCCAGGCCGCCGCCAGGGTACCGGCGTCCTTGGCCGAATCCGAATAGCCGATCATGACCTCCTGGGGGCCGGCCAGACGCTCGCGATAGTCGGGCAGGTCCAGCAGGCTGGCGATGGCGGTGCCGGCGTGATCCAGGTCGTCGAGCGTCTCGAACAGCGGCACCACGCGCATGGGCTGGCGGACGCCACATTCGCGCAGCAGCAGCTGCACGGCGAGGACATCGGACGCCGCGCCGGCCATGGAGATGACATAGGAGCCCAGGGCGTCGGGCGGCGAGGCGGCGATCACCCGGCAGGTGGCGAGCACCTCCTGGGTATCGGCCGCCAGCTCGGCATCCAGTGGCAACAGGGGGCGCCGGCTGTTCAGCTCGCCGCGCAGGAATTCCAGGCGCTGCTCCTCGCTCCAGGCGGCATAGTCGCCCAGGTTCAGGTAGCGGCAGATGTCGGCCAGGGCCGCGGCATGCCGTGCGGCATCCTGGCGGATGTCCAGGCGGACCAGATAGAGGCCGAAGGTACGGGCCCGGCGCAGGGTATCGAGCAGGGAGCCGTCGGCGATGACACCCAGGCCACAGTGCTGCAGGGAGTCGTAGCACAGCTGCAGTGGCGCGATCAGCTCGGCGTTGTCGCTGAGGATATGACGGGCGCCGGCATGGGGATCGGTGATGGCGTGGGCCGCCCAGCTGCGGGTGATCTGCAGCCGCTCGCGCAGCACCTTGAGCACCTTGCGATAGGGTTCGGGGTGATCGCCGGCCTGTTCGCGCAAGGCCGGACTTGCCGCCTGCATGGACAGCTCGGCGGCCAGGCGGTCGACATCGCGCAGGTAGAGATCGGCGGCCATCCAGCGCGCCAGCAGGAGCACCTCGCGGGTGATGGCGGCGGTAACATTGGGGTTGCCGTCGCGGTCACCGCCCATCCAGGAGGAGAAGCGCACCGGGGCCGCCGTCAGCGGCAGCCGCTGGCCGGTGCGCTCCTGCAGGCAATCGTCCAGCTTGCGCAGCAGGCTGGGTATCGCCTGCCAGAGCGAATTCTCGATCACCGCGAAGCCCCACTTGGCTTCGTCCACCGGCGTCGGCCGCTGGCGGCGGATCTCCTCGGTGTGCCAGGCCTCGGCGATGAGCCGCCGCAGCCGGGCCTCGATAGCGGCCACCTCGGTGGACGTCAGATCGCGGTGATCGAGCGCCGCCAGTTGCGCGCTGATCTCGTCGTATTTCTGGATCAGGGTCCGCCGCGACACCTCGGTCGGGTGGGCGGTCAGCACCAGGTCGATGTCCAACGCCGCCACCCGCCCGGCCAGCTCGGCCCCGGAGTGCCCGGCCGTGCCCAGGCGCTCCAGCAACTCGGGCAGCACCTGTTGCTCGAAAGGCGGCGGCTCGTCTTCGGTGCGCCGCCGGACGCGGTGATATTCCTCGGCGATGTTGGCCAGGTTGAGGAAATGGCTGAAGGCCCGGGCGACAGGCAGCAGCTCGTCCTCGGCCAGGGTATCCAGAGTGTCGCCGAGCTGGCGCGCCCCTTCCGCGGAACCGCCACGCGCCGCCTTGGCGCCCTTGCGGATCCGCTCGATCTTGTCGAGAAAGGCTGCGCCATGCTGGTCGGCGATGGTCTGCCCCAGCAGATCACCCAGCAACCGCACCTGCTCGCGCAGACGAACGTCGATTTCCACCATTTCGTGCTCCTCGAAAGTACCGGTTCGGACCTCAGGGCCACCACTGCGGTCTAGCGCAGAGGACAGCACCCTACTGCCCTGGTTGCAAGCCCCCGGCCCTTGCAGGGTGCCCAGGCTTGCTCGACCTGAATATCCGACCTTTGCCTAAGCCACGGGAGATCCCCATGAAGATTCGCGAACTCGCTCACCAATGGGAGCAGCAGGCCACCACCCCCAGCACCACGCGCAGCTACCGCCTCGACCTGGAGCTGGAAACCGCGGCCCGGCTCGAGGCGCTGCGCGAGCTCTATCCCCAGCGTACCCCCGAAGCCCTGCTGAGCGAATTGCTGGCGGCAGCCTTCGAGGAACTGGAGGCCAGCTTTCCCTACGTCAAGGGCGACGAGGTGGTGGCCACCGATGAGCTCGGCGACCCACTGTATGCGGACGCCGGAACAACCCCGCGCTTTCTCGAACTGGCGCGCAAGCACCTGCACCGCCTGCAGACGGAAACGGGCGCCTAGCCGCCGACCTGCACCTTTACCTACAGGGCTACCGCTCTGCGAAGGGCCTTGGCGCCAGGGCGAAATTCGATAGCCAGTGAACATTTTTGGCGGATGAGCGGTCACAGGATCAGACCGCAGCGCTGGACGAGGGCTGTCTGACAGCACCCGCCCATGGACCTTGAAGGAACGGGCAGGGCTTGCCTCCACGTGCGGCTTTCAATGACCAGGCGCCCGCCTCGCCCATGCCGGCGGCGCGCTTTTCGGATCAACAACGGAGCTTGAATCCATGAAGAGTGCCACTGCCCAAACGTCCTTCTCCAAAGCCTGCACCCTGAAACTTGCAGCCCTCGCCCTGGGCAGCTCGCTGCTGCTGGCCGGTTGCGCCGGCAACCCGCCGACCGCCCAGATGGCCGTGACCCAGTCCGCCGTCAACGAGGCCGTCAGCTCCGGTGGCAACCAGTTCGCGCCCATCGAGACCAAGTCGGCCCAGGACAAGTGGACCCAGGCGCAAACCGCCCTCTCCAACGAAAAGTACGCCGAAGCCAAGCAACTGGCCGAACAGGCCGAGTGGGATGCCCGCCTGGCCACCCGCAAGACCCAGGCCGCCAAGGCCGAAGCCGCGCTCAAGGATGCCCAGAACAGCATCCAGCAGATCCGTGAGGAAGGTCAGATCAACCTGCAGCTCCAGCAGAATCTGCAGAAGAAGGTCCAGCAGTAACAGACCCGCTCCTTCTTACCTTCACGAATTCAAAGGATGACCACCATGCGTAAACATATTCTGATCCCTGCCGTGTCGCTGCTCAGCCTGGCCCTGGCCGCCTGCTCCACGCCGCCCAACCCCAACCTGGAACAGGCCAAGTCCGACTACTCGGCGCTGGAGTCCCAGCCGCAGGCCGCCCAGCTGGCCGCCCTGGAGACCAAGGACGCCGGTGCCTGGCTGCAAAAGACCGAGAAGGCCTACAAGGACGGTGAGAACGAGAAGACCGTCGACCAGCTGGCCTACCTGACCAACCAGCGCATCCAGACGGCCATGCAGACCATCAAGCTGCGCATGACCGAAGCCCAGATGCAGAACGTCGACGCCGAGCGCACCCAGGCCCGCCTGGACGCCCGTACCGCCCAGCTCAAGCAGCTGCAGGACGCCCTGCAGGCCAAGCAGACCGACCGTGGCACCGTGGTGACCTTCGGTAACGTGCTGTTCGACTTCAACAAGGCCGAGCTCAAGCCCCAGGGCTATGCTAACGCCCAGAAGCTGGCTGACTATCTGAAGCAGAATCCCGAGCGCAAGGTGATCGTCGAAGGCTACACCGACAGCGTCGGTGGCGATGCTTACAACCAGCAGCTTTCCGAGCGTCGCGCCCAGGCCATCCAGACCGCGCTGATCAGCGCCGGCGTGGAGCCGAGCCGCATCCAGACCCGCGGCTACGGCAAGGCCTTCCCGGTGGCCAGCAACAGCAATGCCTCCGATCGCGCCCTGAACCGTCGGGTGGAAGTGACTATCTCCAACGACGCCAACCCGGTCGCCCCGCGCATGTAATGACTGCCTAGCGCACAAGAAAGACCCCGCCTCGGCGGGGTCTTTTTTTGGCTGGCCGAGCGGCTAGCGACGCTTGCCGCCCAACAGCGAACCCAACAATCCCCGCACCAGCTGGCGCCCCAGCTGATTGGCCGCCTGGCGCGCGGCGGTCTTGAGCGCCTGGCCCGCCAGTTCGCCGACCAGATCGCCCAGGGCGCCGCCCTGCCCCGGCTTTGCCGGCGCGGGCGCCTCTTCGGGTATCCGCGCGGCCTGACGATCACGCAGGATCTCGTAGGCCGACTCCCGATCCACCGGCCGGTCATAACGCCCCGCCTGGGGTGACTGACGAATCAGCGCCTGGCGCTCGGCCTCGCTCAGCGGGCCGACCCGCGATTGCGGTGGCGCTATGGCCACGCGCTCGACCATGGCCGGGGTGCCCTTGTCCTCAAGGCTGCCCACCAGGGCTTCGCCAATGCCCAGCTCGGTCAACACCTCCAGGCTGTCGAAGGCCGGATTGGCGCGGAAGCCGTCGGCCACCGCGCGCAGGGCCTTCTGCTCCTTGGCGGTGAAGGCGCGCAGGCCGTGCTGGATACGCAGGCCCAGCTGGGCCAGGATGGCGTCCGGCAGGTCAGCGGGCGACTGGGTGACGAAGTAGACGCCGACGCCCTTGGAACGGATCAGCCGCACCACCTGCTCCAGGCGATCACGCAGCGCCTTGGGCGTATCGCCGAAGAGCAGATGGGCCTCGTCGAAGAACAGCGCCAGCACGGGTTTGTCGGCATCGCCCCGCTCGGGCAATTGCTCGAAGAGCTCAGCCAGCAGCCAGATCAGGAAGGTGGCATAGACCTTGGGCGCCTCGTGCACCAGGCGGCTGGCGTCGAGCAGATGGATGCGCCCGCGGCCATCGGCCTCAGGGCGCAAGACGTCTTCCAGTTGCAAGGCCGGTTCGCCGAAGAAGGCCTCGGCGCCCTGCTGCTCCAGGGTGGCCAGGCGCCGCAGCAGTGCCTGGGCCGAGGCACCGGTGAACAGGGCGCGGTCTTCGCCGAGGGCTTCGGGTTGCTCGCGCAGGTGATTGAGAACGGCCTTGAGATCCTTGAGATCGAGCAGCAGCAGGCCTTCGCGATCGGCCAGCTTGAAGGCGGCATGCAGGGCGGCCTGCTGGCTGTCGGTCAATTCCAGCAGATTGCCCAACAGCAGCGGGCCCATCTCGCTCAGGGTGGTCCGCAATGGATGGCCGCTCCGGCCGTCAACGTCCCAGAGGGTGACCGGATAGGCCTGGGGCTGGTGCGGCAGGCCCTGGGCGGCGATCCGCTCGGCCAGCTTGCCCTGGGGCGCGCCAGCGGCACCCAGGCCGCAAAGGTCACCCTTGATATCGGCGGCGAACACCGCGACGCCGGCATCGCTGAAGGCTTCGGCGAGCCGTTGCAGGGTAACGGTCTTGCCGGTGCCCGTGGCCCCGGCGATGAGCCCGTGCCGATTGGCCAGCTTCAGGGGATGACCGAGGGGTTGACCATCGGTGCGGGTACCAAGGATCAGGTGGGGCGTCGAAGGCATGGCGCAGCTCCATAGCGGTTCTGCGCCCAGCTTAACCCGAGTGCCGCCAGCGGTCAGGTACGGTTGCGGATCCGCTCGACGATGGCGGTGGTGGAGCTGTTCTCCACCAGGCCGAGGATGCGCACCTCGCCGCCGTAGCCCTGCACGATCTGGGCGCCGACCACCTCTTCGACGCTCTTGTAGTCGCCACCCTTGACCAGCACGTCGGGGCGCACCTGCTCCAGCAGCCGCTCCGGGGTGTTCTCGCTGAAGGGAATGACCCAGTCCACCGCGCCGAGACCGGCCAGCACCGCCATGCGCCGGTCGACGCTGTTGATGGGGCGACCCGGGCCCTTGAGGCGGGTGACCGAGGCGTCGTCGTTGACCGCCACGATCAGGCGATCGCCCTGGGCGCGCGCCTGCTCCAGGTAGGTCACATGACCGGCGTGGAGGATGTCGAAGCAGCCGTTGGTGAAGACGATCTTCTCGCCATGGGCGCGGGCGTCCTCGATGGCCAGTTGCAGTTGCTCCAGGGTCAGGACGCCACGCTCGGAGCCTTCCGAGCGCTGCACCGCGCGGCGCAGCTCGGGGGCGCTGATGGCGGCGGTACCCAGCTTGCCGACCACGATGCCGGCGGCCAGGTTGGCCAGGGCCACGGCCTGGGGCAATTCCTCGCCGGCCGCCAGGGCGGCGGCCAGGGTGGAAATCACGGTGTCGCCGGCGCCGGTGACGTCGAACACCTCGCGAGCGCGGGCCGGCAGGTGCAGCGCCGCCTGGCCTGGCCGTAGCAGGGTCATGCCGTGCTCGCCGCGGGTCACCAGCAAGGCGCCCAGGTCCAGGCGCGCCATCAGCTCGCTGCCCTTGGCCACCAGCTCGGCGTCGTCGGCGCAGACGCCAACGATGGCTTCGAATTCGGACAGGTTCGGGGTGATCAGGCTGGCGCCCCGGTAGATGGAGAAATCCTTGCCCTTGGGATCGGCCAGCACCGGGATGTTGCGCGCCCGGGCCAGCTGGATCAGCGCCTGGTGGTTCTTCAGCGCGCCCTTGCCGTAGTCCGAGAGCACCAGCACCTTGACCCCGGCCAGCATGGCGGCGGTGTCCGAAGCCAGCGCCTGGGCGTCGGTGTCGAAGGGTTCCTCGAAGTCGACGCGGATCAGTTGCTGGTGACGACTCATGATGCGCAGCTTGACGATGGTCGGTTGCTGGGCGATGCGCTGGAAGCGCACCTGCACATGGGCGGCTCTCAGGCTGTCGGTCAGGGCATCGGCAGCCTCGTCCTGGCCGGTGACGCCGACCAGGTAGGCCGGCGCGCCGAGGGCGGCGATGTTGAGGGCGACGTTGGCCGCGCCACCGGGACGATCCTCGTGCTGGTCGACCCGCACCACGGGTACCGGCGCCTCGGGGGAGATCCGCGAGGTGGTGCCGTGCCAGTAGCGGTCGAGCATCACGTCGCCAACCACCAGGACCGGCGCGAGATCGAAGCGAGGCATGGTCAGCTTCATAGGGACAGGCTCCAAAGCGCGAAAATGGCGGCGATCATAGCATAGGGGCCAAGGCGCCCCGGAAGCGCCTGCCAGCGGGAAAGGCCGGGCTCAGGGCCCGTTCATAATCTCGCGAGCTGGAGCCAAACAAGGCGCAACGACCCACGGGAGTAACAGCCAAGGGCTGGCCCGAAGGGTGAGCGCTAGCGAATCAAAGGCCTGAGGGAACGGATCGGACTCGCGCTCGACCGGGCTCGCGCACGAGTTTACGAGCGGTAAATGAGCATGGCGACGGGGCCGCCCAGGCCGGGCTGGCGACCAGGGCCTTTTCAACGCCGTTTGGCCGACGCGCAGCAGCTTCTGAATAGGCTCTCAGGGCCGGCGATTGATCCAGAACAGCTCGTGACGCCGCACCGCCTTGCGGAAGAACTCGTCTTCCCCGGTGCGCGGCCAGCGGCGCCCGGCCAGCAGCCACTGGATGGCGCGGCGCAGGCGCTTCTTGGCCGGCAGCGGCACCAGCAGGTCGTGCTGCAGGCCCAGGGCCATGGCCTTGTCCAGCCGGCGCTCCGGCGTCAGCAGCGGACTCCAGGGCACCAGGGGCGTGGGTGTCTCGATGGCCGGTGGCAAGGCGATACCGCCCTCGGCTGGGCCCATGGGCCAGCGGTCGTTGTCGTGCAGGTGGTTGGCATAGAGCAGCTCGAACTCGGGCTGCCAGTCGCTCGCGGCCATGGCCTCGCGCAGGGCCTGGGTGCTGGCGACGTGATCGGCATGGGGATCGATCTCGGGATGCGGCAGCACCACCACCTCGGGACGGAAATGCTCCAGCAGCGCCACCAAATCGGCCACCAGGTTGCGCCAGCTGGGGATGCCGTCGGCATCCCCGGGCAAGTCGAAGGCATTATAGCGGCGCGCGCTGCGAATATCGCCTTCGCCGGATTCGCGGGAACCGCAGGCTTGATCCGGCGCCTGGCGCATGGCCGGCAATTGCAGGCAGTAGTAACCCAGTTGGAAGCAGCGCTCGGGCAGTACCCCACCCCACAGCGGGGTGACCAGGCTGTCCCAGGTGCGCAGCCGGCCCTTGAGCCGGGCAGCCGCCTGGCGGTCGAGGCCCAGGCGCTGGTAGTGCTCGGCCTCGATCTCGCCCTGGGTCAGGGTGACGATGCTGGTCTCCCGGGCCTGGCTGTAGAGACCGAAGGCGGCCAGCTCGGCGTCGTCGGCATGGGGGGCGATGACCATCACGCGCTTGGTAGTGAAATCCGGCTGGGCGAAGACATGCAGGCGCAACTCCCCCTGCAGGCGGCAGAAGCGGGTCCAGAGTTGCAACTCGCCACGGCGCAAGGCCTCGGCGTAGCCACTGAGGTTGACGTAGCGGCGCCCGGCCACGCCGCGCTCGAAGTCCTGGCGGTCCACGTCGTCGCCCGCCCGCAACCGCACCTGGGGATCCAGCAACCGGCCGAGCCAACCGGCCCGCAGGCGGCACTCCAGGAACAGCGTCAGCTCGCCCGGCGGCAACTCCACCGCGGCCAGCCGGCCCTGCTGCAAATGCAGGCCCAGCACGAGGGTGTCGGCAGGAAACTGGTACTGGTAGCTGTCCCGCGGCGAGTAGAAGAGATGATCGGCGAACCAGGCTTCATGCCCGACCCAGACCAGCAACGCCAGCAACGGCGCGCTCCACCAGGGCCCCAGCGCCAGGCAGCCGAGCAGGACCACGGCGATGACCAGCAGGGCCAGCCGCTTGTGCCGGCGATGACGTTTGAGCAGGGCTTGTTTGCGGGCAGTCATCTCAGCTCTCGAAGACGGTGACGCGGTGGCACCAGCGGTCCTTGTAGTCGCGGTCGGCGCGGCCGAAGGAGTAGCGCAGCGCCTTGTCCAGGGCACGGGCATCCTGCCAGGCCGCCTGGGTGTTCAGATAAGTGAGAACGCTGCCCGGACTGAGGTCGCTGCAACTGGGATCGACGCCGCCATTGACGTATTCGACGCTGATCCACTCGGGCGCTTCCACCCGATAGAGCACCTGGATGGCCACCGGCCGCTCGCCGAGCATGAGCACCGAACCGGTCATGAAATCGCGCAGTAGGGCGAACACCTCGGCCAGCCGCGCCTTGCCCGGCACCTCGAAGCCCCAGCGCGACTCGAACAGCTCGGCATAGATCCGCGCCTGCTCGGCACTGTCCAGCTCGGCCATAGGCAGGGCGCGGCCACCGGCGTCTTCGAAAAGGCGCTGCTCGCGTCTCTGGTTGTAGCGGAATTTCTTCGACCAGGCCTCCGGCTCGCGGAGCATGGCCAGTTCCTCGCTCTGCCGACGCAGCCCAGCAAAGCGCTCTTCGCACAGCGGCGACAAGTAGCGGGCACGCTGGCGCAGGGGTGCCGCAGCGCCCTGGGCGGCGGGCAGGATGATCTCGGCATTGCCCAGGTCGAACAGGGCACGCTGGCGGCGCTGCTTGAGCACCGCGCGGGACAGCGCCAGTTCGCGGCCCCAGCAGGGCACCGCGGCCTGCCAGCCGTCGGCGCCGGCCCAGCCCAGGTAGCGCACCGGGATACCGGCCAGCTCGGCCAGTCGAGCGATCACTTCCGGGTGAGTGACGACGCTGCCGCCGTAACGCTGCCAGGTGGCGGCATAGTCGGCGGCGGAAATCGAGGTCCAGCCGCGCTCACGCCAGAAACGCAGTCGGTTCAGCATTCGATCGTCGGCGCCGGCGGCGCGACCTCCTCGAATTGCTTGGCATGTAGGCGGGCATAGTAGCCGTTCAGCGCCAGCAGCTCGCCGTGGCTGCCGCGCTCGACGATGCGGCCATTGTCCATCACCAGGATCAGGTCGGCCTTCTCGATGGTGGAGAGGCGGTGGGCGATCACCAGGGTGGTACGGCCTTGCATGACGCGATCCAGCGCCGCCTGGATATGCCGCTCGGATTCGGTATCCAGGGCCGAGGTGGCCTCGTCGAGGATCAGCAGCGGCGCATTCTTCAGCAGGGCCCGGGCGATGGCCAGGCGCTGACGCTGACCGCCGGACAGCAGCACGCCGTTCTCACCGACCTGGGTATCGTATTGCTGCGGCAGGCGCTCGATGAATTCGTCGGCATAGGCCGCTTCGGCCGCTGCCTTGACCTGCTCCATGGGCGCCCCGGCCAGGTCGCCATAGGCGATGTTGTTGGTGACGCTGTCGTTGAACAGGGTGACGTGCTGGGTTACCAGGGCGATATGCCGGCGCAGATTGGTCAGCCGGTAGTCCTGGATCTCCAGGCCATCGAGCAGGATCTCGCCCTGCTCGTGCTGGTAGAAGCGCGGAATCAGGTTGGCCAGGGTCGACTTGCCACTGCCCGAGCGGCCCACCAGGGCCACCATCTGGCCCGGCTCGGCGACGAAGTCGATGCCCTCCAGCACGGCCTTGTCGGTGCCGGGATAGCGGAAGGTGAGGTTGCGCACCTCCAGCCGACCCTGGACACGCTCGCGCTCCTCGCGGCCCTCGTCACGTTCGGCGGGTTCGTCGAGCTGCTCGAAGATGCTTTCCGCGCCAGCCACGCCGCGCTGGATGGTGGAACTGACCTCGGAGAGCTGGCGGATCGGCTTGGGCAGCAGGCCGGCCATGGTGATATAGGCCACCAGGTCCCCGGCGGAAGCCTCGCCGCGCAGCCAGAGCACCAGGAACATCAGCACCGCCATGGCCGAATAGATCACCAGCTGCAGCATGGGGGTATAGACCGCTCCGGTCTTGGTCATGGTCAGCTGCTTGTCGGTGTTGGCGACGCTGGAATCGAGGAAGCGCTGCTGCTCGTAACGCTCGCCACCGAAGCTGCGCACCACCCGATAGCCCTGGATGGCCTCGGAGGTGATGTGGGTGACGTCGCCCATGGCCGACTGGATCTTGCTGCTCTGCTTGCGGAACTTGCGACTGGCGCTGGTCACCATCAGGGCGATCAGCGGCAGGATGGCCACCATCACCAGGGTCAGCTTCCAGTTCATCCACAGCAGGGAGGCGAACAGGAAGACCACCGTCATGCCCTCGCGGATCACTACCTTGATCGCCTCGGTGGCGGCGCCGGTGACCATGGTGACGTTGAAGGTGATGCGCGAGATCAGGTGGCCGGAGTTGTTGGCATCGAAGTAGCGGTTGGGCAGCCGCAGCATGTGGTTGAACAGCGCCACCCGCAGGTCATGCACCAGTCCCAGGGAAACCCGCGCCAGGAAATAGTTGCCGAGAAAGGAACCGACGCCCTGCCAGGCGGCGATCAGGATGATCATCAGCGGCACCGCCTGGACCAGGTGCAGGCCGCCGATGAGCGGCCACCCCGGGAACATCGAGGCATTGGGATTGTTCAGGCCATCGACGAAGTACTTGAGGATGCCGGCCAGCATCGGCTGGGTGGAGGCGAAGATCAGGAAGCCGACGATACTCAGGGCGAACATGCCGATGT
This sequence comes from Pseudomonas sp. No.117, assembly GCF_054558395.1. Lineage (NCBI taxonomy): Bacteria > Pseudomonadati > Pseudomonadota > Gammaproteobacteria > Pseudomonadales > Pseudomonadaceae > Pseudomonas > Pseudomonas sp. No.117. Next base: position 35,909 of record NZ_BAAJNP010000006.1, read on the forward strand.
AGGGCCGCACGTAGCCGAGCAGGCGGAAATAGATCTTCAGACTGGAAGTCTGCGCAGGGGAGTCTTGGCTCATGGTCTCGTCGTGACGCAAAAGCGCCATGTTAACACGCACCTGCCGCCGACCCAGTGGCGGGATTTTCCGCTAGGCTTGCCCTCCCCTGCTCCGGAACGTCCGTCATGCCACCGCTGATCGCCACCTTCGCCGAACTCAAGGATCATTGGCGCGTGGAGGTGCTGGATGCGCCGGGCAAGCCCTTGCGCCTCAAGCGCCTGTTCCGGCGCGTGGCGGCCGGAGAGAGTCCGAGCTTTCTGTTCTGGTATCGCCTGGCGCAGTTCCTCTACTGCCGCCCGCGCGGCCTGCTCAATTACCGCAAGCTGGCCGAGCGGATCAATCGCCGCCTGATCCGCCGGCACAACATCGAGATCTTGCTGGGCGCGCGTATTGGCCCCGGGCTGCGCCTGCCCCACCGCATGGGCATCTGCGTTTCCAACCTGGCGGTGATCGGGCGCAATGTGATGATCCGCCAGCACACCACCATCGGCATCAAGAGCGACGATCCGGCGCGGCTGGTGGGCATCTTCATCGGCGACAACGTCAGTCTCGGCGCCCATGTCTGCATCGTTGGCGACCACCTGACCATCGGTGACAACGTGGTAGTCGGTGCCGGCGCCCTGGTGATGCGCGACATCCCCGCCGACAGCCTCTACTACAGCCGTCACGAGGCGGTGATCCGGCCGCTGCCGGGCTTCATGCCCGGGGATGACGGCCCCTGAACACGGTCTGCAGCATCTGCGGCAGCACGCCATACAGATAGAGGCGATTGCCCAGCAACTGCCGCCCCAGATAGCGCAGCACCTTGCCGCGGGAAGCGCCCTTGTAGTGCAGTCGCAGCAGCAGGGCGACGTAGAATTTTTCGATATCGCGAAAGCGCCGCTGGGCCGGCGTTTCGGCTTCCAGCTCAGACAGCGAATGATCCAGCACCCCGGCGCAGAGCAACTGGACCGGCTCCTCCCGCGCGAGCTCCTGGACCCGCAGGAAGAAGGAGACATCGACGCCATAGAGGGCGAATCTCTCGTCGAAGACGTCGCCATGACGGGCCGCGATGCGCTGGGCCAAGCCTTGGGTCAGACACAGGCCCGAGCTGATGGTGACGGTGGCCTGGGGATCCAGCGGGCCTTCTTCCGTCACTACCGCCTTGTGCTGATGGGGATAGCGGATGGTACCTGCACCCAGCACCAAGGGCACCAGCAACTCGGCCTCCCGTGACAGGGCCTGCAGATAGCGACCGTCCACCACGGTGTCCTGGTCGAGGACCACCAGCCGCTCGGCGTCCTGCTGCAAGGCCTGGTTGTAGACCCGACTCAGCGGGGGATTGCCGAGGTCTTCCGTGATGAGTACCCGCGTCCAGCCTGGCGCAGCCAGCAGGGCCTGGCGCTCCGCCTCGTCCAGGGCCTGGGGGCCGTTGTTCCAGACCAGCAGACCGCTGTCCGCCGGCAGGCTGGCCAGAGGCTGGGCCAGCAGGCTGCGCAAGGTGGCCGAATCCCTCGGGCGCAAGCCGTAGAGGACGACGAGGAAAAGCGTTCGCATGCAGAGATTCCTGAAGGGATGCTAGCCGCGCACCCGTGTGCGTAGATAGTCGAGCGCCGCACCGGCTTCGTCGGCCAGGTGCGGGCGTGGCAGGTCGTTCGGCCAGATGCCTTCGGCGAAGGCCTGACGGTCGCCGCCACCCAGGCGCTCGCTCAACGCCCGTTCCCACCAGACGTGGCGACAGGCCTGGGCGTAGCTGTCCTGGGGCGCCAGGCAGCCATAGAGCAGCTTGCGGCCCAGGCTCGCCCGCTGCTTGTCCAGTCCGGCCAGTTGCCACTTCACCCGCAGCCGGGTCCAGACGTCGGGCAGGGGCTTGGTCAGGGGCACCTCCTGCCAGTGGCGCTGGAGTTCGGGCGAGTAGTCTTCACCGTAGCGCTCGAAGAAATGCGCCAGCATGAAGTGCAGGAAGCGTTTTTCCGCGTAGTAGTGGCGGATGGCACCGCGCGCCTGGCTGATGCCAAGGTCCGCCAGACTGAACGACAGGGCGATCTGCTCCAGGGTATGGACCTCGTCGTCGTGCCCCCGCCAGTCGTCGATCAGGGCGATGGCCTGCTCGACCCGCCACAAATGGGTTCGCGCCAGACCACAGACCCCGCTGTTATAGAGCCGCGTATCTGCCGCCGGCTCCTGGTCGCGCTCGGCCAGGGTCGCGGCGAACCGGGCGAATTCGGGGCGGGCGCGGGCTCGGTGCCAGGGCCACTCCTCGATGTCCATCAGGCCACGCTGGTCGTCGATGCCGTCGAACAGGGCGGCCAAGGGCGCCTGGACCACGGTGTCGCTGTCGAGGAACAGCGTCTTGTCCGCTCGCGGCAGTGCCCAGGCGATGGCGCAGGCCTTGCTGCGATGCAGGTAACCGTGCTGGCCCTGCCAGGCCTGGAGCGTCGCCCCGTCGAGGGGCAGCACGTCCACCGGCCAGCCACGATAATCCTGCGGCCGGTCGGTCAGCAGGCGAATGGCGATGTCCTGGCGCTGCCGCCAGTGCAAGGCGCTGAGCAGGCTGAACTTCAGCTCCTGCCGATAGGCCTGGGCACCGCCGTAAACGAAGTACAGGAGTTGACGTGTTGAGCGCATGTAAAGGTGCTGGCAAAAAATCGATTCTAGCAACAAGCGCTAGGTTAGGTAGTAAGGGTCACTTCACAGCCTGCCACCTTCGGGTAACATGCACGCCCTGACGTTGACGGGTCTTGCATGAAGCCTCTCGAACATTCGCGCTATCTCGAACTGCGCGACGCCGCCCAGGTAGTGGAAGCCGATCATCACGGCGACAAGGTCCTGCGCCTCACCGATGGCAGCTACCTCAAGCTGTTTCGCCGCAAGCGGCTGCTGACCTCGGCTGCGCTCTTTCCCTATGCCCAAAGATTCGCCGACAACGCTCGTCAACTGGCGGAACGCGGCATTCCCTGCCCGAAGGTGCTGGCCGTCTACCGCGCCGCCTCGCTTCAGCGCGATCTGGTCCACTACAGCCCGCTGCCCGGTGCCACCCTGCGCCAGCTGCGCGGCACGGAGCAGGCCGAGACACTGCGTCCGGCCCTGGGCCGCTTCATCGCCGGGCTGCACGACGGTGGCGTCTACTTCCGCTCGCTGCATCTGGGCAACGTGGTGCTGACGCCGGAAGGCGAGCTGGGCCTGATCGATATCGCCGACCTGCGCTGCCATACGCGCCGTCTGCCGCTGCGCCTGCGGGTACGCAATTTCCATCACCTACTGCGCTACGACGAGGACCGCGACTGGCTGTTCGCGCCGGGTCGCGAACCCTTCCTGCGCGCCTACGCCGAGGCCTGTCGCCAGCCGTTGGACTGGCGCGACCTCGACCGCCAGCTGCAGAACTAGACGGGTAGTGCCTGCCCCAGCGCCAGCTTGCGGCGGCGCTGCACCTCGGCCCCGGCGATCATCGCCGCAGGCAACAGCACCAGCGGCCATAACTCGTCCGGATTGCCGATCAGCTTGGCCCCGTCGAAGTTCAGCATGAGCAGGGCCACCACCAGGTAGAGTCCCCAGGGATCGCGCTGGCGCAGCGCCGCGCCCAGGGTGGCCAGCATCAGCACGGCGAAGATCAGCAGCGAGACCAGCCCGGTGTAGATGCCGAAGGAAACGAAGATGTTGTGCGGATGCTGGATGGCCTCGGTGCCATGCAGCAGGTCGTGGCTTTGGTAGCCCAGGCCACAACCCAGCCACCAGCCGCAGGCCTGCCAGTCCTTCATCATGAAATGGAACAGCTCGATGCGCCCGGAATCGGCTCGCCCCCAGAAGGCGACGAACCAGGCCTCGGTGTGTACCACCTGGACCACGCCGGCGATCAAGGCGCTGACCAGAACAACGAAGGCCAGGGTGCGGAGCGGGAACCGCGGGAAGGCGAAGAGCACGCCCAGGGCCGCCAGGAAGACGATCCCGACCAGGCCGGTGCGGGTCTGCAGCGCGAAGGAGATGCCGACGATGGTGATCACAACCGCTGCCAGCAATTCACCCCAGCGCCGTTCGCGAATCCAGGTGGGGGCGGCCAGCCCGCCCAGGCACACCATCCAGATGCTGACATAGATGGGGTTGGCGATCCGTCCGGGCAGATGGATGACCCTCTGGCCCACGGCGTAGTGGCCGGTCAGCCAGAAGACCAGGCTGGAGCCCACGGCGTAGGCGCAAAGGATCCAGAACGCCAGCCGCACGAATCCGGGGCGCCGAAAGAAATCGCCATCCACCAGGCAAGCCACGGTGAAGACGAACAGCAGCACATAGAGGATGTGCTTGAAGAACGCGCCCTCCTCCGCCCGCGCGCCTGGCACGATGAACCAGGCGAGAAACACCAACCAGAGCAGTAGCAGCGGGGAACGCCAGTCGATCACCCGCGGGCGCAGGACGAACAGCACCAGCGCCGGCAGCGCGATCACCGCGTAGTAGTAGCTGTTGATCCACTTCGCGACGGGAATGCACAGATAGGCGGCCAGGAACACCAGCACCGCCAGGGTGAAATAGCGGCTGTGCTGCAGCCGATCGAGCACGGGTGTCACCACAGCAGGGCTCCCAGGAGTGCACCGACCAGGAAGGCCAGCGCCAGTTTGATGCGGTCCAGACGACGACGCCTGCACTTGTCTTCGCGATCTTTCTCACTGACCACGTGCTGGCCGAAGCCCGTGTGCAAGACCGCATCGTTTTCCAGGATCAACGCGTGCCGCTGCTCCTCGGCGTAGCGGCGGGACAGTTCCTTCTCACCGGTCAGCTCGCCATAGGGCGCATGGCGGAGGTAGTCGGCACGTCGACGCAGACCGGGATTGAAGGAGAAACCCTGCCATTCGGGCTTGTGCGAGCCGACCTCGTGGAAGGCGATACCCGCGTGCACCTGTCGTGGCTTGAGATAGACGTAGGGGCTGTGGATCGCCAGGTCATGGGCATGGCTGCGCAGCCAGACCTGCAACGCCTGGGGATCGGCCTCCAGCAGCGCCTGGGAGTCCTCGATGAAGCCGGGCCGATAGAAGGCCCAGTCGTCTTCGCAATGGAAGATCCAGGTCGTTTCGACCCGGGCGTAGGCGGCGTCGACGCTGCGCATCTGGCCGAGCTTGGGCTGGTTGACGATGAACTCGGTGTGCTCGCGCCAGTGCGCTGGGATGCAGTCGCGCACCCGTTCGTCACCGGAGTCCTCGGTGATGAAGACCCGGCGAATGGGGGCGGTGTTGAATTCGTCGAAGGTCGTCAGCGTCTGCGTGAGCAGGTCGAAGCGCCCGCAGCTGGTGACGACCAGGGAGATGTCGCTGTCGGCGGAAAACTGCACGTTCTACCCTTTCTGCCAGGTGAGTCGAAAGCTTGGCCTTGCGCGCCGCATCAGCGTCCCAACCTGGCCAGCAGGCGGTGTAGGAACCCTGGTGCGACCGCCGGCCGCAGCGCAGGGGTTATAGCCGAAACCACGCGTTCGCCCAAGTGGCCGAAGGCGAAAGAGTGACGCGCCAGGGCCTCTCCGGCCCTGGCGATCGCCGCGGCGTGCGCAGGGTCCGTCCTGAGTCTCGCGAGTTTCTCCCGCAACTCCGCCAGCGAACGATAGAGCACCACGTTGACGCCGTCCTCGAAGCCCAGCGCCCGGTTCTCTTCCTCGCCTTGGTCGTAGGTGAAGAGCACGCAGCCACAAGCCATGGCTTCGAAGTTCTTGATCATGTATTCGCCCATGCCGACGTCGGCACCGACGAAGAAGCGGATGCGGTTGAGGGTCTGCAGGTATTCGTCGCCCGAGCGGGTCTTGGTGATCAGCAGGGGCTCGATCTTGGCAAGGTCTTCCAGCAGTTGCCGACGCCCGCTGTAGGCTACGCTGCCCAGGCTGCCGACGAAGCCCAGTTCGATGTCGCGTTGCAGGCCCAGGTCGTGCAGGCGGCTGTCGTCGTAGCCCTTGGGCACGAAGACGGCATCCACCTCCTCCTCCTGCAGCCGCCGCGCCACGCCCGCTCCCGAGACCAGAACACGTACATGGGGGATGGCCTGATAGTAGCGGCTGAACTTGCCGGTGTACTTGCAGGGGATGAAGTTCTGGTAGGCGTCGTGTTCCAGCTCGACCAGATTGGGCAGGCTGCGGATGAAGGCGACCTGCTTGAGCTGCTTCTTGAAGCGCAGAAACAGCAGGATGCGGTCGTATTGTTCGGGCTGGGGCACGGCGCGGCGAAAATAGCCGCGCAGATCGGCTTGTTCCTCGTCGCTCAGCCAGCGCAGGTCGCAGTCGCAATGGGCGGCGATGCTGGCATAGAAGTGGTCCAGCAGGATGCGTTGTTCCTTCTGGACCAGGAACAGGACTTTCACGGCGCCGGGGCCTTGAAGGCGGCGACCATCGGCAGGCGCCAGAACTCGCGGCGCACGGCCGCGTCGGAAAAGCGCTCGGCCAGGCGTTCGCGCATGTGCTGGACGCAGGCGCGTCTCTGGCTGGGTGCCAGGCGGCCGAGGTGCTGCAGGCCCTGGCCGAGGGCTTCGGCATCGCCCAGGGGGAAGAGGAAGCCGACGCCCTCGACGATCTCCCGGGCGCCGCCACAGGCGGTGGCGATCAGCGGCACACCGGCGGCCATGGCTTCCAGCAGGACCATGCCGAAGGGCTCGTGGTCGGAACTCAGGGCGAAGACGTCGAAGGCCTTGAAGTAGCGCCGGGCGCCCTCCACCTGGCCGAGGAAGAGCACCCGGTCGGCGATGTTCAGCTCGCGGGCCAGGTCCTTGAGGTCGTCTTCCAGGCGGCCCTTGCCAAGGATGGCCAGCAGGGCGTCGTTCGGCAGGTTCGGCAGGGCGGCGGCGAAGCCGCGCAGCAGAGTGGCCTGGTCCTTGTCCGGATGCAGGCGGCCAACATTACCGACGATCCAGGCGTCCTGGGGCAGCTTGAGCTCGGCGCGAGCCTGGTCGGCCGGCAGCAATTCGCGCTCCACCGCCTCGACGTCCAGACGGTTGTAGAGGGTCTCGATGCGCTCGGCCGGCCAGTCCTTGAGGCGCTGGCGGATCTCGTCGCGCACCGCGTCGGAAACCGCCAGCAGGGTCAGGCGCTTGCTCATCAGCTTGGCGAACAGCCGCCGACCGAGGCGATCGTAGTCGCCGAAGGCATGGTGGACGCCGATCACCGGCAGGTTGGTGGCCAGGCAGGCGATCCAGATCGGCTTGAAGCGATGGGCGATGACGAAGCGGATGCCGCGCGAGCGGACGATCTCGCGCAGCGCCTGGATGGCGCCGAGCTTGAGGCCGCGCACGTCCCTGGAGGAGTACTCCAGGAACAGCACCTCGTCGCTGCCGCACCCGGCGGCCACCTCCGCATCGGCGGTGCCGGTGAGGAACACCGTGGTGACGCGATAGCCGCTGTCCGCGAAGAGACTGGCGGTCTGGCGGGCGCAGTCGAGGAAGGGACCGTCATAGCCGTGACAGAACTGCAGCACCCGCGGTTCGGCGGAACGCGTCATAGGCCGGCGCCCTCCTTGACCACCAGGATGTCTTCCATGATCAGGTACTGCAGGTCAGAGCCGAAGAACATGTTCAGGGCGTCGGTGGGCGAGCAGACCATGGGTTCACCGCGGCGGTTGAGCGAGGTGTTGAGGGAGACGCCGTTGCCGGTGAGCTTTTCCAGCTCGAGCATGAGGTCGTACCAGCGCGGATTGTGCCGGCGCTCCAGTACCTGGGCGCGGGAGGTGCCGTCTTCGTGGACCACCTCGGGTACCCGGCTCTTCCACTCTTCGTTGACCTCGAAGGTAAAGGTCATGAAGGGCGAGGGATGGTCGACCTTGAGCATCTGCGGCGCCACGGTGTCGAGCATGGACGGGCAGAACGGCCGCCAGCGCTCGCGGAACTTGATCTGGGCATTGATGCGGTCGGCGACGCCCGGCACGCTGGGGCAGCCGATGATGGAGCGACCGCCGAGGGCGCGCGGACCGAATTCCAGGCGGCCCTGGAACCAGGCCACCGGATTGCCGGCCACCATGATCTCGGCGATGCGCTGGGGCATGTTGTCGATTTGCTGCCACTTAGGCGCATTGGGATGCCGGGCGCAGGCGGCGATGACGTCCTCGTTGCTGTAGCCTGGGCCGAGGTAGACGTGCTCCATCTTCTCCACCGGCACGCCGCGGGCATGGGAGACGTAGGCCGCCGCACCCACGGCGGTACCGGCGTCGCCCGAGGCGGGCTGGACGAACAGCTCCTTGACCTCGGGACGGGCGATGATCTTCTGGTTGAGCTTGACGTTGAGCGCGCAACCACCGGCGAAGGCGAGCTTGCCGGTCTGCTTGATGATGTCGCCCAGGTAGTAGTCCATCATCTCCAGCGCCAGCTTCTCGAACAGGGCCTGCATACTGGCGGCGTAGTGGATGTAGGGATCGTCGGCGATATCGCCTTCACGCTTGGGTCCCAGCCACTCGATCAACTTGGGCGAGAAGTAGTAGCCCTTGCCCTTCTCCTTGTAGCGGCGGAAGCCGATGACGTTGGCGTAGTCGGTATTGATGATCAGCTCGCCGTTCTCGAATTTCGCCAGGCGCGAGAAATCGTACTTGCTGGCATCGCCATACGGCGCCATGCCCATGACCTTGAATTCGCCGTCGAGCATCTCGAAGCCGAGGAATTCGGTGAGGGCGCCATAGAGACCGCCCAGGGAGTCCGGATCGTAGAACTCCTTGATCTTGTGAATCTTGCCGTTCTCGCCATAGCCGAAGAAGGTGGTGGCGTACTCGCCCTTGCCGTCGATGCCGAGGATGGCGGTCTTTTCGCTGAAACCCGAGCAGTGATAGGCGCTGGAGGCGTGGGCCAGGTGGTGCTCGACGGCTTCCAGCTTGACCTTCTTCAGGTCGAAGCCGAGCTGCACCAGGCACCACTCGATACGCTTCTGGTAGCGGTGGTAGCGGCGATTGCCGAACAGAATGGCATCCAGCGCGCGATCAGGGGCGTAGGCGTAGCGCTTGGCGTAGTGCCAGCGGGCCTCGCCGAACAGACTGATGGGCGCATAGGGAATGGCCACCACGTCGACGTCGGCGGGGGTGATCCCGGCTTGCTCCAGGCAGAACTTGGCCGACTCGTAGGGCATGCGGTTCTTGGCATGCTTGTCGCGCACGAAGCGTTCTTCTTCCACCGCGGCGATCAGCTTGCCGTCGATGTAGAGCGCGGCGGAGGGATCGTGGCTGAGGGCGCCGGACAGGCCAAGGACGGTCAGGGACACAGGTAAAGCCTCTGTACAGGGCGTAACCAGGGGTTCGCCGGGGTTTCGCGAGGCCGCTGCAGGCCCGCCTCGCCTCAAAAACGGCGAATTATAGCCGTTCGCTGCCACCGGGGGTAATCGCGCCACGGCACATTGTGGCCAGGCGGTGCCCGGCCCGGGCCGAAAACGACGAAGCCCGCCGGATCGCTCCGGCGGGCTTCGGGAGGTCAAGACGCCGGGATCAGCGCTTGTCAGGCAGGGCGTAGGCGATCACGTAGTCGCCGCGATCCGGCGACTGGCGGGCGCCACCGGCGCTGATGACCACGTACTGCTTGCCGGTCTTGGGCGAAACATAGGTGATGGGCGTGCCCTGGCTGCCCACCGGCAGGCGCGCGCGCCAGATCTCGCGCCCGGTGCCGCTGTCGTAGGCGCGCAGGTAGTAGTCCTGGGTACCGGCGAAGAACAGCAGGCCGGCCTGGGTCGCCAGGGAGCCACCCAGAGTGGGCATGCCGATGGGAATCGGCAGGTGCAGCTTGATGCCCAGCGGGCCGGTATCCTGCACGGTACCTACCGGCACCTGCCAGGCGACCTTGCGGGTCTTGAGGTCGATGGCGGTCATGGTGCCGTAGGGCGGCGCCTGGCAGGGAATGCCCAGCGGCGAGAGGAAGCGGTTGCGCAGCGAGCCGTAGGGGGTACCGGTCTGGGAGGCTGCGCCCATCTCGACGCCACCGGCCTTGTCGTTTTCCATCTGGGCGCGCGGGATCAGCCGCGTCCACAGCCCCAGGCGCATGTCGTTGACGAACAGGTAGCCAGTGGTGGGATCGATGGAGTTGCTGCCCCAGTTCATGCCGCCCAGGGAACCGGGCCATTGCAGGGAGACGTCGGTGGACGGCGCGGTGAACATGCCGTCATAACGCAGCTGCTTGAACTGGATGCGGCAGAGCAGCTGGTCATAGGGGGTGGCGCCCCACATGGCCGACTCGGTGAGGGTCTCGGTGCCGATGGCGGGCATGCCCACCGACAGCGGCTGGGTCGGCGAATGCCGTTCGCCGGTCACCTCTTGCGGCGGTGCCTTGACCGGCTGATCACGCACTTCGGCGATGGGCTTGCCGGTCTCCCGGTTGAGCAGGAAGACCTGGCCGGCCTTGGTGGTCTGGATCAGGCCCGGCAGGGTACCGCCCTGCCCGTCCGGCACGTCCACCAGGGTCGGCTGCGACGGCAGGTCGTAGTCCCAGAGGTCGTGGTGGACGGTCTGGTAGACCCAGCGCTCCTGGCCGGTCTTGACGTCCAGGGCGACGACCGCCGAGCTGTACTTGTCGTCCTGGGGCGTACGTTCGCCACCCCAGGCATCAGGGGTGGTATTGCCGGTCGGCAGGTAGATCAGGCCGAGTTTGGCGTCATAGGCCATGGAGGTCCAGACGTTGGGCGTAGCGCGGGTATAGTCGATGTTGGGGTCCAGCGGGGTATCCGGCTGTTCCTTGGCCAGATCCCAGGCCCAGACCTTCTTGCCGGTATGGACATCGAAGGCGCGGATGACCCCGCTCGGCTCGTTGACCTCGATGTTGTCGGCCACCCGACCGCCGACCACGATCAGGTCACCCGCCACCAGGGGTGCGGCGGTCAGGGTATAGAAGCCCGGCTTGACCTCTCCCAGGCCGGCCTTGAGGTCGACCACGCCATTGTCGCCGAAATCAGCGCAGGGCTTGCCGGTGTCGGCGTCCAGGGCGAACAGCCGGGCGTCGATGGTGGTGGTGAGAATGCGTCTCTGGCAGACAGCCGCCGGCTGGGCGGGAGTTGCGGTGGCGCTGGCCTGGGCGGCCGGTGCGTCCTCGTAATAGCCGACGCCGCGGCAGCGCTGCCAGTTGGGCGCGGTGGCCTTGGGGTCGAAGGACCAGCGCTTGGCCCCGGTATCGGCGTCCAGGGCGAACACCTGGTTGTGCGCGGTACAGAGATAGACGCTGTTGCCGACCTGCAGCGGCGTCACCTGGTCCTCGGCGCCGAAGCCGTTGCTCTGGGGGATGTCACCGGTCTGGAAGGTCCAGGCCACCTGCAGCTGGCCGACGTTGGCCTTGGTGATCTGGTCCAGGGCGGCGAAACGGGTCCCGGCGGTGGTATTGCCCCAATGGCGCCAGTCCTGCTGCGCGGTGGCGGGCGTCACCGGGGTGACGGCGGGTGCCGTTGCGGCGGCCACCAGCGCCTGCGGCTTGAACATCCAGGCGAAAGTCGCGGCACAGGCCAGGGCCAGCAGACCACCCAGCAGGTAGCCACCCTTGCCGGCGACGCCACCCCGGGCGCGTACCAGCGCCGGGTAGGCCAGGGCCACCACCGCGCCGATCACCGCGAACATCATCAGCCGGGAGACCAGCGGCCAGAACACCAGCCCGACATCGGCCAGTGCCCAGACCAGGGTCGCCAGCAGGAATAGCCCGTACAGCCAGGCGCCCAGCGGCCGCCGGATGGCGATCAGGGCGCCGGCCAGGGTCAGCAGCAGGCCACCCAGAACGAAATAGAGGCTGCCGCCGAGGGTGGCGAGATAGATCCCGCCGCCGCCCAGGGCCAGCCCCAGCAGGGCGATCAGCACGCCCAGGGCAGATACCAGGAATTTGCAGGCGCTCGTCGCGCCCCCGTTGCCACTCATCGTTGTCTCCTTAAAAAATTCATGCATGCCAGACGCCCGCCATTGGCGGGTCCGTTCGTGGATCTCATTATGGGTGCCGGGCGTATCGCGCAGACCAGCGCCCTGGCGGGGAACCTCAGGCTGCGACATTCTGCCACAAAGGTAGCCAGCTAATTAACTAGTTGGTTCATTTCCGCGCGAAACGGGTCGGTTATCGAACGACGGGCGCTCAGAGCCTGCTCAAAGGCGCGAGCTAGAGGTAAGCAAGGCTTGGGCGGCCCCGCGAAAATAGCTGGGGAAGCGGATCGGACCCGCGCTCGGGTTTGCCCGTAGTAAAAGAGTATGCGGACTGGGCTGGCGATGCCGGCCATTTCAACACTGCCTAGTCGACGCACAGCAGCCTTTGGACAGGCGCTCAGGCCGGTGGTAGACGGCTATCGAGCAGCCGATACAAGGCACTCTCAGCCGGCCAGTTACGCAACAGCCGGGCGCGGTCGCGGGCATAGGCGCGGGCATAGGCCTGGTCGCTGCTGTGGGCCTGGAGCGCATCGAGGTCGATCACCTGCCAGCGGCCGGCATGCCAGATCAGGTTGGTCCCCTTGAAGTCACCATGCCCGAGGCGCTCGCGGCGCAGGGCATCGACCAGGGCCAGCAGGGCGTCCAGCTCCGCCGGGGGCGGGGCGGAATCGACATAGGGCGCGAAGCGCTCCAGCAGATTGGGCCCCGAGAGATAAGGCGTCACCAGATAGGCGCGGCCGCGCAGGCCGAGGAAACGCCGCTCGCGCACGGCCAGGGGTTCGGGGGTGGGAATGCCGAGGAACAGTAACCGGTGCCCTTCGCGCCAGCTGTGCCAGGCCCGGCTGGGCCGCCAGAAGCGCGTCAGCCAGTGGCCGAAGCCCTTGATATTGTACCTCTTGAGCACCAGGTCCTGGCCTTGCCACTGCAGCCGCGCCACGGTGGCGGCGCCGCCGTCCTTGAAGGTCGGCAGCCCGACCAGGGCCGCATCGGGTTCGGCCATCAGGCCTTCCAGGGTGGCCAGCCAGCGGCGGCGGACGGCGATCAGGCCGAAGGCGCTGCGGGTGACGGCGAACAGGGTGCACTCCCGGCCGCTCTTCTTCAGGTAGTCGGCCAGGCGCCAGCGGCGGATCTCGGCGGTACGGGCCAGCAGCGCCTCGAGGCGCAGGGCGTGCTCGGCGTTGACCAGCAAATAGTGGATCAGCAGCTCTTCAAGGTGCGCATCCAGGGTGGCCGGCAACTGGGCGAAGAACACCGCCAGGTTTTCCTGCACCCGCGCCTGGGACAGCGGCTGGCCGACCGTCTCGGCCTGGATGTCGGCCGCGTCTATGACCAGGGCGGCGCCGTCTTTGACCAGCAAGTTGTCCAGATGCAGATCGGCCTGCCAGAGGCCCTGGGCGTGGAGCCGGGCCAGGGTAGCCAGCGCCGCGCCGAGCAAATCGTCCTGCGCTCGCGACAGCGGCGGCTCGCCGGCGATCTGCTGCCAGAGCTGGTCGACGCTGGGCGCGGCCTCGATGAAGTCGAACAGCAACCAAGCGCCCTGCCCGCTCGCCTCGCCACTCTCCAGCAACGCGGGCGTGGGCGCCGCGGCTGTCGCCAGCAGACGACAGCCCTCGCGCTCGCGGGCGAATTGCCGGGCGGCGCGGTCGCCCACCAGCAACTTGGCCAAAACCCGGCGGCCCTGCCAGAGCGCTTCGCCGACATAGCGCTGACCCGGCAGCACCCGCAGCAACGAGCGCAGTTCCAGCTCGCCGCCGGGTAGCTCGATCCGCAGGGGCAGCGTCGGGGCGCGGCCGGCCTTGGCCAGTTGCTCCAGGGTCATGCCTTGCGCTCCTTGTGGCGGCGGCGTCCGGCCAGCTGACCGCTCCAATCACGCACGGCGGCGCTATCCAGCGGCTGGTCCAGATAGCTGGCCAGCAGGCGGGCGATGTCCGGCTCGCGCCACTGCGGCGCACGCCGCACCAGGGGTTCGAGATCACGCAGCCGGTCGCGCCGGCCGAACAGCAAAGGCCGGGTCTTTTCCAGGTCGATCAGGCGGGCGGCCAGGCCTTCGCCCTGGCGCTGCAGGAACAGGTGCTTGGGGTAGAAGCAACCGTGGACCTGGCCGGCGGCGTGCAGCCGCCGGGCCAGTTCACCGACGGCGACCAGCACCGCGGTGCGCTCGTCGGGCGACAGGTGCGGCCAGACCTTCAGCCAGCTGTCGAGATCGCGCCAGTCGTCCAGCGCGCGGGTCACCAGGATGGCGCGCCAGCCCTCGGCATCCCGCCGCTCGCCATAGTAGGCCAGCTCCAGCGCCGGGATGCCGCGTTCGGCGTAGCGGCGGATGTTGCGACTCTCGCGAGCGAAGGTGGGCTCGCCCAGCGGGCGGGCCAGGGTCCGGGTCAGGTAATCACGCTGCCGCTTGAGGTAGTAGCCGTGGCCGGCCACGTCCAGGCGAAACACCTGGCTGAAGCCGCCGCGCCCCCGGTTGGGTTCGTCCACCGCCGGCAGCTCCAGCGCCCATAGCGCCGCGAAGCTGTCCAGGCCCGCGTCGGCCAGCACGGCCTTGTCCTCGGCCGCCCATCCCTCGTTCATTCCCGCCCCTTGAAATAGTCCAGCACCTCGCGGATGCGCCCCTTGTCGTTGTCGCTGAGCCGCGGACGACCGCGGTATTGCAGATAGAATCTGAGCCGCTGGGTGCGCGAGAGCTGGTACTTGGCCACCTTGTCCAGGCAGGCCAGGTCCTTGACGATGCGCCAGCGCAGCCAGTGGCCGACCCAGAAGGCGCCGCCCGGACAATCGATGAAGTAGAGCACGCCCTGGCCATCCACCAGCAGGTTGCGCCACTTGAGATCGTTGTGGACGAAATGGTGGTCGTGCAGGGTGCGGGTCGCCGCGGCCAGCTGGCGGCTGATATTGTCCACCCAACGCCGGTCGCGCAGCCGAGGATCGCCGCGGCGGGCCAGTTCGGCGAGATCCAGGGTATCGGGAATCTCCCGGGTGATCATGGCGCCCCGGCTGAATCCCCTGGGCGAGCGCTCCAGGCCCCAGGCCACCACCGGTGCGGTGGCGATGCCCCACTTGGCGAAGCGCTTGAGATTCTGCCATTCGGCCTTGACCCGCGGCCGCCCCACGTAGCGCCGCAGCCCCTTGCCGGCGCCGTGGTAGCGCTTGACGTAGTAGCGGATGCCGTCGCGCTCGACGCGGATCACTTCCGACAGCGGATCGCTGGTCAGGCGCTCGCCCGCGAGGGCGAACACCCCTTCGAGGGTGGCGAACTCGCGGATATGGGCAACGCTGGAGTCGAGGCGCCAGTCAGCCATCAGAGACGGTCTCCGTAGCGCTCCTTGCGCTCCAGCAGCGCGGCGGCCTTGCGTTCCAGGCGCGCCAGCAGCGGCGCCTCGTCGCGCAGGATCTCGCGCAGCGGCCGCTGGAAGTAGCCGCGCAGGAAACGCAGAAAGTCACGCCGCGTCAGGCCGATGCCCACGGCGGAGAAATACAGTCCGGCCAGGTCCTTGTCGCGCCAGCGGCGGGGCACCTGGGTGCGGCACTGGGCGCGGTGCAGGTCGATCAGCCAGAGCCGCAGGTTGGCCACCGTCACCGGCTGGGCGGTGTCGAGCAGGAAATGGCAGATATAGCAGTCGCGATGGTTGACGCCGGCGCGGTGCATGGCACCGGTCATGCGCGCCACCTCGGCGATCAAGGCGCGCTTGAGCGCCGGCTCCGGCGGCTGACGACTCCAGTCGAGACTGAAATCCTCGAGGCTGACGGTGGGCGCCAGCTCCTCGGTAATGATGAAGGAATGCTGGGTCGCCGGATTGGCGCCGCGCTCGCCGAAGGCCACGGCGGTCATGGTCGGCACGCCCACCTGATGCAGGCGTGCGATGGCCTGCCATTCCTGGCGGGCGCCCAGCACCGGCTGCTTGGCCTGTAGCAGGTTCTTGGCGATCTCGCCCCAGCCGATGCCGCGGTGGATCTTGACGAAATACCCCCGTCCGGCCACCTCGGTGCGCAGGGTGCGGCGGCCGTCCAGCTCGCGGAACACCTGGCCCTGCAGGGCCTCCACGGCGACGAAGGGGTCCTGGCCAGCCCAGAGACTGGCGAAGGGTTCGCGCAATTCCAGGGTCATGCCACCCCCAGGATGACGTCGGCGGCGCGCTCGGGCAGCGAATAGAGGTCGGCGCTATCGGCGAAGGCCAGGCCATTGCGCCCCTGCACCGCCCGGCGCTCGGGATCGGCCAACAGCTCGGCGAGCATCAGATCCAGGGTCTCCTGGGCGAAGGGCGAGGGCACCACTTCGCCAGCGCGGGCCTCGTCGATGTAGTGGGCATAGCCGCAGACGTCGGTGACCAGCACCGGTAGCCCGGCGACCAGCGCCTCCAGGAGCACGGTACCGGTGTTCTCGTTGTAGGCCGGGTGGATCAGCAGGTCGGCGCCGAGCAGGAAGCGCGGGATGTCGCTGCGTCCCTTGAGGATCTGCACCCGATCACTCACGCCCAGCGCCTTGGCCTGGAGGATGAAGGGCTTGGGATCGTCCTGGCCGATGGCGAACAGCCGGGTGCGCCGGCGCACTTCCTTGGGCAGGGATGCCAGCGCCCGCAGGCTGCGATCCAGCCCCTTGGTCTTGAACCCGGAGCCGATCTGTACCAGCAGCAACTCGCCCTCTTCCAGACCGAATTCGCGGCGGAAGTCGGCGCGGATCTCGGCGGCATTGGCCGGGGCGCGACGGTCGGCGGCGATGCCCGGTGGCAGCAGATGGAAACGCGGCGCGGGCGTCCCGTAGTGCTTGACGAACAGCGGCTGCTGCACCTCGGAGATCATCAGGATCTCGGTGCGCGACTCGGGGGCGAACACCGCCCGCTCGTATTCGGCGAAATGGCGATAGCGCCCCCACTGGCGATACAGCGGATTGCGCAGGGTCTGGGCCTTGTCCTCGAAACAGGGATCGGCGGCGTAGTAGACATCCAGGCCCGGCATCTTGTTGAAGCCGATGACCCTATCCACCGGATCGCGGGCCAGGTCGGCCTGCAGCCAGGCGTGGAATTTCTCGTTGCGCCGGTGATTGAACAGGGCGCTGACCTTGGCCACCCGCACATCGAAGCCCTCCGGCACCGGGCCTTCCCAGATCAGGGTATAGACGCGGATGGCGTGGCCACGGCGCTGGCACTCCTGGGCGATGCGCAGGAAGTCCCGCTGCAGGCCGCCAAAGGGAAAGTACTTGTAGAGCACGAAAGCCAGGGTCATGCGGGGAGGTCTTCCAACAACAGGGTTTCCAGTTCCAGTTCGACCCGCTCCGGGGTCAGGGCGGCGAGGCTTGCGGCCGGCTGGTCGCGCGGCTCGTCGGTGCCGTCCAGGCCCACGGCGCTCAGGTGCACCTGGGAGCGGCCATAGGCGCCGACCTTCTTCGGACTGGTCGGGCCATAGAGGGACACGGTGGGCACATCCAGCGCGGCGGCCAGGTGACCGAGGCCAGTGTCCACCGCCACGCAGGCGCGGGCGCCGGCCAATACCTTGGCGACCCCGGCCAGATTCAGCCGCGGCAGTACCTGGACGCCATCCAGCCCATCCGCGATGCGCTCGGCCCGGGCGTGCTCGGCCTCGTTGCCCCACAGCAGCCGCACCGGCCAGTCCAGCTGGCTCATGCGCTCCGCCAATTCGCGCCAGTGGGCTTCGGGCCAATGCTTGCTGACCCAGGTGGTGCCGTGCAGGAAGACTACGTAGGGCGTCTCGTTGGGTCCGGCCAGGCGCTGCCGGTCCAGCCCGTAGTCGCCCACCGAGTTCGGCAGCGGATAGTCCAGCGCCTGGGCGAACAGCTGACGCACCCGCTCCAGGGCGTGCTGCCCCTTGGCCACGTGGTAGCGTTCATCGTAGAAGCGACTGGCCAGCGGCTCGCGGGCCGAATGACGGTCGAGGCCGGCCACCGGGGCATCCACGTAGCGGGTCAGCCAGGCGCTCTTGAGCAGGCCCTGGGCATCGATCACCCGGTCGTAGGGACGCTCACGCACCCGGCTCTTGAATTCGGCCCACTCGCCGCTGGCCCAGGCGGAAAAGGGCTGCTTGCGCCAGCGGCGCAGGGCCACCGGGATCACCTGGCCCACCGCTGGATGCCAGGCGGGAATCTCGGCGAAGCCCTCCTCCACCACCCAGTCGAAGCAGATGCCGGGGATGGCCCGGGCCGCATCGGTCAGCGCCGGCAGGGTATGGATGACGTCGCCCAGGGACGAGGTCTTGATCAGCAGCACGCGCATCTAGCCCACCTCGACCGGATCGGCGACCAGGCGACCGAGGGCGTCCTGCACCAGGCTCGGCTGCAAGAGGCGCAGGCAGTCGTAGTGACCGAAGCGGCAGGTACGGTCGAAACAGGGACTGCACTCCAGGCCCAGGCGCACCGTTTCCACCTGGCTGGCCAGCGGCGGCGTGAAGCCCGGCGAGGTGGAGCCATAGACAGCTACCAGCGGGCGATCCAGGGCGGCAGCCACGTGCATCAGGCCGGAGTCGTTGCTGACCACCGCGCTGGCGCAGGACAGCAGATCGATGGCCTCGGCCAGGGAGGTGCGCCCGGCCAGGTTATAGACGTCTTCGTCCAGGCCGGGCGTGACCCACTCACGGATCTCTTCGCCACCCGGGGCATCCTTCTGCGAGCCGAACAGCCACACCTGCCAGCCCTGGCGCAGCCGGGCATCGGCCACGGCGGCATAGTGCTCGGCTGGCCAGCGCTTGGCCTCGCCGAATTCGGCGCCCGGGCAGAGCGCCAGCACCGGCCGGTCCAGGCTCAGACCGAAACGCTCCAGAGCGGCATCACGGCTGGCCGGGTCGATGACCAGGCGCGGCTCGGGGTAGGGTTTGGGCAGGTCGGCACCCGGGGCATAGGCCAGCGCCATGAAGCGCTCGATCATCAGCGGGTAGCGCGCCTTGTCCAGGGTGCGGATATCGTTGAGTAGCCCGAATCTCATTTCGCCGCGCCAGCCGGTACGCTTGGGAATGCCGGCGAAATAGGGCACCAGCGCCGATTTCAGCGAATTGGGCAGCAGGATCGCCTGGTCGTAGCGGCCGCGCAGCTGCTGGCCGATACGCCGGCGCGTGGCCAGCTCGAAGGCGCCATGACCGAGGGGAAAGCTCAGGGCTTCGCGCACCTCGGGCATGCGCTCGAGCAGCGGGCGACTCCACTCGGGGGCGAGGACGTCGATCTGGCAGTCGGGGTGCTGGCGCTTGAGGCAGACGAAGAGGGTCTGCGCCATCACCATGTCGCCGACCCAACTGGGTCCGATGATCAGAATATTCATGTTGGCAGGCGGTCGGCACCTAGCGGGTGACCGACTCCAGCCACATCAGGCCGTGCCTGATCGAAAGGTCCCGCGCGGACATCGACATCTTGCCTCTCCTTACTAATAGCGGCCTAAGAGCCTGTTCAAAGACTGCTGCGCGTCGGCCAAACCGCGTTGAAAAGGGCCTGGATCGCCAGCCCGGTCGGAATGCTCATTTACCACTCGTAAACCCGAGCGCGGGTCCGATCCACTTCCTCAGCCCTTTTCGCGGGGCCACCTAGGCCTTGTCTGTCTCTAGCTCGCTAGACTTTGAACAGGCTCTAAAGAGTAGCCGGATTGCCGGACGCTGCGTCCAGCCCCAGGCCGTGCCAGATGCGGCGCACTTCGTCGCGCTCGGCGAGAAAGCCATCGGCCGGCACCTTGCCCGGCTGTTTCTGCAAGACCAGGCGGTGCATCGCGGCGCGGTAGGCCTTGTAGGCCTCGCGCAGGGCGATGGCGTCCGTGGCCGGTAACAGACCGACCGCCTCGAGGGATTCCAGGATGCGGATATTGTCGGGAAAACGCAGCAATTCGGGGTGCTGCCACGACCAGGCCAGAACGGCGTATTGGACCATAAATTCGATATCGACGATACCGCCGGCGTCCTGCTTGAGGTCGAACAGCAGCTCCGGCCGGCGTGCGTTCGGCCCCAGGCCGCCGGCGGTGACCGCGGTGCCGAGGTTATCGAGCATCTTGTCGCGCATGCTGGCCACGTCGGCCCGCAGCGTCGCCAGCTCCCGCTGCCGCCCCAGGATCCGCGCCCGCACGGCGTCGAAGCGCTCGCCCAGCCGCGGGCAACCCGCCACCACTCGCGCCCGCACCAGGGCCTGGTGTTCCCAGGTCCAGGCCTCGCTGCCCTGGTAGCGCTCGAAGGCCTCCAGCGAGCTGACCAGCAGCCCCGCCGCGCCGGACGGCCGCAGGCGCATGTCCACTTCATAGAGGGTACCCACCGGGGTGGTGGTGGTGAGCAGATGGATGAGGCGCTGACCGAGCCGGTTGAAGAACTGGGCGCCATCCAGCGGCTTGGCGCCATCGGTCTCGGCCAGGGGATCGGCGTCGTGGATGAACACCAGGTCGAGGTCCGAACCATGGCCGAGCTCGATGCCACCGACCTTGCCATAGCCGACGATGACGAAGTCCGGCTGGCAGGGCGAGCCGTCGCGGCGCTGCGGGGTGCCGTGGCGCTGCACCAGCTGGCGCCAGGCCAGGCCGAATACCTCTTCGAGGATCACCTCGGCCAGCCACGTGAGGTAGTCGCTCACCTTCATCAAGGGCAGGCTGCCGACGATCTCCGCCGCCGCGACCCTCAGGCTGTGGGCGCGCTTGAAGTGGCGCAGCACGTCCATCTGTTGCCCCAGGTCTTCTTCGGGCAGGCGCATCAGCCGCTCGCGCAACTCGGCGGCCAGCTCCGGCTTCTGCGGCGGATTGTAGAGCCGGCCTTCGTTGAGCAACTCATCGAGCAGCGCCGGATAGCGGGCGATCTGCTCGGCCACCCAGGCGCTGGCACCGCAAAGTTCCAGCAAGCGCGCCAGGGCTGGCGGATTCTCACTGAGCAGAACCAGATAGGCGGACCGTCGCGCCACCGCTTCCACCAGTGGCAATACCCGCTCCAGCGCCCGGTCGGGCTGCTCGTCGACGCTCACCGCATCCAGCAGGCGCGGCATGAAGGCATCCAGCCGTTCGCGGCCGGCGCGCTGCATGGCCCGCACCTGGCCACTGGCGCGCAACTGCGCCAGCAACTCCAGCGCCTGCTCCGGCGCCTGGAAACCCGCCTCGCGCAAGCGCGCCAGGCTTTCTTCGGGGTCGAGCAGGTCTTCCCACAAGGGCAACCAGCTGTCTTCCAGCTCTGCGCTCTGGGCCTCCTCCTCGGGATCGGCGATGGTCTGCTGGAAGTGCCAATCAACACGTGTACGCCAGCCGTCGAGGGCCGCATAGAAGGCGTCCCAGTCGGCGTAGCCCATCAGGAAGGCCACCCGTGCCCGGTTCTGGGGGGCCACCGGCAGGGTCTGGGTCTGCTGGTCGGCGATGGCCTGCAGGGCATGCTCGACATAGCGCAGGAAGCTATAGCCCTCGCGCAACTCGGTCTCGGCCGACGCCGGCAGGTAGCCACGCTCGCGCAGGCTGGGCAAGACCTGGAGCAGCGGCCGCTGCTGCAACGCCGGATCACGACCACCATGGATCAGCTGGTAGGCCTGGGCGATGAATTCCACCTCGCGGATGCCCCCCGCGCCGAGCTTGACGTTGTCGGTCATGCCGCGCCGCCGCACCTCCTGGCGGATCAGCTGCTTCATGCTGCGCAAGGCTTCGATGGCGGAGAAATCCAGGTAGCGGCGATAGACGAAGGGCCGCAGCAGGGTCAGCAGCTCGGCGCCGCTGGCCTGGTCACCGCCGACCACCCGCGCCTTGATCATGGCGTAGCGCTCCCAGTCGCGGCCCTGATCCTGATAATAGAGCTCCATGGCGGCGAAGCTCAGTACCAGGGCGCCGGCGCTGCCATAGGGGCGCAGGCGCATGTCGACGCGGAAGACGAAGCCGTCCACGGTGACGGCGTCCAGCGCCTTGATCAGCCGCTGGCCGAGCCGGGTGAAGAATTCCTGGTTGTCCTGCTCGCGCCGGGCACCGCGCGTTTCCCCCGCCTCGCCATAGGCGAAGATCAGGTCGATGTCGGAAGACAGGTTCAATTCGCCCGCACCCAGCTTGCCCATGCCCAGCACCACCAGCTGCTGCGGCTGGCCGCTGTGGCGGCCGGTCGGCACGCCGAACTGGGCGCACTGCTGGGCGTACAGCCAGGCGCAGGCCTGGTCGATGCAGGCATCGGCGAGGTCGCTGAGGTCGCGGCAGGTTTCCAGCAGGTCGGCCTGGCGGGTCAGGTCGCGCCAGACGATGCGCACCTGCTGCAGCATGCGGAAGCGCCGCAGGCGCCGCCCCAGCTCGGCTTCGTCCGGGCAATCCGCCAGGGCTTCGCGCAACCGCTGCGCCATCTCCCCTGGCGCCAGCGCCTGGTGCAGGGCGCCACTGTCGACCAGCGCCAGGCAGGGTTCGGGCAGGCGGCAGAATTGCTCGACGACGAAATCGCTGAGCGCCGCCACCCGCCGCCAGTCGGCCTGCTGCGCCGCGGACCATCGAGCGCGCTGCGCAGTCGCTTCCGGCGCCCCGGCCAGCGCCTCGACCAGGCGGCGTTCGGCGAGGTCGGCACAGGCGACAAGAGTAGGAGGCAGATCGGAGCGAAGAGGCGGTATCATGGGCAGTCCTGCGCAGAGACCGTCGAACGTCACCACCCCTGCCACGCCGCCGATTTCAGGGACATTCCGACGGACCACCCGGTCCGAGCGGGAACCGTTTTCCTGTCCGCGGTTCGGAGTTCGCGAGCCCTGGAGCGGGGCGTTCGACAAACGTCGAATTGTTTTTTATCCATTTCAGCTCGGAGCTGAAACGGAATTGAATTTGTAGTAAAACTACACGCCGATCGGAACCGTCCGGTCATAAATCCAAGAATTTTCGCTGCCCCCAAGAGGCCGGCGGCGACCCTGAGGCGACCGATTCTGGAAGCCTTTCCGCCCTGGAGCAAGCCATGCAAGATCTCGATCCCGTCGAAACCCAGGAATGGCTGGACGCCCTGGAGTCCGTCCTCGACCACGAAGGCGAGGAGCGCGTTCATTATCTGATGACCCGCATGGGCGAACTGGCTACCCGCAGTGGTACCCAGTTGCCCTACTCCATCACTACGCCCTATCGCAACACCATTCCAGTGACCAAGGAAGCCCACATGCCGGGCGACCTGTTCATGGAGCGGCGTATCCGCTCGCTGGTCCGCTGGAACGCCCTGGCGATGGTCATGCGCGCCAACCTCAAGGATCCGGATCTGGGTGGCCACATCTCCACCTTCGCCTCCAGCGCCACCCTCTATGACATCGGCTTCAACTATTTCTGGAAGGCGCCCAACGAAGAGCACGGCGGCGACCTGATCTACTACCAGGGCCATGCCTCCCCGGGCGTCTACGCCCGTGCCTTCCTGGAAGGCCGCCTCTCCGAAGACCAGATGAACAACTTCCGCCAGGAAGTGGACGGTAAGGGCCTGTCGAGCTACCCGCACCCGCATCTGATGCCCGACTTCTGGCAGTTCCCGACCGTTTCCATGGGTCTGGGTCCGATCACCGCCATCTACCAGGCCCGCTTCATGAAGTACCTGGAGAACCGCGGCTACATCCCCGCCGGCAAGCAGAAGGTCTGGTGCTTCATCGGCGACGGCGAGTGCGACGAGCCGGAAACCCTGGGTGCCATCTCCCTGGCCGGCCGCGAGAACCTCGACAACCTGATCTTCGTCATCAACTGCAACCTGCAGCGCCTCGACGGCCCGGTCCGCGGCAACGGCAAGATCGTCCAGGAACTGGAAGGCATCTTCCGCGGCGCCGACTGGAACGTTACCAAGGTCCTCTGGGGCCGCATGTGGGATCCGCTGTTCGCCCGCGATACCGAAGGTCGCATGCAGCAGCGCATGGACGCCGTGGTCGACGGTGAATACCAGAACTACAAGGCCAAGGACGGCGCCTATGTGCGCAAGCACTTCTTCGGCGCCAACCCCGAGCTGCTGAAGATGGTCGAGGACCTGTCCGACGACGAGATCTGGAAGCTCAACCGTGGCGGTCACGACCCCTACAAGGTCTATGCGGCCTACCACCAGGCGGTCAACCACAAGGGCCAGCCCACCGTCATCCTGGCCAAGACCATCAAGGGCTACGGCACCGGTGCGGGCGAAGCCAAGAACACCGCGCACAACACCAAGAAGGTCGACGTGGACTCGCTGAAGAAATTCCGCGATCGCTTCGACATCCCGCTGAACGATTCCCAGCTCAGCGAGTTGCCCTTCTATCGTCCGGCCGATGACAGCGCCGAGATGAAGTACCTGATGGGTCGCCGCGAAGCCCTGGGCGGTCACCTGCCTCAGCGTCGCGCCCGCAGCATCAGCATCCCCACCCCGCCGCTGGAAACCCTGAAGGCGGTGCTGGACGGCTCCGGCGATCGCGAGATCTCCACCACCATGGCCTTCGGCCGCATCCTGTCGCAACTGGTCAAGGACAAGGACCTGGGCAAGCGCATCGTGCCCATCCTCGCCGACGAGGCCCGTACCTTCGGCATGGAAGGCATGTTCCGCCAGCTGGGCATCTACTCGCCCCACGGCCAGCTCTATGAGCCGGTCGACCGCGACCAGGTGATGTACTACCGCGAAGAGAAGGACGGCCAGATCCTCCAGGAAGGCCTCAACGAGGCGGGCGCCATGTCCTCCTTCATCGCCGCCGGTACCGCCTACAGCAACTACAACCAGCCGATGCTGCCGGTCTATATCTTCTATTCGATGTTCGGCTTCCAGCGCATCGGCGACCTGGCCTGGGCGGCGGGCGATGCCCAGACCCGCGGCTTCCTGCTCGGCGGCACCTCCGGCCGTACCACCCTGAACGGTGAAGGCCTGCAGCACGAGGACGGTCACAGCCACATCCTGGCCGGCACCATCCCCAACTGCCGCAGCTACGATCCCACCTATGCCTACGAGCTGGCGGTGATCATGCGCGAAGGCATCCATCAGATGATGGAACTGCAGCAGAGCGTCTTCTACTACATCACCGTGATGAACGAGAACTACCAGCAGCCGGCCATGCCGGAGGGTGTCGAAGAAGGCATCATCAAGGGCATGTACCTGCTGGAAGAAGAAAAAGGCGACTTTAAGCACCGCGTCCAGCTGCTGGGCTCGGGCACCATCCTCAACGAGGTCCGCGCCGCCGCGAGCCTGCTGCGCGAGATGGGCGTCGGCGCCGACATCTGGAGCGTCACCAGCTTCAACGAACTGCGCCGCGAAGGCCTGGCCGTGGATCGCTGGAACCGCCTGCACCCGCTGGAAGAGCGCCGCCTGACCTACGTCGAGCAGTGCCTGGGCGAGCGCCAGGGTCCGGTCATCGCCTCCACCGACTACATGAAGCTGTTCGCCGACCAGATCCGCCAGTGGGTCCCCACCGAATTCCAGGTGCTGGGTACCGACGGCTTCGGTCGCAGCGACAGCCGCAAGAAGCTGCGTGATCACTTCGAGGTCGACCGCCGTTGGGTCGCCGTCGCCGCTCTGCAGGCGCTGGCCAACCAAGGCAAGCTGGAACGCAAGGTCGTGGCCGACGCCATCACCAAGTTCGGCATCGACATCGAGAAGCGCAATCCCCTGGATTGCTGATGCGGCACACGGATAAGAGGAAACAATTGTGAGCGAGACCATCCGCGTACCCGACATCGGCAGTGGCGACGGCGAAGTCATCGAGCTGCTGGTGAAGGTCGGCGATACCGTCGAGGCCGAACAGAGCCTGGTGGTGCTGGAGTCCGACAAGGCCAGCATGGAGATCCCGGCCCCCAAGGCCGGCAAGATCGCCGCCCTGCACATCAAGGTCGGCGACACCCTCAAGACCGGTGATCTGCTGATCGACCTGGAAGGCGACGACGCTGCTGCCGGCAGCGAGCCCGCCGCCGAACCCAAGGCCGAGTCCAAGCAGACCCAGGTCGAGGAAAGCGAAACCCCGACGCCCGCCGGCGACGAGGACGCTTCGGCGTCCGCCGGTGAAGGCGAGTCCCAGGAGATCCACGTTCCGGACATCGGCTCCAGCGGCAAGGCCAGCATCATCGAGGTGGCGGTCAAGCCCGGTGACACCATCGCCGCCGAGCAGACGCTGATCACCCTGGAATCCGACAAGGCCAGCATGGAAATTCCCTCCCCCGCCGCGGGCGTGGTGGAAAGCGTTTCCGTCAAGGTCGGCGACGAAGTGGGCACCGGCGATCTGATCCTGGTGCTCAAGGGCGCCGCGAATGCCAAGCCGAGCAAGAGCGTCGAGTCCAAGGCCGGCGACAAGCCCGCCAAGGAAGCCGCCGAGCCCGAGCTGCACGAGGTAGCCGCCGCCGAGCCGGCCGGTGAGTCGGTCGAGGAGATCAAGGTCCCCGACATTGGCTCCACCGGCAGTGCCAACGTCATCGAGGTGCTGGTCAAGGCCGGTGACCAGGTCAAGGCCGAGCAGTCGCTGATCGTGCTGGAGTCCGACAAGGCCAGCATGGAAATCCCGGCGCCCAAGGCGGGCGTGGTGGAGAGCGTCGCCATCAAGGTCAACGACCAGGCCAAGACTGGCGACCTGATCCTGACCCTGAAGGTGGCCGGTGCCGCGCCCAAGCAGGCGGCCAAGCCGGCTACCGGCAACGCTGCCAGCGCCCCGGCGCCTGCGCAGAAAGCCGCGGCTCCGGCCAAGGCCGCCGCTCCGGCCAGCGCGCCTGCCGCTGGCAAGGGCAAGAAGGTCCACGCCGGTCCGGCGGTGCGCATGGTCGCCCGCGAGTTCGGTGTCGACCTGGGCGAGGTCACCCCGACCGGTCCCAAGGGCCGCATCCTCAAGGAAGACGTCCAGACCTACGTCAAGGATCAGTTGCAGAAGAGCAAGGCGGCACCGGCCGCGGCCCCAGGCGCCACCGGTGGTGCCGGCATCCCGCCGATCCCCACCGTGGACTTCAGCAAGTTCGGCGAGATCGAAGAGGTGCCGATGACGCGCCTCATGCAGGTCGGTGCCAACAACCTGCATCGCAGCTGGCTGAACGTGCCCCACGTCACCCAGTTCGACCAGTCCGACGTGACCGATCTGGAAGCCTTCCGCGTCGGCCAGAAAGCCGTGGCGGAAAAGGCCGGCGTCAAGCTGACCATCCTGCCGTTCCTGCTCAAGGCCTGTGCCCATGTGCTCAAGGAACTGCCGGACTTCAACGCCTCCCTGGCCCCCAGCGGCAAGGCAGTGATCCGCAAGAAGTATGTGCACATCGGCTTCGCCGTGGACACCCCGGACGGCCTGCTGGTCCCGGTCATCCGCAACGTCGACCAGAAGAGCCTCCTGCAACTTGCCGCCGAAGCCGCCCAACTGGCGGAAAAGGCGCGGACCAAGAAGCTCAGCGGCGACGACATGCAGGGCGCCTGCTTCACCATCTCCAGCCTGGGTCACATCGGCGGCACCGGCTTCACGCCGATCGTCAATGCCCCGGAAGTGGCGATCCTCGGCGTGTCCAAGGCCAGCATACAGCCGGTCTGGGACGGCAAGGCCTTCCAGCCGCGCTTGATGCTGCCGCTGTCGCTGTCCTACGATCACCGCGTGATCAACGGGGCTGCCGCGGCGCGCTTCACCAAGCGCCTGGGCGACCTGCTGGCCGAGATTCGCGGTCTGCTGCTGTAAGGCGCCACAAGGCGGTAACTGCACTCGGTTACCGTCCACCGGCGTAGACCAGAAACCCCGCCTTGGCGGGGTTTCTGCTGCCAGCTCCACCGAAAGACCGAGGAAAAAGGTAGGATGGTGGTCCGGACGTCGCCCCTTGCACCCGCCGGGTCTCATCGGGCACCCTTGGCAGCCATCCCAGCGTGCTGGCGAGGCGGAGAGGAAAAAGGATTAATGATTTGTCTGTCCTTTCCGATAACCCTAGGACATCTTTCCGTCTTCACAAGGACGCGGACCCTCGCATGAGTATTCACTCCGATGCTGCCGATGCCGCGGTAGCCGATCAGGCAGGCGCTCTCAAAGCGCCTGCCCGATTGGGCCTGCTGCGCTTCGAGCGTCTGAATGAAGCCTCCTGGGCGATGCTCTACCTCGATTCCCGCTGCGAGACCAGCCTCGGCCTGCCCGCCCAGGCGCTGTGCTCGCTCATCGATGCCCCCTACGCCAGCCTGATGGAACCCAGTGTCCGTCACCGCCTGCACGAGGACATACAGCTGCAGCTCGCCGAACATGGCAGCTATCAGGTGCGTTACCTCTTCCATTCCCCCAGCGCGCCCTGCCAGGTCATCGAGGTGGGCGAGAGCCTGCAGCGCCATGGCCGCCCGCTGCTGCAGGGTTATCTGCTGCAGGTGTTGAATGACGATGCCCTGGCCGGCGAGTGGGAAGCCCACAACCTGGCCCTGCGCTCGACCCTCTCGCTGCTGCAGGACAGCCAGGACCACAGCCAGCAACGCCTGGCGATGGCCCAGGCCCGGCAGGGCCTGCTGCTCGAGCTGGCGCGCCTGGCGCTGCGCCAGCCGCCGGTCGACGACGAATTGTTGGAGCTCCTGCGCACCCAGGGACCGGCTGCCTTCGCCGTCGACCAACTGAGCCTGTGGCGCTACGAGGGCAATGGCCTGGTTACCCTGGGCAACGAGGAGCGCCTGCCCTCACTGTGCAGCGATCATCGCCGTCGCCTTCGCGAAGACGGGTTGATCGAGGACGCCAGCCAGGTGTTGCAGCCGCCCCACACCGCGGGCGGGACAGCGCTGGACGTGGCCCTGGTCCACGAGGGCCAGCTGACCGGCCTGCTCTGCCTGAGACGCGACCGGGCGGCCACCTGGGAAGCCGAGGACGTCGCCTTCGCCCGCAGCCTGGCGGAGTGCCTGGCGACCCTGCTCCACCAGGCGGACAGCGTGCCGAAGCTCGCCCATCCGCTGACGCGGGTGATGGAAGCCAGCAGCGATGCCTTCCTGCTGCTGGACGCCAGCGGTCGCCTGGAACACGCCACGGACAGCTTCGCCCGGATCACCGGCTATCCCATCGGCAAGCTTCAGGGCACGCTGATCGAATCCCTGCCGGCGCTGGAAAACTGGAGCGAGCTGCTCTACGAAGCCTGGCAGCGCCTGGCCCACCAGGACAGCTGGCAAGGCGAGCTGCGCTGCTATCGTCGCGACGGCGAAACCTATTGGGGCCAGTTGTCGATCTCCAAGATCCAACAGCCCAATGGCGACCTTCAGGGTTATCTGGGGATCTTCCAGGACACCAGCAAGACCCGCTTCGCCCAGCAGCACAACGACGAGATGGTGTTCCGCGACAGCCTCACCGGGCTGGCCAACCGCAGCCATTTCATCGCCCGCCTGGAGGCCCGCCTGGAGCAGTCGAATCCCAGCCGGGAACACTCGCTGCTGCTGGTGGACGTGGACAACTTCAAGCGAGTCAACGACAGCCTGGGCCACCGCATCGGTGACCAGTTGCTGGTCGGCCTGGCGCGCCGCCTGCGCAGCGCCCTGGGCAAGGGCGCGCTGATCGCCCGCATCGCCAGCAACGAATTCGCCGTGCTGCTCGAGGGCATGGACGCGGTGTCCGCCGCCAGCCTGGCCCGCGACACCCTGGTGGCCCTGGATCCGCCACTCTACGTGGAAGGTCACCCGACCCTGATCAGTTGCTCGATCGGCCTGACCACCGCGCGGCCGCACGAAACCGATCCCCAGACCCTGATCAAGCACGCCGGCCTGGCCCTGCACAGGGCCAAGGCCACCGGCGGCCACCAGGTCCAGGTATTCACCGAGGCGCTGATCGCCGAGGCCAGCAACAAGCTGTTCGTGCAGAACAACCTGCGCCGGGCGCTGGAGCAGAACGAGCTACTGGTGCACTACCAGCCCAAGGTCTGCCTGCGCCGGGCCAAGCTGCTCGGCCTGGAGGCCCTGATCCGCTGGCAGCATCCGGAAAAGGGCATGATCCGCCCCGACCAGTTCATCAGCATCGCCGAGGAAACCGGGCTCATCGTGCCCATCGGCAAATGGATCATCCGCGAGGTCTGCCGCCAGTTGCACCGCCTCGCCGCCGCGGGTTTCGCCGATCTGCAGATCGCCATCAACCTGTCGCCCAAGCAATTCACCGATCCCGACCTGGTGCAGTCCTTCGTCACCATCCTCGACGAAGAAGGCATCGCCCCCGAGCGCCTGGAACTGGAGCTCACCGAAAGCCTGCTGCTGGACGCCACCGACGCCACCCGCAATACCCTCGAAGCCCTCAAGCGCCTGGGCATGAGCCTGGCGATGGACGACTTCGGTACCGGCTATTCGTCGCTCAGCTACTTGAAAAAATTCCCCATCGACATCATCAAGATCGACAGGAGTTTCATCAAGGACATCCCGGACAACCAGGACGACATGGAAATCACCTCCGCGGTGATCGCCATGGCCCATAACCTGCGGCTGCAGGTGGTTGCCGAGGGCATAGAAACGACCGAACAGCTGGCCTTCCTGCGCCATCATCGCTGCGATATCGGCCAGGGCTATCTGTTCGACAAGCCCATCCCGGCTGAGCAGCTCGACGCCGCCCTGGCGCGCTACCTGCAGGCGCGCTGAGCCGCCGAGCGGTGCCGACCCGGCCGCGGCGATTTTGCGTACACTGGGCCTTTCGCCCGACCTTTTCCAACGAGGTATCCCATGGTCCTGCGTTCCGAAATCCTGACCAAGAAAAGCCACCTGCCCGCCGCCGAACAGGCGCTGCCCGGCCGGGAAACGCCCATGGCCGTACCGCCGGCCCACTTCGTCAACGGCAATCCCTTGCAGGGCCCCTTCCCGGCTGGCTTGCAGAGCCTAGTGGTCGGCATGGGCTGCTTCTGGGGCGTCGAGCGGCGCTTCTGGCAACAACCTGGGGTCTGGACCACTGCCGCCGGCTATGCCGGGGGCTACACGCCCAATCCGACCTACGAAGAGGTCTGCTCCGGCCTGACCGGCCACACCGAGGTGGTGCTGGTGGTATTCGATCCGGCGCAGACCTCGCTGGATGCGCTGCTGAAGATCTTCTGGGAAGCCCATGACCCGACCCAGGGCATGCGCCAGGGCAACGACGTAGGCACCCAGTATCGCTCAGCGCTCTACTACACCGACGACAGCCAACGCGAGGCCTTTGAGGCCAGCCAGGCCGCCTTCCAGGCCCAGCTGGCCGAGGCCGGCTACGGCGAGATCACCACCGAGATCGCCCCGCTGCCGCCGTTCTACTACGCCGAGGCCTATCACCAGCAGTACCTGGCGAAGAATCCCAACGGCTACTGCGGCCTGGCCGGCACCGGCGTCTGCCTGCCACCCAGCCTGGCACGCTGAAAGCCCGGGCACGGATGAGCTATTGACCGCCCTGTTGGGCTTCGGCGATGGAGCCGCCTCAACCCAAGCTACAAAGCCGCTTCGAGTGCTCTGGTAGGTTGGGCTGAGCACAGCGAAGCCCAACACTGCCTGGACGCTACCCAAACCGGCGGAAAGCTTATTCCGCGATCAGCCAGTCCAGCCGCCAGCTGCCTTCGCCTTGGGCCAGGTGTTCGGCCAGCCAGGGCAGCAACTCGCGCAGCTCTTCCTCCAGGCCCCAGGGCGGATTGACGATGGCCAGGCCGGAACCGTTGAGGCGGGTGGGATCGTCCGCCGGGCGGATCAGCAATTCGGCGCACAGCAACTTGGGCGCGCCGCTGTTCTGCAGTCCTGCGTGGAAGCGCCTGAGCTGGCGGCGATCCTTGATCGGATACCAGAGCGCTATCACCGTCTGGCGCATCCGTCCGATGGCCTCCTGCACCGCCTTGACGCAACGCTCCAGCTCATCGGCCTTCTCGAACGGCGGATCGATCAGCAGCAGGGCCCGGCGTTCGGCGACCGGCAGCAGCGCCCTCGGCAGCAGCCAACCGTCCTTCTGGTGCACCGCTACCCGGCGGTCGCCTGCCATGTTTTCCTTGAGCAGCTGGCCATCCGTGGGATGCAGCTCGTTGAGCAGCAGGCGATCCTGGGGCCGCAGCGCCTGGCGCATCAGCTCGGGCGAGCCGGGGTAGTAGCGCAGGGCGCCATCGGGATTGAGCGCCGCGACCGCCTCACGGTAGCCGGCGAAGGCCGCGGGGAAAGCGTCCAGCGCCCACAGCCGGCCGATGCCCTCGCGCCATTCGTCGGTGCGGCTGGCCTGGTCGCCGGCCAGGTCATACCGACCGACGCCGGAATGGCTGTCCAGGTAGGCGAAGGGTGTTTCCTTGCGCGCCAGCAAGGCGGCCAGCCGCAGCAGGGTGGCGTGCTTGAAGACATCGGCGTGGTTGCCGGCATGAAAGGCGTGTCGGTAATTCATGGGATACTCCAGCGTCAGCCCTACAGTGTACCGTCTTCCGCCGCCGCCAGCGGCGCTGCGCTTTGACACCCCGGCCGCCCAGCGGGTTAAATCCCTAGGTTCTTCAATCCTTTGTCACAGGAGTCGCGCTTGGACGCCGTCACCATCAACAGTCTGTTCTTGATCGGTGCGGTGCTGATCGGCCTGTCGATTCTGGTCAGCTCGATTTCCTCGCGGATCGGCATCCCGATCCTGGTGATCTTCCTGGTGGTCGGCATGTTCGCCGGGGTCGACGGCCCCGGGCACATCGCCTTCGACAACTATCCGATGTGGGCAACCTGGCCCTTGCTGTGATCATGCCCCCCTATTGATTGCCGCACCGAAACGGTCAAGAGCTAATCGCCCGCTTAAACGATGAATTGCAAGCTCTAGGGATCAGTGACAGCGACTGCTCCACTCGGGATATCAGTCCAGCAGCTGCTGATGTTTTTCTGGTCGCAGGTATCTGCCGTTTGGGGCCCCATCAGCTCCCGCGTTTTTTTGAGATTCTGGGGTGTAACGCGCTCGCCTCGTACCTTGTTATCTCTCCAGCCACAGAAGAATCGCTTGTGCGCATCCTCGACATTTCGGCGAACCTGGGCAACGTGGTGAGGCCCAGCTTTTTGACTCGGTACAGCAGTTGCTGGGATGTGAGAGTTGAAGTCGGCAAGAAAGCCGCCCGGTGAAAACGAGTTGTTCGGGTCCCACTTAAGGCCGAGCAAGCGGCAGAGCATCGCGTAGTCAGCCTTGCCCAAGTGTGGATGCACGACACGGAAACCGGGCTGCACCTGAAACTCAAAAGATAGGTTGCCCCCTTGGGCGCCGAACAGGAGCGCGTAGGGGGTTTCGTCTATCAGGAACATGACGTCAAAGGTCAACGACCCTCGCTGATAGCTGAATCGGTACCGACTAATACTTTGCGCGCGCATGCTGTTAAAGAGGCTGCGTAGCCTGTCAAGTACTACCACTGCCATATGCCTGTTCCCGAGTGTCCAGACGTACCACTCACCTTGTCAGCATTTCACTTTTTATGGAAGCGCGGCAATGCCACACATGTAAACTAACTGCGTGACGACTTTCCAAACGACTTCCATGGCCAATCATTGAACCGCCTCAGCTACGCCAACAGCAAAGCTGAGGAGGTGCTGACGGATCTGCGCCAGCATGGGGAATTCACAGGCGATCTATTCGCGGCCTTACTTGGCGCTGATGGCTAATGACCGTGTTCGACCATATCAGTACCCGCGAGGGCAGAGGAGCAGTGCAATTCGGTCACACCCCGCCGCCTCTGATTGACCGATGCGGTGCGAAATGATGTCGCAACTTTACAAGATGCGGCGGGATAAGCGTTGCTTGGGGTTGCTGAATGACAGCGATCGGCCAGTAGCAGTCTGTGGATCAGCTCTCCGTAGCAGGCCCGACTAAAATCCCCGCCCATCTATGGAAGCTGATTTTAGCTATTCGGACTTTTGTATCCGGGAGCAAACATCGCGCTTTCCACCCCATACAAAGCCAAGGGATCGCTTAGCCAGAGGCGATAAGCCTTGTCCTCATTGCTATGGTCTGGAGAGCAATCAACGTGGTATTGCTGCAGGACATACCCCGCCATCGCAGCACGTACACGCAGCCTAAGCACCCCATCAGGCATGTCATAATCGCGCCTCACAATCTGCTCACAATTTTTGTCTGGGTGTGGAACGAGGGGTAGATCCAACATGCGATTCCACTGATCATCATTCTTTGATTCTTCTACGCTACGGGGTTTCTGCCCTAACTGAATCTGGACATGACCGATACGCGCCAATACAAAGTCCACAAACTTCTCTCGCTTCCTATCGTAAGCCCGGACGTGCCAGCGCAACCCATCACAGCTGATAGCAAAGGGCACAATTTCACGTTCAGATTCGCCCGAGCCCGACGTGTAGCCAATTTTCACCACTTGGTTCAGGCTGATCGCACGGGTGATTGGCGCGAGGATCTCAACCTTGGGCTTGCTAAGTAGCGAAACAGACTCACTTAGGATAAGTGGTTTCTCTCCATCCAGGCCGTAGCCGTACCCTTGGGAAAGGGCGGTAAGTACCCGCTCAGGCGAATGAGCAAGCAAGGGCGAGAAGGTGTCGCGTATCACGTAATGTTTAGTTACCGTATCGAGCTCCGTGTTGCCAGGGACAATCTCGCGGTATAGGGCGAAATCCCGAGTGGCGGCGGCAGCGCCTACCCCGAAGCGATCCATTAGATCCGCTCGGGAGACAGTCCCTGTGAAATACAGGCGGAAATCTATGTATACCAAGCGCTCCCGCTGCGCCTGGCTGTAGTCTCCTAAGTCAATCATCTGCTCTCCGTCATACTTACTAAATTGCCTTGACTGTCTTGCTATATGGCCAACACATGGTCGATCACATCCGATGTGGAGCATAACACGTGAGCGCTTGACATCATCAAAATGATGATGTTACGCTTTGATTATGGTGCCTCCGAGTCTCGATTTATAGCGCATTAGACGATTTAAGTGGGCTTGAACTGAGTGACGGAACGCCAGAAACGAAAAGGCCGGTCAAGGTGCGAACTTGACCGGCCTCGGTAAAAGACATCTGAACTGGCTCTAGATGTCTCTCGCGCTTTTGTGACTAAAGCCTTGCGATGGTAGCCCTTGCGGACTGCTTACGCAAGGGAGCGAGTTCTGTGTTCGAGCCACCTCAATGGAAGACATTCTATGTCCCAGCTTGAGATGTTCGAAAAGCCCGACGAGGAAGGCGAGGTCATCTATCGAATGACCATCACCACCAAATCGGGAAAGGTGATTCGGCGTGCTAACGGCCAACCGTTCCGCATCGTCATTCGCCCAAAAGCGACCAACTGATTTAGTCGCTTAACAGAGCCCAGGGCAGGTTCTCTGCCTTGGGTCTAGCTCCCATTTATGCAAGGATTACGATATGTCTAGATGCACAGCACCAGTACGTGGACATAGCTCAGCGGCCGCAGCAGCGGCTTGCCCTGCTTGCCGCTACCGCAGCAGCAGCAGCAGCAGCAGCTCTCGAGCTTACTATCCATCGCTTAATAGTAGTGGGAATAGTTACGGGAGTGGCAGTGGCAGGTCTAGCAGCGGCACGAGGCCTCGCTGGTCCAAAGCGGGTTCGGCCGTACCATACACATTTGCTCAAGTGCAGTCACTCACCCCAATCCGCCAAGCCGTGGAGGCGCGAGCAGCCGCGCAACCTGACCTACGTGACGTATTCCTGTGCCACGCATGGGACGACCGCCAGGGGGCAGCAAAAGAGCTGCACGAGCTCCTTGTGGCGGCCGGGGTTAAAGTTTGGTTCAGCGAGAAGGATCTTGGACTTGGCGTTCCGATGATGCGAGCTATCGACAAAGGCTTAGCAAACTCACGAATTGGACTTGTCTTGGTGACCCCTACTCTACTGGACCGCCTGCCAAAAGAGAGCGTCGCCGACAAAGAACTTTCGGTACTCTTGGCAGGTAACCAGCTAGTACCCATTGTGCACAACACAACATACGACGCTCTTCGTAATATCAGTCCGTTGCTCGCATCCCGAAGCGGCTTGGACACTGCGGAAGACTCTATGTCAGTGGTTGCCGCAAAAATCGCGGAGCTGGTCTCACTCTAACTGCATCTCCCATGCAGTTTGTCATTCGCACTACCTTCCGCCTTATTCAATACATCTACCTTTGGGGCACGGGTCAGCTCCAAAATTAGAATCTGTATTTTTCCCCTATCTGCCTTTTGCGAAGGGCAGATAGGAGTCGGCGTAGGCAGCCATCGGCAAAACAGCCTTTTCTGCTTGGCCATAGAAGGGAATATGGCTTGGGAAATTGGAGAGTTTTGTTGTATGTCGAATCCCCCGCGCAACCACCATTTCATCCCTCAGTATTTCTTAAAAGCTTGGCAGCATGCCGAGGGTAAAATCTTCCGCTACCGCCGATTACCCTCTAGCGGCGCGATGGAGATCAAGTCTGTCGCCATCAAACGTACCGCCTCGATCCAGGATCTTTACCGTATCGACTTTCCAGCTGGAGGCTTTGAAGTCGAGTCTAGCCATGTAACCCCTCTGATTGATGAGGCCGGCCATAAGATCATTAAAAAGGCACTAGAAAGTAGTATCCAGAATTGGGATATAGCTGATCGTCGGCAACTGGCGAATACCTTGACATCATTGGAGGCCCGGCACCCTGACATTCTTAAGGCCATGGATGTCCGTTCGGCACTTGATCCCTTGCGAAAAAAGATTAAGGCCGAACAGCACTTCTCGCATAAATCAGTTGACGAGCTAATCGATTACTTTAAGGCGACTGACTCTCTCGGAGTAATGTCCTTTGTCTTATTTATCCAGAACGAACTACTACCATTGATTGCACAGCCTTTTTCAGATGGGCTCTTACGGGCATCCATGCGAGAGTACAGCTATGAGCAGTCATGCTTGCTATGCTCGGATTACCCCACCTTCCGCAAGGGGGATTACTTGAAGGACCTGCTGTTCAGCATTGCGATCAGTCCGGGTAAGGCATTGGTATTTTCAAACAATCCAGCCATCGTAGTTTTCGATCTTCTTAAGCCGCATGCTCGTACTCGCCTGATCAATCTGTACACCTTAGGGAAAGCGAAGACGGCGTACTACTGTGATGATACACAAGGTGAGTTTGTCAACGCCCATCTTGGCTGGGCGTTGACCCGTCAAGATATTTCGGATCAACAACAGTACGTCCAAGACTTTTTACGAGCTGAGGATGCATGGCATCATTAGAGGCGTTATCGATCAGCAGCAGTGCCCGGCGCTCGGGCACTGGCAGCAGCCAGCCATCCTTCCGGTGCACCGCCACCCGGCGATCTCCGGCCACGTCTTCCTTGAGCAGGCGACCGTCCTCGGGGTGCAGCTTATTGAACAGCAGCCGATCCTGGGGTCGCAGCACCTGGCCCGATTAATTCAGACGAACCTGGGTAGTAGCGCAGCGTGCCATTGGGATTAAGTGCCGCCACCGCTTCGTGATAGCTGGCAAAGACCGCCGGCACGGACTCTAGCGCCCGCAGCCGTCCGATCCCTTCGCGCCACTCGTCGCTGCGGCTGGCCTGATCACCAGCCAAGTTGTAGCGCCCGACCACGGAATGGCTGTCCAGACAGCCCCAAAGTGTACCGTCTTCCTCCGCCGCCAGCGGCGCTGCGCTTTGACACCCCGACCGCCCAGCGGGTTAAATCCCTAGGTTCTTCAATCCTTTGCCACAGGAGTCGCGCTTGGACGCCGTCACCATCAACAGTCTGTTCTTGATCGGTGCGGTGCTGATCGGCCTGTCGATTCTGGTCAGCTCGATTTCCTCGCGGATCGGCATCCCGATCCTGGTGATCTTCCTGGTGGTCGGCATGTTCGCCGGGGTCGACGGGCCCGGGCACATCGCCTTCGACAACTATCCGATGGCCTACCTGGTGGGCAACCTGGCCCTGGCGGTGATCCTGCTCGATGGCGGCATGCGCACCCGGGTGTCGAGCTTCCGGGTGGCTCTCTGGCCGGCCTTGTCACTGGCCACCGTGGGAGTGATGATCACCACCGGCCTGACCGGCATCGCCGCGGCCTGGCTGTTCGATCTCAGCCTGCTGCAGGGCCTGCTGATCGGTGCCATCGTCGGCTCCACCGACGCCGCCGCGGTATTCTCGCTGCTCGGTGGTCGCGGCCTCAACGAACGGGTCACCGCCAGCCTGGAAATCGAGTCGGGCAGCAACGACCCCATGGCGGTGTTTCTCACCGTCACCCTGATCGAGATGCTCGCCAGCGGCCAGACTGGCTTCACCTGGAGCCTGCTGGGCCACTTCGTCAGCGAATTCGCCATCGGCGGCGTCATCGGCCTCGGCGGCGGCTGGCTGCTGTTGCAACTGATCAACCGTATCCACCTGGCCGACGGCCTCTATCCGCTGCTGGCCATCAGTGGCGGCCTGCTGATCTTCGCCCTGACCAATGCCGCCCACGGCAGCGGCATCCTCGCCGTCTACCTGGCCGGCCTGCTGCTGGGCAACCGGCCGATCCGCAGCCGGCACAGCATGCTGCACATGCTCGACGGCATGGCCTGGCTGGCGCAGATCGGCATGTTCCTGGTGCTGGGGCTGCTGGTGGAGCCGCACAACCTGCTACCCATCGCCCTGCCCGCCCTGGGCTTGGCGCTGTGGATGATCCTGGTCGCCCGCCCGCTGTCGGTGGCCATCGGCCTGCTGCCCTTCCGCGCCTTCCACGACCGCGAGAAGGCCTTCATCGCCTGGGTCGGCTTGCGCGGCGCGGTGCCCATCATCCTGGCGGTCTTCCCGATGATGGCCGGGCTGCCCCAGGCACAGCTGTTCTTCAACGTGGCCTTCTTTATCGTGCTGGTGTCGCTGCTGGTACAGGGCTCCAGCCTGCCACTGGCGGCCAAGCTGCTCAAGGTGACGGTCCCCCCGGAACCGGCGCCCTTCTCCCGCGCCGGGCTGCAGGTGCACCCCACCAGCGAATGGGAGCTGTTCATCTATCGCCTAGGCGCAGAGAAATGGTGCATCGGTGCCGCCCTGCGCGAGTTGAAGATGCCCGAGGGTACCCGCATCGCCGCGCTGTTCCGCGGCGAGACGCTGCTGCACCCCTCGGGTAGTACCACCCTGGAGGCCGGTGACATCCTCTGCGTGGTCGGCCATGAGCACGACCTGCCGGCCCTAGGTCG
The DNA here is from genome assembly GCF_054558395.1 of Pseudomonas sp. No.117. Lineage (NCBI taxonomy): Bacteria > Pseudomonadati > Pseudomonadota > Gammaproteobacteria > Pseudomonadales > Pseudomonadaceae > Pseudomonas > Pseudomonas sp. No.117. Next base: position 74,587 of record NZ_BAAJNP010000006.1, read on the forward strand.
CCTGTTCAGCCAGGCACCCCAGCAGACCCAGAGATTCTTCGGCGATTTCGTCCTGGAAGCCGACGCCGAACTCAGCGCCGTGGCGGCCCTGTACGGTCTGCAACTGGGCAACGTGGACGGCAACCAGCGCCTGGGCAGCTTCATCACCCACGAGATCGGCGGCGAACCCATCGTCGGCGACCTGGTGGAATGGAACGGCCTGGTCTGGATCGTCGCGGCCATCGAGAACAAGCGCGTGCGCAAGGTCGGCGTGAAGTTTCCCGAAGGCGGCAGCAGCGGCCCCGCGCTCTTTCTTTAACCGCGGATGAACGGGGTTCGCGGCGCGGACGGCCCTGCCTTGCACCCTGGGCAGCCTGGCTTTAACCTCGCGCCTTTCCACTGCCCGACGCCTGCCGCATGCACCGCCTGTCCGCCCTGCTTCGCGCCGCCGCTCTCTGCGGTTGCCTGTTCACCCTTCCCGTCTCCGCGCAGGAAGCCGCGCTGCCCGATGCCCAGCAGGTTCAGCAGAGCCTGAGCGGGCTGGCCGATCGCAAGCTGCCCGCCGCCGAGCAGAGCGCTGCCCAGGACAGCCTGCAGCAGACGCTGAAACTGCTCGACCAGCGCGACCAGTACGTCAAGCAGCTGACCGACCTGCGCCAGCAACTGGCCCAGGCGCCCCAGCAGACCAAGGATGCCCAGCGGCAACTGGCCCGGTTGCGCGCCGAGCCGGTCAAGCCGGCCGACCAGCGCTATGCCGGCGCCACGCCCCAGGCCCTGGAGCAGCGCCTGAGCGAGACCAGCCTGGCACTCAACAGCGTGCAGGACGACCTCAACGCGGCCAACAGCCTGGTGATCAACGCCCAGACCCGCCCCGAGCGTGCCCAGGTGGACATCGCCAACCTGCAGACGCGCCTGCAGCAGATCGCCGACCTGCTCAAGACGGGACGGGAGAATGCCAAGGCCCTCACCGCCGAGCGGCGTGGCCAGTTGCTGGCGGAACAGGCCGCGGCCAATGCGCAGATCCAGCTGCTGCGCCAAGAATTGGCCGGCAACAGCGTCCTGCAGGACCTTGGCGCCGTCCGCCGCGAACTCTTCAGCGAACAGGTCAAGCGCTACGAGCAGGAGACCCTGGACCTGCAGACCCTCATCAGCGGCAAGCGGCGCCAGCAGTCCGAGAAGACCCTGGCCGAGGCCTCGCGCGAATCGGAAAAGACCGCCGGTGACGATGTGCTGTCCCAGGAGACCGGGCTCAACCTGCAGCTGTCCGATTACCTGCTGCGCGCCACCGACAGACTCAACGATCTCAACCGCCGCAACCTCGAGTCCCGCCAGCAGCTGGATCAACTCAAGCAGACCACCGAGAACATGGATCAGCAGATCAGCGTGCTCAAGGGCAGTGTGTTGCTGTCCAAGCTGCTCTACCAGCAGCGCGCGGCGCTGCCTTCGGTCAAGGTCAACAAGGACCTCACCGACGACATCGCCGATCTGCGGCTCTATCAGTTCGAGCTGAATCAGCAGCGGGCGCAGATCGCCAATCCGGAGGCCTACGTCAGCAACCTGCTGGCCCAGCAACCGCCGGAGAAGGTCACGCCGCAGTTGCGCCAGCAGCTGCTCGACCTGCTCAAGACCCGCAGCGAGCTGCAGGAAAGACTCAATACCGAACTCAATTCGCTGCTCAGCGAATCCATCGACCTGCAACTCAATCAGCGCCAGTTGCAGACCACCATCAGCAGCCTGCGCGGCACCCTCGACGAGCAGATGTTCTGGATTCCCAGCAACAAGCCGCTGGACTGGAACTGGGTGAAGAGCGCCCCGCGTAAGCTGACGCAGCAACTGCGCGACGTCCCCTGGGGCTCCAGCCTCCACGAACTCTACGTGGGCCTGGCGGAGCGGCCGCTGCTGCTGCTGCCGCTGGTGCTGGCCTTCGCTACCCTGATCTGGCAGCGGCCACGCATCCATGCGCGGGTCAACCGGCTCAACCAGGATATCGGCCACTACCAGCGCGACAGCCAGCTGCACACGCCCCAGGCCGTGCTGCTCACCATCCTGCTCGGCCTGCCGGCGAGCCTGGTGCTCTGGCTGGGCGGCGTGGCCCTGGAAGGAGACGAGCGCGGCGTCAACGCCGCTATAGGCGCGGCCTTGCTGGAGATCGCCGCCGGCTGGCTGGTGTTCTACACGGTCTATCGCCTGCTGGCCTCCGGCGGCGTGGCCGAGACCCACTTCCGCTGGGCCCGGCCCCAGGCGCAGTCACTCCGCCGGCTGGTACGCCGGGTGGGGCTGCTGGCCCTGGCGCTGATGGCCGTGGTCGCCATCGCCGAGCGTCAGCTGGCCGGACTGGCCGACGACGTCCTCGGCATCCTCATCGTGCTGGTCGCCTACGCCAGCCTGGCCTGGATGCTGGGCCGCTCGCTGCTCAACGCCACCGCCCGCGAGCGCCTGCCGTTCTTCCGCCTGCTGCTCGGCCTGATGATCACCGCCATCCCGGCCGTGCTGTTCTTCGCCGTGCTGTTCGGCTACTACTACACCGCGCTCAAGCTCACCGACCGCCTGGTGGACACCCTCTATGTGCTGATGGCCTGGATCATCCTCGAGGCTACCCTGGCCCGCGGCCTGAGCGTGGCCGCACGGCGCCTCGCCTACCAGCGCGCCATCCAGAAGCGCCAGGCGCAGCAGGAGGACGCCGAGGGCGTCGAGGTGGTGCAGGAGCCGACCCTGGACATGGAGCAAGTCAACCAGCAATCCTCGCGCCTGCTGCGCCTGACCCTGCTGCTGGCCTTCCTCGGTGTGCTCTACCTGGTCTGGGCCGACGTGGTGGCGGTGTTCTCCTACCTGGACAACGTCACCCTCTACCAATACACCAGCGGCACCGGCGCCGCGGCCACCCAGGTCCCCCTGACACTGCGGGTGTTCATCATCGCCCTGGTCATCGCCGCGCTCACCGTCGCCCTGGCGCGCAACCTGCCCGGCTTGCTGGAGGTGCTGGTGCTGTCGCGGCTGAACCTGGCCCAGGGCAGCGCCTACGCCACCACCACCCTGCTCTCCTACGTCATCGTCGGCTTCGGTACCGTCACCACCCTGGCGACCCTAGGGGTCAGCTGGGACAAGCTGCAGTGGCTGGCCACGGCCCTCTCCGTCGGCCTGGGTTTCGGCCTGCAGGAGATCTTCGGTAACTTCATCTCCGGCCTGATCATCCTCTTCGAGCGCCCGGTGCGGGTCGGCGACCTGATCACCATCGGCAACGTGACCGGCACGGTCAACAAGATCCGCATCCGCGCCACCCACATCACCGATGCCGACCGCAAGTCGGTGGTGGTGCCGAACAAGACCTTCGTCACCAGCCAGCTGATCAACTGGACGCTGACCGACACCGTCACCCGCATCGTGCTGACCTTCGGTATCAACCGCGGCACCGACCTGGCCCAGGCCCAGCAGCTGATCATGCAGGCGGTGAAGGAAAACGTACGGGTGCTGCACGATCCCGAACCCTCGCTGTACGTCATCCACTACGGCGCCACTACCTTGGACCACGAGCTGCGCATCTATGTGCGCGAGCTGGGCGACCGCAGCGCCGCCACCGACGAGCTGATCCGGCGGATCGATCAACTGCTGCGCGACGCCGGCATCAACCTGCTGTCCACGCCGCAAATGGAGATCACCCTGAAGAATCGTCACGGCGCGGAGAAACAACTGGGCAAAACGCCCCTCCTACCTGAAGGGGATGCCCAGCAGGAGGCCGAGGATCCCAAGCCGACCAAGGCCTGACGGCCGCTGCGCTAACCTGCCGGGATACCCATGAAACAGCTGCTCGACCTGACCTTCGACAACAGATTCGCCCGTCTGGGCGATGACTTCTCCACGCACATCGAGCCGCGGCCGCTGGACGATCCGCGGCTGGTGGTTGCCTCGCCCGCGGCCATGGCGTTGCTGGACTTGGACCCGGCCGAGGCGGCAACGCCCGAATTCACCCAGGTGTTCGCCGGCGCCCAGCTGTGGGACAGCGCCGAGCCGCGGGCGATGGTCTATTCCGGCCACCAGTTCGGCTCCTACAACCCGCGCCTGGGCGATGGCCGCGGCCTGCTGCTGGGCGAGGTGGTGAACGACCGCGGCGAGCACTGGGACCTGCATCTCAAGGGTGCCGGCCTCACGCCCTATTCGCGCATGGGCGACGGTCGCGCCGTGTTGCGCTCTTCCATCCGCGAATTCCTCGCCTCCGAGGCGCTGCACGCCCTGGGCATCCCGACCACCCGCGCCCTCTGCGTGATCGGCTCCTCCACCCAGGTGGTGCGCGAGCGACTGGAAACCGGTGCCACCCTGCTGCGCATGGCCCCCAGCCATGTGCGCTTCGGCCATTTCGAATACTTCTACTACACCCGCCAGCATGCGCTGCTCGAACAGCTGGGTGAACACGTCCTGGCCGCGCATTTCCCCGAGTTGCTGGCCACGCCCGAGCCCTGGGCGGCGTTGTTCCGCGAGGTGGTGGAGCGTACCGCGCGGCTGATCGCCCACTGGCAGGCCTATGGCTTCTGCCATGGCGTGATGAACACCGATAATTTCTCGATCCTGGGCCTGACCTTCGACTTCGGGCCCTTCGCCTTCCTCGACGACTTCGACGCCCAGTTCATCTGCAACCATTCCGACCACACGGGGCGCTACTCCTACAGCAACCAGGTACCCATCGCCCACTGGAACCTGGCGGCCCTGGCCCAGGCGCTGACGCCCAAGGTGGCGGTCGAGACCCTGCAGGAAAGCATCGCTCTGTTCCTGCCGCTCTACCAGGCGCACTACCTGGACCTGATGCGGCGGCGGCTGGGCCTGCAGGAAGCGCGCGATGAAGACCAGGAGCTGGTCGAACGCCTGCTGGCCCTGATGCAACAGGGCGGCGTGGACTATCCGCTGTTCTTCCGCCGGCTGGGCGAAGAGGCGCCCGAGGCCGCCCTTGCCCGGGTCCGCGAGGATTTCATCGACCTGCGTGGCTTCGACGACTGGAGCCAGGCCTATCGCGCCCGCCTGGACGCCGAAGGCGGTGCGCCAGCCGACCGGACCGCGCGCATGAACGCGGTCAATCCGCTCTACGTCCTGCGCAACTACCTGGCACAACAGGCCATCGAACAAGCCGAAGCGGGCGATTACCGCGAGGTGCGACTGCTGCACGAGGTGCTCTCGCGTCCCTTCGAGGCTCAACCAGGCCGCGAGCGGTTCGCCCAGCGGCCTCCGGACTGGGGCAAGCATCTCGAGATCAGTTGCTCGTCCTGAGACCAAAGGCCGTGACTCGGAGCCTGTTCAAACGCTCGCGAGCTGGCGCCAGCCAACGCGCAACGACCAAGGGCAGTAACCGCCAACGGCTGGCTCGAAGAGTGAGCACTAGCGAACCGAACGCCTGAGGAGGCGGATCGAACTCGTGCTCGACCGGGCTCGCGTCCGAGTCAACGAGTAGTAGATGAGCGTTCCGTCGGGGCCGCCCAGGTGGGGCTGGCGACCCCGTAGCTTTTCAACGCCCTCTGGCCGACGCGCAGCAGGCTTCGAACAGGCTCAGGCGCCGTCGACCTGGAAGACGTGCCGCAGATAGTGCAGGAAGTCCGGCTCGCCGCCCTGGGCCTTGCCGGGCGCGTCGGAGATCTTGGCCACCGGCTGGCCGTTGCAGCGACTCATCTTGAGCACCATGTTCATCGGCTGCACCCCGGGGATGTCGCAGGTGAAATGGGTGCCGATGCCGAAGCTCACGTTGATCCGCTCGCGCAGGGCGCGGAACAGGGCGAGGGCCTTTTCCAGGTTGAGCGAGTCGGAAAACACCAGGGTCTTGGTCAGGGGGTCTATGCCCAGCTGCTGGTAGTGGGCGATGGCCTTTTCCGCCCACTGCAGCGGATCGCCACTGTCGTGGCGCAGGCCGTCGAAGAGCTTGGCGAAGTAGAGATCAAAATCGCGCAGGAAGGCGTCCATGGTGATGGTGTCGGTCAGGGCGATGCCGAGCTGACCGCGATACTCGCGCACCCAGCAATCGAGCGCGGCGATCTGGCTGTCGATCAACCGCGGTCCCAGCTGCTGGTGCGCCATGAGCCATTCGTGGGCCATGGTGCCCAGGGGAGCGACTCCCAGCTTCCAGGCCAGGTGCACGTTGCTGGTGCCAACGAAACGCCCGGGGAAATCATCCCTCAGGCTGCGCACCACCATCTCCTGCACGCCATAGGAGAAACGCCGCCGGGTGCCGAAGTCGGCCATCTTGAATTCGGCCAGCTCATCGGCGCCGGCTTCGCGCGCCAGCCAGTCGAACTTGCGATAGAGCTGATCCTGGGCCACCTGGAGCGGCAGCTCGGCATGGCGCTGGCGATTGCGCACCTCGCTGATCAGCGCCAGGATGGGCACCTCGAACAGGATGAGATGCAGCCAGGGCCCCTTCAGGGTCAGGGTGAAGCGGCCCTCTTCCTCGCCGAGGAAGACATAGGATGGATTGAAGCGGAATAGCCGCAGGAAGCGGATGAAATCGGGGGTGATGAAGGCGATGCGCTCGAGAAAGGCCAGTTGGCTGTCGCTGATGGCGACGTCGGCGAGGGCATCGATTTCGGCCTGGATGGCCGCGTGGTAGGGTCGCAGGTCTTCGTCATTGCGACAGCGAAAGGTCCATTCGACTTCCGCGTTCGGATAGTTGTGCAGGACGGCCTGCATCATGGTGAGCTTGTAGAAATCGGTGTCCAACAGGCTCTGCACGGCCTGCTCGGAAAAACTATCGGCCAACATTGGCGGGGCTCGGCAGCGATTGGTCAATCGACAGCATGCCGAACTTGGCTGGGAAGCGAAAGGACCTTGACCGCGCTGGGATCAGCGGTTGTGGGTCTGGGTCATGCCGAACAGGAAGAGCAGCAGGTCGTGGCTGCCGGTATTGGAGGTAGCCAGATTCCGCGCGACCGGGGTCTGGCAATAGCTGAGTTCCTCGCTACCGACCACCGCGGCCGCCGGACGCAACCAGCTCGCATAGGCCAAGGTGGTGACGCCACAGAAAGCCGCGATCAGCAAACCTCGAGTAATTTGTGAAGTCATGGCTCCAACCCTCTGATCTGTCGTCCCAACGCTTGTTGGTAACCGTAGAGGAGAGTTCGCCATTGCGCAGCGTTCCACGACGAATGGCGGCGTAATTGCAGCATATCCCGACGGGCGGCCGTCGCCAATGACAGTCGCTGCCGACATTTCTCCAGATCGAGCAGGGCGACGGAGAATTCCTTGCCCGCGCTGCCCTGCCGCTCGGCGACGAAGATGTGCTTGGGATAGAGGCAGCCATGCTGCCAGCGATGGCTGTGCATGCGCGCCAGCACACCTCCCAGGGCGGTCAGGAAGCGCTCGTGCTCCGCCTCGCTGAGATGACTGCCAGCGCCCTCGGCGTACCACTGATCGAGATCCTGGTAGCCCTCCAGGGCGGCGCTGACCAGCAGCGCGCGCCACCCGCCCTGGGCTTGCCGGGCGGCGCAGAACAGCAGCTCGGGCACCTTGATGCCCAGCTCGCGAAAGGCGAGCAGGGCATCGCGCTCGCGCAGGGCGGTGGGACGCCCCAGGGGATGGCGCAGGCTGCGATAGAGATGGCCGACCTGGCGCTTGACGTAGGCCAGGGTGCCGTCGGGCAGGCGCAGGCGCTGGACGCCACTCTCGCCGCCGCGGCGCACGTTGGGGGCTTCCACCCAGTCGCCGGCGGTGTTCCACCAGCGCTCGAAACCCTCTTCGCCCTGCGTCACGGCTCCCATCAGCTGCCTCTCTTGTTCTGGAATAGCGTCAATTGGCCTTGCGCAGGACGTAGACCCGCCACATGGCATAGCCCGGCAGGAAGTCCAGGGCCCGGTCGACGACGAAGCCGGCCTGGGCGACCTCCGCCTCGAACTGGCTGCGCTCGACGATGAATCTGTTCTGGTAGCCGCCACGGTCGCGGCCTTGCGCCTGCCGGCGGCGCTCTAGCGCCTGGCGACGCCAGGCCTTGAAGTTGCCGTCGACCCACAGCGACAGGATGACGCTGTCGCGGGTCACCCGGTGGAACTCCTGCAGCAGGGCCAGGCGGTCCGCCGACTCGCCGACGTGGTGCAGCAGGCGCATACAGAAGATGCAATCTACAGAATTGTCGGACAAGTCGATAGCGAAAGCCGACGTCTGCAGGGTCTTGACCCGGGCGACGACCTCCGCGGGCTGCTGCTCCCGGGCGGTAGCCAGCATGTTTTCCGAATAGTCGGCGCCGATGATCACTCGATTGCGCTTTTCCGCCAGCAGCGGCCAGAAGCGCCCGGCGCCACTGGGCAGGTCCAGTACCAGGTTGGGCTGGCCGGCGATGCTCAGTGCCTGACGAGCCAGTTGCTGGTCGCGCCAGTTGGAGAGGCGGCGAGCCAGCCCGTCCTGGTGCTTCAGGAAATACTGGCGAGCGTGGTCGGCATCGTACTTTTGCGAAAAGGGCAGGTCGATGGGCGCTTTCACGGAGGCGGCTCCTGGGAGTAGAGAGGTGCCGCTACCCTACTCAGGCCGCTGTCAAACCCCGGTCAAGCGCTTGTGAAAATTCTGTCATCTCAGGCTGCTACCCTGTCGTCGCCGAGACTGATGTCGAAGCGGCAGCCGCCCACCGCGCTATCGCCCAGGGCCACGCTCCAGCCCTGCAACTGGCAGATCCGTCGCACCAGCGACAGGCCCAGCCCGAGGCCCTCGCCGCGCCCCTCGGCGCCGCGCACGAAGGGCTGGAACATGGCCTCGCGCTGCTCCTCGGGAATGCCCACCCCGCTGTCCTCGACGGCGAAACCGGTGGCCCCGACCTGCAGCCCTATGTAGCCGCGCTCGGTGTAGTGCAGGGCGTTGCGCAGCAGGTTGCTCATCACCGAGCGCAGGAAGGGTTCGTGCCAGAGATAGCAATCGGCCTCCGGCGCCACGCTCAGGCGCCACTGCAAGCCCTTGGCCTCCACCGCCGCCTGCCATTCCGCGGTCTGCCGGCGCGCCACCTCGGCCAGGGTGGCCCGCGGTACCTGGGTATCGCTGTCACCCTGGTTGCGCGCCAGGGCGAGAAAGGTCTGTACCAGCTCCTGCATCTCCCGCGCCGCACGGGTCATGCGCTCCAGCGGGCCCTTGGCCCGTGGCGGCAGGTCCGGCGTGGCGGCCAGCAGTTCGCAGGAGGAATTGATCACCATCAGCGGGGTGCGCAGCTCATGGCTGACGTCGCTGGTGAACAGGCGCTCGCGCGCCAGGGCCGCCCGCAGGCGATCGAAGGCATCGTCGAAGGCGCCGGCCAGTTCGCCGACCTCGTCCTTGGCGTAGTCCGGTGCCAGCGGCGGCGTCACATCGAGGATCTGGTCGCGGCGGCGTACCTGCCTTGCCAGCCGCACCACGGGGGCGATCACCCGCCGCGCCAGCGCCCAACCCAGCAGCCAGGCCAATGCCACGCTGATCAGGAAGCCGATGAGCACCACCTTGTAGAGCAGGCGTTCGCGTGCCTCGAAATCGCTCTGGTTCTGCAACAGCACGAAGTGGTTGCCGTCGATCTCGGCCACGTAGGCGTAGAAGTACTGATGGTCTTCCTCCACCTCGCTGAAGCCCGCCGGCAGGTCGCGCAGGTGCTCGGGCAGGTGCGCGGCCTCGGCCAGCGGCACGAAATACAGGCGCATGTCGGGGTCCAGCACCGGTTGACCGCCGCGTCTCATGTCGCGCTGTACCATGCGGTCCAGTTCGTTGCGCAGGTCGGTGGAGATCAGCCGTTCCTCGACGGTGTGGACCACTGCGACGATCCCCAGGGAAAACACGCCGCCGACCAGAAAGGTCATCAGCACGAAGGCGATGACGATCCGCCGCGACAGGCTCAGGTGATATTCCATGGCTAATCCTGCTCGACCAGCTTGTAGCCCACGCCGTGGATGGTCCGCAGCAGTGGCTGGGCAAACGGCTTGTCGATCACCTGGCGCAGCTGGTGGACGTGGCTGCGCAGGCTGTCGCTGTCCGGATAGTCCTCGCCCCAGACCGCCTCCTCCAATACCTCGCGGCGCACCACGTGGGGGCTCTTCTGCATCAGCAGGGCGAGGATTTTCAGACCGATGGGATTGAGCTTGAGCGGCGTCCCGGCGCGACTCACTTCCAGGGTGTCCAGGTCATAGCTGAGATCCGCCACCTGCAACTGGCGACGGCCGCCGCCCTTGGTGCGCCGCATCACCGCCTCGACGCGGGCGGCCAGCTCGGACAGGGCGAAGGGCTTGACCAGGTAGTCGTCGGCGCCGGAGCGGAAGCCTTCCAGGCGGTCGTCGAGCTGGTCACGGGCGGTGAGCATGATCACCGGGGTATCGCGCCGGGCATCCTGGCGCAGGCGCTGGCAGAGGGTGTAGCCGTCGATACCCGGCAGCATGATGTCGAGGATCAGCAGGTCGTAGTGCTCGGTCGCGGCCAGGTGCAGGCCGGACAGGCCATCCTGGGCGCAATCCACGCTGTAGCCCTTGAGGCTGAGGTAGTCCAGCAGGTTGCTGAGGATGTCCTTGTTGTCTTCCACCACCAGGATACGCATGTCGCCGACCTCTTGCCCGGGCCCACCGCAGGGGCCGCTGTTGCCTGTTCGACGCAGAGCCTACCTGCCACCAGCGACCTCGACCAGCGCAGCGGCGTGCGCGCCTTCAGGAATACCGAACATGAAAAAGCCCCGGTGTCCGCGAGGAACACCGGGGCTCGGCTCGGCCCGAGGGCCGGAGCGGCTCTTACATCATGCCGCCCATGCCACCCATGCCGCCCATGTCGGGCATGGCCGGGGCTGCGTCGTCTTTCGGCAGCTCAGCCACGATGGCTTCGGTGGTGATCAGCAGACCAGCGATGGACGAAGCCGCCTGCAGCGCGCTGCGGGTCACCTTGGCCGGGTCGATGATGCCGAATTCCAGCATGTCGCCGTATTCGCCGGTGGCGGCGTTGTAGCCGTAGTTGCCGCTGCCCTGCTTGACCTTGTCCAGCACGACGGAGGCTTCGTCACCGGCGTTGGTGACGATCTGGCGCAGGGGCGCTTCGACAGCGCGACGCAGGATGTTGATACCGGCGTTCTGCTCTTCGTTGATGCCCTTCAGATCCTTCAGGGCGTCCAGGGCACGCACCAGGGCGACACCGCCACCAGGCACCACGCCTTCTTCCACCGCAGCACGGGTCGCGTGCAGGGCGTCTTCGACGCGGGCTTTCTTCTCTTTCATCTCGACTTCGGTGGCAGCGCCAACCTTGATCACGGCAACACCGCCGGCCAGCTTGGCCAGACGTTCTTGCAGCTTCTCCTTGTCGTAGTCGGAAGAGGTTTCTTCGACCTGGGCACGGATCTGCTTGATGCGGGCCTGGATGTCGACCTCGACGCCGGCGCCGTCGATGACGGTGGTGTTTTCCTTGTTCAGGACCACACGCTTGGCTTGACCCAGGTGCTCCAGGGTGGTGCTTTCCAGGCTCAGGCCGACTTCTTCGGAGATGACGGTACCGCCGGTCAGGATGGCGATGTCCTGCAGCATGGCCTTGCGACGATCACCGAAGCCGGGCGCCTTGACGGCAGCGACCTTGACGATACCGCGCATGTTGTTGACCACCAGGGTGGCCAGGGCTTCGCCTTCGACGTCTTCGGCGACGATCAGCAGCGGGCGACCGGCCTTGGCGACAGCTTCCAGCACCGGCAGCAGTTCACGGATGTTGGAGATCTTCTTGTCGACCAGCAGCAGCAGCGGGCTGTCCAGCTCGGCGGACATGGTGTCGGGCTTGTTGATGAAGTAGGGCGACAGGTAGCCACGGTCGAACTGCATGCCTTCGACGACGGACAGTTCGTTTTCCAGGCCCGAGCCTTCTTCGACGGTGATGACGCCTTCTTTACCAACCTTCTCCATGGCTTCGGCGATGATGTTGCCGATGCTGTCGTCGGAGTTGGCGGAGATGGTGCCTACCTGGGCGATGGCCTTGCTGTCGGCGCAGGGCTTGGACAGGTTCTTCAGCTCGGCGACGACGGCAGCGGTGGCCTTGTCGATGCCGCGCTTCAGGTCCATCGGGTTCAGGCCGGCAGCCACGGACTTCAGGCCTTCGGTGACGATGGCCTGGGCCAGTACGGTGGCGGTGGTGGTGCCGTCGCCGGCCGCGTCGTTGGCCTTGGAGGCCACGTCTTTCACCAGCTGGGCGCCGATGTTCTCGATCTTGTCCTTGAGCTCGATCTCCTTGGCGACGGAAACGCCGTCCTTGGTGATCAGGGGAGCACCGAAGCTACGCTCCAGAACCACGTTGCGGCCTTTCGGGCCCAGGGTGGCCTTGACGGCGTCGGCCAGGGTGTTGACACCGGTCAGCAGCTTCTTGCGCGCGGAGTCACCGAATTTGACGTCTTTTGCAGCCATGTTCTGTTTCCTCTAAGAAATTCGAAAAGTGAGCGGGGATCAGCCTTCGATGACGGCCAGGATTTCGGACTCGGCCATCACCAGCAGTTCTTCGCCATCGACCTTGATGGCATTGCTGCCGGAGTAGGGGCCGAACACCACCTTGTCACCCACTTTTACCGCCGGAGCCCGGACTTCACCGTTGTCCAGCACGCGTCCAGTGCCTACGGCAACCACTTCACCGCGGTTCGGCTTTTCGGCAGCCGAGCCCGGCAGCACGATGCCGCCAGCGGATTTGGTCTCTTCTTCGCTGCGACGGATCACAACGCGATCATGCAGAGGACGAAGCGCCATTGTCGTATCTCCCAAAGTTCTGAGTGTTTCCAGCGCCGATGACTGCATCGGCAGTTTGTTTTGACCGGCTGCGCCGGGTGCGCCCCGTGCATGACAGGACGCGAAACCTGCTCGCCTCGCGGCGACAACCTTGCGGTGTCCGCTACATGAGGTTGTCGCCAGGCATTTCAAGGGTGGCCCGCAAAATTTTTAGCGTTTTTCCTCATCGCGGTGGATCACTTCACCTTCGATGACCTCGGGGCGATGGGGCGCGGAATGGCCAGGACCCGGCTGATAGCCCTGGGCACCGGGATGGCGTCGGGTCACCCGGGCGATCACCGCGCCCAGCAGGGCCTTGCGGGTGACCGGCAGGAGGCAGACGAGGGCCAGGACGTCACTGATGAAGCCGGGGAAGATCAGCAGGGCGCCGGCGATCGCCAGGGTCAGGCCCTGGATGACTTCCTGCTCGGGCATCTGCCCCTGGGCCAGGCGCATGCGGATGCGCCAGAGGGTGGTGAAACCGGCGATGCGCAGCAGGGCGACGCCGATCAGGAAGCTCAGCAGCAGCAGGGCGAAGGTGGCGAGCACGCCGATTTCGCTGCCGATCTTGATGAGAACGGCCAGTTCCACAAAGGGAAACAGCAAGAAGAGTAAGGCGGTCACGCGCATCTCGAGTCCTTCACGGTAGAAACCGGTTGAAAGCCAAGAGATGGAGGCGACCAGGCCGATTTCAAGGTGCTCGCACCGGGCCGCGCGCAGACGAAAAGGCCGCGAGAATCGCGGCCTTGACGGTATGCACAGCGCTCAGGGAAATATGACGTTACCAGGAGACGCCGACGCCGGCGGTGTACTCGGTCTGGTTGACGTTGCCCTCGGCGCCGCTGGTGAGCTCCTTGGACGCCTTGAGGTTCAGGGACGCCCAGTTGGTCACCTTGTACCTCAGGCCGACGTCGCCGTCGAAGGTGAGGTTGGCGGTGTTGTCCAGCGGCCGGCCGATCTCGCCGGTGGTGAAGAACTGGATGGTCTGACCGTAGAGGTAGCGGTTGTAGTCCCACTTCATGCTGGCCGAGAGGAACTGGTCGGAACCACCGTCCTTGTACTGGTAGCGGTTGTGGTTGAGCAGCCCGGTGAGGGAGAAGGCGCCCAGTTCGTTATCCCAGAACTGGTAGCCGGGACCGGTACCTATGGTGCGCTGCTTGGCCAGTTCCTGGATCCAGTCGCGCTTGTATTCGGCGCGGCCCTGCCAGAAGAATTTCTCGTCGAAGAAGCGATCCAGCGCGTACTGCAGATCGTACTTGCTGGTCGATACCGCGCCATCGGCTTCGTAGCGGTCATAGCTGCCATTGGCATTGTGCCGCCACATGCCATGCCGTGCCTGGGTCTTGAAGTCGATGTCGTACTTTTCGCTGTCTTCGGAAGAACTGATGTAGTCCAGACCGGCATCGATGTTGCCCTTCCAGGCGAAGTCGCGCAGGAAGGGGCGCGGCGGCACGATCTGGGTGATGCTCGCCAGGGGCACGGTCTGCTGGCCGTCCGCGGTAGTGACCACCACCTGGCCGTCGTCGGCCGGCTTGAGGCTTTCCACCGGGAAGTCGGGCTCGTACTTGCCGCGCTGGACGATGACGGGGTTATCACGCTGCAGGGTCTTGATCTTGTCCCACGACAGGGGAATGTTGCCGCCATATTCGGTCTGCAGCAGCAGCTTCTTGCTGTCGAGCAGCTTGATGGTTCCGGTGAGACGGTCGCCGTTCTTCAGCCAGACCGTGTCGGCGTGGGCGAAGGAAGCGAGTGACAACAGCGCGAGCGAGGAAAGGAATCGAAAACGCATGGGCACCAGGACACCTTGGGTGGACTTGGGTGGAAAGGTAACGAAACGAGAGGCCGCGATTATCCGGGTGCCTGAGGTCGGCGCAACCGTTGCTGGGTAAAAGTTAGGCAAGTTTCCGGAAATACCGCCCAAAGGAGGGTCATCCTGGAAGAATGCGGCAGCTCGACACGTTTCAGCACCACCGTAACCAAACTTTTCGGCACACTGGCACTCTGTCCCCGGAGCAACAGGACGTCATGACCGCCTCTCCTCCCCCCGAACCTCGTCGCCAGGCGGTCTTCCTGGCATTGGCTGCCATTCCCGCAGGGCGGGTGGTCAGCTACGGCCAGCTGGCGGAGCTCGCCGGCCTGGGGCGTGGGGCGCGCTGGGTGGGCTGGGTACTGGGGCGCTTGCCGGAGGGCAGCGCCCTGCCCTGGCATCGGGTGATCGCGGCGGATGGCCGGCCGAGCCTGACCCGCGACAGCCCGTCCGGACGCGAGCAGCGCGAGCGCTTGCGCGCCGAGGGTGTGTTGCTGCACGAGGACCGGGTGGACATGCGTCGGTACCGGTGGAATCCAGCTGAGAGTGTCGAGTAGAGTGCGCGTTTTTTCCGAGCCCAAGGGCATGTTTGCACGTTTCTGGCGTGAAGCCGTCTCCACCTACAAATCCAGGGCCTGCCTGGCCATGCTGCTGCTGGGTTTCGCCGCGGGCCTGCCGGCCATGCTGGTGTTCTCCACCCTCTCGGTATGGCTGCGCGAAGCGGGCGTGAGTCGCGAGACCATCGGCTACGCCAGCTGGATCGGCCTGGCCTATGCCTTCAAGTGGGTCTGGTCGCCCATGCTCGACCTCTGGAAGCTGCCGCTGATCGGCAAGCTCGGCAGGCGGCGCTCCTGGCTGGTGCTGTCGCAGATCCTGGTGGGCCTGGGGCTGGTCGGCATGGCGCTGTGCAATCCGCAGCAGCACCTGGAGCAGCTGATCGCCCTGGCGGTGCTGGTGGCCTTCGCCTCGGCCACCCAGGACATCGCGGTGGACGCCTATCGCCTGGAGATCGCCGACGACGACCGCCAGGCCGCCCTCGCCGCCTGCTACATGACCGGCTATCGCATCGCCGCCCTGCTGGCCAGCGCCGGCGCCCTGTTTCTCGCCGAGGAGCTGGGCTCGTCCAGACTCGGCTACAGCCAGAGCGCCTGGGCCACCACCTACATGCTGTTCGCCCTGCTGGTGTTGCCGGGGCTGGTGACCAGCGTGCTGATCCGCGAGCCGGAGCCGGTCGCGCCCATGGCCATGGCGGAATCGCGCTTCGGCTTCAACCACCAGCTGGTGGCGGTGGCGCTGCTGCTGGTGATGCTGGTCTCCCTCCCGGCCGCCATCAATGCGGCGATCGCCCAGGCCTGGCCGCGCGCCCTGCTCTACAGCCTGTTCATCGTCGGCTGCCTGTCGCCCTGGGGCCGCTATTGCTCCAAGCCGCTGAGCGACCTCATGCGGCGCATGCGCGAACCGCTGCGGCTGCGTGACGCGGCCAATGCCGAGGAACTGCCGCGCTTCGACTTCGTGCACCAAATGGTCTCGGTGATCCTGCTGATCGTGCTCATCGTGGCGGTCACCGGGGGACTGTCGGCCTTCGCCGGGGGCTACTGGCCACGGGGCCTGATGTACGCCCTGATCGCCTGGCTGTGCCTCACCGCGCCCGGGCGCCGGCTAATGGCCCCGGTACTCACGCCCATCACCGAGTTCATCCAGCGCTACCAGTGGCAGGCGCTGCTGCTGCTCGGCCTGATCTCCACCTATCGACTGTCCGATACGGTCATGGGGGTGATGGCCAGCGTCTTCTATATCGACGTCGGCTACAGCAAGGAAACCATCGCCGGGGTCAGCAAGATCTTCGGGGTGTTCATGACCCTGCTCGGCGCCGGCCTTGGCGGGGTGCTGATCACCCGGGCGGGGATCCTGCCCATCCTGTTCCTCGGTGGCGCCGCCTCGGCGCTGACCAACCTGCTGTTCGTGGTGATCGCCTCCACCGGCGCCAACGTCCCGCTGCTGATCGCCACCATCTGCGCCGACAACGTCAGCGGCGGCATGGCCACCTCGGCCTTCGTCGCCTACCTGTCGAGCCTGACCAACCTGAGGTTCTCGGCCACCCAGTACGCCATGCTCAGTTCGCTGATGCTGCTGTTGCCGCGGCTACTGGGTGGTTATTCGGGGGCCATGGTGGAGCACGTCGGCTACAGCTCCTTCTTCTCCCTGACCGCCCTGATGGGCATCCCCACGCTGCTGCTGATCGGGACGCTCTGGCTGCGCCAGCGCCGTGCCCCGGTCGCCAGCGAATCCTCCCAGGGACACTGAGGCGGCCAGCGGCCGCCCCCGGCCCGGCTAGGCTTCGCCGCGCGCGGCAGCCGTGGCGCGGTTGTCGCCCTTGTCGTCCACCACCTTTACCACCCGGCTGGGCAGCGCGATGTCGATGCCTTCGGCGCGCAGCCGGTCGCGGATCTGCTCGTTGAAGGTGAACTGGGTACCCCAGAAGTCACTGTTGGCGGTCCAGCAGCGCAGGGAGACGGTAATGAAGGTATCGCCCAGGCCGGCCACCACGATGGCGGGCGCGGGGTTGTCCAGGACCCGCGGATCCTTGGCCATGTCGGCCAGCACCTGCTTGGCCTTCTGCAGATCGGCGTCATAGCCCACCTTGACGTCGAAGACGATCTGCCGGGTAGTCTGCCGCGACTGGTTGGTGATGATGCCGTTGGACAGGTTGCCGTTGGGGATGGTGACGGTCTTGTTGTCACCGGTGCGCAGCACGGTGTGGAAGATCTGGATCGAGTCCACGGTGCCCTGCACGCCCTGGGCCTCGATGTAGTCGCCGATCTTGAACGGGCGGAACAGCAGGATCAGCACCCCGCCGGCGAAGTTGGCCAGGCTGCCCTGCAGCGACAGGCCGATGGCCAGGCTGGCGGCGCCGAGGGCGGCGACGAAGGAGGTGGTGGCGATGCCGATCATGGAGGCGACGCTGATCACCAGCATCACCTTGAGGCCGATGTTGACCAGGGTCACCACGAAGGTTTCCAGCGCCTGGTCCATGTGCCTCAGGGTGAAGAGCGCGGCCAGGCGCCCGGTGAGGCGATTGATGATCCACCAGCCGATCCACAGGGTGACCAGGGCCAGCAGCACCTTGCCGCAATATTGCAGGATCACCGGTATCCAGGCCGTGAAGGCCGTCAGCAGGTGATCGGTCTGGGCACTAAAATCCATCGTCTACCTCTCCACGCACAGGAAAAAAGTCGGGCGCGACCGCAATGGCGGCGCCCTATGTGCGACGGACGGTAGGCCCAGAGGTTCCGGAGCGGGGCTCAGTCGCGGAAGTTGTCGAACTGCAGCGGCATGCCCAGGGACTGGCCACGCAGCAGGGCGATGACTTCCTGCAGCTCGTCGCGCTTCTTGCCGGTGACCCGCACCTGCTCGCCCTGGATGGCGGCCTGGACCTTGATCTTGCTGTCCTTGATCAGGGCGACGATCTTCTTCGCCAGCTCCTTGTCGATCCCCTCGCGCAGAGTGGTTTCCTGCTTCACGGTCTTGCCGGAGGCGTAGGCGTCCTTGACCTCCAGGCACTGGACGTCGATCTTGCGCTTGGCCAGGTTGACCTTGAGGATCTCCAGCATCTGCTCGAGCTGGAAATCGGCGTCGGCGGTAAGGGTGACGGTCAGGTCCTTGGCCTCGAAGCTGCCCTTGCCGCGCAGGTCGTAGCGGCGCTCGAGCTCCTTCATGGCGTTGTCCACGGCATTGGTGACTTCGTGCTTGTCCAGCTCCGATACCACGTCGAAGGAAGGCATGGATTTTCTCCTCAATTGGGATGGGGCAGCCTTGACGCTGCGGCATGACCAACCATTATAACGACTGGCCCTCTTCCTCAGGAATCCGACCATGCGCAAGGAATCGACGTTGGAGTCACGTTCGTGAGCTGGCACGTGCTGGGCGCCGGCAGTCTCGGCGGACTCTGGGCGGCCCGACTGTTTCGCGGTGGCGAACCGGTGCGGTTGATCCTGCGCGATCGTCCGCGCCTGGCGCAGTACCGCGCCAAGGGCGGCCTGCTGCTCACCGAGGGCGAGACCACCAGTCTCTATCCGCTGCCCGCCGAGACGCCCGAGGCGGCCAACCCGATCCGCCGGCTGCTGCTGGCCTGCAAGAGCTACGACGCCGAGGACGCCATCGCCAGCGTCGCCGCGCGCCTGGAGCCGGAAGCCGAGATCCTCCTGCTGCAGAACGGCCTCGGCAGCCAGGACGCGGTGGCGGCGCGGATCCCGCGGGCGCGCTGCCTGAGGGCGAGCACCACCGAGGGCGCCTTTCGCGAAACCGACTTCCACGTGGTGGCGGCCGGCGCCGGCCAGACCTGGATCGGCGACCAGCTCGGCAGCCACTCCCCGCCGCCCTGGCTGGAGACCCTCAGCGCCCTGGGTTTTCCGCTGCGCTGGACCGACGACATCGACGCCCGGCTGTGGCGCAAGCTGGCGATCAACTGCGCCATCAACCCGCTGACCGTGCTGCATCGCTGCCGCAATGGCGAATTGCGCAACCACGCCGCCGAGGTGGCGGCGCTGTGCGACGAACTGGTGGCGCTACTGGAGGCCATGGGCCTTGCCCCGGCGGCCCAGGGTCTGCAGCAGGAGGTCGAGGCGGTGATCGCCGCCACCGCCAACAACAGGTCCTCGATGCTGCAGGACGTGGAACGTGGCCAGCGCACCGAGGTGAGCTATCTGCTCGGCCACGCCCTGCCGATCGCCGGGCGGTTGCGCCTGCCGGTTCCCCGGCTCACCGACGTCCACCAGCGCCTGCAGGCCCGCCTCGCGGAGCGTGGATTGCCCGTGGACTAGCTGCGGGCTACCCTGCCCGCTTCTCTGTTACCACGGCTGCCCCATGATCCTCGCCAAACGCCTGAAGAATCTCCCGGTCGGTCGCAAGTTGCTGGCCGCCCTGCTGGTGATGATGATCGCGGTGCTGGTGGTGGCCAACGTGACCTTCATCAGCGCCGCCTACTGGATCTCCCAGGAAAGCGTGGCGCCCCAGGCGCTGCAGACCCTCGGCCGGCTGTTCGCCAGCCCCGTGCTCAGCCGTGAGGTGCTGGCCTCGCCGGACGCCGCCGAGGCCCAGCTGCACCAGCTGGACGGCTATGCGCCCCTGCGCCTGGCGGCGGTCTACGACAGCCAGGGCCAGCGCCTGGCCGAGCTGCACAACGGTGACCGCCTGCAGGTACCGGCGCGCTTCGAGGAACTGCAGACCTGGCGCCTGCGCGAATTCCGCACCAACCTGCTGGTGGAACTGCCCTGCCCCGAGGGCCCGCCCGGGCACCTGCTGCTGGTGGCCAGCAGCGAATTGCCGGGGGCCTTCTACCGCGGCACCCTGACCGCCAGCCTGGCCATCCTGACCTTCAGCATCCTGCTCTGGCTGGTGGTAGCGCGGCAGATCAAGCGGCTCATCACCCTGCCCATCCGCGAGCTGGAAGAACTCTCGCGCCAGGTGACCCGCGAGGAAAACTATTCGCTGCGTGCCAGCAAGGGCAGTGAGGACGAGCTGGGGCGCCTAGCGGAATCCTTCAACACCATGCTCGGCCGCATCCAGGGCCGCGAGCAGCAACTCAAGCGCGCCCGCGACGATGCCCAGTACGCGGTACTCCAGGCGCAGAGCCTGGCCGAGGAAACCCGCCGCTCCAACCGCAAGCTGGAGCTGGAGGTGCAGGTCCGCGGCAAGATCGAGAAGAAGCTCACCGGCTTCCAGAACTACCTCAACAGCATCATCGACTCCATGCCCTCGGCGTTGATCGCGGTGGACGAGCAGTTCTACGTCACCCAGTGGAACCAGGAGGCCACCCACCTCTCCGGCACCCAGCTGGACGAGGCGTTGAACCAGCCGGTGTTCCTGGCCTTTCCCTCGCTCAAGCCTTTCCTGCCGCAACTGAGCCGCACCGCCGAACTGCTGCGGGTGGAAAAGGTGGAACGAGTGACCTGGGCGCTGACCGACACCCCCCGCCACTACACCCTCACCTTCTACCCGCTGATGGGCGGCGCCGGGCGCGGCGTGGTGATCCGCATCGACGACATCACCCAGCGCCTGAACATGGAAGAGATGATGGTGCAGTCGGAGAAGATGCTCTCGGTGGGGGGCCTGGCGGCCGGCATGGCCCACGAGATCAACAACCCGCTCGGCGCCATCCTGCACAATGTGCAGAACATCCGCCGGCGGCTGTCGCCGGAGCTGCCGAAGAACCTGGAGCAGGCCGCCGAATCCGGCGTCGAGCTCAATGCGGTGAACTGCTACCTGGAGAGCCGGCAGATCCCGCGGCTGCTGGACGGCATCCACCAGGCCGGCAGCCGCGCGGCCAAGATCGTCAGCCACATGCTCGCCTTCAGCCGCCGCAGCAATCGCAAGATGGAAGCCAGCGAGCTGCCGCCGCTGATCGACCAGGCCATCGAGATCGCTGGCAACGACTTCGACCTGGCCGAAGGCTTCGACTTCCGCACCCTGTCCATCCTGCGTGAATTCGACCCGGCGCTGGGCCCGGTGCCGGTGATCGCTAACGAACTGGAGCAGGTGCTGCTCAACCTGCTGAAGAACGCCGCCCAGGCCATCCACCTGAGGGACGACGAGGAGGAAGGCGAATACGGCCGCATCACCTTGCGCACCCGGCTGCGCGGCGGCTGGGCGGAGATCCAGGTGGAAGACAACGGCATCGGCATCCCCGAGGACATCTGCAAGCGCATCTTCGAGCCCTTCTTCACCACCAAGGAAGTGGGCCAGGGCACCGGCCTGGGCCTGTCGGTGTCGTACTTCATCATCACCAACAACCACAAGGGGCAGATGGAGGTGCACTCCACGCCCGGCGTAGGGACCTGCTTCACCCTGCGCCTGCCCCTCGTCCAGGCCGATTTCGACGCGGTCTAGACTCAGCCAGGAGCCGTGCCATGGGTTTTCGCCTCACCGAGATCTACACCCGCCAGGGCGACGCCGGCGACACCGGCCTCGCCGACGGCAGCCGGGTGCCCAAGGACCATCCGCGCATCGAGGCCATAGGCGCGGTGGACGAACTCAACAGTGCCCTGGGCCTGCTGCTCGCCGACCTGGCGGAGGACGAGCGGCTGGCCGAGGTGAGCAGGGTCCTGGCGCCCTGCCAGCACCGGCTGTTCGACCTGGGCGGCGAACTGGCCATGCCCAGCTATCGTGCCCTGCACGCGGTGGAGATCGAGCGGCTGGAGCAGGCCATCGACGGCTGGAACACCGAGCTGGGTCCACTGGAGAACTTCATCCTGCCCGGGGGCTCCCGCGCCGTCGCCCAGGCCCACGTGTGCCGGACCCTGGCGCGCAGCGCCGAGCGGCGCTGCCGTAGCCTGCACGCCGTGGAACCCCTCGAAGGCCAGGGCCTGCCCTATCTCAACCGGTTGTCCGACCTGCTGTTCGTCGCGGCGCGCATCGTCGCCCGCCGCCAGGGCGTGAGCGAGGTGCTCTGGCAGGCCGCGCGGCCATGAGCGCGCCAGCCGCGGCCCCGGCGCCACCGCCGCGCCGCCACGAGGGACTGCTGGCACTCTGGGACGGCCTGATCCTGCTCCTGGTCTGCCTGAACCTGGCGCTGCTGCTGTTCGACAGCCTCTATGCCCTGGGGCCGCTGAATCGCGCCCTGGCCGCGCTGCTGCCCAGTTTCCATGCCTTCTATGGCGAGCGCATCCACGCCCACTTCACCAGCATCGACCTGGTGTTCGTCGCCTTCTTCATCGCCGACGTGCTGCTCGGCTGGCTGGTGGCGGTGGTCGAACGGCGGCATGCGCGCTGGTACCACTATCCCTTCATCCACTGGTACGACGTGCTCGGCTGCATCCCCCTGGGCGGCTTCCGCCTGCTGCGGGCGCTGCGCATCGTCTCGCTGCTGTTGCGTCTGCAGCGTCTGGGCCTGATCGACATGCGCCGCTGGCGGCCCTATTGCCTGTTCGACCACTACTACCAGCTGCTCATGGAAGACCTGTCGGACCGGGTGATGATCAAGATCTGCGGCGAATTGCAGGACGAACTGAATACCCGCGACGACTTCTCCCAGAGCGTCATCGACCGCGTCCTGCGCCCGCGAAAGCAGCGGCTGATCGACGGCATGGCACTGCGCATCCAGAGCCTGGTGGAGCAGGGCTATGCGCAGAATCGCGCCACCCTGGAGCGGCTGGTCGCCGACGTGGTGCAGCGCGCCCTGGACGACAACCCGGATCTCGCCCGGCTCAAGCGCCTGCCCATGGGCGAGCGCCTGGCCGACACCCTGGACGGCGTGCTCACCGACATCGTCAACGGCCTGGTGCGGGAAGCGGCGGCCAGTCTGCGCACCCGCGACTTCCGCGCCCTGGCCAGTCGCCTGGCCGACCAGGGCTTCGATCAGAGCCTGCCCAGCGGCGCCCAGGACAGCGCCCTGGACGACGTGCTGGTGGAGATCCTCGAGGTCTTCAAGCAGAAGGTCCTGCAGCGGCGGCTCGACCAGCTGGATGGCGAACTCTGGCCGCAGGAATGGCAACGCAGCGAGATCGATCCGATCAACGCGCCCCGGCGCTGATCTGCTGCTGCAGGTTCTGCACCTGGGTCTGCAGGGTATTGATGTTCCTCGTGGTCTGCAGGCGGAAGGCGTCGAATTCCTTGCTGTCCGGCCCTACCGGCCGGGCATCCAGCTCACTGCGCAGCACCAGCAGGTCCTGCTGGATGTCACCCAGGGCCTGGCTCTGGGCGCTCGGCTTCTTCAGCGCGGCGATGTCCGCCTGCAGCGCCTTGTTCTGCGCGGTCAGGCTGGCGACCTGCTCGGCCAGGCTGCCGGTCTGGGCCAGGCCGTTCTTCAGCGCGGCCTGCTCCTCGGCCAGGGCCTTGAGCCGGGTATCCACCTCGCCGCTGCCGGTCTGTACCGTCTGCACCGCCGTGGCGAGATTCTGCAGCCGGTTGTCCTGGGCCTGCTGGTTGTCGGTCACGCCCTGCTGCTGGCGCGTGAGATCGGCGACCTTGGTCTGCA
Source organism: Pseudomonas sp. No.117 (assembly GCF_054558395.1). Classification (NCBI taxonomy): domain Bacteria; kingdom Pseudomonadati; phylum Pseudomonadota; class Gammaproteobacteria; order Pseudomonadales; family Pseudomonadaceae; genus Pseudomonas; species Pseudomonas sp. No.117. The sequence goes on from NZ_BAAJNP010000006.1 coordinate 98,021, forward strand.
ACGTCTTGACCTGCAGCAGCAAGGCTTCGCGGCTGGTGGTGCCGGAGGATTCGCTTTCCACCAGCTTGCCGGAGATGTCCCTCAGGCGGCCCTGGGCGTCTTCGCTGATCCGCGCGAAGTTCTCCTGGGTGGCCACCACCTGCTCCTGCATCAGCAGCAGCTGCTGATGGCTCCACCAGGCGACGCCGGCCAGGGCCAGGGTCAGGGCGGCGACCAGGACCCAGAGCGGCGCCGTGGACGGTCCGCGCCGCACCCCACGCGGCGCATGCCCGGCAGTGGGTTCGCGATAGGGCTCGTCAGCCTCGACCGGACGCCGATTCGACGGCCGGCGGTCGTCACGCTCCGGCGTCAGACTCGGCACGTTATCCATTTCATCGAGAAGATCGTTGCGCATGGCGGACCTGTGGGCAAAGGCGGAAAGACGAAATCGCGGCCAGTATAACGGCCGATCCCCCGGGCGCGAGGTAGCCGGCCGTAGCTTTCGTATCGGGATCGTGCACCGAAACTCATACCGCGTCGATATCAATGCGCCATCACGGCGCACAGGAAACACCGCTACGCCAATCGAGCCGCCTAAGGGCTGGATCTGCAGCTTCTGGTATGAGCTTTGCGTCACACCAGGCTTCGTCGCCCTTGGAGGTCCAACAGCATGGAATACAGCAAAGCCTTCTTCGATTGCCTCACCGCCCTGCGGCGTCGGTTGCGCCAGGAACAGGGCCTGACCCTGCGCCTCGACGAGGTCGACGCCATCCCGCGGATGCTGGCCGCCAGCCTGGGCGCCGAGGATGCCGAGACCCGCGAGCTGGGCAAACGGCTGGCGGCGCTGGGTGGCCTGCCCCTGCCCGCGGAGCGGCCGCAACCCAGGCTGGCGCTCCAGGATTCGGGCTTCGTCAGCCAGGAGTTCCTGGCTGCCGCGAATCGCTACGCCGGTCCGCTGCGGGGCTGACGCCCGCGCGGGCGATACTCTTCAAGCGCCGCCCAGGAACTGGCCTCGGGTCTATAGCCGAAGGCCTCCTGCGCGGCGTGGATATCCAGGGTGAAGGGTTCGTCCAGCAGCTCGGGCCAGGGCGAGGCGAGACGCGGCGCCCGCAACCGGGCATAGAGCCGCCAGGGATCGAAGGCCTTGGTCGCGGGCACCGGTGGCAGCTCGAAGCGCCGCAACAGGAAGTTGATGGCGTCCCAGCACACCAGCGGCTGGCCATCGCTGAGGTTGAAGACCTTGCCGGCGGCCGTCGCCGGCTGCTCCAGCAGCAGCGTCAGCAGCGCCTGGCGCAGGTTGGTCGCACTGGTGAAGTCCCAGCGGTTGAGGCCGTTGCCACGCTGCCAGAGCTGCTTGGCGCGAGCGCGCTCGAGCAGCCAGCGGGCCCAGTCGCGGTCGGCCAGGCCGAGTACCTGGGCCGGGCGCAGCACCGTCACCTGCGGACCGAATTCACCGGCCGCCAGGGCCAGGCGCTCCAGTTGCAGACGCCATTGGGCCTCGCTGCTGCGCGGCTTGGCCGGTACCTGATCCTCCTTGAGCGCCTCGCCCCCGCGCTCGTAGACGCGGGCGGAAGAGACATAGAGGAATTGCGCGACCCGCTGCTGCAAGGCCGCCTCGATCAGCACCTGGCCGAGTTCCAGTGCAGCCGCGGTCGGCATCCCGGCCACGTCGGTGCAGTGGACGATGGCGTCGATGTCGTCGCACAGCGCCACCACCTGCGCGGGCTGGTCGAGCAAGGCGGGGCGATATTCGGCGCCGCGCTCGACCAAGGCATCCAGGGTCGCCCCGGGCCGGCCGTGCACGCGCACCAGTTGGCCGCGGTCGAGCAGATCGCAGGCCAGGCCCGCACCGAGGGCATCGCTGGCGCCCGTGATCAAGATACGCATGTCGCTGGGATTCCCTGAAAGGCCGCGGTCGCGCCGCGGGCGACCGGTCCGCCAGTGTACCCAAAGCCTCGGCCGGACGCCGCTAGTCGCGTACCAGCCACCGACCGGCAACGTCTTCCAGGTGCCGGGTCAGGGCCTGCAGGGAGGCGCCGCCGTTGCGCCAGTGATGCCAGAACAGGGGCACGTCCACCCAGTGACCCGGCACTAGGTCCACCAGGGCACCGCTGGCACGGGCGGCGGCGCTCTGGATGTCCGGCAGCAGGCCCCAGCCGATGCCGCTCTGGGTCATCTGCAGGAAACCCTCGGCGGACGGGCACAGGTGGTAATCGAAGGGCTGGGTGATGCCGAGCTGTTCCAGATAACGATGCTGCAGCCGGTCATCCGGACCGAAGACGATGGCCGGTGCCCGCACCAGGGCCCGGGGGTCGGGCAGCGCGGCCAGCCGTCGGGCACGGAAGTCGGGACTGGCCAGGGCTCGATAGCGCATGGCGCCGAGGGCGCTGACCCGGGCACCGGCCAGGGGCTGGCCGCTGGCGCAGAGGCAGGCCGCCACCTCGCCGGCGCGCATGCGGCGCAGCACCACGTCCTGATCCTCCACCACCAGATCCAGCAGGATTCGCTGATCCCCGAGCCAGGGGCCGACCGCGGCCGGCCACCAGTTGGCCAGACTATCGGCGTTGAGGGCGATCCGCAGCCGCTGCGGCGCCTCCTCGGCGAGGCCCGGCACCTCGCTGCCCAGATCGGCTTCCAGCAGGCGCACCTGCTGGATATGGCGCAGCAGGCGCAGGCCCGGGGCGGTGGGCTGGGGCGGCGTCTCGCGGACCAGCACCGCCTGGCCGACCCGGGCTTCGAGCAGCTTGATGCGTTGCGAGACCGCCGACTGCGACAGGCCCAGGCGGCGCGCGGCGCGCTCGAAGCCACCCTCCTCCACCACCACTGCCAGAGCTTCCAGCAATTTGTAGTCGATCATCGATTCAGCTAATGCTGCATAAGGAATATTGGTTTTTCTTATACACCCCAAGTCGGCAAGGTGGCAGCCATTCCGAGACCACCAGGCACTGACCACGTAATGAACAGCTACTTCACCGGCCTGCTGACCATGGCCAGCCTCATCATGGCCCTGGGCGCCCAGAACACCTACCTGCTGGCCCAGGGCCTGCGCCGCGAGCATCACCTGGCCATCGCCAGCTTCTGCCTGGCCTGCGATGTGATCCTGGTGGCCGCCGGGGTGCTGGGCCTGGCCGCGCTGATCCAGCACAGCCCGCTGCTGGTGGACATCCTGCGCTGGGGCGGTGCGGCCTTCCTGATCTGGTACGGCGTCCAGGCCCTGCGCCGGGCCTGGCAGCCCGCCGCCCTGGGCAGCCTGGAGGCCAGCCTTCCGCGCAGTCGCCGCCAGGCCCTGCTCGCGGCGGCGGCGGTCTCCCTGCTCAATCCCCATGTCTACCTGGACACGGTACTGTTGGTCGGCTCCCTGGGCAGCCAGCAGGCCGCGCCCCTGGCCTATGTGTTCGGCGCCGCCACCGCCTCCCTGCTGTGGTTCTTCGGCCTCGCCCTGGGCGCCGCCTGGGCCGCCCCCTACCTGGCCCGGCCGAACGTCTGGCGCCTGATCGACCTGCTGGTGGCACTGGTGATGTTCGCCGTCGCCGGGCAGTTGCTGGCCGCGGCCTGAGGCTGGCCTTCGGCGAGCAGGCGCCCTAAGCTGCGGCTCTGCGTTCCCTGTCGAGATTCCCCATGCCTTTCGCCCGCTCGCTCCGCAGCCAGAGCCTGCTCCTCTTCGGCGGCAGCCTGCTGCTGATGCTGCTGATCGCCCTGGCCGGCTTCGCCCTGCTCTCCCGCGAACTCCAGCGCTACCAGCAGCTGATCGAAGGCCCTCTGGAGCGTTTGGTGGAGGTCGACGATACCCACCTGGTCTTCAAGATCCAGGTACAGGAGTGGAAGAACTTCCTCCTGCGCGGCGGTGATGCCGCTACCGCCGAGCGCTACTGGCAAGCCTTCCTGAGTCGCGAGGCGGAGGTCGACCAGCGCCTGCGGCAGCTGGCCGCCACGGTCGATCCCGACCTGCAAGCGCGCCTGCAGGCCCTGCGCGCCCAGCACGGACGCCTGGGCGAGCGCTATCGCGCCGGCCAAGCCGCCTATCTTGCCCATGATCGCGATCCCCGCCGGGGCGATGCCGAGGTCCGCGGCATCGACCGGGAAACCGCCGAAGGCTTCGCCACCCTGGTCAGCGAGCTGCACGGACGCACGGCCGCCCAGATCGCCACCATCCGCGCCGAGGCGCAGCGCGACATCCTGCTCGGTGGCCTGGCGCTGCTGCTCTGTGGCGGCGGCCTGCTGTTCCTTGGCGTGCGCCTGGTGGAACGCCGGCTGGTCGATCCCCTGGTGGCCTGCGCGCGGCAACTGGGGCTGCTGGCCCGCGGGCGTTTCGGCGAGCGCCTGCCCACTGGCCCGGACGACGAGCTGGGTCGACTGACCCACAGCACCAACCTGCTGCGCGACGCCGCGGTCCAGCACACCCACGACCTCCGCCACCAGGCCACCGAGGTCGGGGCGCTGAGCGCCCTGCTGGCCAGCCAACTGCTCACCGAGCCGGGCCAACCGGCGCGCGAACTGGATCCGCAGCTGCTGAAAGACGTCAGCCGCCGCCTCGCCGACATCGCCGGCGACCTGCAGGAAGCGGCCAGCGAGCGCCAGGACTGACCCTGGCGCGAAGCGCTGGACGACAGGTAGCCAACAGGTATCTTGCGTACAGAAGCTAGAGCCGCGCCGGCACCTCGCGCCATTCCCCCGGCGCCAGGTCATCCAGGGTCCAGGGACCGATGCGGACCCGTACCAGCCGCAGGGTCGGCAAGCCGACCGCGGCCGTCATGCGGCGCACCTGGCGATTGCGGCCTTCGCGGATGGTCAGTTCCACCCAGGCGGTCGGCACGCTCTTGCGAAAGCGCACCGGCGGATCGCGCTCCCATAGCCCGGGGGGTTCGGCCAACAGCCGCGCCTCGGCCGGCAGGGTCGGGCCATCGTTGAGCTCGACCCCCTGGCGCAGGCGCTGCAGCTGCTCCTCGCTGGGCGTACCCTCCACCTGCGCCCAGTAGGTCTTGGGCAGCTTGTGCTTGGGATCGGCGATGCGCGCCTGCAGCTGGCCATCGTTGGTCAGCAGCAACAGGCCTTCGCTGTCACGGTCCAGGCGGCCGGCGGGATAAACCCCCGGTACCGCGACGTAGGCTTTCAGCGTGGCCCGGCCGTCGGCGTCAGCGAACTGGGTGAGGACGTCGAAGGGCTTGTTGAGCAGCAGCAGCCGTGGCTCGGCTGGCGGTGCCTTGGCCTGGCGACGGGGCCGGGGGCCGGAAGGGGAACGAGGATTTCGCGACATGGGGATCGACGGCGGCTAGCGAAGGGGTAAGCTGGACCGCTCAGTCTAATCGTCCGAGGTCCCATGCGCATCTTCCGTCCGCTGTGGCTGATCCACCTCCTCGCCTTGGCCGGCTGCGCCTCGTCGGCCTACGAAGGCCCGCGTTCCGACCATTTCGACGGCGAGCGTTTCTACAACCTGGCGCCGCGGGAGGACAAGAGCCTCTGGACGCTGCTCAAGTGGCAGTTCACCCGGACGCGTCCGCAGTGGACCTGGCAGGACGGCCCCGCGGTGCCCACCCGGCCGGCGACCCGCGTCGCGGGCAGCGAGCTGCGGGTCACCTTCGTCAATCACGCCACCCTGCTGATCCAGCATGAAGGCCTCAATATCCTCACCGACCCGGTCTGGTCGGACCGGGTCAGCCCCTTCACCTTCATCGGTCCGCAGCGCCAGCACGCCCCGGGCGTCGCCCTGGACGACCTGCCGCCGCTGGACCTGATCTTCGTCAGCCACAGCCACTACGATCATATGGACCTGGCGACCCTGAGGCGCCTGGCCGAGCGTTCGCCGCTGACGCCGGTGGTGACGCCCCTGGGCAACGGCGAGCTGATCCGGCGCGAGACCGGCTTCGTCACGGTCGAGGAGCTGGACTGGTGGCAAAGCCTGCCGCTCAAGGACGGGCTGCGCCTGCATCTGGTGCCCGGCCAGCACTGGTCGGCGCGCAGTCGCTTCGACACCAATCGGCGGCTCTGGGGTGGCTTCGTGCTGGAGGCACCGGCGGGACCGGTCTATTTCGCCGGCGATACCGGCTGGGGGCCGCACTTCGCGCAGATCCGCGAGCGGCTGGGCGCGCCGCGCTTCGCCGCCCTGCCCATCGGCGCCTATGAGCCGCGCTGGTTCATGCAGGACAGTCACCTCAATCCCGATGACGCGGTACGCGCCCACCAGACGCTGGAGGCCCGGAGCAGCCTGGGCATCCACTTTGGCACCTTTCCGCTCAGCGACGAAGAGCAATTCGCCCCGCCCCGCGACCTGGCCCACGCGCGCGCGCTGCATGGCCTGGCGGATGCGGATTTCCGGGCGCCAACGCCAGGCGAGGTCTGGGCGGTGCCCTAGGGCTTACTCCACCAGCCCCTTGTCCCACAGCCGCACCAGCTCACTGGGCGCGCGGTCTTCGGGGATCAGCAGGGTCAGCTCGTCTTCCTGCTCGGCGGGCTGCGGCCGAAAGCGCAACTCCACCTTGAAGTAGCGCTGGTCGCCACGGCCGACCTGGGTCGGCTCGCCGGACTCCGGCAGGCAGCGCTCCAGCACCGAGCAGATACGCCCGCGCTGGGTGCTGTCGTACTGGCCGAACTCGATCTCCCGTGGCTTGCTCAGGGCATGCAAGGGCGCGAAACCGCCCTGTCGCGAGAGCCGTACCACGGTGTCCTTGCCCAGCGGGGGTAGTTCGCGCATTGCCATGCTCCTCGGTGCCAGGCACCGCTAGATGAGGGTGACGCCCACGTCGGCCCAGGCCGCCTCGACTGCCCGGACCTCCGCCGATTCGGCACCGAAGCGCCGCCCGGCGTTGGACACCGTCAGCCGGGCGAAGGCGGCGAAGTCCGCATCGTTGGCCAGGCGACTGTCGCAGAGGGTGTCGTACCAGATCGGCCCGGCCTTCTCCCAGGCATAGCCACCCAGGGCCACCGCCGCCAGATAGAACGCCCGGTTGGGGATGCCCGAGTTGAGGTGGACGCCACCATTGTCCTCGCGCGTCTCTATGTAGTCGCGCATATGGCCGGGTTGGGGATCCTTGCCCAGGGTCGGGTCATCGTAGGCGGTGCCCGGCTCGGCCATGGATCTCAGGCCCTTGCCGTGGATTTTCTCGGTCAGCAGCCCGGCGCCTATGATCCAGTCCGCCGCGGCGGCGGTCTGCTTGAGCTGGTACTGCTTGACCAGGATGCCGAAGACATCGGAGACCGACTCGTTGAGCGCGCCGGACTGGTTGAAGTACACCAGGCCCGCCTCGCTTTCGGTGACGCCATGGGCCAGCTCGTGGGCGATGACGTCCAGGGCGATGGTGAACCTGTTGAAGATCTCCCCGTCGCCATCGCCGAAGACCATCTGCTCACCGTTCCAGAAGGCGTTCTGGTACTCCTGGCCATAGTGGACGGTACCCGCCAGCGGCAGGCCCTGGCCATCGATGGAGTTGCGGCCGAACACCTCGTGGAAGAAGGTGAAGGTGGCCCCGAGGTAGTCGTAGGCCTCGTCCACCGCCACGTCGCTGACCGCCGCCTGCCCTTCCTGGCGCACCAGCCGCCCCGGCAATTGCATGGCATTGCCGGCATCGAAGATGCTGCGCTGCGGACTGGCGTCATCGGTGCGCGGCAACGGCCCCACCGGCGCCTGGCGCACCCCGGGCCGCCCGGGATTGTGAAGCAGACTCTGGACGTGACTCAGGGTGGTCAGGGCGCAGGAACGCTGGTGTTCGTCGCCATGATCGATGATGCGGCCGAGAATGTAGGGGGGAATCACCCCCTGGATGGTGCCTTGGTTGCGAGACATGCGCGCCCTCCTCCTGTGGGGACAGCGTCCCCGATCACCGCAGCCTGCGGTCCCTGTTCCTTGGACCACGAAACGACCAGACGACTCCCGCCTCTTCACCCCGGCGCACGCTTCTGGTACAAAGGCACCCCACGCGGGCGTCGTATAATGGCATTACCTGAGCTTCCCAAGCTCATGACGAGGGTTCGATTCCCTTCGCCCGCTCCAGATTGAAGACGGCCTCCAATCAGTCCTAGCGGACCACTGATTGGGGGCCGTTGTGTTTCCGGGCCCTGCCGAAGGCCGCTGGGACGCGCATCCTACCCCTCCACCAGCCCCTTCACCCGCTGCGCCAGCGTTTCCACCGCGAAGGGCTTGGTGAGTATCGCCATGCCCGGTTCCAGGTGGCCGTCGTTGAGCAGGGACGTTTCGGCGAAGCCGGTGATGAACAGCACCTTGAGCGCCGGGCGGTAGACGCGGGCGGCGTCGGCGAGCTGGCGGCCGTTCATGCCGCCGGGCAGGCCGACGTCGGTGACCAGCAGGTCGATGCGGGCATCGGAATGCAGGACTTCCAGGCCACCGGCGCCGTCGGCGGCTTCGATGATGACGTAGCCCAGTTCGCGCAGCAGGTCGGTCACCAGCATGCGCACCGTGGGTTCATCGTCGACTACTAGCACGGTGGCGTTGGCGCCCTCGAGAGCACAGCCGAGGCCCTTCGCTGCGGCGGGTTCGTAGGGTCGCTCGGCCAGTCGCAGGGGCAGGTAGAGACAGACGGTGGTGCCTGCACCGGGTACGGAGCGCAGGCGTAGCTGGCCGCCCGACTGGCGGGCGAAGCCGTAAATCATCGACAGGCCGAGGCCGGTGCCCTGCCCCATCGGCTTGGTGGTGAAGAAGGGTTCGAAGGCCTTGGCCGCGACGTCCGGGGTCATGCCGCTGCCGCTGTCGGTCACCCGCAGGTGCAGATAGCGTCCCGCTGCCAGCTCGAAGTCTGGGGTCGCCGAGGTACCCACCTGGAGGTAGCTGGCTTCGATGAGGATACGCCCGCCGCCGGGCATGGCGTCGCGGGCGTTGATGCAGAGATTGAGCAGGGCGTTTTCCAGCTGGGACTGGTCCACCAGCAGCGGCTGGTCGTCCGGTAGGCTGATGAACTGCACCTGGATGGCCGGGCCGACGGTGCGTTGCACCAGGTCGAGCATGCCGCCCACCAGCTGGTTGACCAGGGTGGGCTCGGGCGCCAGGGTCTGGCGGCGGGCGAAGGCCAGCAGCCGGTGGGTCAGGGCCGCCGCCCGCTTGGCACTGCCCTGGGCCGCCAGCAGGTATTTTTCCAGCTCGGTGAAGCGGCCCTGGCCGATGCGCAGGCTCATCAGGTCCAGGCTGCCGGAGATCCCCGCCAGCAGGTTGTTGAAATCGTGGGCCAGGCCCCCGGTGAGCTGGCCGACGGCCTCCATCTTCTGCGACTGGCGCAGCGCCTCCTCGGAGCGGCGGAGTTCTTCGGTGCGCTCCTCGACGCGCTGTTCCAGGGTGGCGGTCAGCTCGCGCAGGTCGGCCAGGGCGCGGTCACGCTCGTCGGCCAGGGCACGACGAGCGTCCACGTCCAGCAGCACGCCGGGAAATCTCAGCGGGGTGCCGTCCGTCGCCAGCTCGACATGGCCGTTGGCTTCCAGCCAGTAGTAGCGACCGTCGCGGCGGCGCACGCGGTACTGGTGGGCATAGCGACCGCCGCGACCGATCACCTCGGCGATGGCGGTGGCAAGACCCGCCTGGTCGTCCGGGTGGACGTTGGCGACCACCTGGGCCAGGCTCAGGCCGCTGCGGCCGAGAGCCGGATCCAGGCCGAAGCTGGCGGCGAAGGCCTCGTCGACGGTGAACCTGTCGGTGGGCAGATCCCAGTACCAGGTGCCGATGATGGCGCCGGCGGCCAGCGCCAGGCGGACCCGCTCGGCATTGACCCGGGCATTGCTTTCGGCCTCCCGGGCGCTGTCGCGTTCGTCGATGCGGACGCTCAGCTCCTGCTCCAGCGACAGGTTGTGTCGGCGCAGCGCAGCCTCGGCGGCGTCGCGCTGGCGATGGGCGAAGACGCTGGCGGTGGTCTCGGTGGTGATGTTGAGCATGCCGACGATGGTCTCGCCGTCCCGCAGCGGGCTGTAGGAGAAGCTCCAGTAGGTGTCCTCGGGATAGCCGTTGCGGGTCATCACGAAGTGCTTGTCGACGAAGTGCAGCGCCTCGCCGGCCAGGGTCCGCTCGATCAGGGGCGCGATCTCGCACCAGAGCTCGGCCCAGACCTCGTGGATCGGCTGCCCCAGCGCCGCAGGATGCCTGGCGCCGAGAAAGGGCGCGTAGGCCGGGTTGTAGATCAGGGTCTGCTCGGCGCCCCAGGTCGCGCACATGGCGAAGGGCGAGGCCATCAGCAGGTCATAGGTAGTCCGCAGCGCGACCGGCCAGTCAGGGCGAGCGCCCAGCGGCGTGGTTTCCCAGGCGAAGGTTTCGAGGTAGGACAAGGGACGACTCACTGGCAGAGGCGCTGATGGATCTCGTGGCCGCCAGACCCTCAGCACTGGGCCCAGACGGCCATGATAGGCGGGTTCAAGGCTCCCTTGCCAGCCCCGCGGGTAACCGGTGGCAGGCTGCCGGTGGCCAGCGGCAGACCCGCCCTGCGGCATGCTGTCCTGGCAAAACGACTGGCATGCCCGGCAGGCATCTCTTACCTTGTGGCCCCCGCTGTCGCTGCCAGGTATCCGCTCGTCATGTCCGCGTCACCCACCCCGCCCGAGGAGCTGCAACGCAGCCTGTCCAACCGCCATCTGCAACTGATCGCCATCGGCGGCGCCATCGGCACCGGCCTGTTCATGGGCTCGGGCAAGACCATCGCCCTCGCCGGTCCGTCGATCCTGCTGGTCTACCTGATCATCGGCAGCGCGCTGTTCTTCGTCATGCGCGCCCTGGGCGAGCTGCTGCTGGCGAACCTTGAGTACCGCTCCTTCATCGACTTCTGCAGCGACCTGCTCGGCCCCTGGGCGGGCTTCTTCTGCGGCTGGACCTACTGGTTCTGCTGGATCGTCACCGCCATCGCCGATGTCATCGCCATCGCCGCCTACGCCCAGTTCTGGTGGCCCGGCCTCGCACCCTGGATCCCGGCGCTGCTGTGCGTGTTGCTCCTGCTGGGGCTCAACCTGGTCACGGTGCGGCTGTTCGGCGAATTGGAATTCTGGTTCGCGCTGATCAAGATCGTCGCCATCTGCGCCCTGATCGTCACCGGCTTCGGCCTGGTGCTGTGGGGCTTCCGCTCCCCCGCGGGCAACGTCGCCAGCCTCGCCAACCTGTGGAACGACGGTGGCGTCTTCCCCATGGGCCTGGGCGGTTTCTTCGCCGGCTTCCAGATCGCGGTGTTCGCCTTCGTCGGCATCGAGCTGGTGGGCACCACCGCCGCCGAGACCGCCGATCCCCGGCGCAACCTGCCCCGCGCCATCAACTCCATCCCGCTGCGCATCCTGGTGTTCTATGTGCTGGCCCTGGTGGTGATCATGGCGGTGACGCCCTGGCGCCAGGTCGTGCCGGACAAGAGCCCCTTCGTCGAACTCTTCGTGCTGGCCGGCGTGCCCATGGCGGCCAGCCTGATCAACTTCGTGGTGCTGACCTCGGCGACCTCCTCGGCCAACAGCGGCATCTTTTCCACCAGCCGCATGCTCTATGGCCTGGCCCGCGAAGGTCATGCGCCGCGCAGCCTCACCCGTCTTTCGCGGGCGGCGGTACCGGCGCGCGGGCTGGTGCTCTCCTGCCTGTGCCTGTTGCTGGGCACCTTGCTGATCTACCTGATTCCCAACCTGGTCACCGCCTTCACCCTGGTCACCACCCTGGCGGCGGTGCTGTTCATGTTCGTCTGGTCGCTGATCCTGCTGGCCTGGCTGGCCTACCGTCGCCACCGCCCGGAGCAGCATGCCGCCGCGACCTTCCGCCTGCCGGGCGGGCGCTGGGTGTGCTACGCCGTGCTGGCCTTCTTCGCCGGGGTGCTGGTACTGCTGACGCTGCAGGACGATACCCGCCAGGCGCTGCTGGCCAGCCCCCTGTGGTTCCTGCTGCTGGGCGTGGGCTACGCCTGGCAACGGCGCACCGCTGGCAACCGCTAGGGCGGCGAGACGCGTGCGGGCTCAGCCCACCGTCCAGAGTTCGTCGAGGCGGGTGGTATAGCGCGGGCTGAGCAGGTCGCGGCGCATCTGCCAGGCGGGATCGCGCGGGATGCGTGCGGGTCTCAGGGTTTCGCGGCCGAACTTGCCGTTGATGGCATCCAGGGTCGCCATCAGGCGGGTACTAGCCGGATCCGGCGCGGCGGCGAAGAGGTCACCGGCGAGATCTTCGCGGCGACAGAGGTCGAGCAGCAGGATCTCCGCCTTGGCATAGCCGAAACCATCGCGAAAGATCTCGCGCAGGCCGGACTGGGCGTAGTCGTTGAGCATCCGGGTGTCGTCACTGGCCACCGGCAGCGTGAGCAGGGCGGCATTGGCGTAGCGGCCCTCGTCGGCACCGTGCATGCCGGTCTGGATGCTGACCCGCAGCGCGCGGCAGAGCGAGCCCTGGCCGCGCAGCTTTTCCGCGGCGCGGGCGGTGTAGCTGGCCACCGCCTCGGCCAGGGCGCCGAACTGGTACTGGCGCCGGCCGAACATGCGGCTGCTGCAGATCGTCTGCCGCGGCGCTTCCACTTCCTCCAGGCTCAGGCAGGCCAGCCCGCGCAGCTCCCGGGCGGTCTTTTCCAGCACCACGCTGTATCTCTGCCGCAGCGTCCAGGGGTCCTGCTGGGCCAATTCCCAGGCGGTGGTCACCTGCTGGCCACGCAGGCGCGCCGCCAATCGCCGCCCCACGCCCCAGACGTCCTCGATCGGCGAGTGCCGCAGCACCCAGTCATGCACCGCCGGGTCGCGCAGATCGAGCACCCCGCCGGTACGCTCCGGCCAGCGCTTGGCCGCGGCATTGGCGAGCTTGGCCAGGGTCTTGGTGCCAGCGATGCCGACGCTCACCGGGATGCCCGTCCATTTCTGCACCCGCGCCTGCAGGCGGTGGCCGAGGGCGTCCAGCGGTTCGGGCAGACCGGCCAGCTCGGCGAACACCTCGTCGATGCTGTAGCGCTCCAGGCGCGGCACCAGGGTGGCCAGGGTGCGCATCACCCGGTCGCTCAGGTCGCCGTAGAGGGCGTAGTTGGAACTGAAGGCGGCCACCTCGCCGCGCTGGGCCAGGTCGCGAACCTGGAACCAGGGCGCGGCCATGGCGATGCCCAGGCGCTTGGCCTCGGCCGAGCGGGCGATCACGCAACCATCGTTGTTGGACAGCACCACCACCGGGCGCTGGGCGAGATCGGGGCGGAAGACCCGCTCGCAACTGCAATAGAAGGCGTTGCAGTCGATCAGCGCCAGCACCGACTCAGCCATGGCCGAAGCGCCGCAGGCCGTGGGTGGCCACGCCCCAGACCTCGAAGTCGTCGCGCTCGCCGATGACCAGGGGCGCATAGGCCGGGTTTTCCGCCAGCAGCACGAAGTTGGCGCCGCGCCGGCCCAGGCGCTTCAGCGTGGGCTCGCGGTCGCGCACCGCTACCACGATGTCACCCACCCGCGCCGGCCGCGAACGGTCGACGATCACCAGGTCACCGGGAAAGATGCCGACGCCGGTCATGCTGTCGCCGCTGACCTTGATCACATAGGTATGGGGGGCGCGCAGGTCGACCAGCTCATCCAGCGAGACCTGGCGCTCCAGATGATCCTGCGCCGGCGACGGAAAGCCGCACGAGAGGCGAACCTCATGAAGCGGCACCTGGGTCGGCGAAGACTCCAGGCGACCCAGGACGGTGATGGACATGACGCGGCGCTCCTGCGGATAACTGTCTATTTATACAGTTATCCGCAGCCGCCCGCTCTGTAAAGCGCGGCCCAGCCTCCGCCGATGAGTGGTGCTCTCAGGCGCTGAGCCGGAAACGCGCGACGACGCTGCGCAGGTCCTGGGAGAGGCTGGCCAGGCGCTCGGCGGTACCGGCGTCCGCCTCGATCCCGCCCAGCACCTGGACGGTACTGGCGCGGATGCCGATGGTGTTGCGGTTGATGTCCTCGGAAACCGCCGCTTGCTGCTCGGCGGCACTGGCGATCTGCACGTTGACGTCGACGATCCGCTCCACCGCGGAGCCGATGCTGTTCAGGCTGACGCTGGCCTGCTCGGCGGCCTCGACGCCGGTCAGGGCGTGGCCACGACTGGCCTGCATCTGCCCCACTGCCTCGGCGGTCGCCCCCTGCAGCTGCTCGATGATGCGGCGGATCTCCTCGGTGGAGGTCTGGGTGCGCGAGGCCAGGGTACGAACCTCGTCGGCCACCACGGCGAAGCCGCGCCCCTGCTCGCCCGCCCGGGCGGCTTCGATGGCGGCGTTAAGCGCCAGCAGGTTGGTCTGCTCGGCGATGGTACGGATCACCGCGATGACGCCACCGATGGCCTGGCTGTGGTTGGCCAGGGCGGCGACCTTGCTGGCGCTCAGATCCACCTCAGCGGCCAGGGCCTCGATGGCCTGTTGCGTCTGCCGCATCACCCGGGTGCCCTGCTGGGTCGCCTCATCGGCCTGCTGGGCGGCGGCCACCGCGCCTTCGGTGTTGTGGGCGACGTCCGCCACGCTGGCGGTCATCTCGGTGATGGCGGTGGCCACCTGATCGGTCTCGGCCTGCTGCGCCTGCATGGTCGCGCGCGCCTGGCCGATGGAACCGGCCAGGGCGCCGGAGGCCTGGGCCACCGCAGCGGACGCCTGGTCGACCTCGCGCAGCGAGCGACCAAAGGCCTCCAGCATCGAGTCCAGGCTACGGCCGATGTCGGCGATCTCGTCACGGCCACGCAGGGCGGCGCGGCGACTTAGGTCGCCCTGGGCGGCGGCAGCGGTCACGCTGACCAGACCGGCGATCCCCAGGCGCAGCGCCTGGTAGATGCCGGCGAAGGTATAGCCCAGCAGCGCCAGGGCCGCCGCGATCATGCCCAGCACCAGGTCGCGCAACAGGGTCTGGTGGGCCAGGCGCTCGACCAGCAACTGGGCCAGGATGCCCTGGGCCTCTTCCTGCACCTTGAAGTAGCGCGCGACGACGGCGCTGCCCTGGGTCCCCAGGGCTCGCCCGTCGACCCCGCCCTCGCCGCCCATGGCGACCATCATGCCTTGGCGGAAATTGGCATAGTCGTCCGCTGCCTGGGCGATGGACGCCTTGAGCCGCTGGGCCAGCTCCGGCGCCTGGCGGGCCAGCAGCCGGAGCGCCTGCTCCAGCTCGTCGGCGGTCTGCCGCTCCTGCCGTACCAGGCTGCGCGCGACCATCAGGCTGGCCGGGTCGAAGCGGTTGCTCGCGCTCAGGCCAAAGGCCAGGCCGCGCAGCTGGCCGATCAGGTTGATCTCGCGGGGCAGGCGCAGCGAGGTGATATCGACGAGAAAGAGGCTGGTGTAGTCGGATTCCAGCACTAGGCCCGAGGTGGCCGAGACGTAATAGAAGAAATTCAGGGTCTGCGTCAGTTGCTCGCTCCAGGCGTCGAACACCTCCAACGAGGTGCCGGGCACGCCTTGCAACAGCCGCTCGGCGTTCTGCCGCAGCTGGCTCAGGCGCGTCCCGGTTTCCAGTGGGCCACCGAGTTCGCGATCCAGCCGGCCGAGGTCATCATAGGCCTTGAGCAGGGCGTCGCGGTTGGCCTGCCAGTCCGACTGGGCGGAGCCGTCGCCATCCTGGAGACGCTTGGTCAGGGCGCGTTGCAGCATGCTCAGGCGGGCGATGGGAGTCAGCTGAGTCAGATAGCGCTGGCCAGCGATCTCCTGCACCAGCCCGACCCGCTGCTCCTGGATGTCCTGGTAAATGTAGAAGCTCAGGAACAGCAAGGGCACCAGGACGATGGCGGCCAGGCAGGCGAACTTGGCAGGAAACCTGAGGCGATTCATCAGCCGGACGGCGGGGGTCAACAGATTCATGGCAGACTCACAGGAAGGGGTAGCGTCGGTAGCCGTTTGGTCACGGTCTGGGCGGCGCATTGACCAGCCGTTTAATGATTAGTGCGTTATCCATATTTGCGATAATCAAAATTCAGGGCACTTTGCTACCGAACGGCCAAAAGCCCGGGCTCAACGGTCGGGGCTGCCAGGGCAAGCGGCCGGAAAGGCGACGTTATGCATGACCTCCTCATTCGCGGCGCCCTGATCCTGGATGGCCGCAACTACCCCGGCAGGGTGGCCGATCTGGCCGTCAGCGCCGGTCTTATCACTGCCGTGGGCGACCTCGCCGACCAACCGGCGCGGGAGGTCCGTGACGCTCGCGGCCTGGCCCTGGCGCCGGGCTTCATCGACGTCCATACCCATGACGACAGCATGGTCATCCGCCGCCCCGAGCAGTTGCCCAAGCTCAGCCAGGGCGTCACCACCGTGGTGGTGGGCAACTGCGGCATCAGCGCCGCCCCGGTGCGCCTGCACGGCGAGCCGCCGGATCCGCTGAATCTGCTCGGTCCGGCCGCGGCCTTCGTCTATCCCACCTTCGCCGCCTATCGCGCGGCGGTGGAACAGGCGCGCCCCGGGGTCAACGTGGCCGCCCTGGTGGGGCACACGGCGCTGCGCAGCAATCATCTGGACGACCTCGCGCGCGCCGCCACGCCCGCGGAGATCGCCGCCATGCGCGAGGAATTGCGCGAGAGCCTCGCGGCCGGTGCGCTGGGGCTCTCCACTGGCCTCGCCTATGCGTCCGCCGCGGCGGCGCCAACCGCGGAAGTGGCCGCGTTGGCCGCGGAGCTGGATGCGGTGGGCGGGCTCTATGCCACCCATTTGCGCAGTGAATTCGCCGCGGTACACGAGGCCCTGGACGAAGCCCTGGACATCGGCCGCCAGGCACGGGCGCCGGTGGTGGTCTCCCACCTCAAGTGCGCCGGGGTGGACAACTGGGGCCGCGCGCCGGAATTACTCGGCGCTCTGGCGCGGGCCGCCCAACGCCAGCCGGTCGGCTGCGACTGCTATCCCTACGCCGCCAGCTCCTCCACCCTGGATCTCAAGCAGGTCACCGACCGCCATCGCATCACCATCACCTGGTCCACCCCGCACCCAGAGTGTGGTGGCCGCGACCTGGATGCCATCGCCGCCGACTGGGGCCTGGATCTGCAGGCCACCGCCCGCCGCCTGCAGCCGGCTGGCGCCGTCTACTACGGCATGAGCGAGGCCGACGTGCGCCTCATCCTCGCTCATCCGCTGAGCATGATCGGCTCCGATGGCCTGCCCGAGGATCCCTTCCCCCATCCACGGCTCTGGGGCGCCTTCCCGCGGGTGCTCGGTCATTTCAGCCGCGACCTCGGCCTCTTCCCGCTGCACACCGCCGTGCACAAGATGACCGGTCTCTCCGCCGCCCGCTTCGGCCTGGTCGGGCGCGGCCTGCTCGAACCCGGCGCCCATGCCGACCTGGTGCTGTTCGATCCCGCGCGGATCCGCGACGTGGCCGACTTCAGCGCTCCGCAACGCCCTGCCGAAGGCATCGAAGCGGTCTGGGTGAATGGGCACCTGGCCTATGCACCGGAGCAGGCCATTGGCGAGCGCCATGGTCGCTTCCTGCCGCGTGCCGGCGATCTGCGCCTGACCTTCCCCGCCGCCTGAGCGCCGCTACCCGGTAACGCCTCGGCCTGGTGCAGCCTCGTTACCTTCCGCCACCTCTCGGTGCCATCCCCCTGAGCGATGGCCGCCCCTACGCCTGCGCGCCCAGGCCAAGCCCTTGATTTGCAAAGCCACACGAAGAGCTGGCACAGTCGCTGCAATCCATTCCGTTGTTACGAACATAGTTCCGCTATAACGGAAAAAGGAGCAGCGAGATGATGAGCAAGACGAAGGGGTGGAAAACACTGGTGCTGCTGATCGGCCTGGCGGCCGTGACCGGCGCCCAGGCGGCCAAGCTGGACGACGTGCTCAAGCGCGGTCACCTGGTGGTGGGCACCGGCAGCACCAATGCCCCCTGGCACTTCCAGGGCGCCGACGGCAAGTTGCAGGGCTTCGATATCGATATCTCCAAGGTCATCGCCAAGGGCCTGTTCAATGATCCGGAAAAGGTCGAATTCGTGGTCCAGGGCTCGGATGCGCGCATCCCCAACCTGCTCACCGACAAGGTCGACATCAGCTGCCAGTTCATCACCGTGACCGCCAGCCGCGCCCAGCAGGTGGCCTTTACCCTGCCCTACTACCGCGAAGGCGTGGCCCTGCTGTTGCCGGCCAACAGCCGCTACCAGCAGCTCGACGACCTCAAGGCGGCCAAGGGCGACCTGACCGTGGCGGTGCTGCAGAACGTCTATGCCGAGGAACTGGTGCACCAGGCGCTGCCCGGGGCCAAGGTCGACCAGTACGACAGCGTCGACCTGCTCTACCAGGCCCTCGGCACCGGCCGCGCCGATGCCGTGGCCACCGACCAGTCCTCGGTCAAGTACCTGATGACCCAGAATCCCGGCCGCTATCGCTCGCCCGACTACGCCTGGAGTCCCCAGACCTACGCCTGCGCGGTCAAGCGTGGCGACCAGGACTGGCTGAACTTCGTCAACACCGCCCTGCACGAGGCCATGACCGGCGTGGAATTCCCCACCTATCAGGCGTCCTTCAAGCAATGGTTCGGCGTCGAGCTGCCCTCCCCGGCGATCGGCTTCCCCGTCGAGTTCAAGTGACCCTGGCCCCGGCGCGGCCCGTCCGCGCCCTCTAGGTGGATGTCGTACATGGACTACACCCTCAACTTCGCCCCCGTATGGCAGAATCTGGACCACCTGCTGGCCGGACTCGCCCTCGGCCTGCAGCTGGCACTGATCGGCATCGCCATCGGCTGCCTGATCGGCCTGGCCACCGCCTTCGCCCTGCTCTCGCCGGTGCGGGCGCTGCGCTGGCTGGCGGCGGGCTATGTCACCCTGGTGCGCAACACCCCGATCCTGGTGCTCATCCTGCTGCTGTACTTCGCCCTGCCCAGCGTCGGCATCCGCCTGGACAAGCTCAGCTCCTTTCTCATCACCCTGGCGCTCTATGCCGGTGCCTACCTGGCCGAGGTCTTTCGCGGCGGACTCATGGCCATCCCCAAGGGCCAGCGCGAGGCGGGTCTGGCCATCGGCCTGCGCGAATGGCAGATCAAGGCCTACGTCATCATCCCGGTGATGCTGCGCAACGTGCTGCCGTCGCTCTCCAATAGCTTCATCTCGCTGTTCAAGGACACCTCCCTGGCGGCGGCCATCGCCGTGCCGGAGCTGACCTACCAGGCGCGCAAGATCAACCTGGAAAGCTACCGGGTGATCGAGACTTGGCTGGTGACCAGCGCCCTCTACATCCTCACCTGCTACGCCATCGCCCTGCTGCTGCGCCAGCTGGAGCGGCGGCTGAGCCTCGCCCGCTAGGAGCCCGATCTTGTACGAAGCCCCCTCCTGGTTCCTGGAATTGTGGAACGCCCGCCAGACCCTGGCGGCCGGTTTCGCCACCACCCTGGCCTGCTCGGTGCTGGCCGTGCTCGGCGGCACCCTGCTCGGCACCCTCGGCGGCCTGGCACTGACCTACGGCCGCTGGCCGCTGCGCCTGCCCTTCCGCGTCTATGCCGACCTGATCCGCGGCACCCCGGTGTTCGTGCTGGTGCTGGCCTGCTACTACATGGCCCCGGCGCTGGGTCTGCGGCCCACGCCCTTCCAGGCCGGTACCGTGGCGCTGCTGCTGTTCTGCGGCTCCCATGTGGCGGAGATCGTCCGCGGCGCCCTGCAGGCCATCCCGCGCGGCCAGCACGAGGCGGCCAAGGCCATCGGCCTGACCTTCACCCAGAGTCTCAAGGAGGTGCTGCTGCCCCAGGCGCTACGCCAGATCCTGCCGACCTGGGTCAACGCCTCCACCGAGATCGTCAAGGCCTCCACCCTGCTCTCGGTGATCGGCGTGGCCGAGTTGCTGCTGAGCAGCCAGCAGGTCATCGCCCGCACCTTCATGACCCTGCAGTTCTATCTGTTCGCCGGGCTGCTGTTCTTTCTCATCAACTTCGCCATCGAGCGGCTCGGCCGCTACCTGGAAAAACGGGTGACCCTGCCATGACCGATCCGCTATTGAGCATCAACGACCTGCACAAGAGCTTCGGCGCCACGGAGGTGCTCAAGGGCATCGACCTGACTCTGGACCGCGGCGACGTGGTCACCCTGATCGGCTCCAGCGGCTCGGGCAAGACCACCCTGCTGCGCTGCGTCAACCTACTGGAAGACTTCCAGGGTGGCAGCATCCAGCTGGCCGGCGAGGCCATCGGCTATCGCGAGGACGGCGGCCGCCGCCAGCGCCTGCCGGAACGGGAGATCGCCCGCCAGAGGTCCCTCACCGGCATGGCCTTCCAGCAATTCAACCTCTTTCCCCACCTCACCGCCCTGGAAAACGTCACCCTCGGCCTGCGCAAGGTGAAGAAAATGGGCAAGGACGAAGCCATCGCCCTCGGCGAGCAGTGGCTGCGCCGGGTCGGCCTGATCGAGCGGCGCGACCATCATCCCGGCCAGCTCTCCGGCGGCCAGCAGCAGCGCGTGGCCATCGCCCGCGCCATCGCCATGAATCCCAGCCTGATGCTGTTCGACGAACCCACCTCGGCGCTCGACCCGGAACTGGTCGGCGAGGTGCTGGCGGTGATCAAGGACCTGGCCCAGGACGGCATGACCATGCTGCTGGTGACCCACGAGATGAGATTCGCCTACGAGGTGTCCGATCGCATCGTCTTCATGAGCCAGGGCCGCATCGAGGAACAGGGCCCGCCACGGGAGCTGTTCGAGCAGCCGAAATCTACCCGTCTCGCCGAATTCCTCGGCCGGACCTCCTTTTGAATCCCATCCCCGTTACAGGAGCAAACCTATGAGCATCACCCGTTACGGCGCCGGCGAACGCGGCGCAGGTGGCCAACCCCTGCCCTTCGCCCGTGCGGTGGAAGCCGATGGCTGGCTGCACGTTTCCGGCCAGGTGGCCATGGAGAACGGCGAGATCATCGACGGCGGCATCGTCGCCCAGACCCACAAGACCATGCAGAATCTGATCGCTATTCTCCACGAAGCCGGCTACGGTCTGGAGCATGTGGTGCGCGCCGGCGTCTGGCTGGACGATCCGCGCGACTTCTGGAGCTTCAACAAGGTGTTCGCTGAATACTTCGCCGGCCACGCCCCGGCGCGTGCCTGTGTGCAATCCTCCATGATGGTGGACTGCAAGGTCGAGATCGACTGCATCGCCTACAAACCCAAGGCCTGAGACAACCCGCACAGATGACCGAACCTACCCGCCAGAGAGCTCGCGGCCTGGACCGCGCCTTCGATATCCTCGATCACCTCAAGCGGGTGGGTCGGCCGCTGCGCCCCAACGAGATCGCCGCCGGCCTGGGCATTCCCAAGTCCACCGTCTACGACCTGGTCGGCCTCTTGCTGGAGCGGCACATGCTCGACGCCGTGGGCCGCGACGGCCAGGTCTACCTGGGGCGCGAGCTGTACTTTCTCGGCCAGGCGCACCTGCGCCACTTCGACCTGGCCCGCGAGGCCGGGCTGCTGCTGGACGACATCGTCGCCCAGACCCGCGAGACCGCTCAGCTGTGCCAGCTCAATGGCCGCAAGTACACCGTCTCGCTGATGAAGGAAGGTGCCCGCGCCTTTCGCATCTCCTCCAACGTCGGCGAGGACGCGCCCATTCCCTGGACCGCCTCCGGCCGGCTGTTGCTGAGTCACCTGAGCGATGCCGAGATCCTCGCCCTGATCGACGCGGACGACTTCATCCTGCCCGACGGCAGTCACCTGGACCCGGATACCTTCATCGCCGAGATCCGCAGCGCTAGCGCCGTCGGCTTCTTTTCCTTCGACAGCATCGCCGACACCTACACCCACTGCTTCGCCGCCCCGGTGCTCGACGCCAGCGGCCTGTGCATCGCCACCCTGTGCATCGTGGCGCCCCGCGCCGATGCCCAGGCCCACCATGCCGAGTACCGCCAGGTGCTGGTCGACAGCGCCCGCCGCCTGTCCCAACGCCTCGGCGGCCAGGAGAATCCATGACCATCCTCACCGCCCCCGAGAAAGGCGCCGCCAATCCGGGCGATCGCCTGCTCACCGACGTCGCCCTGCCCGCCCTGGTGATTCACCAGCAGGCACTCGACCACAATATCGCCTGGATGCAGGCCTTCGCCGCCGACCGGGGCGCCGAATTGGCGCCCCATGGCAAGACCAGCATGGCGCCGGCGCTGTTCCAGCGGCAGCTCGCCGCCGGTGCCTGGGGCATGACCCTGGCCACCGCGGTGCAGACCCGCGCCGCCCAGGCCCAGGGCGTGCGCCGGGTGCTGATGGCCAACCAGCTAGTCGGCGCGCCGAACATGGCGCTGATCGCTGAGCTGCTCAAGGCCGACCCGGACTTCGACTTCCACTGCCTGGTGGACCA
Source organism: Pseudomonas sp. No.117 (assembly GCF_054558395.1). Classification (NCBI taxonomy): domain Bacteria; kingdom Pseudomonadati; phylum Pseudomonadota; class Gammaproteobacteria; order Pseudomonadales; family Pseudomonadaceae; genus Pseudomonas; species Pseudomonas sp. No.117. The sequence goes on from NZ_BAAJNP010000006.1 coordinate 120,148, forward strand.
CCCCGATCAGGTCACGGCCCTGGGCGCCTTCTTCGGTGCACGCGGCCTGGCGCTGCAGGTAATGATCGAATACGGCGTGCCGGGCGGCCGCTGTGGCTGTCGCAGCGAAGCCGAGGTGCGTGAACTGGCCAAGGCCATCGCCGCCCAGCCTGCCTTGCGGCTGACCGGTATCGAGGGCTATGAGGGGGTGATCCATGGCGCCGAAGCCGCGACGGACATCCGCGCCTTCGCCGATTCCCTGGTGCGTCTGGCCGAAGAATTGCGCGGCCAGGGCGCCTTCGCCCTGGACCGACCCATCGTCACCGCCTCGGGTTCGGCCTGGTACGACCTGATCGCCGCCGCCTTCGACCAGTTGGACGTGCGCAAGCGCTTTCTCGCCGTCATGCGGCCCGGTAGCTATGTGGTCCATGACCACGGGATCTATCGCGATGCCCAGCGTGGCGTGCTGGCCCGCACCGGTCTGAACGAGGGCCTGCAACCGGCGCTGGAAGTCTGGGCTCATGTGCAATCCATGCCCGAACCCGGTTTCGCCATCCTCGCCCTGGGCAAGCGCGACATCGCCCATGATGCCGGCCTGCCGCTGCCGCTGCGCCGTTACCGGCCCGGCCAGACCGCTGCCGAAGCCGTCGACGTCAGCGGCTGCACGGTCACGGCCATCATGGACCAGCACGCCTTCATGGTTGTCACCCCAGGGACCGAGCTGGCCATCGGCGACATCATCGCCCTGGGCACCTCGCACCCCTGCCTGACCTTCGACAAGTGGCGCCAGGGCTGCATCGTCGACGAAGGACTTGAGGTCGTGGAGACCTTCGCGACCTGCTTTTAGGACCTCAGGGTCGCAACTCGCCCTCTTCCTCCCCATCCCAGTAACGGATGCGCTCGGCCTGCACCTTGATGAGGATCATGCCGGGCGTGTCGGTGTCCTGGGGAAACCAACGGTCCAGACTCTTGGTCCAGTGCGCCTCGAATTGCGCCTTGTCACGGATCAGCTCGGCCCGGCCGTCGATGGCGACGAAGAGGCCCGGCTTGCCGAGCAGGCTCTTGCCTTCGGTGAAGGTCAGGCCCACCGCCGGATCCTGCTCGATGTCGCGGATCTTGGCCGAGTCTTCGTAGGCATAGAACCAGGAATCGCCGTCGTACTCGACGTCGCCGTTGTTGCTCATCGGCCGGCTGGTCAAGCGCCCGCTGCCGGTGGTCAGCATGCAGAAATCCAGGTCGCGCATCGCTTTGGAAAGGTCGTGCAGGGTCTTGTCGGCCATGGGGGTCGCTCCACTGGGTGGGCAGGATTGCCCAGTCTGAATTCAGACCGGGGGCTGACGCCGCTTGGTTCCGACGGGAGCCGGTTCGCCTGGTCTTTCGGACGGACTGCCTCAGTGCGAAGAGACGTAGCGGGCCGAGGCAGGGGGTGCCGGCAGCGCATAGGTGGCCTTCATCCAGTCGATCTCCGCCAGGGGCGTACGGCCGAACAGCCGCTTGAATTCGCGACTGAATTGCGAGGCGCTCTCGTAGCCCACGGCGAAGGCCGCGTTCGCCGCCGGCAAGGCATCGCGCAGCATCAGCAGCCGCGCCTGATGCAGCCGAGTCGATTTCAGGTACTGCATTGGCGAGGTACCGGTCACCTGGCGGAAGTGGCGGTGAAAGCTCGGCAGGCTCATCAGCGCCTCGCGCGCCAGGGCATCCACGTCGAGTCGTTCGGCATAGCGGGCGTGCAGGGTGCGCAAGGCGCGGGCGATGCGGCCGAAGTGTCCCTGGCGATCCAGGGCGGCGCGCAGCGAGCCACCCTGGGCACCCGTCAGCACGCGATAGTACACCTCGCGCAGCAGCGCCGGCCCGAGCAAGCGGGCGTCCCTGGGAACGCTCAGGACTTCCAGGAAGCGCAGCGTTGAAAGGCGCAGCGTCTCGTCCAGGGGCGAGGCGTACAGCCCCCGGGGCGGCTCGCTGGGCGGGCCCAGCTCGGTATCCAGTTGCAGGACTAGCTCGCTGACCAGCTGGAAATCCAGCCGCAGGTAGATGGCCAGCAAGGGCTCCTCCGGGCTGGCATCGGTCTCCATGGTGAAGGGCACGGGCACCGAGACCACCAGGTAGTGCTGGGCATCGTAGCGATAGACGCGCTCGCCGAAATAGCCGCGCTTGCCGCCCTGGCAGACGATGACGATGCCGGGGTCATAGAGCACCGGAACCCCGCTGAGCGGGCGATCCGAGCGCAGGAAGCGCACGTCCTCCAGGGCGCTGAGATTGTAGCCCTCCTGCGGCGCCAACGCCCGCAACAACTCCGCAAGACGCCGGGTCAGGGGATCGCTCGGGCTCATGGGGTCTCCTCTTCAGCCATCGGTGGAACAGGTCAGGGTCTCCCAGCGCTCAATCTCCCGCGTGGCCCCGGCCAGACGTTCGCGCACCAGTTGCAAGGCATCGCTACCCAGCAACAGCTGCCTGGGCGGCGCCGGCATGGCGATGAGTTGCAACATCGCCTGGGCGGCCTTGCGTGGATCGCCCAGTTGCTTGCCGCTCTTGGCCTCACGCGCCGCGCGGATCGGCGCGAAGCTCTCATCGTAGTCGGGAATGCTGCGCGGGGTGCGGCGCATCGAACGGCCCGCCCAGTCGGTGCGGAAGGAACCCGGCGCCACGGCGGTGACCTGCACCCCGAAGGGTGCCAGCTCCTGGCCCAAGGCGGCAGAGATGCCTTCGAGGGCGAACTTGCTGCCGCAATAGTAGGAGATGCCCGGCAGGGTGATGGTGCCGCCCATGGAGGTGATATTGATGATATGGCCACGGCGGCGCTGGCGGAACGCCGGCAAAAAGGCCTTGATCATGGCCACCGCGGCGAAGACGTTGACCTCGAATTGCTGGCGCAGATCCTCCAGCGGTGACTCTTCGAGAATGCCCTCATGGCCGTAGCCGGCATTGTTCACCAGCACATCCACCGGGCCAAGCTCCGCCTGGACCTCGGTCACTACCGCCTCCAGGCGAGCGAAATCGGTGACATCCAGCAGGATGCCATGGGCATTGGCGGACAGACTGGCGAACGCCTGCCGGTCGGCTTCCCGGCGCAGCGTGCCGATGACGCGATGACCGGCCGCCAGGGCCTCGTGCGCCAGGGCCTGGCCGAAGCCGCTGCTCACGCCGGTGATGAAAAGGGTCTTGTGGTCGTGCATGACCTGCTCCTGTCATTGAAGGAGCGGCCAGGCTAGCGCGGCTCGAACCGGTCGCTGCTGCCGAATCCTCTGCCGGTCTTGCCCAATCCTCTCACTGCCGACGCTCGGCCCCTAGGTCCCCCGTGGCTTGGCCCGCGCCGTGGGTTCGGCGATCAAGGGATCGTCCGGCCAGTAGTGCTTGGGATAGCGGCCCTTGAGATCCTTCTTCACCTCCGCGTAGGTGTTGGCCCAGAAGCTGGCCAGGTCCTGGGTGACCTGCACCGGGCGGCGCGCCGGCGAGAGCAGGTGCAGCTTGACCGCCAGGCGGCCATTGGCGAGGCGCGGGGTGTCGGCCAGGCCGAACAGCTCCTGCAGCCGCACCGCCAGCACCGGTGGCTGCTCGCTGTAGTCCAGGCGGATCATGGAGCCCGAGGGCACCGCCAGGCTGCGCGGCGCCAGTTCGTCGAGCTGGCGTGGTAGCGGCCAGGGCAGCAGCCCCTGGAGCATGGCCGCTAGGTCCAGATTGGCGAAATGGGCCAGACGGGTGACGCGATCCAGGTAGGGCAGCAGCCAGTCTTCCAGGCTATCGAGCAGGGCAGCATCGCTGACGTCCGGCCAGTCGCTCGACCCGTTCTGCTGCAGATCCAGCTGACGCAGCAGCGCCACCCGCGCCTGCCACTGGCGCAACTCGGGCGTCCAGGGCAATAGCTCTAGACCCTTGCGGCGCACCAGGCCGAGCAAGGCGCGGCTGCGGGCAGCGGCGTCCAGGTTCTTCAGCGGCTCGCGACTCACGACCAGTTGGCCTACCCGCCGCTGGCGTTCGGCGCGCAAAACGCCCTCGCGTTCATCCCAGTCCAGTTCGTCATGACTGGCGACCTGCTCGGCCAGTGGTCCGTCGAACAGCCCTGGCTCCAACTCGGCGGCCAGGTAGATGCGCTCTTCGCGTTGCCCCTGGCGACTGCCCAGGTCGGCCACCACCAGCCAGGGCGACTTCATCAGCGCATCCGGCTCGCCGAAGCTGGCGGCCCGGCCATTGGCCAGGCGATAGTCCTGGCCGCCGGCCTTGCGCTGCTGGGCGATGCGATCCGGATAGGCGCAGGCCAGCAGGGCGCCGGTCCAGCGCGGATGCTGGGGATCGGCCACCGACTCTGTAGCCTTGCCCTTCAGCAGACCGCGATACTGGCGGACCAGCTGGCGAATGCGCGCCACGCCACCCCGCGGGCCGCGGCCTTCCCCGGCCAGGAGCAGCAAGCGGGTATGCAGATCGGCGCCCTGCCCCGGCGCCAGGTCGCGCTCGCCCAGCAGCGCGGCGATCTCGCAGGCACGTTCGGCCAGCCCCCAGCTCTGCCCACGCAGGAGCAGGTGCGCCAGCCGTGGATGGGCCGGCAGGCCGCTCATGGCCTGGCCGTGGGCGGTGAGGCTGCCCTGTTCGTCCAGGGCGCCCAGGCGGACCAGCAGGTCGCGCGCCTGGGCCAGGGCGGCGGCGGGGGGCGGATCGAGCCAGGCCAGTTCCGCGGCACTCATGCCCCAGCGCGCCAGTTGCAGTGCCAGTCCGGCCAGGTCGGCCTGGAGGATCTCGGCACTGTCGTAGGCCGGTAATTGCTGGTGCAGCTCTTCCGACCAGAGCCGGTAGCAGACGCCCGGTTCCAGGCGCCCGGCGCGGCCCTGGCGCTGGGTGGCTGAGGCGCGGGAGATGCGTCGGGTGGTCAGCCGGGTCATGCCGCTGCCGGGATCGAAAGCCGGCACCCGGGCCAATCCCGCATCCACCACCACCCGTACCCCCTCGATGGTCAGGCTGGTCTCGGCGATATTGGTGGCCAGGACTACCTTGCGCAGGCCGGCCGGCGCCGGCTCGATGGCGGCGCGCTGGGCCGCCAGCTCCAGCTCGCCATGCAGCGGGCAGAGCAGCACCCCGGCCGGCAGCTGCTCGGCCAGGCGCTCGGCGGTAAGGCGGATCTCGGCCTGGCCGGGCAGGAACACCAGCAGGCTACCCGTCTCGTCGTCAAGCGCCTGGAGCACCGTGGCGGCCACCCGCGCTTCGAGGCGTTCATCCTGGCCAAGCGGCCGGCCCCAGCGGGTCGTGACCGGAAACATCCGCCCCTCACTGCGCACCACGGGTGCATCATCGAGCAAGGCCGCCAGGCGTTCGCCCTCCAGGGTAGCGGACATCACCAGCACCTTGAGCGGCGTATCCCGCAGCAGCTCGCGGCCGCTCAGGGTCAGCGCCAGGGCTAGGTCGGCGTCCAGGCTGCGTTCGTGGAACTCGTCGAAGATCACCAGGCCGACGCCCTCCAGCGCCGGGTCATCCTGCAGCCGGCGGGTGAGGATGCCCTCGGTGACCACCTCGATGCGGGTACGCGGCCCGACCCGGCTTTCCAGGCGGATGCGATAGCCCACGGTCTCGCCGACACCTTCGTCCAGCTCCGCGGCCAGCCGCTCGGCAGCCGCCCGGGCCGCCAGCCGCCGCGGCTCGAGCAGCAGGATGCGCTGGCCAGCCAGCCAGGGTTCGTCGAGCAGCGCCAGGGGCACCCGGGTGGTCTTGCCGGCGCCGGGCGGCGCCTCCAGCACGCAGTCGTCACGGGTGGCGAGGGCCTGGCGCAGGTCGGGCAGGACAACATCGATGGGCAGGGGCGTCATTTGGCACGGCCAGAGGTCTCAACGGGGCGGGCAGTATAAAGCGTCTCGCCCGCCTCGATTCCGGCCGCTATAGTGGCGGCCTCATCCAACAGGAGGTTGTCTATGTCGATGCGTACCCGCGCGGTGTGTGGCGTCCTCGCCGCTGCCCTGCTCACCCAATTGACCGCCTGCGGCTCGCTGTTCTATCCCGAGCGCCGCGGCCAGATCACCGGCAGTGGCCGTATCGATCCGGGCATCGTCGCCCTCGATGCCATCGGCCTGCTCTTCTACATCATCCCGGGCCTGATCGCCTTCGGCGTGGACTTCGCCACCGGCGCCATCTACCTACCCGACAACAAGCGCGCCGAAGTGGATCCGGCCGAGCTGAACAAGGCCGTCAATCCCGATGGCAGCGTCGACCGCATGCGCCTGAAGGCCATCATCCAGCACGCCACCGGCAACACCCTGCCGCTCGACGATCCGCGCCTGCTGCAGCGCAGCGGTAGCAACGAGCAGCTCGCCAGCCTGGGCCTCGCGCCGCGCGGCTGATGAGCGACCCGCACCACACCGAGCGGCTGCTGCGCCGGGCCACGGCCGCCTCGGTGGCGGTGGCGACGACGCTGATCCTGGCCAAGGCCGTGGCCTGGTGGTTCAGCGGCTCGGTCAGCCTGCTCGCCGGCCTGACCGATTCGCTGCTCGACGGCCTGGCCTCGATCTTCAATCTGCTGGCGGTGCACTATGCGCTCAAGCCGCCGGACCAGGATCACCGCTATGGCCATGGCAAGGCCGAGTCCCTGGCCGGGATCGCCCAGGCGGTGTTCATCGGCGTGAGCGCCGTGCTCATCGCCTGGCAGGCGATCGGTCGCCTGCAACAGCCGGAGCCCCTGGGCGCCCATGGCCTGGGTATCGCCGTCACCCTCTTCTCGCTGGCCCTGACCGGCGTGCTGGTGGCCTACCAGCAACGGGTGATCCGCCTCACCGACTCCACGGTGGTGCGCGCCGACGCCCTGCACTATCGCTCCGACCTGCTGCTCAACCTGGCCATCCTGATCGCCCTGGCGCTGACCGGCTTCGGCTGGTACTGGCTGGACCCGCTGTTCGGCCTGGCCATCGCCCTGTACATCCTCTGGAGCGCCTACGGCATCGCCCGCGACTCCTTCGGCGTGCTGATGGACCAGGAACTGCCCAGCGACATCAGCGAACACATGTTGCAACTGGCCTGCCAGGTACCCGGTGTCGAAGGCGCGCACGACCTGCGCACGCGCATCTCCGGCAATCACTGGTTCGTCCAGCTGCACCTGGAGCTGCCCGGCGAGATCAGCCTGTCGCGCGCCCATGTGCTGTGCGACGAGGTGGAGGCGGCGATCCGCGCCGAATATCCCCAGGCGGAGGTGCTGGTCCATGCTGATCCGCTGGACGCCCCCGACGTGCCGCACCGCCATCCCCTGCCGCCCGCCACCTGAGCGGAACCCGGCGCCGCTGCGCTCTCTCGAAGCCTCTAAGCCTCTAAGCCTGATGCAGAGAGCACCCCAGAGGGTGCCGGGAGACCACCATGAACACCCTGCACCCGGTCGCGCGCTTAGCCGACCTGCGTGAAGACCGCGGCACCGCGGTCAAGATCGAAGACCAGGAAATCCTGCTGCTGCGTGTCGGTGGCGAGGTACGGGCCTTCCAGGCCAAGTGCCCCCACGCCGGCGCGCCTCTGGCGGACGGCGCCGTCTGCCAAGGCCGCCTGGTCTGTCCCTGGCACAAGGCGAGCTTCGCCGTCGACGATGGTCGTCTCTGCGAGCCGCCGGCACTGGATGCCCTGCAGCGCTACCCGGTGGAGGTGCGCGACGGCGAGGTGCTGGTCGGCCGCGAGCCGCTGCCCGCACCAGCGGCGGAATCCCGGCCCGATGACCGCCTGTTCGTCATCGTCGGCGCTGGCGCTGCGGGGACCGCTGCCGCCGCCGCCCTGCGCGAATTCGGCTATGGCGGACGCCTGCTGCTGATCGGTCGCGAACCAGGCGAGCCCTACGATCGCACTGCCCTGTCCAAATTCGTGCTCCAGGGCGACAAGGCCCCCGACGAAGCCCCGCCGCTGCGCGAGGCCGAGTTCTTCCGCCAGCAGCGCATCGAACGCCTGCATGCCGAGGTGAGCCGCCTGGATCCCCGAGCCCGTCAGCTGGAACTGGCCAACGGCCACACCCTGACCTACGACGGCTGTGTGCTCGCCACGGGTGGCGAACCCAAGCCGCTCAGCGTGCCGGGTGCCGAACTCGAGGGCATCCACCTGCTGCGGACCCGCGCGGACGCCGCCGCGATCCTTGCCGACCTGCCTGACGCAGGCCGGGCGGTGATCGTCGGAGCCAGCTTCATCGGTCTGGAAGCCGCTTCCGCCTTGCGCAAGCAGGGACTGGCGGTGGACGTGGTCGCGCCGGCCTCGCTGCCCTTCGTCAAGCAGATGGGCGAGACCCTGGGGCAACACTTCAAGACCCTGCACGAGGCCAATGGCGTGACCTTCCATGCCCCCACCGAGGTGGTGGGCTTCGAAGGCAACGGGCCTGTCCAACAGGTCAGGCTGAAGGACGGCACGCTACTACCCGCCGATCTGGTCCTGGTCGGCACCGGTATCGCCCCGGCGACCGGCTTCCTGGCCAACCTGCCCCTGACCGAGGACGGCAGCGTCCCGGTGGATGCCCAGCTCAGGGCCGCCGAGGGGCTCTATGCCGTGGGGGATCTCGCCACCTTCCCCTTCGCCGGCCAGCCGACCCGTATCGAGCACTGGCGCCTGGCCCAGCAACACGGCCGCCTGGCGGCCCGCAACCTGCTCGGTCACGCCGAGGCCTATGCCGACGTACCCTTCTTCTGGACCCTGCATCACGGCAAGAGATACGAATACCTGGGGCATCCGCGCCACTGGGACGACATGCACCTCGACGGCAGCCTCGGCGACCAGACCTTCCTCGCCCTGTTGCTGGCCGAGGAGCTGGTGGTAGGCGTCGTGGCCTGCCAGCGGGAGCGCGCCACCGCCATCCTGGCCCAGCGCCTGCGTCAGCCGCTGGGACGTGCCGAGGCCCTGGACATCGTCCAGGCCAACTGAGGAACCGCCATGACCCAGCCCTATCGCGTCGGCCTGATCGCCGACACCCACGGCCTGCTCCGACCCGAGGCCCTGGAGGCCCTCGTCGGCAGCGACTTCATCCTGCACGCCGGTGACATCGGCAAGCCCGAGATCCTCGATGCCCTGCGGGAACTAGCCCCCCTGGCGGTGGTGCGGGGCAACAACGACGACGTGCCCTGGGCCGAGGACATCCCCGAGCGCATCACCCTGACCCTGGCCGACGTCGGCATCCATATGCTGCATATCCTGCCAGAGCTGGACCTGGCAGCCGTGCCGGCGCCGGTGCGCGTGGTGATCAGCGGACACTCGCACAAGCCGCTGATCGAGGAGCGCGATGGCGTACTCTACGTCAACCCCGGCAGCGCCGGTCCGCGGCGCTTTCGCCTGCCGATCAGCGTCGGCCGCCTGACCCTGGACGCCGGCCAGGTCCAGGCCGAGATCCTGGAACTCACTCCCTGAAGGAACCCCGATGAGCATCGACTACCACTACTACGAACCCAGCCAGGGCCACGGCCTGCCCCATGATCCCTTCAACGCCATCGTCGCGCCGCGCCCCATCGGCTGGATCTCCTCCCACAGCGAAGCCGGCATCCTCAACCTCGCGCCCTACAGCTTCTTCAATGCCTTCAACTACAAGCCGCCGCTGATCGGCTTTTCCAGCCAGGGCTACAAGGACAGCGTGGCCAACATCGAGCGCACCGGCGAATTCGTCTGGAACCTGGCCACCCGCGAACTGGCCGAGGAGATGAACGCCAGCAGTGCCATGGTCGCGCCGGAGGTGGACGAATTCGCCCTCGCCGGCCTGGAGCCTGCCGCCTCGACGGTGGTCAAGGTGCCGCGGGTGGCGCGTGCCCAGGTCGCCTTCGAATGCAAGCTGAGCCAGGTCGTCCGCCTCAAGACCGCCGCGGGCGAGGAGCTGGACCAGTGGCTGGTGCTGGGCGAGGTAGTGGCCGCCCATATCGACAAGCGGCTGCTCAAGGACGGCATCTACCAGACCGCCGCCGCTCGACCCATCGTTCGCGGCGGCGGGCCGGCGGACTATTTCGAGATCACTGAGGCCGCGCTGTTCAAGATGCGCCGCCCGGACTGACCGCTCCGCTCTGGAAGGCAAAACGGCGCCCTCAGGCGCCGTTTGTGTTAGTACAGCCCTAGTCCGCTCTGCTGACGCGAAAATTCAGCCGGGGAAAATGTACCTGGACGGCGCCCAGGTGCTCGTCGTGACGGCGGATCACCAGGGCTTCGCTATCGGCATGCACCAGTTCGCCGAGCACCGGATCGACCCCATAGTCGGTCGCGGCCACTGTCACCCGGTCGCCCCAGGCGAAGCCTTCCACGGCGAGGGCCTGGTCGCGCGGCAAGGCCACCGGCTCGGCATCCCGGGCGATCTCAAGCGTCTGGGCGGCGTCGAGGTCCTCGTGGGTCCCGTGACCGAAACCCAGCACCCGGGCATACCAGGCGGCGATCTCGGGGCGCTCGTCGATCAGGGGCGCCAGCTGCGGCGTGCTCTTGAGGAACCAGAAGTTGTGCGCCAGGGCGATGTCGGCCACCGAGGGCACACCGAACAGGTAGTCGCCCTGGCTACGCTGCAGCTGGATCTCCAGGCGCGCCAGCAACGTCGGCAACTGCTGACGGGCCTGCTCGGGCGTCACGCGGGTCAGGCTGCCACCGCTGAACAGTGCCTTGCGGTCATCGAGGAAGGCCTGGGCCTGCTCGGCTGGCAGACTGGCCAGCCGCGGCCCCATGATCTCCGGCTGGAAGATCAGCGCCACGGCATGCTGGAACACCACCGCGTCCGCCCAGGCGGCGAAGGCGGCCACGACCGCCTCCTGGCCTTCCGGAAACAACGCCGGGACCGCCTTCTCTGCGTCCAGGCGACGGGCGATCAGGGCAGTATCGCAATAGATATCGGCACCTACCTGCAGCACCGGCGTCTTGCGATAGCCGCCGGTCAGGGCCACCAGCTCCGGCTTGGGCAGCATCCGCGGGATGATTACCGAACGCCAGGCGAGTCCTTTGAAGCCCAGCAGCAGGCGCGCCTTCTCGGCGAAGGGCGATTGCCAGTAGTGATGCAGAATCAGCTCGGACATGACGGCACTCCTGGATCAGCGGCGGAAAGCACGGTCGGCACGGCCAGCACCAGGGCTTCCTTGGCGCGTTTGGGTAGTTTCTTGATCTGGATTTCCCGGCGCAGGGCGGCCGATTTATCGTCGCAGGCCTCCACGTAGACCAGCGCCTGGGCCGGGCTGGAGGCGAAGAAGCGGGCACCGCGGCCGCTGCGGTGCTGGGCGAAACGGCGCGCGGGATCAGCGCTGATCCCGCAGTAGAGCGCCTGGTTCTCGGCGCGCACCAAGTAGACGTACCAGGGACGCGCAGGCGGCGGGGGCAGGTCGCTCACCGTCAGGCGAACCACTCCCGGGCGGTACGCCAGACGCACACGCCGACGAAATAGATGCCGCTAGCGAACCAGAGCACCATCAGCCACAGCGGCTTGTCGGGGTGCAGGAACACCATCATGGCACTGCTCAGCAGCCAGATGCTGGTGATGGTGATGTTCACCGCCATCAGCTGGCGCACGCGGAAGGGATGCAGGAACTTGACCCGGGTCAGGGTCAGGGCGGCCAGCACCAGCACCACCGCCATGCTGAACCAGGGCGCCAGGTCCAGCACATAGAAGTACAGGGCCACCACGTTCCAGGCGGCGGGAAAGCCGACGAAGTAGTTATCGGCGCTCTTCATGTTCACATTGCAGAAACAGAACAGCGACGACAATAGGATGATGCCCACGGCCACCAGCTCGAAATGCGGCGGCAGGGGGACGAAGCGATAGATGAAGATGGCCGGAATGAACACGTAGGTCAGGTAGTCGACCACCAGGTCCAGCGCCGAGCCATCGAAATGGGGCAGTACCCGCTTGACTTCGAACTTGCGCGCGAGGGTGCCGTCGAGGCCGTCGACGAGCAGCGCGATGCCCAGCCACATCAGGCAACCCTTGGGTTGACCGTCGACGAGGGCGAGCAGCGCCAGAAGCGCGAGGATCACACCACTGGAGGTCACCGCATGGGCGCCCCAGGCCTTGGCTTTTGTCAGCATGAGCGGATGGGAAATGGAGTTCACGGGCGTCTCTCTATGATGACGGCTTCGACTGCCCGGTGCACCGCACGTTTCGACGTGGCGGTACGAAATCGACAATCGAGCCGGTTAACGGCAAGGCGGACCTTGACCGCCGACCCCGGAAACCGGGCGCCAAACATCGAGGATACCGCGCCTTGCGGTCCTTTGCCCGCCTTCCCGCCGAACGCCCGTGATTGGGTTCGCAGGACGACCGGGGCGGCAGCAGGTCCGCCCCGGCAGTTTCTCAGTGCAGGATCTGACCCAGGAACAGCCGCGTCCGCTCGTTCTGCGGATTGTCGAAGAACTGGTCCGGTGCGGCCTGTTCGACGATCTCGCCCTTGTCCATGAAGATCACCCGGTTGGCCACGGTACGGGCGAAGCCCATCTCGTGGGTCACGCAGAGCATGGTCATGCCGTCCTGGGCCAGGCCGATCATGGTATCCAGCACCTCCTTCACCATCTCCGGGTCGAGCGCCGAGGTCGGCTCATCGAACAGCATGATGCGCGGTTGCATGCACAGCGCGCGGGCGATGGCCACGCGCTGCTGCTGGCCACCGGACAACTGGCCCGGAAACTTGTTGGCCTGCTCGGGAATGCGCACCCGCTGCAGGTAGTGCATGGCGATCTCTTCGGCCTGCTTCTTCGGCATCTTGCGCACCCACATGGGCGCCAGGGTGCAGTTCTGCAGCACGGTGAGGTGCGGGAAGAGGTTGAAGTGCTGGAACACCATGCCGACTTCGCTGCGAATGGTCTCGATCTGCTTGAGATCGTTGGTCAGCTCGGTGCCATCGACGATGATCTGGCCCTTCTGGTGTTCTTCCAGGCGGTTGATGCAGCGGATGGTGGTGGACTTGCCCGAGCCGGACGGGCCGCACAGCACGATGCGCTCGCCCTGGGTCACGGTCAGGTTGATGTCCTTGAGCACGTGGAACTGGCCGTACCACTTGTTCACGTCCTTGAGCTGGATCATGACCTTGCTGCTGTCGACCGGCTGCTTGTTGCTTACGTTCATCTGATGACTCCTAACGCTTGTGGCCGGTGTTCAGCTTGCGCTCCAGACGGGCGGAGTAGCTGGACATGGCGAAACAGAAAATCCAGTAGACCAGCGCGGCGAACACGTAGCCTTCCGTGGACATACCCAGCCAGGCCGGGTCGGACGTGGCGCGCTTGATGCTGTTGAGCAGGTCGAACAGGCCGATGATGATCACCAGGCTCGAATCCTTGAACAGCGCGATGAAGGTGTTGACGATGCCGGGGATCACCAGCTTCAGCGCCTGGGGCAGGATCACCAGGCCCATGGTGCGCCAGTAGCCCAGGCCCATGGCCGCCGCGGCCTCGTACTGGCCCTTGGGAATGGCCTGCATGCCACCCCGGACCACTTCGGCGATGTAGGCCGCCTCGAAGACGATGACCATGACGATGGCGCGCAGCAGCTTGTCGAGGTTCATGCCATCGGGCAGGAACAGCGGCAGCATCACCGACGACAGGAACAGCACCGTGATCAGCGGGATGCCGCGCCAGAACTCGATCATGGTCACGCAGATGACCTTGATCGCCGGCAGCTTGGAACGCCGCCCGAGGGCCAGCAGGATACCCAGCGGCAGGGCACCGACGATGCCCACCGCGGCGATTACCACGGTCAGCATCAGGCCGCCCCACTCGCTGCTGGGCACCACGCGCAGGCCGAAACCGCCGTACAGCAGCCAGAAGGCCACCAGCGGATAGATCACCAGCAGCGCCAGGCCGTAGCGGGCCTTGTGCTTGAAGCGGTCGAGGAACAGCGGGATGGCACCGACCACGGCCAGCACGACGGTCAGGTCGACCCGCCAGCGCTGGTCACCGGGGTAGAAGCCATACATGAACTGGCCGAAACGCTCCTTGATGAACACCCAGCAGGCGCCGCCCGGCGCGCAGTCGGCCCGGGTGGTGCCGCTCCAGGTGGCATTGAGGAAGGCCCAGTTGACCACCGGCGGGATGACCAGCCAGACGATATAGAGGCCGAGCAGCGTCAGGATGGTATTGCCGACGCTGGAGAACAGGTTGCCGCGGATCCAGGCCCAGGCACCGACGCTGGAAGGCGGCGGCGGCAGGTCTGGTTTGAAGGTATGGGTCTGGTTACTCATACGCGCTCCTTAACGCTCGATCAGCGCGATGCGCTTGTTGTATCCGTTCATCAGGATGCTGATGCTGATACTGATGGCCAGGTAGACGCTCATGGTGATGGCCATGGTCTCGATGGCCTGGCCGGTCTGGTTGAGGGTGGTACCGGCGAACAGCGCCACCATCTCCGGATAACCCACCGCCGCGCCGAGCGAGGAGTTCTTCATCAGGTTCAGGTACTGGTTGGTCAACGGCGGAATGATCACCCGCAGGGCCTGGGGAATGATCACCAGCCGCAGGGTCAGGCCCGGGCGCAGGCCCAGGGAGCTGGCCGCTTCGGTCTGGCCGTGGCTGACCGCCTGGATGCCGCCGCGCACCGTCTCGCCGATGAAGGCGGCGGTGTAGACCGACAGGGCGACCGCCAGGGAGACCAGCTCGGGAATGATCACCCAGCCGCCCCGCAGGTTGAAGCCCTGCAGTTCCGGCAGCTCCCAGTGCAGCGGCTTGCCGAAGGCCAGGGCCGCCAGCAGCGGCAGCGCGATCAGCAGGGCCAGCACCGTCCACAGCACTGGGAAACGTGCCCCGGTGGCGTGCCGCCGCTGGCGCGCCCAGCGCACCACGACCACGCTGGCGACGATGGCGACCAGCAGCGCGATCAGGCCGGGCACGAAGCCGACGTCGGCGATGGGCGCCGGCATGTACAGGCCGCGGTTGTTGATGAAGAAGGCTTCGGCCAGGCTCAGGCTCTGCCGCGGGCCCGGCAGGGGCGCCAGCACGGCGAAATAGACGAAGAAGATCAGCAGCAACGGCGGGATGTTGCGGAACGTCTCGATGTAGACCGTCGCGACCTTGCGCAGCAGCCAGTTGCTCGACAGGCGCGCCACGCCCACGGCGAAGCCGATGATGGTGGCCAGGACGATGCCGATCACCGAGACCAGCAGCGTATTGAGCAGGCCGACCAGGAACACCCGACCATAGGTGTCGCCCTCGGTATAGGGGATCAGGTGCTGGGGAATGCCGAAGCCGGCGGAGTTGTTCAGGAAGCCGAAACCGGAGGTGATCCCCCGATGGGCCAGGTTGGTCTGGGTGTTGTTGAACAGGAACCAGCCGAAGGCCACCACGGCGACCACGGCGACGATCTGGAACAGCCAGGAGCGCGCCTGGGGATCGGTGAGCAGGGACCCACGAACCGGCGGCGAGGTTTTGCTAACGTTTTGCATCTATAGGCCTCATTAAACCCTCGCCCCGCAGCGCGGCGAGCGCTGCAGGGCGAGAATCTACACATCCGAAAGGTGTCGGCGACGAGAGCGCCGAAATCAACGGACCGGCGGGGAGTACTGCAGACCGCCTGCGTTCCACAGGGCGTTCAGGCCGCGCTTGATCTTCAGGTCGGAACCCATGCCGACGTTGCGCTCGAACACTTCGCCGTAGTTGCCGACCTGCTTGACGATGTTCAGCGCCCATTCCTTAGGCAGCTTCAGGTCCTTGCCGAACTCGCCATCGGTGCCCAGCAGGCGACGGACGTCGGGGTTCTTGGAGTCCTTGGCCTGGGCTTCCACGTTGGCGGAGGTCAGACCCAGCTCTTCGGCGCTGACCATGGCGAACAGCGACCACTTGACCACGGTCAGCCAGTCTTCGTCGCCACGGCGTACGGCCGGGGCCAGGGGTTCTTTGGAGATGACTTCGGGCAGCACCACGTAGTCGTCGGGCTTGGCCAGCTTGATGCGCTGGGCGTACAGCTGCGACTGGTCGGAGGTCAGGACGTCGCAACGACCGGCTTCCATGGACTTGGCGCTTTCGTCCGAGGTGCTGTAGGTGATGGGGGTGAACTTCAGGCCGTTGGAACGGAAGTAGTCGGCCAGGTTCAGCTCGGTGGTGGTGCCGGCCTGGATGCACACGGTGGCGCCGTCCAGTTCCTTGGCACTCTTCACGCCCAGCTTCTTGTTCACCAGGAAGCCCTGGCCGTCGTAGTAGGTGACGCCGGCGAAGATCAGGCCCATGCCGCCATCGCGGGAGCTGGTCCAAGTGGTGTTGCGCGACAGCACGTCGATCTCGCCGGACTGCAGCGCGGTGAAGCGCTCCTTAGCGGTCAGGGGGGTGAAGCGCACCTTGGAGGCATCGCCGAAGACCGCTGCGGCGACCGCACGGCAGACGTCCACGTCGATACCCTTGTAGTCACCCTTGGAGTCGGTATAGGAGAAGCCCGGCAGGCCATCGCTGACGCCGCATTGCACGAAACCTTTGTTCTTCACCGCGTCCAGGGTAGCGCCCGCATGAGCCATGCCGGACAGGCCCAGAGCAGCGGCGGTGGTCAGAATTGCCAGGGTAGACTTCACCATCTTCATCGATAAGCTCCACTTTGTTTATGAATGACGTTCCAGTCGCACGGCAGCACGATGTCTCTCGCCTGATTGCCGTGTAACCCGCCCGCCCGACTCCTGCGTCCGTCGTCGAGGAAGAGACGTCCGCACTGGAAGGCGTGACGAAGCAGTGAGTCAGTGTTACCTGTTAGTGCACTACCTGGCCGCAGGCTAGTTGAGGCAATTTGCGGACCACTGAATGCGACAGACCGCCTCTTCGCTTAAACCCTGCAATCCCGTGACTTCGAGCAAAAACCCGGACAGTAAACTTACGAAATTGCGACACGCCCTCTGTGCACCATCTGTTACCACCCCCTTTTTTAGCAGCACCAAATTGGAGCAACCCCATGGAAACCTCGCCTCTTGTGCTGGAATCGCCCCAGCCGACCGCCGATAGCTGCGTCATCTGGCTGCATGGCCTGGGCGCGACCCAGCATGACTTCGAACCTGTTGCCGAATTGCTACAGCGCACCCTGACCCGCACCCGCTTCGTGTTGCCGCAGGCCCCTACCCGCCCGGTCACCATCAATGGCGGCTGGGCCATGCCGTCCTGGTACGACATCCTGGCGATGAACCCGGCCCGCGCCATCGATCGCGCCCAGCTCGATGAATCCGCAGAAACGGTGCAGGCGCTCATCGCCGACCAGCAGGCCCAGGGCATCACGGCCGAACGCATCGTACTGGCCGGCTTTTCCCAGGGTGGCGCGGTGGTGCTGCACACCGCCTACAACAGGCCCTGCGCGACGCTCGGCGGGGTCATGGCCCTGTCGACCTACGCCCCCAGCTTCACCGACGACCACGCCAATCAGGGCGGCGCCACCCCGGCCCTGTGCCTGCACGGCAGCCAGGACGACGTGGTACCCCTGGCACTGGGGCGCGCGGCCTACGACGCCCTGCTCGCCACCGGCGTGGAAGCGCTCTGGCACGAGTACCCCATGCGCCACGAGGTCATCCCGGGGCAAATCCAGGATATCCAGGCCTGGCTGCTGGCCCGTCTCGGCCAAGGCTAGCGGGCGCCATCCGCCACCGGGCATTTTTTGGAAACCGGTCGACACTTCCCGTCATCCGGGGGCGAAAGGAAGCCGAAGCGAAGGGAAACCAACGAACTTTGCCCGGCCCGGCCGGTCCGTTAGGAAGCCTGAAGGTCGTGATGTGCATGGAGCAGCTATGGCCCGAGTTTTCCTTTCAGCCCCTGGGGTGATCCGTTGATGGCTGCCCCCTTGTCGGTATGGCTGGCCGAAGTGCCGGCCGCTTCCCTGCAGGACCTGCGCCTGTTCAAGGGCGTGGAGAGCTATCTGCTGGAAGCCCTGATCGCCCGCTCGGCCACTCGTAGCCTGGTCGCGGGTGAAAGTCTGCTCTCGCCCGCACAGCCCAACCACTACATGTACCTCATCCTGGAAGGGCGCCTGCGGGTCCACCTGGCCTCCCCGGACAATCCGCCTATCTACCTGCTGGGTCCGGGCGAATGCTCCGGCGAGATCAGCTTCCTGGACAGCGAAAGACCCAGCGCCCACGTCATCGCCGAGGCCGACACCCAGGTGCTCTGCCTGCATCGCGAACTGGTACTCGAACTCATCGAGCGCTCCGCCAAGGCCATGCACAACCTGCTCGGCATCCTCTGCGAGCGGATGCGCCGCGGCAATCAGCTGATCGTCGACACCGAACGCAACGCCAACGTCGATACCCTGACCGGCCTGTTCAATCGCCGCCGCCTCGAGCAGTTGTTCGAACGGGAGAGCACCCGCTGCGCCTTCAATCGGCAGCCGCTGAGTCTGCTGATGCTCGACGTCGATCACTTCAAGCGCTACAACGATACCCACGGCCACTTGGCCGGCGATTACGCCCTGTGCCTGGTGGCCAACACCCTGAGGGATCAGCTGCGCCCCAAGGACAGCATGGCCCGCTACGGCGGTGAGGAGTTCGTCATCCTGTTGCCGGAAATCGATCGCGACGAGGCCATCTCCATCGCCGAGCGCCTCCGGCAGAGCCTGGCCGACGTCAAGGACTTCTATTCGCCCTGCGGCAAGCTGCCGGGCGTCACCGTGTCCATCGGCCTGGCGCAGATGCGCAAGGCCGACTCCCTGGATGAACTCGTGGGGCGTGCCGACAAATCGCTCTATCAGGCCAAGGATGCCGGACGAAATCGGATCAGCGGCTGATCCGATGTCATCTGCGTTCGGCAGGTAGTTGTTGCCGGGCACGTAGGTTGCTTTACACTGCGGTCTCATTCCGCTTTCGATGATCGAGACCCTCCGTGCTCAAGGCACTCAAAAAATTTCTGGGCAAGGACCAGGAGGTCGCGCAGCCGACTCCCTCCCCTGCGCCCCAAGCGACTCCCAGCGTCGCACCTGAAGTCCCCTCCTCCCCCACCCCGGTCGCCGCCGAGCCTCAGGCCGAGCGGGCACCCCGCAAACCGCGGAATCCCGACGAACCTCGTGCCCAGGACAACCGCGTCCCCGCCGAGAAGCCGGCCAAGCCGCGCCGCGAGCGCAGCCCGCGCAAACCCAAGCCGGTCGATACCTGGAAGCTGGAAGATTTCGCGGTCGAGCCCCAGGAAGGCAAGACGCGCTTCCACGACTTCAAGCTGGATCCGCGCCTGATGCACGGCATCCACGACCTCGGCTTCCCCTACTGCACGCCGATCCAGGCGCAGGTGCTGGGCTTCACCCTCAAGGGCAAGGACGCCATCGGCCGCGCCCAGACCGGCACCGGCAAGACCGCGGCCTTCCTGATCTCCACCATCACCCAGCTGCTCACCACCCCGCCGCCCAAGGAAAGGTACATGGGCGAGCCGCGCGCGCTGATCATCGCCCCGACCCGCGAACTGGTGGTGCAGATCGCCAACGACGCCCTGGACCTGGCCAAGTACACCGGGCTGAACGTCATGAGCTTCGTCGGCGGCATGGACTTCGACAAGCAGCTCAAGCAGCTCGAAGCCCGCTACTGCGACATCCTGGTGGCGACGCCCGGCCGCCTGCTGGACTTCAACCAGCGCGGCGAAGTGCACCTGGACATGGTCGAGGTGATGGTGCTGGACGAGGCCGACCGCATGCTGGACATGGGCTTCATCCCCCAGGTCCGCCAGATCATTCGCCAGACCCCGCCCAAGAGCGAGCGCCAGACGCTGCTGTTCTCCGCCACCTTCACCGATGACGTGATGAACCTGGCGCGGCAGTGGACCACCGATCCGGCCATCGTCGAGATCGAGCCGGAGAACGTCGCCAGCGATACCGTCGAGCAGCACGTCTACGCCGTCTCGTCCAGCGACAAGTACCGGCTGCTCTACAACCTCGTGGCCCAGAACAACTGGGAACGGGTGATGGTCTTCGCCAACCGGCGTGACGAGGTGCGCCGTATCGAGGAACGCCTGACCAAGGACGGCATCAGCGCCGCCCAGATGTCCGGCGACGTACCCCAGCACAAGCGCATCAAGACCCTGGAAGGCTTCCGCGCCGGCAAGATCCGCGTGCTGGTGGCCACCGACGTGGCCGGTCGCGGCATCCATGTCGACGGCATCAGCCACGTGATCAACTTCACCCTGCCGGAAGACCCGGACGACTACGTGCACCGCATCGGCCGTACCGGCCGCGCGGGCGCCAGCGGCACCTCCATCAGCTTCGCTGGCGAAGATGACGCCTTCGCCCTGCCGCCCATCGAGACCCTGCTGGGCCGCAAGATCTCCTGCGAGATGCCCCCGGCCGAGTTGCTCAAGCCGGTACCGCGGCAGCGCTAAGGCAGATTCGCTCGGCCTCTACCCTGGAGGTCTATCGAAGCTACTACTCCGTCGGCTGAACCTTTCGCGGCCATGGGCCGCTCCTACAGTTGCACCAGGCGCTGTAGGAGCGGCCCATGGCCGCGATGAGCCTTCGCGCGGCGCACCCGCGGTAATTGCCAGCCGCCGGAAATGACCAGCCGTAGGGTGGATGACGGCGTAGCCTCATCCACCGCCAGCCTTGAGGTAGCAGGTGGAAAACGCTAACGCGGTTTTCCACCCTACCCCATCACTCTTTCGCCCAACGCCCCGCGGCAGCCTGGTCGCTGGCCCGCCCCTCCACCCAGCGCGGGCCTTCAGGCGTATCTTCCTTCTTCCAGAAGGGTGCGCGGGTCTTCAGATAGTCCATCACGAAGTTGCAGGCGTCGAAGGCGGCCTGGCGATGGGCGCTGGCGGTACCGACGAAGACGATGGGCTCGCCCGGCTCCAGGCGGCCGATGCGATGCAGAATGTCGACGTTGAGCAGCGGCCAGCGCTGGCCGGCTTCCTCGGCGATGCGTGCCAGGGCCTTCTCGGTCATGCCGGGGAAGTGCTCGAGAAACAACCCACCGACGTCTCGCCCGTCGTTGAAATCCCGTACGTAGCCCACGAAGCCCACCACGGCGCCCACGCCGGTGTTTGCGGCCTGCAGGGCATTGAGCTCCTGGCCGGGATCGAAGGCTGCCGCCTGGACACGGATGGCCATGCTCAACCTCCGGTCACGGTGGGAAAGAAGGCGACCTCGTCGCCGTCGCGCAACGGCTCGGCGAGGCCGCAGAGCTCTTCGTTGCGGGCGCACATCAGGCCGCGCTCGCCCAGGGTCTCGGCCCACTGGTCGCCGCGCTGCACCAGGTGCTCGCGCAGGTCGCCGACGGTGGCCAGGTCCGGCTCCCAAGCCAGAGCCTCTTCGGCCAGGCCGAGCATCTCGCGATAACGAGCGAAGAACTGCACGCGGATCATGCCGGCTGCTCCTCGGCGCGGAAGTGACCGCTCTTGCCGCCACTCTTTTCCAGCAGTCGTACTGCCTCGATGGTCATGCCGCGATCGACCGCCTTGCACATGTCATAGAGGGTCAGGGCCGCGACACTGGCCGCGGTCAGCGCCTCCATCTCCACGCCAGTCTGGCCGGACAGCTTGCAGGTAGCGGTGATCCGCACTGCATCCGGGGCTTCGGCGACCAGGTTGACCTTGACGCCGGTCAGCATCAGCGGATGGCAGAGCGGGATGAGATCGGCGGTCTTCTTGGCCGCCTGGATACCGGCGATGCGCGCCACGGCGAAGACGTCACCCTTGGGATGGCCGCCGCTCTGGATGAGGTCGAGGGTTTCCGGACGCAGGCGCACCCGGGCTTCGGCCGTGGCTTCGCGGAAGGTCACCTGCTTGTCAGTGACGTCGACCATGTTGGCACGGCCTTGGGAATCGAGATGGGTCAGCACGGCATGACTCCTGGGAAAGACCTGCCATTGTAGACCCGCCGCGGGGGATTTGATCCCCGCCCAAGGCCGGGCGGGGATGGTGGGCGTTACAGATGGGCCTCGGCGTATTCGGCGAGGATGGACCGGGGCACGCCCTGCAGGGTGATGTGTACCCCGTGGTTGAAGCCCTTGAAGCGCTCGGAAAGGTAGGTGAGGCCCGAGCTGGTGGCCGATAGGTAGGGAGTATCGATCTGCGCCAGGTTGCCCAGGCAGATCACCTTGGAGCCGCTGCCAGCGCGGGTGATGATGGTCTTCATCTGGTGCGGGGTAAGATTCTGGCATTCGTCGATGAGGATCAGACTCTGCTGGAAGCTGCGCCCACGGATGTAGTTGAGGGATTTGAACTGCAGCGGCACCTTGCTGAGGATGTAGTCCACGCTGCCGTGGGGATTGTGGTCATCCATGTGCAGGGCTTCGAGGTTGTCGGTGATGGCGCCCAGCCAGGGCTCCATCTTCTCGGCCTCGGTGCCGGGCAGGAAGCCGATGTCCTCGTCGAGCCCCTGGACACTGCGGGTGGCGATGATCCGCCGGTATCTCTTGGTGACCATGGTCTGCTCGATGGCCGCGGCCAGCGCCAGGATGGTCTTGCCCGAGCCGGCGGCACCAGTCAGGTTGACCAGGTGGATATCCGGCTCCAGCAGGGCGAACAGCGCCAGCGCCTGGTAGATGTCGCGCGGCTTGAGACCCCAGGCTTCCTGGTGCATCAGGGGTTCCTGGTGCATGTCGAGCAGGATCACCTCGCCATCGCGCACCGCCTTGACCCAGCCGACGAAGCCCTGCTCGTCGAGCACGAAGTCATTGACGTTGAACGGTGGCAACTCGGCCGACAGCTGCACCCGGTGCCAGACCCGGCCCAGCTCCTGCCGGCTTTCCACCTTGCTGACGTTGTCCCAGAAGGAGCCCGGCAGGTTGTGATAACCCTGGGACAGCAGGGAGACGTCGTCGAGCAACTGGTCGGTCTGGTAGTCCTCCGCGGCGATGCCGCAGCCACGCGCCTTGAGGCGCATGTTGATGTCCTTGGTGACCAGCACCACCCGCTCCTGCGGATGCTGGGTACGCAATTCGACGAGCTGGTTGATGATGCGGTTGTCGTTGATGTCGTCGGGCAGGCAGGCCATGGGCCCGGCCCGGCGTCCCATGAGGATCGACAGCCGCCCCTTGGCTTCACCCTTGCCACGGGGAATGGGCACCCCGCGCTCGACGTCCTCGGGCGAGGATTCGGCCAGCACGTTGTCGATCAGGCGGATCGCCTGCCGGCACTCGGCGGCGACGTTGTGCTTGCCGGTCTTGAGCTTGTCGAGTTCCTCCAGGACCGTCATGGGAATGGCGACGTGATGCTCCTCGAAATTGAGCAGCGCGTTGGGGTCGTGGATCAGTACGTTGGTGTCGAGCACATAGAGGGTGGGCTGCGTGGGGCGGGAACGTCCGTGATCATCCATACTCGGTCACCTCGTCAGAAACGCTTGACTCGCAAGCCTGTCGACGGAGCGCCAGGGCGACGCTCCGCAGCGAAAGGTGCCGTCGCTCCAGCAACGGGTTCACGGACCGGCCTACATGAGGGCACGGGACCCGAGAGATGCGACGGACACTTCGGTAATAACGCAAAAGGCCTTGGGCACAAAAGCTTTTTTTGGCCGCGCCCGGTTTTTTCGCCGAGCCGCCATTTTCCTCGGCCCGGCGGGCAACGCCGCCGCGGGGACGTGGTCAATATCTATCGATCCCATCGGCAAGGCCCACTGGAGCCCAGCGGCGGACGCTTCTAGAATGGCGCCCCGCCAAGAGGAACCCTGCCGATGCTGATGGTCATTTCGCCGGCCAAGACGCTGGATTACGACACGCCCCCCACGACGCCGCGCCATACCCTGCCGCAGTACCTGGAGCACTCCCGCGAGTTGATCGACGGGCTCAGGACGCTGACGCCGGCGCAGGTCGCCCAGCTGATGGGGGTGTCGGACAAGATCGCCGCCCTCAACGTCGCCCGCTTCGGCAGCTGGACGCTGGATGTCACGCCGGAGAACGCCAAGCAGGCACTGCTGGCCTTCAAGGGTGACGTCTATACCGGCCTTGCGGCCGACGACTTCCAGGAAGAAGACTTCGACTTCGCCCAGCGCCACCTGCGCATGTTGTCGGGGCTCTACGGCCTGTTGCGGCCGCTGGACCTGATGCAGCCCTATCGCCTGGAAATGGGTACCAAATTCGCCACTGCACGGGGCAAGGACCTCTACGCCTTCTGGGGCGAGCGCCTCAGTGACTGGCTCAATGCGGACCTGGCGGCCCAGGGCGACGACGTCCTGCTCAACCTGGCCTCCAACGAGTACTTCGGTGCCGTGCAGCGCAAGCGCCTGCGGGCGCGGATCGTCGACGTGGAATTCCGCGATCTGAAGAACGGCGAGTACAAGATCATCAGCTTCTACGCCAAGAAGGCCCGTGGCCTGATGGCGCGCCACGTGATCAAGCAGCGCCTCACCGCGGTGGATGACCTGCGCGCCTTCGACGACCAGGGCTACCGCTATGCTGAAGATCGATCAACAGCTGACAAGCTGGTGTTCCTGCGGGATCATGCCGCCGAATAGCCTCCTAATTCGACGGATGGCAGCCACTCAGGTCGCAAGGTCCATCGAACTGGCTAAGGGGTCACATTCGGTGACCCCTGTCCGTGAAAGACTGTCATCTCCCTCCAATAAAAAGGTTTCAGCAGCGCGGTGGTGGCCTTCCAGGCGAGAAAACTTGCCGGACATCTCAAAACCGCCGTATTTCCGGAAAAAGGAAACTTCGCTGAGAACCACTTTCGTTTGATTCTGTCTTTGTCTGGTCCTTACCCATGGCCATGATGGCCAATGGCGATCAGTCGCATCGTTCAATTAGTACCGGTCGAGTTGTCGCCCGGTTGATCTTTCGAAGCACGGACGCTTCGTCCCGACCCTAGGGACAGCGGCCATAAATCAGCAGACGCTGAAGGAGTAACGCCCATGATTCCCGTCATCCTGTCCGGTGGTAGCGGCTCGCGACTCTGGCCCCTCTCGCGCAAGCTCTATCCCAAGCAGTTCCTGGCCCTGACCAGCGAACAGACCATGTTCCAGGAGACCATCAACCGCCTGGGCTGCGAGGGCAGCATCGATTGCCCCATCATCGTCTGCAACGCCGAGCACCGTTACCTGGTGGAAGAGCAGCTCAAGGCCGTCGAGTGCAAGCCCCAGGCGCTGATCATGGAGCCTTTCGGCCGTAACACCGCGCCGGCCGTGGCCATCGCTGCCATGCAACTGGTCGCCGACGGCAAGGACGACCTGATGCTGGTGCTGCCTGCCGATCACGTGATCGAGGACGAAGCCGAATTCAAGGCCGCCCTGCAGCAGGCCGCCGCCGCCGCCGAGCGGGGCGAGATGGTACTGTTCGGTATCCCGGCCACCGCGCCCGAGACCGGCTACGGCTACATCAAGACCGGCGCCACCGACGGCCTGCCCCAGGGCGTGTCCCGCGTCGAGCGCTTCGTCGAGAAGCCCGATGCCGTCACCGCCACCGAATACGTGGCTTCCGGCGACTACTGCTGGAACAGCGGCATCTTCCTGTTCCGCGCCAGCCGTTTCCTGGAAGAGCTGAAGAAGCACGACACCGACATCTACGACACCTGCCTGCTGGCCCTGGAGCGCAGCAGCATCGACGGTATCAACATCAGCATCGATGCCGCCACCTTCGCCGTGTGCCCGGACAACTCCATCGACTACGCGGTCATGGAAAAGACCACCCGCGCCTGCGTGGTGCCCATGAGCGCTGGCTGGAACGATGTCGGTTCCTGGTCCGCCCTGTGGGACGTGCATGCCAAGGACAGCAACGGCAACGTCATCAAGGGCGACGTCGTCCTGCATGACAGCCGCAACTGCCTGGTACACGGCAATGGCAAGCTGGTGACCCTGGTCGGTCTGGACGATGTGGTCGTGGTGGAAACCAAGGACGCCGTCATGATCGCCCACAAGGACAAGGTCCAGGACGTCAAGAAGCTGGTCAACACCCTCGAGAAGCAGAACCGCAACGAGGTCAAGGCCCACCAGGAAGTCTTCCGTCCCTGGGGTTCCTACGACTCCATCGACATGGGTCAGCGCTTCCAGGTCAAGCGCATCACCGTCAAGCCGGGCGCCCAGCTGTCGCTGCAGATGCATCACCACCGTGCCGAGCATTGGATCGTGGTCTCCGGTACCGCCGAGGTCACCTGTGACGACAAGGTCTTCCTGCTGACCGAGAACCAGTCCACCTACCTGCCGATGACCTCCGTGCACCGCCTGGCCAACCCCGGCAAGGTACCGCTGGAGCTGATCGAGGTGCAGTCCGGTGGTTACCTGGGCGAGGACGACATCGTCCGCTTCGAGGACATCTACGGCCGCGTCGACACCCAGGCCCTGGAAGTCGCCAAGGCAGGCAAGGCGTCGACCCGCTAAGCCTGGCTACACGGCAATGAACAGACACCGGCTCAGGCCGGTGTCTGCGTTTTCGGCAGCCGCCCGGCAAACCGGTTAGGCTTGTCGTTTCCTCTCTCGACCTCTGGATTCCGCTGCATGACCTCTCCCACCCTGCTCCGCCTCGATCAACTGGACGAGGCCCTGGCCGCCTATGACGGCTTCATCCTCGACCTCTGGGGCGTGCTGATCGACGGCTACGAGACCTTCCCCGGCGCCCGCGCCTGGCTGGAGCGGCGGGCGGCCGAGGGCAAGCCGGTGTGGTTCCTCAGCAACGCCTCGCGCGATGCCGAGGGCATGGCCGAGGAATTGGTCAAGCTGGGCGTGCCGCGTGAACTCTTCGCCGGCGTAACGACTTCCGGCCAGTTGGCCATCGATGCCTTCCTCGAGGATCCCACCTTCACCCAGGGAGGTATCTACCTGTCCGGCCCCGGGACCGGGCAAGTGGGCTGGCCGGCGGTGATCCGCGAACGCTTCGTCGACGACATCGACCAGGCGGCCATCATCCTCGGCGTCGGCAGCTTCCCGGAAGACGAGCTGGAAGCCCGCTTCGCGCCGCTGGCCGGGGCACTGGACAAGCCTTTTCTGTGCGCCAATCCGGATCGCAACGTGGTCTCCGGGGGTCTACCCTTCTATGCGGCCGGCAAGCTGGCGGATCGCTTCGCCGAACTGGGCGGCGCGGTCACCTGGTACGGCAAGCCCGATCCCTATGCCTATCGCTGCGCGGCGCGGGAGCTGGCCGAACGGGGCGCCAGCCGACTGCTGTTCGTCGGCGACTCCCTGGTGACCGATGTACCTGGCGCGGTAGCCGCGGAGATCGACTGTCTCTGGCTCGCCGCCACCGGGATCCACCGCGAGGCCCTGGGGTTGGCCTTCAACCAAGAACCCACCCGCGAGGGACTCGAGGCGCTGCTGACCCAGCATGGCGAGCGCCCGCGCTTCGCGGCCGCGGGCCTGGCTTAATCTTTTCGTAATCCGAGGTGTCGATGAGCAAGAAGCACGTAGTGGTCTTCAACCGCCTGCCCGAACAACTGGTGGAGCGCCTGCGCGAACACTTCACCGTCGAGGTGCTGCCCTTCAGTGCCAACATCGATCTCTTCGCCGCTACCGCAGCCAAGGCGCAGGGCCTGATCGGCGCCAGTCGCAAGCTGGGCGCCAAGGAGTTGGAGATGGCCACCACCCTGGAAGCCATCGCCAGCGTTTCGGTGGGCTACGACAGCTATGACGTGGACTACCTGACCGGGCGCGGCATCCTGCTCACCAACACCCCGGACGTACTCACCGAGACCACCGCCGACCTCGGTTTCACCCTGCTGATGAGTGCTGCCCGACGGGCTCCCGAGCTGGACGCCTTCGTCAAGGCCGGCCTCTGGCGCAAGGGCATCGGCGAAGAACACTTCGGCACCGACATCCATGGGCGTACCCTGGGTATCGTCGGTGCCGGACGGATCGGCGCCGCCATCGCCAAGCGCGGCCACTTCGGTTTCAACATGCCGATCCTCTACGCCGCCAATAGCCCCAAGCCCGACTTGGAAGAGCAGATGGGCGCCCAGCGCCGCGAGCTGGACGAGTTGCTCCAGGAGGCCGACTTCGTCTGCCTGGTGGTGCCGCTCTCGGCCGCCACCGAAGGCCTCATCGGGGAGCGCGAACTGGGACTGATGAAGTCCAACGCCATCCTGATCAACCTGGCGCGCGGCGCGGTGGTCGACGAGCCGGCACTGATCGAGGCGCTGCGCAGCGGCCAGATCCGCGGTGCGGGCCTCGATGTCTATACCCGGGAGCCGCTGGAAGCCTCGCCGTTGTTCGAGCTGCCCAATGTGGTCACCCTGCCGCACATCGGCTCGGCCACCCAGGAGACGCGCTATGCCATGGCGGAACGGGCGGTGAATAACCTGATCGCGGCGCTCACCGGCGAGCGCCCGACCGATCTGGTCAACCACGAGGCCCTGGAACGCCGCTAGGCGCTGATCGCCCACAGCCGTCCCGCGCGGCGTGCCGTCTGGCCCCTGAAAGGCTATACTGCCGCGCCGCTCTCGGGTCGGCCGCCCCGGCCGGGTGGGCCTTTCTCAGTGTGTCCAGGCCACCCCTCCGATCGGGCGCTTCCATTGCCCGGTCCGTGCGACCCGAATTGCGCGCCCGTCTCCCCACCGCCCGTGGGCGAGGCGCAAGAAACCGCCAAGAGGAGCGCGTACATGACCGTGATCAAGCAGGATGACCTGATCCAGAGCGTCGCCGACGCCCTGCAGTTCATCTCCTATTACCACCCCGTCGACTTCATCCAGGCCATGCACGAGGCCTATCTGCGCGAGGAATCCGCCGCCGCGCGCGACTCCATCGCCCAGATCCTGATCAACTCGCGGATGTGCGCCACCGGCCACCGGCCGATCTGCCAGGACACCGGCATCGTCACCGTCTTCGCCAAGGTCGGCATGGACGTGCGCTGGGACGGCGCCACCCTGAGCCTGGACGAGATGATCAACGAAGGCGTGCGCCGCGCCTACAACCTGCCGGAAAACGTCCTGCGCGCCTCGATCCTGGCCGACCCGGCCGGGGCTCGCAAGAACACCAAGGACAACACTCCGGCGGTGATCCACTACCAGATCGTCCCCGGCAACACCGTGGAGATCGATGTCGCGGCCAAGGGCGGCGGCTCCGAGAACAAGTCGAAGATGGCCATGCTCAACCCGTCCGACTCCATCGTCGACTGGGTACTCAAGACCGTGCCGACCATGGGCGCCGGCTGGTGCCCGCCGGGCATGCTGGGCATCGGCATCGGCGGCACCGCCGAGAAGGCCGCGGTGCTGGCCAAGGAATCGCTGATGGACGAGATCGACATCCATGAGCTGAAGGCCCGCGGTCCGCAGAATCGCCTGGAAGAGCTGCGCCTGGAGATCTTCGACAAGGTCAACCAGCTGGGCATCGGTGCCCAGGGCCTGGGTGGCCTGACCACGGTGCTGGACATCAAGATCAAGGACTACCCGACCCACGCCGCCTCCCTGCCGGTGTGCATGATCCCCAACTGCGCCGCTACCCGCCACGCCCACTTCGTGCTGGACGGCTCCGGCCCCGCCGCGCTGGCGGCCCCGCCGCTGGACGCCTATCCGGAAATCGTCTGGGAAGCCGGCCCGAGCGCTCGCCGCGTCGACCTCGACACCCTGACCCCGGAAGAGGTGCAGAGCTGGCAGCCGGGCGAGACCGTGCTGCTCAACGGCAAGATGCTCACCGGTCGCGACGCCGCCCACAAGCGCATGGTCGACATGCTCAACAAGGGCGAGCCGCTGCCGGTGGACCTCAAGGGCCGCTTCATCTACTACGTCGGCCCGGTCGATCCGGTGGGCGACGAGGTGGTCGGCCCGGCTGGCCCGACCACGGCGACCCGCATGGACAAGTTCACCCGCCAGATCCTCGACCAGACCGGTCTGTTGGGCATGATCGGCAAGTCCGAGCGCGGTCCCATCGCCATCGAGGCGATCAAGGACCACAAGGCGGTCTACCTGATGGCCGTCGGCGGCGCCGCCTACCTGGTGGCCCAGGCCATCAAGGGCGCCAAGGTCCTGGCCTTCCCGGAACTGGGGATGGAAGCCATCTACGAGTTCGAGGTGAAGGACATGCCGGTGACCGTGGCGGTGGACACCCGTGGCGAGTCGGTGCACATCACCGGCCCGCAGGTGTGGCAGAAGAAGATCGCCGACAGCCTGGCCGTCGAGATCTAACCGGCCAATGCCAGAAAAAGCCCAGCCTCAGTGCTGGGCTTTTTTCATTCAGTGGCCGGCCTCTAGTACCTGCCACTGCGCCGGCCAGTCACGGCGGATGAACACCTGGCCGTTGCTCCGCACTCGCCGCACCTCGTCCAAATCGACCTCGGCCTGCAGCCACTGGCTGAATTCGGGACAGAGTTCGTCGCTCTGGGCGATCACCCCGTCGGCCGGCATGCCCCGATCCGGTGGAACGAAGAGCCCGGCCCGCCCGACGTTCTCGTCCAGCGCGGGCGACCAGGGCGCCAGCCCCACGGTCGGCGCCTGCAGCACCGCGAGCTGGTTTTCCAGCGCCCGCGCCTGGGCCCCCACCCGCACCCGGTGGAAGCCGGCCACGGTATCGGTACAGCTCGGCACCAGGATCAGATCCACCCCGGCTTCGGCCAGGTGCCGAGCCAGGAGCGGGAATTCACTGTCATAGCAGATCAGGATGCCAAGGCGCCCCAGAGAGGTGTCGAAGACGCGCAGGCCCTCGCGGCCGCCGGCGATGTTCCATTCTTCCCGCTCGAAACGGGTCATCATCAGCTTGTCCTGATGGCCCAGGCAGCCTTCGGGACCGAACAGCCAGGCCCGGTTGCGGTACCGGCCATCGTCATCGAGCACCGGCAGCGAGCCCGGCTGCAGGTAGAGCTGCAGCCGGCGCGCCAGGCCCTCGCAGAGCGCGTGCCAGGCCGGCAGCAAGGGCTGGATACCGGCGATGGAGCCGTGCAAATCGCTGCGCGCGGCGGGCGGCAACTGGCCGCTGAGCACCAGCCCGGCGTATTCGGGCAGAAGCAGGAGCTGGCTGCCCTTGGCGGCGGCCTCCTCGCAACGTTCGGTCAAATGCGCGGCATAGGCGTCCCAGGTCTCCAGCAATTCGATGGCGTATTGGCAAGCGGCCAGGCGGATCATGGCAATTCCTTGAGCCAGAAAGTCAGGGGTTTGGGCGATTCGACGACCTCGTCGAGATCCTGCCACAGGTATTGGGTGGTCAACTCCGGATGCTCGGCGAAGCCCTCGCTGTGCCAGAGGCCATGCAGGGGACGATAGTCGGCCGGGCGGCGCGGATGATCATCCGGGCGCTGCACGGCGCAGAAGGCGCACCAGGAAAAACGCCGCAGCTGTCGCGCCCGCGCCTCGCGTTCGGCGAAGAAGCGCCGACCGAGCCCCCGCCCCCGGTAGGCCGGCAGCAGCAGGGATTCCCCGAAATAATAGATCCGCTCCACTGGCCAGCCGCCTGCCAGAAAGGGCTGCTGGAATTCCCCGGTCTCGTCCGCCAGTGGCAGGGCGGTGGCCGCCCCCACCACCCGTCCGCCGTCGCAGACCAGCACGCAGAGGCTGTCCGGGGAATCCGCATAGGTTTGCAGGTAGCGCGCCTCGTAGTCCAGGGTGCCATCGTAGAGATAGGGGAATTCGCGAAAGACGGCGATACGCAACGCGGCCAGCTCGGGAATCAGCGGCGCGAGCGCGGCGCCCTGGAGAAGTTGGATGTCCATGGACTCTTCTGGTTAAGCGAGAGACGTGAATGGCTATGTCGGAGCCGTCCAGGCACCCTACCATGCCTCGGCAACACCGCTTTTTCACCAACGACAGGAGCCGCCATGACCACGACCGACCTCATCGACGCCTACTATGCCGCCTTCAATGCCGGCGACATGGAGATCTTCCTGGAGCTGCTCACCGAGGATGTCGTCCACGACATCAACCAGGTCGAACGCCAGGTGGGCAAGGCGGCCTTCGCCGCCTTCATGGCGCACATGAATCGCTGCTACCGCGAGCGCCTGACCGATCTGGTGGTGCTGGCCGAACCCAGTGGCCAGCGCGCCGCCGCCGAATTCGTCATCCACGGTGAATACCTGGTCACCGATGCCGGGCTGCCCGAGGCCAATGGCCAGACCTACGAGCTGCCGGTGGGGGCCTTCTTCGAGATCCGCGACGGCAAGGTGGCGCGGGTGACCAACTACTACAACCTGAACGACTGGATCGCCCAGGTCGGCGCCTGACGTCCGTCAGCGCCAGGGAGCGCTGGGCAGTGCCTGGGGTCGCATGCAGACCATCCCTGACTTCCGGAGATCCCATGCCTACCCATCCCAGCGATTCCGTCTGCAGCCTGGCCCCCGTGTTCGCCGTCCAGCCCGATCAGCTCGAGGCCTTCAAGCGCCTGGGCGACGCCATGCTGCAACGCACCCGCAACGAACCCGGCTGCCTCTACTACGGCTTCTGCTACGACGGCACCACGGCACGCTGCCGAGAAGGCTACCGTGATGCCCAGGCGCTACTGGCACACCTGGACAACGTCGGCGATCTGCTGGAGCAAGCCCAGGCCATCGCCACCCTGGAGCGCTTCGAGGTGTTCGGCGCGGCCGATCAGCTGGAGCAGCTGCGCGAGCCGCTGGCGGCGCTGAATGCCCGCTTCTTCGTCATGGCCGCAGGCTTCCGCCGCTAGCCTGGGGTGGTTTCTGCTGCGGCGCCAGGCGCGGCAGCAGTAGCGCCAGGATGCGCTTGCGGGTCGGCACCACCAGCCGCTCCTGGAACAGTACGCAGAGCACCACCACCGCCAGCAGGAACAGCCAGTACCACTCGATGGAGTTGGTATAGGCCCCAGCTGCGGCGATGCAGACCTCGCGATTGCCGCTCAGGCAGGCCTTGAGATCGCCCCCGACCAGCTGTTCCAGCGTCATGTAGATGCCCGAGAGGGGCACATGCAGGGCGAACATCGACAGCGACGCACCGCCGAGGCGCGGCGACCAGTGGCGGATGCGCTCACTGGCCGGCTCCTGCGCCAGGGCAGCCAGGTACACCAGGATCAGTTGGGAAGGCAGGAACAGGCCGTTGTGGAAGAGGAAATACCAGAACTTCGGTCCATGGGTGAACAGCGCCGTACCCACGGCGAAGCTGAGGATCAGGTAGCTCGCCAGTAGCACCCGCCCCCGCTCGGACGGCATCCGCCCCTGCTCGTGCTGGCGGCGGAAGATCGCATAGAGCAGGATGCCGGCAAGAAACTCCGGCAGGCGCAACAGCGGCACCCGTTGCAACAGGCCGGTGAAGGGCATGCCGTAGTTCTGGTGGACGATCACCAGCAGCGGCGGGATCAGGTAGAGCGCCCAGACCAGCAGCAACAGATGCCAGGGGCGTTCGCTGGTCATCAGTCGGGGCGCCAGCTTGGGAAAGGTCAGATAGAAGAAGAACAGCGCCGAAATCGACCACAGGGGCGCATTGAAAGTCAGGTAGTAGGGATTCCAGGCCTGCAGCATGAACAGTTGCAGCACGGCATTGAACGCCAGTTCGCCGTTGGTCATGAAGTGCTGGAACAACTCGGGATTGGTTCGCGCCAGGGGTTCGTTGGTGTCGAAGACCACGAAGCGAATGCTCGCCGTGGCGGCGCCCGGCGGTATGCCCAGGCTGCCGATCCAGGTCACCACGGCCATCGCCAGCAGCAGCGCGAAGATGTGGATCGGATAGAGGTTGGCGAAACGCTTGACCCAGAAGCTGCGCGCCGGCTCGCGCAGGCTGCCGCGCCCGCAATAGACATGGGCCAGCAGGAAGCCGGAGAGCACGAAGAAGGTGCTGGTGGCGAAGAAGCCCATGCTGGTGATCTCGTCCAGCAGGGGAATGGTCTTGCGCTCGGGATAGAAATGGATGGTGTGGTAGATCACCACATAGAAACCCATCAGGAACCTGAGCCACTCCAGACCGATGAAGCGGTGTTTATCTAAAGTCTGCACTAAGGCGTTACTCGTCTGGCCTCGTCCGCGGGACGACGGGTCCGGCCTACCGCACCGGATCGGTCATGTTACCCCTACCTGGCATCCGGGGCTGCTAACCGCGCCCCAGTACGCCGATCACCAACCGATCCAGCGAGCCCCACAGCCACTCGCGCGCCCGCAGCCACCAGGGCCGGCTGCGCCAGAAGTCGAGGGTGATTTCCCGACTCTGGGCGAAATCCTTGACGAAACTGGCCGCTACCGCCTGGCTCAGGCCGCGGTCCACCGCCTCGACGTTGGCCTCCAGGTTGAACCTCAGGTTCCAGTGGTCGAAGTTGCAGGAACCGACGCTCACCCAGTTGTCCACCAGCACCATCTTGGCGTGGATGAAGCGCGGCTGGTATTCGAAGATGCGTACCCCGGCGCGCAGCAGGCTGCGGTAGTAGCGTTGCCCGGCGAAGCGCACCGGCGGGTTGTCGGTGTGCCGCCCGGTGAGCAGCAGGCGTACGTCGGCGCCACGGCGTGCCGCGCGCCTCAGGGCCCAGCGCACCCGCCAGGTCGGCAGGAAATAGGGGGTGGCGAACCAGATGCGCTCGCGACCACCGACCAGGGCGCGGATCAGCGCCTGCAGGATGTCGCGGTGCTGGCGGGCATCGGCATAGGCGACCCGGCCCTGCCCTTCCTGGGCGGCGGGTGGCGGTGGCGGTCGTTCGCGGCCGCGCCGAGCGCGGGGTTTCCAGGCCCGCCGGCGGCGCACCGCCTCCCATTGCCGCTCGAACAGCGCCAGCCAGTCCTCCACCAGCGGACCCTGGATGCGCACCATGACCTCATGCCAATTGCAGTCACTGGCGGCCGGATTCCAGAAGTCATCGGTCGCGCCGCTGCCGCCGACGAAGGCCTCGTGGCCGTCGATGATGAAAATCTTGCGATGATCGCGGTGCAGGTTGTGCAGCCCATGGCCGAAGCGTACGGGATTGAAGATGCGGATCTCCGCCCCTGCTTCCTCCAGCTGGCGCCGCAGATCGGCATCCATCCGCAGGGTACCGAAGCCATCGAACAGGCAACGCACGACGACGCCGCGGCGCGCCGCCTCGGTCAGGGCCACGAGCAGCCGCTCGGAGCAACTGCCGGCTTCCACCAGATAGAGTTCGACATCGATCTGGCGCTCGGCGCCAGCGATGGAGTCGAGCATGGCCGGAAAGAACCGACCGCCGTCCACCAACAATTCGAACCTGTTGTTTTCCCGCCATGGAAAGACGGCGCCCCGCATGCTTCCTACTCCGTGCCGATGGCCACTGCATAAGAAGGTCTGCGCGAGGGTTCGTTCAGTGAGTTTCGGGGTTTGCCAAGCCTATCGCTCACCCGGGCCGCCTTGGCCGGTCTGGAATGGGAGCTGCTCGGCCACCCCGACCGATCGATGGTGCGCCCGGTACCCCGCGCCCGTGCCACGGAGCCCTTGGGCGGGCTCAGAGCGTGGGCTCGGGGCGTCGCGCGGTCCAGTCCACCTGTTGCGGGAAGCGCCCGGTCACTTCGGCGCTCAGCGGCCGCGAGACCAGGAAGCCCTGCATGATTTCGCAGCCGTGCTCGATCAGCCAGTCGCGCTGCTCCAGCGTCTCCACCCCTTCGGCGATCACTTCCAGATCCAGGTTGCGACCCAGTTCCAGGATGGTGCTGACGATGGCCGCATCCCGGGAGGAATCCAGCATGTTGGCGATGAACAGCTGATCGATCTTGAGGGTATCCAGCTCGAAGTGGCGCAGGTAGGCCAGTGAGGAATAGCCGGTGCCGAAATCGTCCACGGCGATGCGCACCCCCAGGGCACGCAGTTGCGACAGCTGCGCCCGGGTGTAGTCGATGTCGTGCATCAGCGCCGTCTCGGTCACCTCGATTTCCATCTGCTCCGGGCGCAGGCCATAGGTCTCGATGATCTGCCGCAGGCTCTCCGCCAGTTGCGGCATGCCGAACTGCACCGGGCTGAGGTTGATGCTCAGGAGCAGCTCGTCGCCGTAGATTTCCTGCAGGGTCTGCAGCTTCATCGCGCCTTCGCGGAAGATCCAGTCGCCGATGCGATTGATCAGCCGGGTCTCTTCCAGCAGGGGGATGAACACGCTGGGCGAGACCTTGCCGGCCACCGTGTGCTCCCAGCGCAGCAGTGCCTCGAAGCCGCGCAGGCGACCGTCGCGCAGATAGACCTGCGGCTGGTAGGCGAGCACGAAGTCCTTGTTGTCGATGGCGTTGCGCACGCTCTCCTCGAGCATCAGCCGCGAGCGGGCGCGGCCGTTCATCTCCGGCGAGAAGAAGCGGTATTGCTGACGGCCACCGCGCTTGGCCTCGTACATGGCGATGTCGGCGGATCGCAGCAGGCCATCCACGGTGTGGCCGCAATCGGGATAGCTGGCGATGCCGATGCTGGCGCCCAGGCTGACTTCCATGCCATCGATGCGATGCACCGTGGCCAGCAGCTCCAGCAGTTTCTCGGCGACCCGGGCGGCATCCTCGGGATGCTCCAGGGAGTCGAGCAGCGCGGTGAATTCGTCGCCACCCATGCGCGCCAGGATGTCATAGGGCCGCATGCAGCTCTTTAGCTGCTCGGCGACGATGCACAGCACCCGGTCCCCCGCCTCGTGGCCGAGGGAGTCGTTGATGCGCTTGAAGCCGTCCAGGTCGATGTAGAGCACCGCCATGCGCTTGCCGTTGCGCCCGGTGCGCGCCAGCGCCGCTTCCAGGGTCTGGTTGAAGCCACGGCGATTGAGCAGACCGGTCAGGGCGTCGGTGACCGCCTGGGATTCGAGCTGGTCCTGCAGTTCGCGCATGCGCGACATGTCCAGGGCGATGATGACCATGGCGCGCTGCATGCGCGGCAAGGGCGCGCAGGACAGCGCCACCGGCAGGAAGTCGCCACGACTGGTGCGCAGCCGGGCATCGTGCAGGCGATAGGTTTCGCGGCGGTCGTAGTGCTCCATGAAGGGAGAGGTCTGCCAATCGTCGAGGCCCGTGCCGCCTTCCAGGAAATCGAGGAAGTTGGCATGGACCAGATCGCTGACGCTGCACCTGAGCATGCGCGCGATGGCGGCGTTGGCGAAGGTCACCCGGCCCTGTTCGTTGACGGTGAGGATGCCTTCGGAGGCATTGTCGAGCAGCGAGTCGCTGAAGGACTTGGCCAGTTCCAGTTGCTGGGTGGCCTGCAGCAGTTCGCGTCGATTGCGCTCGTGGTCGAGCAGCGAGCGCACCTTGTGCCTGAGGATATTGGGATCGACCGGCTTGAGCAGGTAGTCGACCGCGCCGGTGGCATAGCCCCGCAGCACCGATTCGTAGGAATGGGCTTCGGCGGAAACGAAGATGATCGGAGTGAACCGGGTGCGCAGATTGCTGCGCATGATGCGCGCCACCTCGAAGCCGTCCATGATCGGCATCTGGACGTCGAGCAGCACCAGGTCCACGGTTTCGTCCAGCAGGTACTGCAGGGCACGCTCACCCGACGCCGCGGTGATCACCCGCCAGTTCCCTACCTCCAGCACGGCCTGCATGGCGAGCAGGTTCTCCATGCGGTCGTCCACCACCAGCAACACCGGGCCTTGCTCTGTCTGCGGCAACGGGCACTCCATCAAGCCTCTTCTCCCCGCGGCCTAGGCCGCCCAGCAGCAGCCATGAGCGGCTGGCTAACCCTTCCCGTTGTGATCCTGATAAACAGTGATGCCCTAACCCTACTAGCGTAGCAGCCAGGCAGGCGTCTGCCGCCTGCCAATCGGCAGGTGGGACCCCTTGCGACGTCTATCAGAGCGCAAAATGGAAAAGCAGTTTCCGCGCTGCTTCACGAAGGCGCGGAAACTGCGGCTCGCGGGCGACGAGCGGTCGTTACTGGGCGGGGGTGGCCGTCGCGCCTGGCAGGGGTCGCAGATTGACCTCGACCCGGCGATTCTGCGCCCGGCCGTCGGCGGTGGCGTTGCTGGCGATGGGCGCGTCGGGGCCGGCGCCACGGGTGCTCAGGCGCGCCGTGGGCACGCCCTGGGCGGTCAGGTAGCCGGCGACGTTCTGCGCCCGGCGCTGGGACAACTCGACGTTGTGGGCGCGGCTGCCGGTGCTGTCGGTGTAGCCGACGATCTCGATGCTGTTCTGGTCGAACTGCTTGAAGGAATTGGCCAGGTCGTTCAGCGGCTTGTAGAAGCTGTTGGCGATGTCGGCCGAGTCGGTGGCGAAGGTGATGTTGCCGGGCATGATCAGCTTGATGTCGTCACCCTGCCGCTGCACCTCGACGCCGGTGTTCTCCATCTGCTTGCGCAGCTCGGCTTCCTGGCGGTCGGCGTAGTAACCGTACCCGGCGGCAGCGGCGCCCACGGCGGCGGCGCCGATCAGTGCCCCCTTGCCCCGGTGGTTGTGATCGATGGCCGCGCCGGCCACGGCACCGGCCAGCGCCCCCAGGCCACCGTACTTCGCGGTCTTGGACGTGCCACCGCTGGCCTGGCCCTGGTTTTCGTAGGGATTGGGGGATGCGCATCCGGCCAGGGCGGTCACGACCAGGCTGGCGAGAAGGATACGGGTTGGCAGCGCCATGTCTTGACTCCTTGAAGAACGATCGCGGCGGACTCTGCCGCACCTTGGGATTCTAGCCGCGTGATCTGAATCGCAACTGAACGAAGCGACGCCACTGGACACTTATCGCGATAGTGGGCCTCTAAGCCGGCGATAGGCAGAATCGAAGATGGATAGCTTGCACATCGATTTTTTACGATCTAAGGTTCGTTACAACCCGATATGACGATACGACCGCGATGGACGACATCCTCAAAGCCCTGGCCAATCCCTTGCGCCGCCAGATCCTGAGCTGGTTGCGCGATCCCCGGCAGTACTTCCCGCACCAGGAGCACGACCCGGGCGTAGGGGTGTGCGCCGGACAGATCGAGGCGCGTGCCGGGCTGTCGCAATCCACGGTATCCGCCCACCTGGCGGTGCTGGCGCGGGCCGGGCTGGTCACCACGCGGCGGATCGGCCAATGGGTGTTCTACCAGCGCGACGAGGCCGCCATCCAGGCGTTCCTGCAGCGCCTCGCTCGCGAACTCTAGTCTGTGCAAGGAATCTTCATGCCCGCTTCTCTCATCGTGCTGGCGCTGAGCGCTTTCGCCATCGGCACCACCGAATTCGTCATCATGGGCCTGTTGCCCAACGTCGCCGCCGACCTCGGCGTGTCCATTCCCAGCGCCGGC
Source organism: Pseudomonas sp. No.117 (assembly GCF_054558395.1). Lineage (NCBI taxonomy): Bacteria > Pseudomonadati > Pseudomonadota > Gammaproteobacteria > Pseudomonadales > Pseudomonadaceae > Pseudomonas > Pseudomonas sp. No.117. The sequence goes on from NZ_BAAJNP010000006.1 coordinate 158,882, forward strand.
TGGCTGGTCACCGGCTATGCCCTCGGCGTGGCCATCGGCGCACCCTTCATGGCACTGGCCACCGCCCACTGGCCGCGCAAGCGCGCCCTGCTCGCGTTGATGGGCATCTTTATCGTCGGCAACCTGCTCTGTGCGGTGGCGACCGGCTACAACATGCTGATGCTGGCCCGGGTGGTCACCGCGCTGTGCCACGGGGCCTTCTTCGGCATCGGCGCCGTGGTGGCCGCGAGCCTGGTCCCGGAGAATCGCCGCGCCTCGGCGGTGGCCCTGATGTTCACCGGCCTGACCCTGGCCAACGTGCTGGGCGTGCCCCTGGGCACCGCCCTGGGCCAGGCCGCCGGCTGGCGCTCGACCTTCTGGGCGGTGGCGGTGATCGGCGTGGTCGCCCTGATCGGCCTCTGGCGCGTGCTGCCGGCCGATCGCGACCAGCCGCGTGCCGACCTGCGCCGGGAGTTGCTGGCGCTGCGTGGCCTGGGCTTCTGGCTGGCGCTGTCGATGACGGTGTTCTTCGCCGCCTCCATGTTCGCCCTCTTCACCTACGTCGCCCCGCTGCTGCAGGAAGTCACCGGGGTCTCGCCACGGGGCGTGACCGGTACCCTGCTGCTGATCGGCCTGGGCCTGACCCTAGGCAACTTCATCGGTGGTCGCCTGGCCGACTGGCGCCTGGCCACCAGCCTGGTGGGCATCTTCGTCGCCCTGGCGCTGACCTCCGCCGCGCTGCGCTGGACCGGCCACGCCTTCCTGCCCGCCGAGATCACCCTCTTCCTCTGGGCCGCCGCCGCCTTCGCCGCGGTACCGGCCCTGCAGATCAACGTGGTCACCTTCGGCAAGGACGCGCCGAACCTGGTCTCGACCCTCAACATCGGCGCCTTCAACGTGGGCAATGCCCTCGGCGCCTGGGTCGGCGGCCTGGTGATCGACCACGGCCTGGGTCTCACCGCGGTACCCCTCGCCGCCAGCGGGCTCGCCCTGCTGGCCCTCATCGCCACCCTGCTGACCGCCAGCCAGGCCCGCAAGAGCGGCCTGGCGACCGCCAGCTAACCAAGAGAGCTAGCCATGACTCAGCTGTTCGAGCCGATCAAGATCGGCGCCCTGGAACTGCCCAACCGCGTCATCATGGCGCCCCTCACCCGCTGTCGTGCCGAACCGGGCCGCGTCCCGGGCGACCTGATGGTCGAGTACTACGTGCAGCGCGCGTCCGCCGGCCTGATCATCACCGAGGCCACCTCGGTGGATCCGATGGGCGTGGGTTATCCCGACACCCCCGGCATCTGGTCCGATGCCCAGGTGGCCGGCTGGCAGCGCGTGACCACTGCGGTGCACAAGGCCGGCGGCCGCATCGTGCTGCAGCTCTGGCACGTGGGCCGCATCTCCGATCCCCGCTACCTCGACGGCGAGCTGCCGGTGGCGCCCAGCGCCATCGCCGCCCAGGGCCATGTCAGCCTGCTGCGGCCCAAGCGTGACTACGTCACCCCACGGGCGCTGGAAACCGACGAGATCCCGGGGATCGTCGCCGCCTACCGCCGTGGCGCCGAGAACGCCAAGCGCGCCGGCTTCGATGGCGTCGAGGTACATGGCGCCAACGGCTACCTGCTCGACCAGTTCCTGCAGAGCGACACCAACCAGCGCACCGACGGCTACGGCGGCTCCATCGAGAACCGTGCCCGGCTGCTGCTGGAAGTGACCGATGCCTGCATCGACGTCTGGGGCGCCGATCGCGTCGGCGTGCACCTGTCCACCCGTGGCGACATGCACACCATGGGCGACAGCGACCCCGCCGCCACCTTCGGCCATGTCGCCCGCGAACTGGGTCAGCGCCAGGTGGCCTTCATCTGCATCCGCGAAGCGGCCGGTAGCGACAGCCTCGGTCCGGACCTCAAGGCGGCCTTCGGCGGCGTCTACATCGCCAACGAGAAGTTCGACAAGGCCAAGGCTAATGCCTGGCTGGAGGAAGGCAAGGCCGATGCTGTGGCCTTCGGCGTACCCTTCATCGCCAACCCGGACCTGCCGCAACGCCTGGAACAGGACGCCGCGCTGAACGAGCCGCACCCGGACACCTTCTACAGCAAGGGCCCGGTGGGCTACATCGACTATCCGCGGCTGTAATTTTCCCGCCGATGAAAAAGCCCGCCGATCGGCGGGCTTTTTTTGGACTTCGCTACGCTCGACCCAACCTACGGCCGAAATCGTAGGTTGGGTTGAAACAGCTCCATCGTCCAAGCCCAACAATCACGGGCACGATGCTTCCCTGTTGGGCTTCGCTGCGCTCAACCCAACCTACGGCCAAAATCGTAGGTTGGGTTGAGACGGCGCCATCGGCGAAGCCCAACGGGCTCGGGCACGGTGCATCCCTGTTGGGCTTCGCTGCGCTCAAGCCAACCTACGGCCGAAATCGTAGGTTGGGTTGAGACGGCTCCATCGTCGAAGCCCAACAGTCTCGGGCACGATGCATCCCTGTTGGGCTTCGCTGCGCTCAACCCAACCTACGCGGGGCCTGGCCAGAACGCCCGGATCGCCGCCACGCCCTGGGCGCCGGCCTGCCAGGCGCCACCCAGGTCCTCGTCGCCCAGGCCGCCCAGCAGGTAAGCCGGCAGGTTGCAGTCGGCCAGTAGCTGCTGGGCCTTGACCCAGCCCAGGGTTGGGGCGCCGGGATGGCTAGCAGTGGGCATCACCGGCGACAGGGTGACGAAATCCACCCCCATCCGCTGGGCCAGGGCCAGTTCCTCGGCGTCATGGCAGGAAGCCGCCAGCAGGCGATGCTCCGGGAACGGCCGGCCATTGGGCGCATAACGACGCAACTGCTCCGCGGTCAGGTGCCAGCCGGCGGCCGGGAAATCACCCAGCCATTCCAGCGGCCCCTTGAGCATCAGCTGGGCGCGACCGGTGCAGAGGCCCTGGACATCGCCGGCCAGGTCGCGGTACTGGGGATCGAAGTTGTCCGGCGTGCGCAGCTGGACCAGGCGGATGCCCTTGTCCAGCGCCCGGTGCAGGCCGTTGAGCAATTCCGCGGTGGTCAGCTCGCCGGGGGTGATGAGGTAGCGCTCCGGCAGGCGCGCGGCCTGGACGATGGGCCGGTTGGCCGCCGGGAAGTCGTAGTGGGCCAGGTCGCGCGGAGCGACCCAGGCCAGCGGCTGGCCTTCGGCGCCATGGGCGTCACCGCTGAAGGCCTCCACCTGCCAGACGTCCAGCAGCACCGCCTGGTCGGGATAGTCGTGGCGCACCTGCAGCAGCGGTCGCGCCGCCGTCACCTGGATGCCCAGCTCCTCGGCCAGTTCGCGGGCCAGCGCCGTGGCCGGTGCCTCGCCGGGCTCGACCTTGCCACCGGGAAACTCCCAGAGGCCGCCCTGGTGCTTGTGGGCGGGACGCTGGGCGATGAGGATCTGCCCAGCAGGATCGCGGATCACTGCGGCGACGACGTGCAAACGACTCATGCGCTCTGCTCCTCGGTTTCAGCCTCCGCCAGCCAGCGCTGGAAGGCCGGCCAGGCGTAGATGGTCTCGACATAGGCGGCCGCCTCGGCCGACAGCTCCACCCCATAGCTGCGGAAGCGACTCGCCACCGGCGCATAGAAGGCATCGGCGATGGTCGGGGTGCCGAACAGATAGGCGCCCTGCTCACCGTAGCGCTCGCGACATTCGCGCCACAGCCGTTGGATGCGCTGGATGTCTTCCACGGCCTCGGCGGTGGTCGACTTCAACCGCTGGCGCCGGCGCAGGTCCATGGGCAGCTCGCGGCGCAGGGCGAGGAAGCCGCTGTGCATCTCGGCGCATAGCGCCCGGGCATGGGCGCGAGCCAGGGTATCGGCGGGCCACAGGCCGGCGTCGGGATAGGCTTCGGCGAGGTATTCGACGATGGCCAGGGAATCCCAGATGGTGCCCTCGGCCAGCTTGAGCACCGGCACCTTGCCGGTGGGCGAGTGGGCCTTGAGCAGGGCGCGGCTGTTGGGGGTGTAGAGCGGGATCGACACCTCTTCATAGGCAGCCCCGCTCAGCTCCATGGCCAGCCAGGCCCGCAACGACCAGGAGGAGAAGTTCTTGTTGCCGATCACGAGTTGCAGCTGGGACATGCGGGATTCCTCGAAAGGGTGCAGCCCTCAGGGCCGCAGCAGGCGTGCGGGCTGGCCGCACGCCACAGCGCCGGTCAGGGACGGCCGGTCAGGTACGGTACTCGGCGTTGATCTTCACATAGTCGTGGGACAGGTCGGTGGTCCAGATGGTCTCCTGGTGGCTGCCGCGACCCAGCTCGATGCGGATCTCGATCTCCGCCTGGGCCATCACACGCGCGCCCTGCTCCTCGGTGTAGCTCGCTGCACGACCGCCCTGCTGGCAGATCTGTACCCCGCCGAGGAAGACGTCGATCAGGCTGACGTCCAGGTTGGGCACCCCGGCGCGGCCGACGGCGGCGAGGATACGACCCCAGTTGGGATCGGAGGCGAACAGGGCAGTCTTGATCAGCGGCGAATGGGCCACGGCGTAGCCGACGTCCAGGCACTCCTGGGCATTGCCGCCGCCGTTGACCTGCACGGTGACGAACTTGGTGGCACCCTCGCCGTCACGCACGATGGCCTGGGCCAGCTCGGCGAACACCGCGAACACCGCCTCGCGCAGCTGCGCGAAGGCTTCGCCGCTGGCCTGGGTGATCTCGGCCATGGCCGCCTGGCCGGTGGCCACCAGCATGCAGCAGTCGTTGGTGGAGGTGTCGCCGTCGATGGTGATGCGATTGAAGGAACGGTTGGCGGCGTCGGCCAGCAGATCCTGCAGCAGGCCCCGGGCGACCTTGGCGTCGGTGGCGACGTAACCGAGCATGGTGGCCATGTTCGGCTTGATCATACCGGCGCCCTTGCTGATGCCGGTCACGGTGACGGTCACCCCGTCCACCTGGAACTGGCGGCTGGCGCCCTTGGGCAGGGTATCGGTGGTCATGATGCCGCTGGCGGCAGCGGCCCAGTTGTCCTCGGCCAGGTCGGCCAGGGCGGCCGGCAGCGCAGCCTCGATCTTCTCCACCGGCAACGGCTCGCCGATCACGCCAGTGGAGAACGGCAGCACCGCCTCCTCGCCGACGCTGGCCAGGGTGGCGAGGGTCTTGGTGGTGCGCTCGGCGGCGGCCAGGCCGGGCTGGCCGGTACCGGCGTTGGCGTTACCGGTATTGGTCAGCAGGTAGCGCACCGGGCCGGCGAAACGCTGGCGGGCGATGATCACCGGCGCCGCGCAGAAGGCATTGAGGGTAAAGACCCCGGCCACGCTGGAGCCTTCGGCACAGCGCATCACCACCACGTCCTTGCGCCCGGGGCGCTTGATGCCGGCAGAGGCGATACCGAGTTCGAAACCGGGAACCGGGTGCAGCGTGGAGAGCGGACCGAGACCGACAGCCATGGGAAAACTCCAGTGAAAGAAAAGGAAACGCCGCGAGCGGAAGGACCGGTCGCGGCGTGAAAACCGAGATTCCCGCGCTCCTGAGGCAACGCGAAGAACCTGAAGCAGACAGCCTAGCGGGCGGAGTTTACAGCCTGACGTCGACGCTGCCGACGGGCTGCCGCCTGCTGCGGACTACCGCCGGCGCCTACGGCGACGGCTGGCAGCCCTGAACTGTTAGTCGAGCTTGCCGTGACACTGCTTGTACTTCTTGCCGGAGCCGCAGGGGCACGGCTCGTTGCGGCCGATCTTCTGGTCGTTGCGCTGGGGCTGCAGGGGCACCACGGTGTCCTCGCCCGCCTCTTCTCCGATCACCTCGGGGTCGACCAGCGACGGCGCTTCGGCGTGCTGGAACTGCATGCGCTCGGCCAGGGCCTCGGCCTCGCGACGCATGCGCTCCTCCTCCTCGGCCGGGTCCTCGCGGCGTACCTGGACATGGGACAGCACGCGGATGGTATCGCGCTTGATGCTGTCCAGCAGTTCCTGGAACAGGGTGAAGGACTCGCGCTTGTATTCCTGCTTGGGGTTCTTCTGCGCGTAGCCGCGCAGATGGATACCGTGGCGCAGGTGATCCATGGTGGTGAGGTGGTCCTTCCAGAGGTCGTCGACCACGCGCAGCAGCATCTGCTTCTCGAAGTTGCGCAGGGCCTCGCGACCGGCCATGTCTTCCTTTTCCATGTAGGCCGCTTCGAGCTGCTCGAGGATCTTCACCCGCAGGGTATCCTCGTACAGCTTGTCGTCCTCGTCCAGCCACTGGCCGATCGGCAGCTGCAGGCCGAAGACGCTGTAGATCTCGGCTTCCAGGCCGGGGATGTCCCACTGCTCGGGCAGCGATTGCGGCGGGATGTGCTCGTTGATCACCTGGGTCAGGGTTTCCTCGCGGAAGCCCTTGATGGTGTCGCCGACGTCTTCGTTGGCCAGCAGGGTGTCGCGCATGTGGTAGATCACCTTGCGCTGCTCGTTGGCCACGTCATCGTATTCCAGCAGCTGCTTGCGGATGTCGAAGTTGCGGCCTTCGACCTTGCGCTGCGCCTTTTCGATGGCGTTGGTGACCATGCGGTGCTCGATGGCCTCGCCGCCCTGCATGCCCAGGGCCTTCATGAAGTTCTTCACCCGGTCGGAGGCGAAGATACGCATCAGGCTGTCTTCCAGCGACAGGTAGAAGCGGCTGGAACCCGGGTCGCCCTGGCGACCGGCGCGACCGCGCAGCTGGTTGTCGATCCGGCGGGATTCGTGACGCTCGGAGGCGATCACGTGCAGGCCGCCGGCGTCGATGACCTGCTTGTGGCGCTCCTGCCAGGCGGCCTTGATCGCGGCGATCTGCTCCTCGGTGGGATTCTCCAGGGCCGCGACTTCCACTTCCCAGTTGCCGCCGAGCAGGATGTCGGTGCCGCGACCGGCCATGTTGGTGGCGATGGTCACGGCGCCCGGACGCCCGGCCTGGGCGATGATCTCGGCTTCGCGCTCGTGGTACTTGGCGTTGAGCACCTTGTGCTCGATGCCGGCCTGGGTCAGCAGCTGGTCGACGTACTCGGAGCTCTCGATGGAGGCGGTACCCACCAGCACCGGACGGCCTTCGGCTTGGCACTGCTTCACGTCCTCGATGATGGCCTGGTACTTCTCGGCCTGGGTCAGGTAGACCAGGTCGTTGAAGTCCTTCCGGGCGATGGCGCGATGGGTCGGGATGACCAGCACGTCGAGGTTGTAGATCTGGCGGAATTCGAAGGCCTCGGTGTCGGCGGTGCCGGTCATGCCACCGAGCTTGTTGTAGAGGCGGAAGTAGTTCTGGAAGGTGGTCGAGGCCAGGGTCTGGCTCTCGGGCTGGATCGGCAGTCCTTCCTTGGCCTCGATGGCCTGGTGCAGACCTTCGGACAGGCGCCGGCCCGGCATGGTGCGGCCGGTGTGCTCGTCGATCAGCAGCACCTGGTCCTGCTGGACGATGTACTCGACGTTGCGATGGAACAGGGTGTGAGCACGCAGACCGGCGAACACGTGGGTCAGGAGGCCCAGGTTGTGCGCCGAGTAGAGGCTCTCGCCCTCGGCCAGCAGGCCGGTGTCGGTGAGCATCTCCTCGATGAACTGGTGACCCAGCTCGGTGATCTCCACCTGGCGGGTCTTTTCATCGATGGTGTAGTGGCCGACCTGGGTGGGATTGCCTTCCTCTTCCTCGATGTGCCGTTGCAGGCGCGGGATCAGCAGGTTGATCTTCTGGTACAGCTCGGAGCTGTCCTCGGCCTGGCCGGAGATGATCAGCGGGGTCCGGGCTTCGTCGATGAGGATGGAGTCAACCTCGTCGACCACCGCGAAGTTCAGCTCGCGCTGGTACTTCTCGGCCATGCTGAAGGCCATGTTGTCGCGCAGGTAGTCGAAGCCGAATTCGTTGTTGGTGCCGTAGGTGATATCCGAGGCATAGGCGGCGCGTTTCTCTTCCGGCGGCTGGAACGGCAGGATGATGCCCACCGACAGGCCGAGGAATTCGTACAGCGGCCGCATCCAGTTGGCGTCGCGGCGGGCCAGGTAGTCGTTCACCGTGACCACGTGCACGCCCTTGCCGGACAGCGCATTGAGGTAGACCGGCAGGGTGCCCACCAGGGTCTTGCCCTCGCCGGTACGCATCTCGGCGATCTTGCCTTCGTGCAGCGCGGCGCCGCCGATCAGCTGGACATCGAAGTGGCGCATGCCCATGACGCGCTTGCCGGCCTCGCGGACCACCGCGAAGGCTTCGGACATCAGCACGTCGAGGGACTCGCCCTTGGCCACGCGCTGCTTGAATTCCTCGGTCTTGGCGCGCAGTTGCTCGTCGCTCAAGGAGGCAATCTGGGACTCCAACGCATTGGTGGCCGTGACGACCTTGCCTAAGCGTTTGACATCTCGTTCGTTCTTGCTTCCAAAGAATTTCTTCAACAAAGGCGCAAACATATCGACTGGAATTCTTCCGCTGGAATGAGGGGCGCGAAACGGGCGGCAAGGCCTCTGCAGAGCCTGACCAGACGCCTGGGCGCGGGGGTTGAAACCCGCGGTGTCCCGCAATGGTAATCGGGCATTCTACTCGGAAATGCCGATGAGGAAAGAACGACGGGGGTACCGGCCGCCAGGACGCCAGAGCGATCTGTTACCATCGGCGCCTCCCCTCCGCCCATCGCGAGTCCTGCGCATGGCCTTTCGCCCGCTCCCCGCCGTCGCTCCCGCTGCCCTGCTGCGCCAGGCCAAGCCGCTCAAGGGGCTGTTTCGCGAGGCCGAACGCCTGGGTCGGCTGCAGCAGTTGCTGGAAGAGCAGCTGCAGCCGGCCGCCCGCCCGCACTGCCGGGTCGCCAGCTGGCGGGACGGCACTCTGCTACTGGTGGTCAACGATGCCCATTGGGCGACGCGGCTGCGCTACCAGCAACGCCGCCTGCTGCGGCTGTTGCAACAGGCGCCGGAATTCGCCGGCCTCCTGCGTCTGCAATTCAAGATGCAGCCCAGCCCAGGCGTCGCCACCCGACCCAGACCGCCGCGCCAGGTCAGCCAGGTGGGCGCCGAGAGTCTCAGGGAAGTGGCTGCCGGTATCCGCGACCCAGGGCTCAAGGCGGCCCTGGAACGCCTGGCCAGCCGCACAGCGCCCAAGGCGCCTGCCGCGGACAGCGACGCCTAGGGCAAAAAACGCGGTTGGGGCGCGAGTTTTTCCTTCAACGGCCTAGGACCAGCCCACTAACAGCCGCCCGGCGATGCCGGCCAGACCGCCCAGACAGGAATAGGCAACCCGTCGCCACCAGCGTCGCGCGCGCGTCTCCTGGTGCGGCAACCAGAGCTCGACCAGCAACGAGCCCGGCATCATCAGGCCACCGGTGGCCAAGGCTTGCCATAGCAGCAGCATGCAGAGAGTCCTCGGTGAGGGATACTTCGTTCCGTGGCCTTAAGCCTCGTCAGGCGTTATTAACCCGGTATCCCTTAACACCGCCTTAACAGGGCAGCCACTGCGCTGGGGCGCCGCCTGAAGCCCTTGTCGAAGGCAGCCTGCAGTTTGTCCGCCTGGCCGCCCTGAGTATTCCTGCCCGTCCCGGAATACGTTGCTGGATGTCCAGCCCGCCTCAGGCGCGTGCCACCGCCCGCTCGAAGGCGGCGCGGATGCGCTCTTCCGGCAGGTCCATGCCGATCAGCACGACGCGACTTTCGCGCGCCTCGTCCGGCAGCCAGTCGCGCTCCCAGTCGGCGGCATAGATCTGCTGCACGCCCTGGAACAGCAGGCGGCGATCCTCGCCGGCGATGTTGAGCAGCCCCTTGTAGCGCAGCAGGTCGCAGCCGAGGGTATCGAGCAGCATCTCCATCACGCCGCTGATCTTGGCCTGGTCGAAGGGGCGCGGCTCGCGGATGGCGATGGACTGGATGCGTTCGGTGAGGCTGACGGCCTCCGCGACCGGCCGTAGCGGGCGGAACAGGGTCGGCGCTGCCAGGTCCTCGTCGTGCAGGTTGAAGCCGCGGATATCCAGCAATTCGGCCAGCTCGATGCGCCCATGGTCGACATGACGGATGGGGGCGCGGCGGTTGATGCGTTGCAGGCGATTTTCCAGCGCCTCGACGGCAGCCGGCTCGGCCAGGTCGAGCTTGGTCAGCAGCAGGCGATCGGCGAAGCCGATCTGCGCCTGCAGCAGCGGATCGCTCAACTGCTCGCTGGCATGGACGGCGTCCACGAGGGTCAGCACCCCGTCGAGCAGATAGCGTTCGCGCAGGAGGTCGTCGGTAAAGAAGGTCTGGGCCACCGGACCGGGATCGGCCAGGCCGGTGCACTCCACCACCAGGCGCTCGAAGTCCAGCTCACCGCTGTCCAGGCGCTCCAGCAGCACCGTCAGGGCGTAGGCGAGATCCTTGCTGCCGGTGCAGCAGACGCAGCCATTGGCGACCTTCATCAGCTGCACGGCGCCAGCGTCTTCGAGCAGTTCGCCGTCGACGTCCAGGGCGCTGAATTCGTTTTCGATCACGGCGATCTTCAGGCCGTGCTCGGCCTGCAGGATGTGCTTGAGCAGGGTGGTCTTGCCGGCGCCGAGGAAGCCGGTCAGAACGGTGACGGGAATGGGTTCGTTCATGGAAAACTCCAGACAGAAAGAGGCCGGGCATCGAGCCCGGCCTTGAAGCGATCCTGGGTCAGCAGCAGCGGATGGCGCCCGATTTGCCGCCACCGTAACGCGCTTCCTGGCGCTCACGGAAGAAGGCCTCGTAGCTCATCACCGGTTGATCCGGATGCTTGCCGCGCATGTGCTCGACGTAGGTGTCGTAGTCGGGCATGCCCACCAGCATCTTGGCGGCCTGCCCGAGGTATTTGCCCATGCGTCCCAGGTCATTGAACATGAGGATTCTCCTTAGACGCCCGCCGCCGGCTGGAAGGGGGTCTCGCGATCGCTGCGCTCGGGCTTGGCCAGGGCGGCGCGACCGACCTTGATGGAAAAGAACAGGATACTCATCACCACCACCAGGAACAGCACCGACAGGGTGGCGTTGGTGTAGGCGTTGAAGACGATGTGCTGCATCTGCTCCAGGCTCTTGGCCGGCGCGATCACCTGGCCTTGGGCCAGGGCGGTGTTGTACTTCTTGGCCAGGGCGAGGAAGCCGACCGCCGGATTGCTATCGAACAGCTTGATCAGGCTGGCGGTGGTGGTGCAGATCAGCAGCCACACGGCCGGCACCAGGGTGACCCAGACATAGCGCTGGCGCTTCATCTTGATCAGCACCACCGAGCCCAGCATCAAGGCGATACCAGCGAGCATCTGGTTGGAGATGCCGAACAGCGGCCAGAGGGTGTTGATGCCACCCAGCGGATCGACCACGCCCTGGTAGAGCAGCCAGCCCCAGAGGGCGACGCAACCAGCGGTGCCGATGACGTTGGCGGTCCAGGAGTCGGTTTTCTTGAGCGCCGGGACGAAGCTGCCCAGCAGGTCCTGCAGCATGAAGCGCCCGGCGCGGGTGCCGGCGTCCACCGCGGTGAGGATGAACAGCGCCTCGAACAGGATGGCGAAGTGGTACCAGAAGGCCATGGTGTTCTCGCCCGGCAGCACGTTGTGCATGATCTGGGCGATGCCCACCGCCAGGGTCGGCGCCCCCCCGGCACGGGCCAGGATGGTGTGCTCGCCGATCTCGGTGGCGGTGGCCTGCAGCATCTCGGGCGTCACCACGAAGCCCCAGGTGCTGATCTTGGCGGCCACCGAGACCACGTCGGCACCGACCACGGCGGCCGGGCTGTTCATGGCGAAGTAGACGCCCGGCTCGATCACCGAGGCGGCGACCATGGCCATGATGGCGACGAAGGACTCCATCAGCATGGCGCCATAGCCGATGTAGCGGGCGTGGGTCTCCTTGGCGATCAGCTTGGGCGTGGTGCCCGAACTGATCAGCGCATGGAAGCCGGACACCGCGCCACAGGCGATGGTGATGAACAGGAAGGGGAACAGGGTGCCCTTCCACACCGGCCCGGTGCCGTCGACGAACTGGGTCAGGGCCGGCATCTTCAGCATCGGCATGGTCACCAGGATGCCGATGGCCAGGGCGATGATGGTACCGATCTTGAGGAAGGTGGACAGGTAGTCACGCGGGGCCAGCACCAGCCAGACCGGCAGCACGGCGGCGACGAAGCCGTAGCCGATCAACATCCAGGTGATCTGCACGCCGGTGAAGGTGAAGGCCGGGCCCCACACCGGATCGGCGGCGACCACGCCACCGGCCCAGATGGAAGCCAGCAGCAGCACCACGCCGATCAGCGAGATCTCGCCGATGCGGCCGGGGCGGATGTATCTCATGTAGACGCCCATGAACATGGCGATCGGCAGGGTGGCGATCACCGTGAACATGCCCCAGGGGCTCTCGGCCAGGGCCTTGACCACGATCAGCGCCAGCACGGCGAGGATGATGATCATGATCAGGAAGCAGCCGAACAGGGCGATGGTGCCGGGGATGCGGCCCATCTCCTCGCGCACCATGTCGCCCAGGGAGCGGCCGTTGCGGCGGGTGGAGAGGAACAGCACCATGAAGTCCTGCACCGCGCCGGCGAAGACCACCCCGGCGATCAGCCAGAGGGTGCCGGGCAGGTAGCCCATCTGGGCGGCGAGCACCGGGCCCACCAGCGGACCGGCGCCGGCGATGGCGGCGAAGTGGTGGCCGAAGAGGATGTGCTTGTTGGTGGGCACGTAGTCCAGGCCGTCGTTGTTGAGCACGGCGGGCGTGGCGCGTTTGGCGTCGAGCCCCATCACCTTGGTGGCGATGAACAGGCTGTAGTAGCGGTAGGCAACGAGGTAGATCGCCACGGCGGCGACCACGATCCAGAGGGCATTGATCGCTTCGCCTCGACTCAGCGCCACGGTACCCAGCGCGAAGGCGCCCAGTACGGCAACGGCGAACCAGGCAAGATGGCTGGCCATTCGGGTCATTCTTGTTCTCCTGCCGCGCACCGGTGGCCGCGGCGATACTTGTTATTGTGAGAGCCCACTGCGGAGCCATACTACTATCGGCGGCGCGACGCGACAGCGAAATTCGCAGAACTACCCAAGGCCCGCTACGTAGTTCTACGTAGCGGGCAGCCCGGACAGGTGCCGATGCAGCTCAAATACAAGATGGTCGCCCTCGGACTGCTACCCCTGCTGCTGGCGGTGGCGGCGGTCTGCCTGGTGGTGCTGGAACAGAGCCAGCGCCTCGGCGAGCAGCAGGCGCACCTGCTCGAACACAGCATCCTCGGCAGCAAGAAGACCGAGCTGCGCAACTATGTGGAGATGGGCGTCAGCGCCATCCAGCCGCTGTACGGCAGTGGCCGCGACGACGAGGAGACCAAGGCCAGGGTGCTGGCGCTGCTGGCCAGCCTGAACTTCGGCAGCGACGGCTACTTCTTCGTCTACGACCAGCACGGGCGCAACCTCATGCACCCGCGCCAGCCGGAACTGGTCGGCCAGGACCTCTGGCAACTGACCGACGGCAACGGCCTGCTGGTGATCCAGGCGCTGCTGCACAGCGCCAGCCAGGGCGATGGCTTCCAGCGCTACGGCTGGCAGAAGCCCTCCAGCGGCCAAATGGCGGAAAAGCTCGCCTACGTGACCCAGCTGCGGCGCTGGGGCTGGGTACTGGGCACCGGGCTCTACCTGGACGACGTGGACGCCGCGCTCGCCCAGGTACGCCATGACGTGGGCGCCGGGATCCGCACCACCCTGCTGGCCAGCGCCGGGGTGGCGCTGGTAGCGGTGCTGCTGGTGTTCGCCGGCGGGCTGACGCTCAACGTCAGCGAGCATCGCCTGGCCGACCGCAAGCTCAAGCAACTGACCCAGAGACTCATCACCTCCCAGGAGGAAGAACGCTCGCGGTTGTCGCGGGAACTGCACGACGGCATCAGCCAACTGCTGGTTTCCATCAAGTTCCAGTTCGAACTGGCCAACCGCGAACTGGGCGCGGGCAAGGCCAGCGCTGGCGAGACATTGCGCGAAGGAACCCAGCGCCTAGCCGCCGCCATCGGCGAGATCCGGCGCATCTCCCACGACCTGCACCCCTCGCTGCTGGACACCCTCGGCCTGCCCGCCGCGCTGGGCCAGCTGGTGGAAGAGTTCCGCCAGCGCAGTGGGCTGGCCGTGGACTACCGGCAGGGCCTGGAAGACAGTCCGGCGGGCGGCGAGCTGGACGTCGCCCTGTTTCGCATCGTCCAGGAGGCCCTGACCAACATCGAGCGCCATGCTGCCGCCCAGCACGTGACCCTCGACCTGCAACGGCGCGGCCGCTGGATCTGCCTGGCCGTGCACGATGACGGCCGCGGCTTCGACACCAGCCAGGTGGACCGTCTCAGTGGCGGGATCGGCCTGCGCAATATCCGCGAGCGAGTGGAGTTGTTCGGCGGCCGGTGCGCCATCCAGTCCGGCCCTGGCGGCACGACCCTGGACGTGGTTCTGCTACGCTCCGACCTCCCCGCCGACGAGGAAAGCCCGACATGACGCCGATCCGCATCGTCCTGGTCGACGACCATGCCCTGGTCCGCGCCGGGGTCCGGGCCTTGCTCGGCACCATCGAGCGCTTCGCGGTGGTCGGCGAGGCCAGCAGTGGCGAGGAAGCCCTCGACCTGCTGGAGCCCCTGGATCCGGACATCCTGCTGGTGGATATCGGCCTCAAGGACATGAACGGCCTGGAGCTGACCGCCCAGATCACCGCCCGCGCCCCACGCGCCCGGGTGCTGATCCTGAGCATGTACGACAACCGCGAGTACGTCAGCACCTCGCTGCGGGTTGGCGCAGCCGGCTATGTGCTCAAGGACGCCCCTTCCGAAGAGATCATCGCCGCCGTCGAGGCCCTGGCGGTGGGTGGGCGCTTCTACAGCCAGGCCATCGCGGCCCGCCTGGGTGAAGGCGGCGCCAGTGAGCAGGATCTCACCCCGCGCGAGCGCCAGGTACTGCTGCTCATGGCCCAGGGGCTCAACAACAAGGCCATGGCCCAGCAGCTGCAGCTCAGCGTGCGCACGGTGGAAACCCATCGCCTGAGCATCCGCCGCAAGCTGGACATCCAGAAGCCGGCCGATCTGGTCCGGCACGCGCGGGAATACGGTTGGCGCGCCGAAGACGGGGTCCGCCGCTGACGCCAGGCCATTGCTCGCGTCCAGGTGACCGACGAGCCGTCTCGCTCTGGCCCCCTGGCGCCAGGCCGGCTACCCTCGCGCGGGAAGTCGATACGAGGCGACGGCTGTCGTCTACAGTGATCAGGAAACCTCAGGAAGCCAGTCCATGAACGACACCACCGAGCGTCGCCGCTTTACCCGCTTCACCTTCGATGCACCCGCGCAGTTGCACCAGGGTGAACGCCAGTGGGCCGCCCCAGTGGATGACATCTCGCTCAAGGGCGTGCTGCTGGCCCGCCCCGCCGACTGGACGGCGCAACCGAGCGCGACCTATCAGCTGCACATCCTGCTCAACGACGAGACCCAGGTGGCCATGGACGTGGAGCTGGTACGAGAAACCCCGGCCCAGCTGGCCTTCGCCTGCCGGCAGATCGATCTGGACTCCATCAGTCATCTGCGCCGCCTGGTGGAGTTAAACCTCGGCGACGAGATGCTGCTGGAGCGCGAACTGGCGGCCTTGGGCGCGCGGTAGGCAAGGCATGAGGAGGTTGGGTTGAGCGAAAGCGAAGCCCAACGGTGCCTGGGATTCAAGGTTGCCCTGTTGGGCTTCGACGATGGAGCCGTCTCAACCCAACCTACACCAGGGGCCGGCACCCGTAGGTTGGGTTGAGCGTTAGCGAAGCCCAACGGCGCCTGGGATTCAAGGGTGCCCTGTTGGGCTTCGACGATGGAACCGTCTCGACCCAACCTACACCAGGGGCCGGCACCCGTAGGTTGGATTGAGCGTTAGCGAAGCCCAACGGCGCCCGGGGTTCAAGGTTGCCCTGTTGGGCTTCGACGATGGAGCCGTCTCAACCCAACCTACACCAGGGGCCGGCACCCGTAGGTTGGGTTGAGCGAAAGCGAAGCCCAACGGTACCTGGGATTCAAGGTTGCCCTGTTGGGCTTCGATGATGGAGCCGTCTCAACCCAACCTACGGTGATCGTAAGTCAGGTTGAGCGCAGCTAAGCCCAACGTTCCCGGACTCAGAATTCCAGATGCAGACCTACCACCAGGCGGGCGTCGTGGGTGTCTTCGCCCTCTTCCCGTGCCATGGCGGCCGTGTTGCCGTGGGTGGCGTTCCAGGAAACGCCGACATAGGGCGCGACCTCGGGCGTCACCTGGTACCTCAGCCGTAGGCCGGCTTCGCTCTCGGCGAAGCCGGCACCCTGGCCGCGGGCCTCGTCGTTGCGGCCGTAGAAATTGAGTTCGGTATGCGGCTGGAGGATCAGCCGCTGGGTCAGCGACCAGTCGTATTCGGCCTCGAGACGCAGCGCGGTCTGGTTGTTCTCGCCAAAGAAGGCGGTGATCTCGACGTCGAGGTCCTCGGGATCGTGCTCCTGGATGCCCAGGGCCGCCCAGGTCTGTGGCGAGCCTGGCTTGAAGTCCTGGCGGATACCGGCGACGGTGCCCCAGCCCTTGGTCAGCACATGTCCCCAGAGCGCCTGCGCCTCGGCCTGCTCGGTGTGGCCATTGGTGCGCTCACCCTGGCTGCGGAAATCCAGCCGATTGGCGCCCCCGCCGAAGGCCCAGCCTTCCAGGTCCCAATTGAAGACGCTGCCCTCGTCGGCATGCTGCCATTCCAGCTGGTCCACTTCCAGGCTGGCCGGGGCGGCAGCATTGGGATCGGCCGCCTGGGCGAGAGCACAGGTGGCAAGACCGGCGAACAATAGGGAGAGCGGGAGCAGACGAGACATGGCGGTTATCCGGGATCATGGAAGCGCCCGATAGACCACCCTGCCCCGCCAAGAGTTTTAAAAAATATTACGAAAGCGGGGCAGGCTATTCGAACAGCGCATCCAGGGCCTGCTCCAGACGGGTCACCGCCACCACCTGCAGACCGGGCGGCGGATCCTTGGGCGCATTGCCCTTGGGCACGATGGCACGCTTGAAGCCATGCTTGGCGGCCTCCTTCAGGCGCTCCTGACCGCTCGGCACCGGGCGGATTTCGCCGGACAGGCCGATCTCGCCGAATACCAGCAGGTCGTGCGGCAGGGCGCGGTCCCTCAGGCTGGAGATCACCGCGGACATCAGCGCCAGATCCACCGCCGTCTCCAGCACCTTGACCCCGCCGACCACGTTGATGAAGACGTCCTGGTCGTAGGTGGGAATGCTGCCGTGGCGGTGCAGCACCGCCAGGAGCATGGCCAGGCGATTCTGGTCGAGACCGACGGTGACCCGCCGTGGATTGGCCAGGTGACTGGTGTCGACCAGCGCCTGGACCTCGACCAGCATGGGCCGCGAGCCCTCCCAGGTGGCCATGACCACGCTGCCGGCCACTGCCTCCTGGGCGCGATTGAGAAAGATCGCCGAAGGGTTGGAGACCTCCTTGAGGCCCTTGTCGGTCATGCCGAACACGCCCAGTTCGTTGACCGCGCCAAAGCGGTTCTTCACCGCCCGCAGCATGCGCAGGCGGCCGTCGGATTCGCCCTCGAAATAGAGCACGGTGTCGACCATGTGCTCCAGCACTCGCGGTCCGGCCAAGGCGCCTTCCTTGGTGACATGGCCGACCAGGAAGATGGCGGTGCCGGTCTGCTTGGCGAAGCGCACCAGCAGCGCCGCGCTCTCGCGCACCTGGGCCACGCCGCCGGGGGCGGATTGCAGCTGCTCGGTGAAGATGGTCTGGATGGAGTCGATCACCATGACCCGCGGCTTTTCCTGGCGCGCGGTGGCGACGATGGTCTCGATGCAGGTCTCGGTCATCACCTTGAGCTTGTCTTCCGGCAGGCCCAGGCGGCGCGCGCGCATGGCCACCTGCTGCTGGGATTCCTCACCGGTGACATAGAGCGCCGGCATGCGCGCGGCCAGGTGGCAGAGGGTCTGCAGCAGGATGGTGGACTTGCCGATCCCGGGATCGCCGCCGATCAGCACCACGGAGCCGTCCACCAGGCCACCACCGAGGACGCGATCGAGCTCGGTGGAATCGGTGGTGAAGCGCGGGGTTTCCTCGACGCTGACCTCGGCCAGGGTCTTGATGGTCGCCTGCTGACCGGCCCAGCCGGCCCGCCCGGAGGGCACCGCGGAGGTCTCGACCACCGTTTCCACCAGGGTGTTCCAAGCGCCGCACTCGCCGCACTGGCCTGCCCACTTGGGAAAGGTGGCGCCGCATTCGGTGCAGCCGTAGAGACGCTTGGCCTTGGCCATGGTGGAATTCTCCAGTCGAGAAGGAAAGGCGTTCAGCATACCACGACTGGATGCATAGACAGTAAAAAGGCGCGATCCCTGGGGAGCGCGCCTCTCTGGCCTGCCGGCTGGAGGACTAGTTGCCCTCGCCACCCGGCTGACGCAGCATGGTCAGCGCCTGGTTGGCCTGAGCGATGCACTTCTTCTCGTCACCGGCCTTCTGGGCGGCCATGGCGTTCTTGCGGAATTCGGCGATCTGGTTGGCCTGGGAGCTGCCCGGACCGATCATGTTGGTCTTCATCTTGCTGGCGTCATCCAGCTTCTGCAGCTGGACCGCACAGAGATCCTTGGCGAACACGGGGGCGGCGGCGAACATCATCAGGGCGATCAGGGCGGTACGCTTCATGGGGACATCCTCGTTGGGAGGGCCGGGTAGGCCGGATTAACCTCGCTCACCCCGCGAAACTCGTCTGGGGTAACCCATTGACCGTCTGTCAGCGCCGGACGTTCAGCGTGATGTCACCAAGATTCGCGCGACCTGGCGACGCCGGGTCAGTGCTTGAGCAGCGAGACGTCCGCGAAGCCTCGCTGCAGCCAGCTGGGCAGCAGCTGTTGCCAGCGTTCCTCTTCCAGCTGCTGCAACTCGGCCAGCAACCTGCTGTATTCCGCGAACTCCCGTTGCACGAGACGGCGCTGTTCTTCTACGGCCGCTTCGGTGATCCACAGGTGCCACTGTTGGTACATCGCTACTTCGTTGGTCATCGGCTCCTCTCCAAAGGAAGCCATGATGGCAACGCCAGCGGCCCTTGCCAATCGCGATAAGCGAGGCTCGACGACCGGCGCCGAGCCGACGGTTTCTAGGACGGGTATTTCAGCTGCTGGGCGATTTTGTCCTTGAGCAGCACCCGCTCCCGGCGTAGGCGGCCCAGCTCTTCATCGCCACTGGATTCCTCCACCGCTTCCAGATCGAGGATCTGCTGGTCGAGCTGCTGGTAGTCCTCCAGCAGCTTGGCGAAGGCCGGATCGGACTGCGGACGGCTGTCGAGCTGCTCGGCGTATTCGGGAAAGTCTTTGTGCAGGTCGTGTTTGGCAACCATCGAAGGCTCCTGGGTTCGGAATGTCGGGTTCGCGAGGGCCCTTGCCCTCGTCGTACAAGGGTGGACCCAAGCCCTTCGCCAAAGTGCGACAGCCGCGACCAGCTGCCGACCGCCAGGGGATTTGCCACGTCTGGGGAACCTGGAGACCGTTAGCAAGGTTCCAAAGCCGAACGAAGCGGTCAAAATCGGCTATCGTCTCTTCGAAATCAATCAAAGGAGTGCAGCATGAGTATTCTCGCCGAGTTCAAGAAGTTCGCCATGAGAGGCAACGTGGTCGACCTGGCGGTCGGCATCATCCTGGGCGCCGCCTTCGGCAAGATAGTGTCGTCCTTCGTGGCCGACATCATCACGCCGCCGCTGGGCCTGTTGCTGGGCGGCGTGGACTTCTCGCAGTTGGCGATCACATTGCGGGCAGCCGTGGGCGACCAGCCGGCGGTGGTGATGTCCTATGGCAAGTTCCTGCAGACCATCTTCGACTTCGTGATCATCGCCTTCGCCATCTTCATGGCGATCAAGGTGCTCAATCGCCTGCGCCTGCACCAGGACGCCGCGCCTTCCGGCCCGACCAAGGACCAGGTGCTGCTGACCGAAATCCGCGACCTGCTGAAGGAACAGAACAGCCAGCCGACCGCGGCTCCCGTGGTGAAGCAGGACCCGCCGATCAACCCGCTGTAAGCCTTTCAAAGGCGGCTGCGCGTCAGCCAACCGGCGTTGAACAGCCCCTGGGTCGCCAGCCTCGCCTGGGCGTCCCCGCCGGGATGCTCAGTTACCCGTCTTGAACCAGAGCGCGGATCCGATCTTCTTCCGCAGGGCTTTTCGCAGAGCCACCTAGGCCTTGTTCGGCTCTGGCTCGGCGCCGTTGAATAGGCTTACCGAAAGCACCCGCCTCACTCGGAGGCGGGTCGTTCCAGGCGGATCCAGCCGATCCGCCGATCCTTGACCGACTCGACCGTCAACTGCCAGCCCTGGTATTCCAGGCGATCGCCCGCCACCGGCAGCCGTCCCAGCAGGTCCACCACCAGCCCGCCGAGGGTCTGGTAATCCTCGTTTTCGGCGATCTGGAAACCGGTACGCTGGGCCAGGGGATGCAGGTTCAGGCCCCCGCTGGCGCGATAGCCATTCTCCACCTTTTCCAGTTCCGGAATGCTGTCTTCGCTGGCGTCCGGCAATTCGCCTGCGATGGCCTCGAGGATGTCGGTAAGGGTCAGTAGGCCCTCGAAGCCACCGAATTCGTTGACCACGAAGGCCACGTGGGTCGAGGCCGCGCGCAGTTGCTCCAGGGCGCCCAGCACCGTGGCCTGGGCCGGCAGGTGGATGGGGGTACGCACCCGGTTGCGCAGGTCGGGGGTCTGGCCCTGCAGGATGTCGGCGAACAGTTCCTTCTTGTGCACGTAGCCCAGGGGTTCGTCGATGTTGCCGTTGACCACCAGCGGCAGGCGCGAATGGGCCGAGGCCAGCAGTTGCGCGCGCAGGCGCTCGGGCGCGGCGTCGGCATCGAGGATGTCGACGTCGGCGCGGGCGGTCATCACCGTGCGCACCGGTCGCTCGCCCAGCTGCAGCACGCCACTGATCATCAGCCGCTCACGACGATCGAACACCGGGCCTTCGCCCTTCTCGCCGTCCATCAGCTCGGCGATGTCCTCGTCCACCTCGTCTTCGCGCAGGCGCCCACCCAGCAGCCGCAGCACGGCCTGGGAGGTGCGCTCGCGCATGCCGAGGCGTTCGTGCAACTGCCGCTTGCGCTTCCAGCGCACCACCTGGTTGGCCAGCTCGATGAGGATCGAGAAACCGATGGCGGCGTAGAGGTAACCCTTGGGAATGTGGAAACCCAGGCCCTCGGCGGTCAAGCTCAGGCCGATCATCATCAGGAAGCCCAGGCACAGCATGATCACCGTGGGGTGGGCGTTGACGAAGGCGGTCAGCGGCTTGCTCGCCACCAGCATCAGGCCGATGGAGATGATCACGGCGATCATCATCACGCTCAGGTGCTCGACCATGCCCACCGCGGTGATGACGGCGTCCAGCGAAAACACGGCGTCGAGCACCACGATCTGCGCCACCACCGGCCAGAAGGCGGCGTAGGCGCGGCTGCCACCGGTCTTGTGGGTATGGCCCTCGATGCGTTCGTGCAGCTCGGTGGTGGCCTTGAACAGCAGGAAGATACCGCCGAACAGCATGATGAGGTCGCGGCCGGAGAAGGCCTTGCCGAACACCTCGAACAGCGGTTCGGTGAGGGTCACCATCCAGGAGATGCTGGCCAGCAGGCCCAGGCGCATGATCAACGCCAGCGACAGGCCGATGACCCGCGCCTTGTCACGCTGCGCGGGCGGCAGCTTGTCGGCGAGGATGGCGATGAAGACCAGGTTGTCGATGCCCAGAACGATTTCCAGGACGATCAGGGTGAGCAGTCCCAACCAGGCGGTGGGATCGGCGATCCATTCCATCAGCAGCGGGCCTCCGCAGGAGAGGGCCGGACGGCCGCGGAGGAAAGAAAGCGGGAGGGGGTGTCAGCCGCACCTGGCCAGGGGGCCGGGGGCGGCTCGGATCTGTCACTGCTCATCGGGACTCGGAAGGTAACCTTGGAGCTTCCGATCCTAGAGCAAGGCTGGCGAAAAGCTAAAGGTCCAACCTTTTCCAATTGTGAAGAAAACGTCAAGTTCGCGGGCTGCCAAGGGTTGCAGCGGGCAAGCTACCAATAGTTTTCCACCGCCACCTGTCCCGGCCGGCGACTCAGCGCCAGTTGCAGATCGCGGGTCTTGAGCAACTGGCGGGTGTCGTCGACCATCTCCGGATTGCCGCAGATGAGGATGCGCGAATGCTCGGGGGAAAACGCCACGCCGGCCGCGCGCTCCAGCTCGCCGTTCTCGATCAGGCTGGTGATGCGGCCGCGCAGGGCGCCGGGATGGTCTTCGCGCGTCACCACGGGTACATAGACCAGCCGATCGGTGAGGCCTTCGAGATGCTCCACCTGGCCGTAGCCCTGGATGACTTCCTGATAGGCCAGGTCGCGGACCTCGCGCACGCTGTAGACCAGTACGATGCGCTCGAAGCGCTCCCAGGTGTCGGGCTCCTGCAGCATCGACAGGAAGGGCGCGAGGCCCGTGCCGGTGGCCAGCAGCCAGAGATCGCGACCGCCGCCGAAGCGCTCCAGGGTGAGATAGCCGTAGGGCTGCTTTTCCACCAGCAGTTCGTCACCCTCGCGCAGGCGGCTCAGTTCGCTGGTGAAGGCGCCGCCGGGCACCACGATGGAGAAGAATTCGAGGAATTCATCATGGGGGGCCGAGACCATGGAGTAGGCGCGCCAGACCACGTCGCCATCGGCCTTGCGTACCCCCAGGCGGGCGAACTGGCCGGCGCGGAAGCGAAAGCGCGGGTCGCGGGTGGTCCTCAGGCTGAAGAGGTTGTCGCTCCAGGGCCAGACGGCGGTAATCGTCTCGCGGGTGAACTTGTCTTCGGTGGCGGTCATACTGGCCTCTTTTTCCCGATTGCTTGGCGCCATTGTCCCGCACTGAGCCGCCGATAAACACCGACAGATACCATGCCTTCTCTCGTCTCGCCCTTCGCCACCCTCGAACTCGACCGTCAGCCGCCTCGTCGCGACGACCCCCTGCAGGCCTTCGACGCCGCCGACGAGTACCTCTTGCAGCAGGTCGCCGAAGACGGCCTGGAGCCCGCCGCGCGGGTGCTGGTGCTCAACGACGCCTTCGGCGCCCTGGCGGTCAGCCTGGCCGGCCATGCCCAGGTGACCTCCAGTGGTGACTCGCACCTGGCGGCCCTCGCGCTGCAGGCGAACCTGGCGCGCAACGGCCTGGCCGCAGATGCCGTGACCTTCATCCCGGCCAGCGAGGTGACCAGCGGTCCCTTCGACCTGGTGCTGGTGCGGGTGCCCAAGACCCTGGCCCTGCTGGAAGAACAGCTGATCCGCCTGCACGGCCAGTTGGCGCCCGGGGCCCGGGTGATCGCCGCCGGGATGCTCAAGCACCTGCCGCGGGCCGCGGGGGATCTGCTGGAGCGCCATATCGGCCCGGTACAGGCCTCGCTGGCGGTGAAGAAGGCGCGACTGCTCTTCGCCACCCCCGAAACTCGTCCAGCCGTGGCTTCGCCCTACCCCAGCCGCTATCGCCTGGAGGCACCGGCGTTGACGCTGGTCAACCACGCCAACGTCTTCTGCCGCGAAGGCCTGGACATTGGCACCCGCGCCTTCCTGCAGAACCTGCCCCAGGGCCTGGGCAGCGCCCGGGTCGCCGACCTCGGTTGCGGCAATGGCGTGCTGGCCCTGGCCTGCGCCCTGGCCAACCCCGAGGCGCAGTTCACCTTGGTGGACGAGTCCTACATGGCGGTGCAGTCGGCGCGGGAGAACTGGACGGCGGCCCTTGCCGACCGGCCGGCCGTGATCCGCGCCGGGGACGGCCTGGCCGACCAGCCGCCCGGTTCGCTGGACCTGATCCTGTGCAACCCACCCTTCCACCAGCAGCAGGTGGTGGGCGATTTCCTCGCCTGGCGCATGTTCCAGCAGGCCCGCACGGCGCTGACCGCCCGGGGCGAGCTATGGCTGGTGGGAAACCGCCATCTGGGTTATCACGTCAAACTCAAGCGACTGTTCAAGCGCGTCGAACAGATCGCCGCGACGCCGAAATTCGTGATCCTCAAGGCGGTCCAACCGCTCTGACATCACTCCGGAGAAGAGAGCCGCCCGCGTGCCATCCTTGCCCCTCGATCTCCACTACATCGCCCTCGCCTTCGAACTGGTCGGCATCAGCGCCGCGGTGCATGCCATCATCACGGTGCGCACCGCCCAGGGGGCCATGGCCTGGGCCATGGCACTGGTGTTCATGCCCTTCCTCAGCCTGATCCCCTACCTGGTGTTCGGGCGGCGGCGCTTCGACAGCTACGTGAAGGCGCGGCGCCAGGCGGACGAGGAGATGGCGCGCCAGGCCGCCGAGCTGGACTGGCGGCCCTGGATCGCCGAGGCCATGGCCGCCCAGCAGTGCAGCGCGGCCAACCGCAAGCTCAAGGCCATGACCGCCCTCACCGGCACGCCCTGCGTGGCCAACAACCAGGTGCGGCTGCTGGTCAACGGCGAGGAGACCTTTGCCGCCATCCTCGGCGCCATTCGCGGTGCCGAGAAAGTCGTGCTGGTGCAATTCTTCATCATCCACGATGACGCCCTGGGCCTCGCCCTGCAGAACACCCTGCTCGATCGCGCCCGCGCCGGGGTCAAGGTCTACCTGCTCTACGACGCCATCGGCAGCCACGCCCTGCCACGGGCCTACGTGGAGAAACTGCGCGAAGCCGGCTGCGAGGTGAAGGGCTTCAGCAACCGCCGTGGGCTGATCAACCGTTTCCAGGTCAACTTCCGCAACCACCGCAAGATCGTGGTGGTGGACGGCGAGGTCGGCTTCACCGGCGGACTCAACGTCGGCGACGAATACATGGGCCTAAAGCCGCCCCTGGCCCCCTGGCGCGACACCCACCTGGAATTGCGCGGCCCGGCCCTGGCCACCCTGCAGGAGACCTTCGCCCAGGACTGGTACTGGGTGACACGCAAACTGCCCACCCTGCTGCTGCCGGAGCGCTACGAAGAGGGCGGGGTGCTCTGCCAGGTGGTGCCCAGCGGGCCGGCGGACGACCAGGAGACCTGCTCGCTGTTCTTCGTCGAAGCCATCCATTCGGCGCGTCATCGCATCTGGATCACCACGCCCTACTTCATCCCTGACGAAGCCGTTTCGGCGGCCCTGCGCCTGGCCGCCCTGCGCGGCGTGGACGTGCGCATCCTGCTGCCCTCGCGGCCGGATCACAAGGTGGTTTACGCCGCCTCCTACCTCTATGCCTTCGAGGCGGTGCACGCCGGCATCCGGGTGTTCCGCTACGGCCCGGGTTTCCTGCACCAGAAGGTGGTGCTGATCGACGAAGACGTGGCCGCCGTGGGCAGCGCCAACCTGGACAACCGTTCCTTCCGCCTCAACTTCGAAGTCATGGTGATGGTGATGGACGTCCAGTTCGCCTGGGAGGTGCGCAAGATGCTGGAGCACGATTTCAGCCGCTCGCGCGAACTCACCCCCGAGGACAACGCCGCCCTGCGCCGCTGGCGGCGGGTGGCCATGCGGGTGGCGCGGGTGTTCTCGCCGGTGCTCTAGACGCCACCCAAGAAAGGTAGCAGCGCCGCCAATACCTCTGCCGGTGACTCCTCCGGTTGCAGATGACCGCCCGGTAGCGCGCAGCCGCGCACGTCGCGGGCCCAGCGGCGCCAGATGGCCAGCGGCGTTTCCTCGCCGGCCTGGGCCGCCGACCAGAGCACCAGCAGTGGGCACTGCACCAGATCGCCCCGCGCCTGGTCGGCGAGATCGTCGGCCAGGTCCTCCTCCGCGCCCGCGCGGTAATCCTCGCAGATGGCCCGGCGCACCGCCGGATCGCCGAAGGCTTGACGATAAGCCGCCAGCGCCTCGGGCTCGACCCGCTCCAGGCCACCGGCCATGCGCGCCAGGACCTGATCGAGAAAGGCCGCGGGAGCGGCCGCCAGCAATCGCTCCGGCAGGTCCGCTGGCTGGGCGAGAAAGGTCCAGTGGAAATTCGCCAGGCTGCGCTCGCGGTCGCAGGCCTGCCAGACCTCCGGCGTGGGCACCACGGTGAGCGAGGCATAGCGTTCGACCCGCGCGGGATGATCCAGGGTCAGGCGATAGCCGACCCGCCCCCCGCGATCATGACCGACCACCGCGAAGCGCGGCAGGCCGAGTGCCTCCATCAGCTCGACCAAGGCCGCCGCCACGCGCCGCTTGGTCCAGCGCGAGCGGTGGTCGAGCTGGCGGCTGGCGCCGTAGCCTGGCAGGTCGGGCACCACGACCCGATAGTGCCGGGCCAGCACCGGCGCGATGTGGCGCCAGGCCAGGTGGGTCTGCGGATAGCCGTGCAGCAGCAGGACCGTCGGGCCCTGGCCGCCGATCACGCCCCGGAAGGCGGCCGAGGCCGTGTCCTGGCTGAGCGGGGTGAAACCGGGGAAGGCAGTCATGGCTGGGGGCGCTCCAGGCGATCGACGAAGGCGGCGAGGTCACGATTGAAGCGTGGCGCCTCTTCCAGGAAGGGCGCATGTCCGGAAGCGGCGTACCGCGTGACCGTGATGCGCGGATTCAGCGCCAGGGCGCGGGCGATGGAAGCCTCGGGCCGCACCAGGGCGTCCTGTTCACCATAGAGCAACCAGAGCGGCACGCGCGCTCCGCCGAGTCCCTTGGTGGCCGCGACGTCCTGACCCTGCACGGCGCTCTGCATGTCCCAGGAGGCCATGGCGGCGGTGGCGTACAGCCGCTGGAACAGCCCGGGCGCGGGCGGGTTGGCGAAGCACAGGGCGAGAAAGGTACGGATCGCGTCCAGATGGGTGCGCAGATCGGGGGAGACGAGCTCCCGATAGACCTCGGGATGCGGCACGATCTGCGCCGAGGCCAGCTCGATGACGCCATCCACGTAAACCGCACCGGCGATATCGGCATCGCCCTGCAGGGCCAGGTAGTTGGAGATCACCGTGGCCCCCAGCGACCAGCCCACCAGCACCGGGCGACGGGCCCCGGTGCTGGCGATGACCGTCGCCAGGTCGTCGGCCCAGCGGCGGCCCTCGCGATAGGGCGTGGCGCCGACTGGCTTGCCGGACAGGCCGTGGCCGCGCAGGTCGTAGGTGATCAGACGGAAGCGGCTCAATTCGAGACTGGCGAGCTGGGCCTCCCAGTTCAACCGACTGCCCAGCAGGCCATGGATGAAGATGAGGGGCACGCCCCTGGGATCGCCCTGCTCCTGGACAGCCAGCTCCACGCCGTCGGGGGCGGTCACCCGCCATTCGCGGGCCTGGGCGGCCAGACTGGTCAGACTCAGCAACAGCAGCAACAACGGCAGACGTACAGGACTCATGGCGGCACTCCGGGAAGGAAAGAGCCGCCAGTCTTGAGGCTGACACCAATGTGAGGGTCAAGCACCGCCCGGCATGAGATAGTGGTGCTCTTCCGCTTCCAGACGCCTTGGACCTTCGTCATGACCGCATCCCCGCCGTCGCTCAGCATCGGTCAACTCGCCGCCGCCACCGCGGTCAGCGTGCGCTCGCTACGTCACTACGAGGCCCAGGGCTTGCTGGTGGCGGGCCGGGGTGCCAACGGCTATCGCCACTTCCCGGCCAGCGCCGTGGCCCAGGTCCGCCAGTTGCAGCGCCTGCTCGGCGCCGGCTTCAGCCTGGCGGAGATCCGCCGCTTTCCCGACTGCATGCGGCTGATCGAGGGCGCCCAGGCCTGTCCGGAAACCTCGGTGGCCCAGCGCGAGCGGCTACGGACGCTGGAACGGCAGATCGACGAACTGGAGAGCCGGCGTGCCCGGCTGCTGCAGATGCTGCGCGACAGCGAGGCCTCTTCGGCCTGAGGGCCCTGGCGAGGAACGGCTCCGCCACCGACCGGTCCCAACCTTGGGTCGGCTCGGCCAGCACGGTGCGGGCACCCTGCCGAGGACGTCGCCATGCGCTCCCTTCTGTTCGCCACCGCGCTCGCCAGCGGGTTGCTGTCCTCGGCGGCCACCAGCGCCGCCCCACGCAGCGTGCCCTCCATCGAGAGCGAGGACGCCGCCCTGGGTAGCGTGGAGGTCAGCGAGAACTCCGGGCGCTTCCACCCGCAGCTCGGCCTCGATGCCCGCAACGGCGACTTTTCCCGCGGCAACTACGATGACGACGCGGCCAGCCTCGACCGCATCCCCTTGCACGCCCAGGCGGGCTTCGCCCTGGACCTGCACCAGGGGGCTGACGGCAGTGCCGATGCCTGGCTGGTGTTCAGCAGTAGCAACGGCTTTCACAGCCCGTCCAGCGACGAAAGGGTCAGCCCCAGGCGCTGGTACGAGAGCAACAACCTGCTCGGCCTGGTGGTGTCGCCGGCGGAGGGCCTGAGGCTCGGCTTCGTCTATACGGTCAAGACCAGTCCCAACGATGTCGCCGCCACCACCCAGGAAGCCAGCCTGACCCTGGCCTACCAGGCCGACTCGGGCCTGGGCGCCTGGCGCCCGGGCCTGGCGATAACCACCCGCACCCAGGGTGACAGCGGCCTCTATACCCAGGCCAGCCTGGAACCGGGGCTGGACCTCTCGGCAGGCGGCCTGCGCCTGAGCTTTCCCAGTGCCCTGGGGGTGGGCTGGAACGGCTTCTACGGACCGGATTCCGGCGACCGCCTCTATGCGCGCACCGGCCTGGCGCTGGAGCAGCCGTTCCGCTGGGGCGAGACCCGCTGGAGCGCCCGCGCCGAAGCCCTGGCGCTCTACCGCGACGGCGCCCTGCGCGAATTGAGCGGCCCGGACGGCGAGACCGATAGCGTGGTGCCCCAGGTGACCTTGAGTCTCTCCATGGCCTACTGACTTCGCGGCCCGACGCGGGATCACAACCGGCGGCCGCCGCACGTCGCCTGACAAGGGCGTCGCCACTCATGCCGCAGCCCGGGGTACCAGGCGCGCCCCGATCAGACGTGAAAGTGCTGCAGCTGTGCCTGCAGACCCTGGCCGAGGCGGGCAAGATCGGCTGACGCCTGGTTGGTCTGGACGCTGGAGGTCGCCGCCTGGTCGGCGATTTCGCGCACGTTCAGGACGCTGCGATTGACCTCCTCGGCTACCGAGCTCTGCTCCTCGGCGGCCGTGGCGATCTGTTGCGTCATCGCCTGGACCCCGGCGATGCCCGCGCAGATATGGTCAAGCGCCGCGCCGGTGTCGCGGATCAAGGTGACGCTGTTGGAGGTCAGGTTGCGGCTGGCGCTCATACGCTCGACCACGGTCAGGGTTCCGGTTTGTAGGGCCTCGACCAGTTGCTGGATCTCCTGGGTGGACTGCTGGGTCCGCTGGGCCAGGGCGCGGACCTCGTCGGCGACAACCGCGAAGCCACGCCCGGCCTCGCCGGCCCGGGCAGCCTCGATGGCCGCATTGAGGGCCAGGAGGTTGGTTTGCTCGGCGACGGACTTGATGACTTCCAGGACGTTGCCGATCTTGCCGCTCTCCGCCTCCAGCTGGCTCATCGCCTGGGCGGCCTGTTCCACCTCGGCGGACAACTGGTCGATCTGCTGGACGGTCTGCCGGACCACCTGGCTGCCTTGGCTGGCATGCTGCACCGCGCTGTCCGCCGCTTCCGCGGTCTGGACCGCATTGCGGGCCACCTCCTGCACCGAGGTGGCCATCTGGTGCATGGCGGTGGCGACGCGCTCGATTTCCTGTTTCTGCGCCCGGGTACCACGCAGACTGGTATCGGTGATGGTCGACAATTCCTCGCTGGAGCTGGCGACCTGGGCGGCACCGTCGCCGATGTGGC
Organism: Pseudomonas sp. No.117; assembly: GCF_054558395.1. NCBI lineage: Bacteria > Pseudomonadati > Pseudomonadota > Gammaproteobacteria > Pseudomonadales > Pseudomonadaceae > Pseudomonas > Pseudomonas sp. No.117. Next base: position 188,400 of record NZ_BAAJNP010000006.1, read on the forward strand.
CAATCAGGACGCGCAGCCCGGCGGTGGTCTGGTTAAGGCTCTGTTGCAGTTGACCGATCTCATCCTGGCGCAAGGCGTATTGCCGCTCGACGAGATTGCCCTGCCCCAGCTGGGCGACATCCTGCACCACCCGGCGCAGGGCGGGGACGATCTGGCGATTGATCGTCCAGGCTGCGGCGATGCCGATGGCCAGGGCGGCGAGCAGGCAACCAATCAGCCACCAAGAGGCCTGCTGAATGTCATGGGCGCGCAGCGTCATCTGGGAAGCGTAGAGTTCGTTGCTCAGCTTGAGCAGACCTTGATCGCTGGTAGTCAGGGCTTCGGTGGCCTGGGCGATCTTGAGCAGGGCCGCCTGGTTGACGTCCAGCGCCGTCCGGTAGCCCTTCAGATAGGTTTCGAGCTGGCCGATAGCGGCGGGGTCGAGGCTGCCGAAGGCCGCGCCGAGGCCGCCCAGGCCGGTGATGGCCAGCTCGACCTGCTCGACGGCCTTCTGGAAGAACTTGGGCTCGCCACTGTAGGTGTAGCCGCGGGTCTCGAAGCGGGCCCGCTGGAATTGCTCCTTGAGCAAGGCGAGGCTCTGGGTGCGCCGGAGTTGCGTCTCGAGGTCGGCCGCGTTGTCCGCCAGCAATTTCTTCTGCAAGCCTTCCAGCACCAGCGTCGCCGCATCGGCATTCTTGCCCAGCAAGGCGCGAGCCCCGTCGCCGCTCTGGCGGCTGCCACTCGCGCGATAGCTGTCTTCGGTGAGCTTGAACTTCTCCCTGTATTCACCCAGTGCCTTGGCGAAGAGTTCGAGAATCTCGCGATTCACCGGCTTGGTCATCACGGCGTCCAGCCCGGCGTAGCCCGCGTCGATCCGCTTGAGCGTGTCCTGTACCACCTGCGCCTTTTCGGGCGCGCCGACGCTACGCAGGTATTCGACGTGGTCCAATCCCAGCGTCGATACCTCCTGCTGCAGGACATTGACCTTGCCCATGATTTCCATGCGCCAGGACAGCTTGCCGATGGCGCTCCAGCCAACTAGGCCCAAGGCCAGGCAGAGCAGCAGGACCGCACTGAAGCCCAACGCCAACTTCCTGCCTACGGAAACATTGCCAAACCAGCTATTCATTGCGGCGTCCTCTGATTCGAGCGCTCAAGGATCCAAGAAGGTGCACGGGTTCCCGCGGGCTATCGGCTGACGTCAGACAATCTTGAGCTTGAAACGCCAAGTTCGAGCGCTGAAAGCAGCGTCCCAGACGCCTTGGCGATGCCGTGGATAGGCATAGTGCGAGGCAAGGAGCCTTAGGCGAGAAGCAGCGAGTGCGCCCTGCTCGACAGGGCGCCCTCGACGAGAGATCACCGATCGCTACGGGGTCCCGCTAGCCCAGGGGCGCGACGCCGAGTCCTTCCACCAGCGTCTCCAGGGCGCGCAGGCCGGCCACCGAGTTGCCGTAGCTGTCCAGCCGCGGCGACCAGACGCAGATGCTCAGCTGCCCCGGCACGATGGCGACGATGCCGCCCCCTACCCCGCTCTTGCCCGGCAGGCCCACGCGCCAGGCGAAGTCGCCGGCGGCGTCGTAGAGGCCGCAGGTCAGCAGCAGGGCATTGAGTTGGCGGGTCTGCTGGGGCGTCACCACCGGCTGGCCGTCCTGGGGATTGATCCCGCCGTTGGCCAGGAAGGCGAAGGCCCGCGCCACGTCGACGCAGCTCATGGCCAGGGCGCAGCCATGGAAATAGACGTCGAGGACGTCATCGACCTCGCTGTGCAGGTTGCCATAGGCCTTCATCAGATAGGCCAGGGCTGCGTTGCGCGCCTTGTGCTCCATCTCCGAGCGGGCCACCCGGTCGTCGAAGTTGAGCACCGGGTTGCCGGCCAGGCGCCGCGCCTGCTCGCGCATCATCCAGTGGATGGACATGATGCGCGACACCAGCAGTTCGCAGACCAGCACGGCGCCGGCATTGATGAAGGGGTTGCGCGGGATGCCCTGCTCGCCCTCCAGCTGCACCATGGAGTTGAAGGCCTGCCCGGAGGGCTCACGGCCGACGCGAGTCCAGATGTCCGCCTCATCCAGGCGCTGCATGGCGATCACCAGGTTGAGCACCTTGGAGATGGACTGGATGGAAAACGGCGTATCGGCCGCTCCCGCCTGCCAGACCTGGCCCTTGACGTCGCATACCGCGATGCCGAACTGATCCGGCGCCACCTCGGCCAGGGCCGGGATGTAGTCGGCCACCTTGCCTTCGCCGAAATGGCGCGGCGCGGCGGCGGCGATGCGGTCGAGCAGGGGTTGCAGCTGCTGGCGGTCGAAGGGCTCTGGCATGGCGAATCCGAAGCGGGCGGGGGCGCCAAGTGTAGGGGGCGGCACTGCCTCAGGCGAGACCCGGCTGCCGCTGGCCTTATCAAAGGCAGCAGCCTATCGAGGGTAGCGGCGCTGGGGCAGGTTGGGCTGAGCGCAGCGAAGCCCAACGGAAGGTGCGCTGATGCGGGCGGCCTGGCCCGCAGACGACAATCCCTCGCCAATACTGGCGTGATCGCCTGCAACACCCACCAGGGCCACCGGAAATCAGAACGGCACGCCGCCGCCGAGCTGGTAACGTTGGGCTTCGCGTGCGCTCAACCCAACCTACACCTTTCTCACAAACCCAATTCGCTCAAGCCCGGATGATCATCCGGTCGCCGGCCCTGGGACCAGAGAAACAGCCGCTCGGCCTGCGTGATCGGCAGGTCGTTGATGCTGGCGTGACGTTCGGCCATCAAGCCCTGGTCGTCGAAATACCAGTTCTCGTTGCCGTAGGAGCGATACCACTGGCCGTTGTCGTCATGCCATTCGTAGGCAAAGCGCACGGCGATGCGCGCTTCGCTGAAGGCCCAGAGCTCCTTGATCAGCCGGTACTCCCCCTCGCGCTGCCACTTGCGGGTCAGAAAGGCCTCGATGGCCGCGCGGCCCTGGAAGAATTCCGCACGGTTGCGCCAGCGGCTGTTGGCGGTATAGGCCTGTGCCACCTTGGCCGGGTCGCGACCGTTCCAGCCGTCTTCGGCGGCGCGGACCTTCTGCCGGGCGGTGTCCAGGGTGAAGGGCGGTACGGGGGGACGGGCAGCGCTCATGGGGCATTCCTTGGGAAGTGAAGCCCCAGTGTCGATGCGACGCGCCCGGGTCGCAAGGTCGATCACCCCACGGATCCGGCCAGGTCGCTCAGACTTCGACCAGCCGGTAGTGCAGCCCCCGCACTACGGCCTCGACGCGATTGCGCGCCCCCAGCTTGCGGGCGGCGGAGTTGAGGTGCAGGTTGACCGTGGCGGTGGATCTGTTGAGCGTGGCGGCGATGCGCTTAGCGGTCAGGCCCTTGGCCGAGTACTGCAGGCATTCGCGCTCGCGCGGCGTCAGGCGGATCTGCCCGCAGCGGCGCTCCGCCGGGGCCAGCAGTTCGTCGGCGCGGGCCTGGAAGGCATGGGCCAGCACCAGGAAGGCACCCAGGCAGGCCTCGCCGGCCGCCTCGGCGTCGCGGGCATCGGCATCGAGGATGCCGGTCAGGGTGGCGAAGGCCCCTCCTGGCAGGTGCAAGGGCACCGTCACCCCGGTGGCGAGGCCGCTGTCACGTACATAGCAGGTGACCGGGCGATGGCTGTCACCGAGGTACTCGCGCAGGGCGCTGCGGGTTTCGCTGCGAAACGACCAGACGAAGGGCGCGGCGCGACGGCTGGCGCACTGCTGCACGGGGTCGATCTGGTAGTAGCCGCGCTCGCACCAGAAGGCCTGCATGTCCGCCGGGGCATTGCGCACCTTGAACACCGAAGGCGTGATGAGCACCCCCTCGTGGCTCAGCGGTACCGGCGCATAGTCGTAGATCAGCGCCTTGCAGCCCAGGCCGTCGGCGGTCTCCTGCACGGCATCCAGGCAGGCGTCGAGGCTGGCCAGTGCGGCGAGTCGGCTGCTGATGGTGACCAGATCGGCATGCATCTTGGAATTCCCCCTGGGGTCGCGATGAGGGAAAGAAAGCAAAGGCTCTGCCAGTCGCCGGCGATCACGCGCAAACCTAGCACTTTTGTGGATGGGGCCGTCGCCCACCCTGGCCTAGAGTCGGGTTCACACCCGCCCCTTCGAGGAAACCGCCATGACCCAGCACGCTCCGTCCGGCGACAGCGCCGAACTCGCCCGCTTCGGCTACACCCAGGAACTCAGGCGCCAGCTCGGGTTGAAGGACCTGCTGATCTACGGCCTGGTATTCATGGTGCCCATCGCACCCTTTTCCATCTTCGGCGGGGTGTTCGACGCCAGTCACGGCATGGTGCCCCTCACCTACCTGATCGGCTTCGTCGCCATGCTGTTCACTGCGGTGAGCTACCAGCAGATGTCCCGCGCCTTCCCGGTGGCCGGCTCGGTCTACGCCTACGTCGGCCGTGGCCTGCACCCGGCCCTGGGCTTTCTCGCCGGCTGGGCGATCCTGCTCGACTACCTGCTGGTGCCCACCCTGCTCTATGTGATCGGTGCCAACGCCATGGCCAACGTCATCCCGGCCATTCCGCAGCCGCTGTGGATCCTCTTCTTCGTCGGCCTCAACACCCTAGTCAACCTGCGCGGCATCGAGACCACCGCCCGCGCCAACCGGCTGTTCCTCTATGGCCAGCTCGCGGTGCTGCTGGTGTTCGTGGTGCTGGCCGCGCTCGCCATCAGCCGCGGCGTCAACGGCGCCGAATGGAGTCTGAAGCCGCTGTACAACCCCCAGGAATTCTCCCTGCCGCTGATCTTCAGCGCCCTCTCGGTAGCAGTGCTGTCCTTTCTCGGCTTCGACGCCATTTCCACCCTTTCCGAGGAAACCCGTGGCGGTAGCCGCGTGGTGGGTCGCGCCACCCTGCTTGCGCTGACCCTGGTGGCGGCGCTGTTCATGGTGCAGACCTGGCTGGCCGCCCTGCTGCAACCCAACCTCATCCAGTACCCCGACGCCGACGCCTCCAACAACGCCTTCTACGAGATCGGTCGGCTGATCGCCGGGCCCTGGCTGCAGGTGGTGATCGCCCTGGCGGTGGCCATCGGCGCGGCCATCGCCAATGCCCTGGTGGCCCAGGCCGCCACCTCGCGCCTGCTGTTCGCCATGGCCCGCGACCGCCAGTTGCCGCAGTTCCTGCGCCAGATCCATCCCGAGACGCGGGTACCCCAGCGGGCCATCCTGCTGGTGGCGGTGCTGAGCCTGGTGCTCGGGCTGTTCTTCGTTGGCCAGATCAATCTGCTGGCCTCCATGTGCAACTTCGGTGCGCTGACCGCCTTCCTGCTCCTGCATGTGGCAGTCGCCTGGCATCACCGGGGCGCCGGGCGGCCGGTGCTGTACGCCCTGGTGCCGCTGGTCGGCTTCATCATCCTCGCCTATGTGCTGTTCAACGCCGACGTCTACGCCAAGGTCGGCGGCAGTTGCTGGATGGTGCTGGGGCTGGCCGTGCTGGCCTTCCTCAAGGCCAGCGGCCGGACCGTGGAATTCAAGGCCAACGACGCCGTCCACTAGGCATCACCCACGCGTGGAGACTGCGATGATCAAGACCCTGCACAGCCAGCACTGCCATTGCGGCTGGGATCACAGCCTGGCGCCGGCGCTGCAGGTGGCGCCGGGGGAGACGGTCAGCTTCGCCTGCCGCGATGCGGCGGACGGCCACTTCCACCCCGGCTCCAGCGCCGCCGACATCGCCTCGCTGCCCTTCGAGCGCGTCAACCCGATCTGCGGCCCGCTGTGGATCGAGGGTGCCGAACCGGGCGACGTGCTCAAGGTGACCCTGGACAGCTTCACCCCCAGCGGCTTCGGCTGGACCGCCAACATCCCGGGGTTCGGCCTGCTCGACGATCAGTTTCCCGCGCCCGTCCTGCAGCTCTGGCAGTACGACAGCAGCGCTCAGGCGCCCGCCGCCTTCGGCGACCTGGCGCGGGTTCCGCTCAAGCCCTTCGCCGGCACCCTGGGCGTGGCCCCCGCCGCACCAGGCCTGCACTCGGTGGTGCCGCCACGGCGGGTGGGCGGCAACCTGGACATCCGCGACCTGGCGGCCGGCACGACCCTCTACCTGCCAGTGGAAGTGGCCGGAGCGCTCTTCTCCATCGGCGATACCCATGCCGCCCAGGGTGATGGCGAGGTCTGCGGCACCGCCATCGAGACCGCCATGGCGGTCACCGCCACCTTCGAGCTGATCAAGCAGCAGCCGCTGGCCATGCCGCGCTTCAGCACGCCCGGACCGGTGACCCGGCACCTGGACGGCGCCGGCTACGAGGTCTTCACCGGCGTCGGACCGGATCTGATGGCCGCGGCCCGCATGGCCGTCAGCGGCGCCATCGACTGGCTCGGGCAGACCCGCAACCTGCCGGCGGAACAGGCCTATCTGCTCTGCTCGGTCTGTGGCGACCTGCGCATCAGCGAGATCGTCGACGTGCCGAATTGGGTGGTCGGCTTCTATTTTCCGCGGATCGTGTTCGACTGATTCACTACCCGTCGCGGCAACGTCCCCCACAGCGAGGCGATGACGATCAGCAGGCCGCCCAGCCAGCCCCAGAGGCCCAGGCGTTCATCCAGCCAGAAGGCGGCGAACAGCGCGCCGAACAACGGCTCGGCGCCCATCAGCAGGGCCACGCGCGTGGCGCTGGTGCGGCCCAGGGCGTAGTTCTGGGCCAGGAAGGCGCCCAGGGTGCAGAACAACACCAGGTAGCCGGTGGCCAGCCAGAAGCCCGGCTGCACCGGCAGTGGCGCCAGGCCCGGCCCCAGGGCGAACAGCAGCAGACAGACCAGGCCCACCACCCCGGTCTGTACCGCGGTCAGCGCCAGGGCCGGTATCGGTGCGCTGGCCCGTTGCAGGCGGCGCCTTACCACGCAGACATTGATCGCCCGCAGCACCGCTGCCAGCAGGATCAGGCCGTCGCCCAGGTTGAAGCTCAGGGTCACGCCACGGGTCAGCAGACCGGCACCTACCACCGCCAGCGCCGCGGCACCCAGGGCGCGGCCTTCCGGTCGCTGGCCGAGCAACCACCATTCGGCGAAGGGCGTCAGGGCCACGCAGAGGCTGATGAGGAAGGCGGCGTTGCTGGCGCTGGTCAGGGCGACGCCAAAGGTCTCGCTGAGAAAGATCGCCAACAGCAGCAGACCGGTCGGCACCCCGGGTCGCCAGGCTCGCCGTCCTTCACCCCTCAGGGTCGGTGCCAGCAGCAGCGCGGTGAGGCAGAAGCGCAGCGCCAGGTAACCCAGCACCGGGTAGAGCACCACGGCATCCTTGACCACGGCGTAGCTGGTACCCCAGACCAGGGCGGTGGCGAGCAGCAGGCCCTCGGCCAGGCCGAAGGTGGAACGTGGCGGCATGGGGGCTTCTCCGCGAATCAGGGCGCCATTGTGCCGGGAGTAAATTCTGCCCATAAGCCCAGCGGCCGGCACAGCTCTTGTTCCGCCAGCGCAGCAATGCCAGCATTCTCCATCCCATTGCTTCCCCGGATTCAGGCATGGATCTCTTGCGCGCCCTCCCCCTGCTGCCCTGCATGGTCGCCTTCGCCAAGGTGGTGGAGACCGGCAGCTTCACCGCCGCAGCCCGGCTGCTCGACGCCACGCCCTCGGCGGTCAGCCGCCAGGTCGCCCGGCTGGAACGGGAGCTGGGGGTACGACTGCTGCAGCGCACCACCCGCCAATTGCGCCTCAGCGAGGCCGGCCGCGAGGTGCTGGAGCACTGTCGCCAGCTGCTGGCAGCCGCCGGCGCGGCGCTGGACAGCGGCCAGCAGCACCGCGAGGCACCCCGCGGCCAGGTGCGCCTGGCGGTGCCCAAGGCGGTCGGCTACCGGCTGATCGCCCCGCTGCTGCCGGAATTCTTCCAGCGCTATCCCGAAGTGGATCTGCAACTGCGCCTGGACGATCGTCCGCTGGATCCCATCGCCGACGACCAGGACCTGCTGGTGCGCATCACCGAGCAGCCGCCGGCCGGCTTCGTCGCCCGGCCGCTGCGGCGAATGGATTTCGTGCTCTGCGCCAGCCCCGCCTATCTAGGGCGCCACGGCGTGCCGCAGCAGCCCCAGGCGCTGGCCGAGCACCAGTGCCTCTACCTCGGCGAAACGCCGGGCGACCAGCGCTGGCAACTGCGCCGCGGCGACCGGGTGGAAAGCGTGACGGTACGTGGCCGGCTGGCCTGCAACCATAGCGGCGTGCGGCTGGAGGCCGCCCTCGCCGACCTGGGCATCGCCTGCCTGCCGGCCTTCGCCGCCGAAGCCGGTCTGGCCGACGGCAGCCTGCGGCGGGTGCTACCCGACTGGCAGTACCTCGGCCCTTACCAGGGCACCGCCTGGCTGCTCTACCCGCCGGATCGCCAGTTGCCGCAGGCGGTGCGGGTGCTGGTGGATTTTCTGCTGGAGCGGCTCAAGCCAGCCCCGGGTTCAGGCTAGAACGGCCACCGACTTGAGCTGCGCCCAGACCCGACTCCCCGGCTGCAGCGCCAGGCGCTCCAGCGAATAGCGGGTGATCCGCGCCAGCAGTGCGCTACCCCCGAGGTCCAGGCGCAGCAGTACCTGGGCCGGCGAGCGGGTCGGGGCGATCTCGGCGACGGTGGCCGGCAGCACGTTTAGGATACTGCTGTGCTGGCGTTCCAGACTCAGGCTGACGTCCCGCGCCAGCACCTTGATGCGCAGCGCCTGGCCGGGGGGTAGCGGGGCATGGGCCAGCAGCACCCGCTGCTCGCCGGCCAGGCCCAGGCTGAGCAGGCCGTAATCCGGATCATGGCCCAGCACCCGCCCTTCCAGTACCACCCCGGCGTCGTCGGCCAGGGCGATGGGCAAGTCGAGGCGCGCCAGTACCTCGGCCGTCGGCCCACTGGCCAGTACCCGCCCCCGCTCCAGCAGCACCAGGTGATCGGCCAGCCGCGCCACCTCGTCGGGGGCATGGCTGACATAGAGGATCGGCAGCGCCAGCTCCCGGGTCAGGCGTTCCAGGTAGGGCAGGATCTCGGCCTTGCGCTCGGCGTCCAGCGCCGCCAGGGGCTCGTCCATCAGCAAGAGGCGCGGGCTGGTCAGCAAGGCCCTGGCAATGCCGACCCGCTGGCGCTCGCCACCGGACAGCCGCGCCGGCATCCGCGAGAGCAGGCCCTCGATGCCCAGCAGTTCGACGACCTGCTCCAGCTCCAGCCGGCGCGCGCTGGGCACTACCCGTTGCCAGCCGAACAGCAGGTTGCGTCTCACGTCCAGGTGCTCGAACAGATTGGCGTCCTGGAAGACATAACCCAGGGCGCGGCGGTGGGGCGGCAGGAACAGCTGGCGGTCACTGTCCTGCCAGGTCTCCCCAGCCACCACCAGGCGGCCTCGGGCCGCGGGTTCGAGACCGGCCACGCACCTCAGGCAGCTGGTCTTGCCCGAGCCCGAGGGGCCGAACAGCGCGGTGACGCCGCTGGCGGGCAATGCCAAGTCCACGTCCAGCGTGAAGCCGAGGTGTGAGAGTGCGAATCTCGCCGCCAGACTCATATCCAGGCCGACCGCCCGCGGCGGCCATAGAGCAGCAGGAGGATCACGAAGGAAAACACCAGCATGCCGCCGGCCAGGAGGTGCGCCTGGGGATATTCCATGGCTTCCACGTGGTTGAATATCTGGGTGGAGATGACCTGGGTGCGCCCGGGTACGTTGCCGCCGATCATCAGGACCACGCCGAATTCACCCACGGTGTGGGCGAAGCCGAGGATGGCGGCGGTGACGAAGCCCGGACGGGCCAGCGGCAGCACCACATGGCAAAAGGTATCCAGCGGACCGGCCCTGAGGGTCGCCGCCGCCTCCAGGGGGCGCGGGCCGATGGCTTCGAAGGCGTTCTGCAGCGGCTGCACCACGAAGGGCAGCGAATAGAACAGCGAGCCCACCACCAGTCCGGCGAAGGTGAAGGGCAGCCGGCCCAGGCCCAGGGCCTCGGTCAACTGGCCCACCCAGCCCTCCGGCCCCATGGCCAGCAGCAGGTAGAAGCCGATCACCGTGGGCGGCAGCACCAGTGGCAGGGCCACCAGGGCCCCGATGGGGCCCTTGAGCCAGGACCGGGTGCGCGCTAGCCACCAGGCGATGGGCGTACCCAGCACCAGCAGCAGCAGGGTGGTCACGCTGGCCAGCTCCAGGGTCAGGCGGATCGCCGCCCAGTCCGCCGCGGTCAGGCTCATGGCGTCACTGCCGGTAGCCGTAGGCCTTGAGCACCGCGGCCGCCTGGGGTCCCTTGAGGTAGGCCAGCAGTGCCTTGGCCGCTGGCTGGTCCTGGCCCGGCGCCAGCAACACGGCGTCCTGCCGAATGGGTTCGTAGAGCTCGGCCGGCACGATCCAGGCCGAGCCCTCCTTGAGCTTGCCGTCCTGGTAGATCTGCGACAGGGCGACGAAGCCCAGGTCGGCATTGCCGGTGGCGACGAACTGATAGGCCTGGGTGATGCTCTGGCCTTCGACCAGCATGGCCTTGACCGCTTCGGTCAGGCCCAGCTTGGCCAGCACCTGGGTCGCGGCCAGGCCGTAGGGCGCGGTCTTGGGATTAGCGATGGCCAGGTGGGCGAAGGCGTTGCGCTTGAGTACCGCGCCCTCCCCGTCGACATAGCCGGTCTTGGGCGACCACAGCGCCAGGGTGCCGATGGCATAGGTGAAGCGCGAGCCCTTGACCGCCACGCCCTCGCTTTCCAGCTTGGCCGGGGTGCTGTCGTCGGCGGCGAGGAAGACCGCGAAGGGCGCGCCATTCTTGATCTGGGTATAGAGCTGACCGGTGGCACCGCTGGCGATCACCAGGTGATGACCGGTGTCCTGCGCGAAGCGCTCGCCGATGGCCTTGAGCGGGGCGCTGAAGTTGGCGGCCACGGCCACCTGGACCTCGTCGGCCAGCACGGGCGTGGCCAGGGTAGCGGCCACCAGGGGCAGTAACAGACGGGAGCGAAGGGACGTCATGGAAGTCTCTCTGAGGTTGGAGTCTAGGAAGCGCTCATCAGCAGCACGCTAGTTGCGCTGAAGCAGGCGCAGGCAACCACCCCGACGGCGAGCCCGAGTTGGCGACTGCTGTTGGCGGTGAGGGTGGCGGTGACCCGGCGGCCGGCGGGCAGCGCCAGGACCACCTCGTGGTTGATCGGCCCTGCGTGGACCCGCTCGACCGTGCCCCACAGCTGGTTCTGCGCCGACAGCCGCAGGCCCGGATCGGTACCGATCAACACGGCGGACGCCTTGACCAGCGCCACCACCGAACGGCCCGGCGCCAGCTGCAGCTGTTCGGCGCTCTCGCGGGTCACCAGGGCGGTGAGCGCCGTGGCATCGTCCAGGCGCAGGGTCACGGCGCTTTCCACATCGCTGTGCTCGAGCGCCTCGACCGCGCCGGAAAACTGGTTGCGGGCGCTGCTGCGCCAGTTGAGATTGAGCAGCAGCTGGCGGAAGTCGGCCACCTCGGTGCGGCTGGCTTCGTCGAGGCTGGCCGCCACCTGGTCCAGGGTGGTCTGGTAGTGCTGTTCCAGCGCCCGGTAGAAGGCCACCACCCGTTGGCCGTAGGCGGTCAGCCGGGTGCCACCGCCACCGCTGCCGCCGGTGCTGCGCGCCACCAGCGGCTGGGCGGAGAGGTTGTTGATCTGGTCCACCGCATCCCAGGCCGCCTTGTAGGACAGCGGCACCCGCTTGGCCGCCTGGCTGATGGAGCCGGTGGCGGCGATGGCCTCCAGCAGGCGGATGCGGGTCTGGGTCAGCTCGGCACCGACGCTGCTTTCCAGGGACAGATGGGCGACGAAGGGCGAGGCGCTCATCTCGGACCCTCCGGCGTTCGGGTTGTATGACTACAACGACACTGCCTAGAGTGACGCCTTCTGTCCCCCACCCCACTGCTCAGGAACAACGTCGAATGAAGGTCAGCGCCCGCAATGTCTTCCAGGGAACCGTCAGCCAGGTGCGCGAAGGCGCGGTGAATGCCGAGGTGACCCTCGCCCTGCCAGGCGGTACCGAACTGGTGGCCGTGGTCACCCTGGACAGCGTGAAGAGCCTGGAGCTGGCGCCGGGCAAGCCGGCCGTGGCCCTGGTCAAGGCGCCCTGGGTGATGGTGATGGCCGCCGACAGCGGGTTGCGCCTGTCGGCGCGCAACTGCCTGGCCGGAACCGTGGAGAGCGTCAGCGACGGCGCGGTCAACGCCGAGATCGTCATCGCCCTGCCCGGTGGCAGCCGCGTGGTGGCCATGGTCACCCGCGACGCGGTGCAGGACCTGCAGCTGGCCCCGGGCGTGGCCGCCACGGCGGTGTTCAAGGCGTCTCATGTGATCCTGGGTGTCCCGGCCTGATCCGTGGGGCAGCGGAGCGGATCCGCCCGCGCGTTATAGCCTCAAGTATATAGCGTGAGACAAAAGAAAACGCCGGCAGGTTTCCCTGCCGGCGTTTCGCTTGGCGCTTAGGCCAGCTTCTTGTACTTCACCCGCTTCGGCTGGGCCGCGGCCTCGCCCAGGCGCTTCTTGCGATCGGCTTCGTACTCGGTGTAGTTGCCTTCGAAGAACACCACGTTGGAGTCATCCTCGTAGGAGAGGATGTGGGTGGCGATGCGGTCGAGGAACCAGCGGTCGTGGGAGATCACGATGGCCGCGCCGGGGAAGTCCAGCAGGGCGTCTTCCAGGGCACGCAGGGTTTCCACGTCCAGGTCGTTGGAGGGTTCGTCCAGCAGCAGCACGTTGCCGCCCTGCTTGAGGGTCAGCGCCAGGTGCAGGCGACCGCGCTCACCGCCGGAGAGGTCCTTGACGAACTTCTGCTGGTCGGCGCCCTTGAAGTTGAAGCGACCCACGTAGCTGCGCGACGGCACCTCATAGTTGCCGATCTTGATCACGTCGGAGCCATCGGACACCTGCTCCCAGACGGTCTTGGTGTCGGACAGGTTCTCGCGGCTCTGGTCGACGCTGGCCAGTTGCACGGTATCGCCGATCTCGATGGTGCCGGAGTCCGGCTGCTCCTTGCCCATGATCATGCGGAACAGGGTCGACTTGCCCGCGCCATTGCCGCCGATGACGCCGACGATGGCGCCCTTGGGCACCACGAAGCTGAGGTCGTCGATCAACAGGCGATCGCCGTAGCCCTTGCTGACGTTCTTGAACTCGATGACCTTGTCGCCCAGGCGCTGGCCGGCGGGGATGTAGATTTCGTTGGTCTCGCTGCGCTTCTGGAATTCCTGGGACTGCATTTCCTCGAAGCGCTGCAGGCGAGCCTTGGACTTCGACTGGCGGGCCTTGGCGCCGGAACGCACCCACTCCAGTTCGGCCTTCATGGCCTTGGCGTGGGCGGCTTCCTGCTTGGCTTCCTGGGTCAGGCGCGCGGCCTTGGATTCCAGCCAGCCGGAGTAGTTGCCCTCGAAGGGGATGCCCTGGCCACGGTCCAGTTCCAGGATCCAGCCGGCGACGTTGTCGAGGAAGTAGCGGTCGTGGGTGATGGCCACCACGGTGCCGGGGAAGTCGTGCAGGAAGTGCTCCAGCCAGGCCACCGAGTCGGCATCCAGGTGGTTGGTGGGTTCGTCCAGCAGCAGCATGTCGGGCGCCGACAGCAGCAGGCGGCACAGCGCCACCCGGCGCTTCTCGCCACCGGAGAGCACGCCGACCTTGGCGTCCCAGGCCGGCAGGCGCAGGGCGTCGGCGGCGACTTCCAGCTGGCGATCCAGGTTGTGGCCGTCGGCGGCCTGGAGGATGGCCTCCAGCTTGGCCTGCTCGGCGGCCAAGGCGTCGAAGTCGGCGTCCGGCTCGGCGTAGGCGGCATAGACCTCGTCCAGGCGCGCCTGGGCCTGCTTGATCTGGCCGACCGCTTCCTCGACTACGTCACGAACCGTCTGCTCGGGATCAAGTTTCGGTTCCTGCGGCAGATAACCCACATTGATACCGGGCATCGGGCGCGCTTCACCTTCGATCTCGGTATCGACGCCGGCCATGATGCGCAGCAGCGTCGACTTGCCCGCCCCGTTCAGGCCGAGCACGCCGATCTTGGCGCCCGGGAAGAAGGACAGGGAGATGTTCTTGAGGATTTCACGCTTGGGCGGCACGACCTTGCCGACCCGATGCATGGTGTAGACGTATTGAGCCATGGTTGGACCTTGGGAGCGGAATGAAAAACAGGGGACACAGTATGGCGTCAGCGACGAACGCTGTCGAAACCCAGAGCGACGAAAGCGCTCGCGCTGAACGCGTGGAAAAAGCAGGCGGCGGTGCTGCCTGGGCCCTTATCATAGGCCATCCCTGCCCCGCGGAATCGGGCGCAGCCGAATGGCCATCGCCTCCGCAGGAATGCAGTCCGTCGTGAACAGCCACTCCTCCACGCTGCCGGAAGAGCCGGTCGCGCCCTCGTCGCGACGCCTCTCCCGCGTATTGCTGATCCTGTCGCTGGTGGCCATGCTGGCGCTGATGTTCTGGCAGGCCTTCGCCGGCGTGGCCGAGCGCGAAGCCCTGCGGCGTGAACAGCTGGAAGGCCTGACCCGGCAACTGGCGAACACCGTCGAGTTCGGCCTGGCGCTCAAGGCCCAGGCGGTGCGCAGCACCCTGCGCTGGTCCCTCGACCCGACCCTGCCGCTGCCCCCCAACCTGCTGCTCAGCCTGCAGGACTTCTTTCCCGGCCTGCAGCAGGTGCGCTGGCTCCCCGCCAACGCCGCGCTGCGCGCTGCGCACCTGAGCGACATGCCGGATGCCGCCTTTCTGCAGCAGCTGATCGAGCGCAGCGGCCAGGCCGACTTCAGCTATGGCTACAACGCCGCCCAGCCCAAGGCGCCGCTCTATGTCCTGCTGGCGGGTGATCCGGACCTGCAGCACGGCTGGTGGGTGCTGACCAGCGCGCCGCTGCTCGAATCCCTGTGGCGCCCGACCCGGGTGCCGCCAGGGCTCGACTGGCGCCTGGAAGATCGCAGCCACGGCACGCTGTTGTTTCGCAGCGGCGCGAACCGGCCGGTCGCCGCCACCGACGAGGTCCGCCAGCCGCTGGGCTACAGCGACTGGCAGGTGGTCGGCGCCTATCCCGCCGACAGCGCCGTCGGCAGCCTGCTGGGGGCCTCCGTCGGCCGGCTGACGCTGTTCAGCCTGTCCGCCCTGGTGGCTGGCATCCTGCTCTACCTGCTGCTGCGGGAAGAGCAGGGGCTGCGCGCCCTGACCCTGGCCTCGCGCCGCAGCCTGCGCCTGGCGGGCACGGCGCTGAACGGCATCGAAGAAATGGTCTGCATGACCCAGGCCGACGGCCGCCTGGTCTATGTCAACGCCACCGCCGCCCGCCTGCTGGGCATCGCGGCGAGCGACGCCCAGCAGTATTTCCTGGCCAGCCTGCTGCCGCAGCTGGTGGCCCTGACGGCGGCCGAGCGTGACAGCGGTGCCCTGGTCAGCCTGACGGTCGAGCAGCAGCCACGCCGCTTCGCCGTCAGCTGCCATGCCCTGGCCGACAGCCCGAACAGCGTACGCGTCCTGCGCGACCGCTCGCAGGTGCAGGATGGCTTCGTCTGGGTGCTGCGCGACGTCACCGACCAGCAGCGCGACCTGGAGACCATCCAGACCACCCGCCAGCGCTACGAGAACATCTTCAACGGCGTCCATACCGGCATCTGCGTGGTCGACCTGAGCGCGCTGCGGCGTTCCATGGCCGCCCTGGGCCTGGAACGCCCCGAGCAGTTGACGACGCTGTTCGAGCGCCAGCCCGAGACCCTGGATACCCTCGGTTGCCAGGTGCGCATCACCGAGATCAACCAGCGCGCCCTGGAAATGCTCGGCATCGACCACCTCGACCAGGCCTGGGGACGGCTGGTGGGCGAGTCCCGCGTCCAGGCCGGGGGCAAGAGATACCGGCTGCTGGCCGGCCTGCTGTCCGGCCAGCAGGTGCTGGAACTGGAGACCAGCATCCGTACCGCCGAAGGCGAGCGGCACCTCTGGCTGACCATGCACCTGCCGGCCGACCCGCGGCACCTCGACGCCACCCTGCTCAGCCTCAACGACATCACCCAGCGCAAGCTCGGCGAATTGCGCCTGCTCGAGCGCGACGCCTTCTGGTCCAACCTGATCAGCGCGACCCCCGACACCCTCTATACCTACGACGTGGCCCGCGGCGAGCTGACCTACGAGAGCCACTCGCTGGCGCTCAAGCTCGGCTATCCGCCCGCGTCCTTCGCCAGCCTCGGCCGCGAGCGCCTGCACCCCGATGACGCCGAGCTGTACGCCCGCGTGGTGAGCATGCGGCCGAGCCTCTCCGACCAGCCCAGCAGCAGTCTCCTGCGCTGGCAGCACCGCAACGGCGGCTGGCGCTGGTTCGACGTGCGCGAGCAGCGCCTGGCCAGCCATCCCGACGGCACCGCCGCGAGCGTGGTCGGGCTGGCGCTGGACGTCACCGACATGGTCCGCGCCAGCGATCGCCTGCGCGACAGCGAGAATCGCTACCGGCAACTGGCGGAGAGCATCAGCGACGTCATCCTCACCACCGATGCCCAGCTGGTGCTCAACTACATCAGTCCCTCGGTCGAGGAATTGCTGGGCTATCCCGTCGCCGACCTGGAACAGCGCACCCTGGCCGACCTGGTGGTGCATTCGCGCCAGCTGCAGGAGGTCCGCCGGACCCTGCAGCGCCTGTTGCGCAGCCTGGACGACCCGCGCGCCCTGGCGGACCTGCGCCGCGAGCGCTTCGCGCCGCTGGTGCTCGATTGCCTGCATGCCCAGGGCCACACCCTGCAGATCGAGATGCGCCTCAAGCCGCTGTGGGACGACCACGAGCGCTTCGCCGGCCTGCTCGGCATCTGCCGCGACATTTCCGCCCAGCGCCGCACGGAAAAGGACATGCGCATGGCGGCCACGGTGTTCGACCACTCGGCCGGCGCCATCCTGGTCACCGACCCGGCCGGCTACATCGTGCGGGTCAACCGCACCTTCACCCGCATCACCGGCTTCGCTCCCGAAGAGGTCTTCGACCAGCAGCCGATGATGCTCTGCGCCGACAGGCAGGAAGCCAACCAGCTGCAGCACGTGATGCAGCAGCTGCGGACCGGCGACAGCTGGGAAGGCGAACTCTGGCAGCGGCGCCAGGACAACGAGCCCTATCCGTCCTGGGTCGGCATCACCGCCATCCGCGATGACGACGGCGACCTGATGAGCTACGTCTGCTTCTTCGTCGACATCAGCGAGCGCAAGGCCAGCGAAAGGCGCATCCACCGCCTCGCCTACTACGATGCCCTGACCCTGCTGCCCAACCGCACCCTGTTCCAGGACCGCCTGCACAACGCCCTGCAGCAGAGCCGCCACAACGCCAGTTGGGTGGTGCTGATGTTTCTCGACCTGGACCGCTTCAAGCCGATCAACGACAGCCTCGGCCACGCCGCCGGCGACCGCCTGCTCAAGGAGGTGGCCATGCGCCTGACCGCCTGCGTCGGTACCGAGGACAGCGTGGCGCGCATGGGCGGCGACGAGTTCACCCTGCTGCTGTCCGGCCTGGAGACCCGCGAGGTGGCGCTCGCCCAAGCGATCCGCGTCGGCGAGCAGATCCTCACCCAGCTGTCTGAGGCCTTCGTGCTCGAAGGTCGCGAATTCTTCGTTTCCGCCAGCATCGGCATCGCCCTCTCGCCCCAGGACGGCCATGAACTCAGCCAGCTGATGAAGAACGCCGACACGGCCATGTACCACGCCAAGGAAATGGGCAAGAACAACTTCCAGTTCTACCAGGCCGAGATGAACGCCCGCGCCCTGGAACGCCTGGAGCTGGAAGCCGACCTGCGCCATGCCCTGCTGCAGGGTGAATTCCGCCTGCACTACCAGCCGCAGTATCGCTGCGATACCCGCCGGCTCACCGGCGTCGAGGCCCTGCTGCGTTGGGAGCACCCGGTACGCGGCCACGTCTCGCCGGCCGAATTCATCCCGGTGCTGGAAGAGATCGGCCTGGTGGTGCAGGTCGGCGACTGGGTGATCCGCGAGGCCTGCCGCCAGATGCGCGAATGGCACGCGGCCAAGGTGCGCATTCCCAAGGTCTCGGTGAACCTGTCCGCCCGCCAGTTCAGCGATGGCCAGCTCGGCCAGCGCATCGCCCAGATCCTCGCCGAGACCGGCCTGGCGCCGGCCTGCCTGGAGCTGGAACTGACCGAGAGCATCCTGATGCGCGACGTCGGCGAGGCCCTGCAACTGCTCGGCGAACTCAAGGGCCTGGGCCTGTGCATCGCGGTGGATGACTTCGGTACCGGTTACTCGTCGCTCAACTACCTCAAGCAGTTCCCCATCGACATCCTCAAGATCGACCGCAGCTTCGTCGACGGCCTGCCCCACGGCGAGCAGGACGCCCAGATCGCCCGGGCCATCATCGCCATGGCCCACAGCCTCAATCTCTCGGTGATCGCCGAGGGCGTCGAGGAGACGGCGCAGCTGGACTTCCTCTGCGCCCATGGCTGCGACGAGGTCCAGGGCTTCCTCTTCGACCGCCCGCTGCCGCCGGACCAATTGCGCCAGCGCCTCGAGCACCAGGGGCTGTTCCCGGTCCTCACATGAGACCCATGGCGCCGCGACATGACCGGCGCTCATACCTCTGAGTTCCCCCGATGGGGTAGAATATCGCCCCTCACGAGCCCGACCGGGCTCGCTCTTCGCCATGCCTCAGGGGACCCTGCCGCCATGTTCAGCCGTGAAACCACCCTCGCCCGCTTCGACGCCGACCTGTATGCCGCCATGCAGCAGGAAGCCCAGCGTCAGGAAGATCACATCGAGCTGATCGCTTCGGAAAACTACACCAGCCCGGCGGTCATGGAAGCCCAGGGCAGCGTGCTGACCAACAAGTACGCCGAAGGCTATCCCCACAAGCGCTACTATGGCGGTTGCGAGTACGTCGACGTGGTCGAGCAACTGGCCATCGACCGTGCCAAGCAGCTGTTCGGTGCCGACTACGCCAACGTCCAGCCGCACTCCGGCTCCCAGGCCAACTCGGCCGTGTACCTGGCGCTGATCGAAGCCGGTGACACCATCCTCGGCATGAGCCTGGCTCACGGCGGTCACCTGACCCACGGCGCCACCGTGTCCTCCTCCGGCAAGCTGTACAACGCCGTGCAGTACGGCATCGACGAGCAGGGTCTGATCGACTACGCCGAGGTCGAGCGCCTGGCCCAGGAGCACAAGCCCAAGGTCATCGTCGCCGGCTACTCCGCCTACTCCCAGGTGCTGGACTTCGCCCGCTTCCGCGCCATCGCCGATGCCGTGGGTGCCTACCTGTTCGTCGACATGGCCCACTTCGCCGGCCTGGTCGCCGCGGGCGTCTACCCGAACCCGGTGCCCTTCGCCGACGTGGTCACCAGCACCACCCACAAGACCCTGCGCGGCCCGCGCGGCGGCCTGATCCTGGCCAAGGCCAACGAGGCCATCGAGAAGAAGCTCAACTCGGCGGTCTTCCCCGGCGCCCAGGGCGGCCCGCTGATGCACGTCATCGCCGGCAAGGCCGTGTGCTTCAAGGAAGCCCTGCAGCCCGAGTTCAAGACCTACCAGCAGCAGGTGATCAAGAACGCCCAGGCCATGGCCAGCGTCTTCATCGAGCGCGGCTTCGACGTGGTCTCCGGCGGCACCGACAACCACCTGTTCCTGCTCAGCCTGATCAAGCAGGAAATCACCGGCAAGGACGCGGATGCCGCCCTGGGTCGCGCCTTCATCACCGTGAACAAGAACTCGGTGCCGAACGACCCGCGCTCGCCCTTCGTCACCTCCGGCCTGCGCATCGGTACCCCGGCCGTCACCACCCGTGGCTTCAAGGAAGCCGAGTGCCAGGAACTGGCCGGCTGGATCTGCGACATCCTCGGCAACATGGGCGACGAGTCGGTGATCGACGCCGTACGTGCCAAGGTCCAGGCCGTCTGCGCCCGCCTGCCGGTGTACGGTCGCTAAGGCTTCACCTTCTTTCCCCCTCTCCCCCTGGGAGAGGGCCGGGGTGAGGGAAGCCCAAAGAGCCCCGACCCATCGGCCGGGGCTCTTTGCATTTCCAGAAGGGTCGTCAAGGCCGCCAAGCCAGATCCTGCCGCACGCCGGAAGACGCCGAAAAAGAAAAACCCCGGCCAGTGCCGGGGTTTTTCGTTTGCAGCTGAGCCCTAGAGGACCTGCAGATCGCCCAGGCCGTCCAGATAGCGCTCGGCGTCCAGGGCAGCCATGCAGCCGGCACCAGCCGAGGTAATGGCCTGGCGGTAGGTATGGTCGGCCACGTCGCCGGCGGCGAACACGCCCGGTACGTTGGTGGCGGTGGCATTGGCCTCGCGACCGCCCTTGACCACCAGGTAGCCGTCGTGGGTCTCCAGCTGGCCTTCGAACAGCCCGGTGTTGGGCGTATGGCCGATGGCGACGAACAGACCGGCCACCTGCAGCTCTTCGGTGCTGCCGTCGTTGTTCTTGATGCGCACCCCGGTGACGCCCATGTTGTCACCCAGCACCTCGTCGACGCTGGCGTTGAGCTTGAGCGCCATCTTGCCTTCGGCGACCCGGGCGCGCAGCTTGTCCTGCAGGATCTTCTCGGCGCGGAAGGTCTCGCGGCGGTGGATCAGGGTCACCTTGCTGGCGATGTTGGCCAGGTACAGGGCTTCCTCGACCGCGGTGTTGCCGCCGCCGACCACCGCCACCTCACGGTTGCGATAGAAGAAGCCGTCGCAGGTGGCGCAGGCGGAGACGCCCTTGCCCATGAAGGCCTCTTCGCTGGCCAGGCCCAGGTAGCGGGCGCTGGCACCGGTGGCGATGATCAGGGCATCGCAGGTGTAGGTGGCGCTGTCACCCTTGAGGGTGTACGGCTTGCCGCCGAAGTCCACGGCATTGATGTGATCGAAGACGATCTCGGTCTCGAAGCGCTCGGCGTGTTCGCGCATGCGCTCCATCAGCGCCGGACCGGTCAGGTCGTGGGGATCGCCCGGCCAGTTGTCGACCTCGGTGGTGGTGGTCAGCTGGCCGCCCATCTGCATGCCGGTGATCAGCAGCGGCTTGAGGTTGGCACGGGCGGCATAGACCGCCGCCGTGTAACCGGCCGGACCGGAACCGAGGATGATGAGGCGCGAATGGCGCGAGGTGCTGGCTTCTGACATGACATTCTCCCTGCCGGGGTCTCCGGCAGACCTAAGAGTGAAATGGCCCGCGCGCCTGTCTGGCGCGCCGGCCGGGGTTCGTGCGGAGCCGTTCCGCAGCGCCCATCGCTCCTGGCGAGGGCGCGACCGGCGCCGAGCTAGGCGGACACCGGGTCCAGGGATGGAGCTCAGCCTAACGGGCGCAGCCTCTCCACAGAAGCGACCATTCTAAATCCAGACCATAGGGCGCGCCTATGTCGACCGCTGCGGCAATGGAGCCCTGAGGTAAGCTGTGCATTCCCGCCACTCGTCAGGAAAGTCCATGGCTGTCGCTCCGCTGTCCGGCTCCGCCTACTTCGCCGAAGGCCTGCGCCTGGTGACCCGCCCCGGCATGCGCCGCTTCGTGGTCATCCCGCTGACCATCAACCTGCTGCTCTACGCCGCCATCCTCACCTTCGCCGTACGCGAATTCGACGGCTGGCTGAACCAGCTGATGCCGAGCCTGCCGGCCTGGGCCGGTTTCATCGAATGGCTGCTCTGGCCGCTGTTCGTGCTGTTGCTGCTGGCGATTATCTTCTTCACCTTCACCATGATCGCCAACCTGGTGGCGGCGCCCTTCAACGGCTTTCTGGCGGAAAAGGTCGAGGTCATGGTGCGTGGGCAGGACGACTTCCCGCCGTTCAACCTCACCGAACTGGTCACCATGGTGCCCCGTACCCTGCAGCGCGAACTGCGCAAGCTGGGCTACTACCTGCCGCGCGCCCTGGGCCTGCTGGTGCTGACCTTCATCCCCGGCCTCAACCTGGTCGCCGCGCCGCTGTGGATCCTGTTTGGCGTCTGGATGATGGCGGTGCAGTACATCGACTTCCCGGCCGACAACCACAAGCTGGACTTCCGCAGCATGCTGGCCTGGCTGCGTACCCGCCGCCTGCGCTGCCTGGGCTTCGGCGGCGTGACCTACCTGGCCCTGCTGGTACCCGGACTGAACGCTCTCTTCATGCCCGCCGCGGTAGCTGGGGCGACGCTGTTCTGGGTGCGCGAGGAAGGCAACCAGGCGCTGGTGGTGCGCTCCTGAATCCCGCCCGTTGAAATTTCTACCGTAGGTTGGGTTGAGCGCAGCTAAGCCCAACGGCACGCGAGTTCGGCCTGGCTGTTGGGCTTCGGCGATGAAGCCGCCTAAACCCAACCTACGACGCGTCCCGTCAACACCACCCATCCAGCCCGGTAGGGTGGAAAACCGCGTAGCGTTTTCCACGCGGCCATCGTGCCTCCGTGGATGAGGCTGCGCCGTCATCCACCCTACGCCGCACCATCCAGCCAGCTCCTTCTCCCCCTGGGAGGGGGTTAGGGTGAGGGCCAGCGCAACCCGGCATCCCTAGAAACGACGACGCCCGTGCCGGCAAGGCCGGACACGGGCGTCGTGGGAGCCTGTCGCCAGGCTTAGTGGTGGTGACCACCCTCGCCATGGATGTGACCATGGGCGATTTCTTCGTCGCTGGCGGCGCGCACGTTGACCACCTTGACGGCGAAGTTCAGGCGCTGGCCGGCCAGGGGATGGTTGCCGTCGACGGTGACCTGGTCGCCGTCGATGTCACGCACGGTGACGATCTGCATGGCGCCGTCCGGACCGGACGCATGGAACTGCATGCCCACTTCCAGCTCGTCCACGCCTTCGAACATTTCCTTGCCCAGGGTAGCGACCAGCTCGGGGCTGTATTCGCCGTAGGCGTCTTCCGGCTCGATGGCCACCTTCAGCTCGTCGCCGGCCTGCTTGCCGGACAGGGCGCGCTCCAGGCCGGGAATGATGTTGCCCGCCCCTTGCAGGTAGACCAGCGGAGCACCACCAGCGGAGCTGTCGATGACTTCGCCGGCGTCGTTGGTCAGGGTGTAATCGATGGATACCGCCGTGTTCGCCGCGATCTGCATGGCCAGAACCTTCATGCTGGGAAAAATTAGGATTGACGCATCAGTCTACGCGTCCAACCTAGCAATTGCGAATGCGTTCGGTCAGCCCCATGGCGCGCGAAGGTATCTGGACGCCGCCTCTGCAACGGTGATCGACCGCTCGTCACGCAATCGCCATCACCGCTTCACGGCGCTGTCATGCCGGCTACCTAGGGTTTGCTACACACCCGCTGCAGGAGCCCTGCCATGCCGAGTCCCGTGTCCGCACCGCCCGCGCTTCGCGCCGAACGCCTGTCGACCACCGCGGACATCCGCGCCGCCCAGCGCCTCAGGGCGACGGTATTCAGCAGCACCTACGGCGTGCATTTTGCCGACGATCTCGATCACGACGCCTTCGATCCGCACTGCCTGCACCTGGGCGTGCGCGACCTGCGCAGCGGCGAGCTGATCGCCACCACCCGCCTGCTCGATGGCCGCCGCCGCGAACAGCTGGGCAGTCTCTACAGCGAAAGCGAATTCCAGCTGGACGGCCTGGAGCGACTGCAGGGGCCACTGCTGGAGATCGGCCGGACCTGCGTGGCGCCTGGCCACCGCACCGGTGCGGCCATCGCCCTGCTGTGGGCGGAACTGGCCGAGATCCTGGCCTGCGGCGGCTATCGCTACCTGATGGGCTGTGCCAGCGTCCCCATGGCCGACGGCGGCCTGCAGGCCGCCGCCCTGCTGCGCCAGGCCGCACGGGACGAGCGTACCCCGTCGATCCGCGCCACCCCGCGCCGGCCGCTGCCCTTCGTCGCCGTGCCGGACAACCTGGAGGTGCAACTGCCGCCGCTGCTCAAGGCCTATCTGCGCCTGGGCGCCCAGGTCTGTGGTGCGCCCTGCTGGGATCCCGAGTTCGGCGTGGCCGATGTGTTCATCCTGCTGCGGCGCGAGGACCTCTGTCCGCGCTATGCCCGTCACTTCAAGGCCGCGGTGTGAGGCGCCTGCGCCTGTCGCTGCGCCTGCTGCCGGTGCTCGCCGCGCTGCTGCTCGGGACGCTGTTCGCCCTGACCGTGGCGTTGGCGACGGCCCTCACCCGCCGCCCCTGCCTGGCGCTGCGCCAGCGCCTGACCCGCTGCTTCTTCCAGGCCCTGACCCGGGCCTTGCGCCTGCGCCTGGACGTGCGCGGCGAGGTGCCGCGGGACACCCACCTCTGGCTGGCCAACCACGTGTCCTGGCTCGACATCGTCGGCCTCGGCAGCCTGCGGCCCCTGAGCTTCCTGTCCAAGGCGGAGGTCGCGGCCTGGCCCTTCGCCGGCTGGCTGACCCGCGCGGCCGGCACCCTGTTCATCCAGCGGGGCGCCGAGCGCGGCGACGCCCTGGGGGAAGTGCTGACGGCGCGCCTGACCCAGGGTCTGTCGCTGATGCTCTTTCCCGAAGGCACCACCACCGACGGTAGCCAGCTCCGGACCTTTCATGGTCGCTTGCTGAGTCCGGCCATCGCCACCGGCACCCCGCTGCAACCCGTGGCCCTGAGCTACTGGCGCGCGGGTCGCCGTGACGAGGCGGCTCCCTTCATCGGCGACGACGACCTGGTCAGCCATCTGCGCCGGCTGCTGGACAACGGCGGTACCACCCTGAGGATCGAATTCCTGCCGCCCGTGCCGTCCCAGGACCAACCGCGCCAGGTGCTGGCCGGTCAGTGCCAGGCGGCCATCGCCGAGCGGCTGGGAATTCAGCCGGTCAGCCGCGCCGCCGCGCGCTCGGCCGCGGCGAAGGCCTGCAGCTGCGGATAGAAGGCGCGGAAGTCCTCCACCAGGCCGTCGTACGCCATGTCCAGCTCGGCGAAGGCACCGGCCAGCAACTCGGGGCGCGACAGTCGCCGCGCCATGCCCTCCACTACCCGCTCCAGCACGGCGAAGTCGACATAGCTGCCCAGCCAGTCCTGGTGCGCCATCAGCGGCGCGATGCGAGCCAGGCGCGGTGGCAGCTCCGGCTCGGCGAGCAGGGTGCGGTAGCAGTCGGCGACGAAGCCCGCCAGGGGCTGGTCGGCATAGTCGTGCCAGAGCCGCGCCAGGCAATGATCGAAGAACACATCCACCAGCAGCCCGGCGACCCGTCGGCGCGCCGCGGGCAGGCGCGCCTTGGCCCGGGCCACCAGGGGATGGTCGTCGGTGTAGACATCGATACGCCGGTGCAGCCGGATACCGGCCGCGATGCCCGCCGGCCAGGCGTCGGCCGAACCCTTGACGAAATCGCCGTAGAGGCTGCCGAGTCGATCCTCTCGACCAGGGCCGCCGAGGTGCAGATGCGCGAGATAATTCATCCCGCCAGCATACTCCAGCCATGGACCGGAGGTTTTCCTGGACGACCCACGGCTGCTAGGCTCGGACTCCCTCTTTTCGTTCACGCTGGAGTCGTCATGCCCGTTCGCGCCGTGTTCCTCGACTATGCCTCCCTCGACCTGGGTGATCTGGATCCGGCGCCCCTGCGCGCGGCGTTCGACGAGCTGGAGTTGCACGCGGCCACGGCGCCGGCGGAGGTGGCCGCCCGGCTGGCCGGGGCCCAGGTAGCCCTGATCAACAAGGTGACGCTGGACGCCGCGGTCTTCGCCGCCTGCCCGGAGTTGAAGCTGGTGCTGATCAGCGCCACCGGCACCAACAATGTCGACCTGGACGCCGCCCGCGCCCAGGGCGTACGCGTCTGCAACTGCCAGGGCTATGGCACCCCCTCGGTCGCCCAGCACACCCTGGCGCTGCTGCTGGCCCTGGCCACGCGGCTACCGGACTACCAGGCGGACGTCCGCGCCGGCCGCTGGCAGAGCGCTAGCCAGTTCTGCCTCCTCGATCACCCCATCGTCGAACTGGAGGGCAAGACCCTCGGCCTGCTCGGCCTGGGCGAGCTGGGCAGCGCCGTGCAACGTCTGGCCGAGGCCTTCGGCATGCGTACCCTGGTGGGCCAGTTGCCCGGGCGGCCGGCGCGCCCCGGAAGCCTGCCGCTGGCCGAGCTGCTGCCGCAGGTGGACGCCCTGACCCTGCACTGCCCACTCACCGAGCAGACCCGCGGGATGCTCGGTGCCGCCGAGCTGGCGGCGATGAAACCCACGGCCTTCCTGGTCAATACCGCCCGGGGCGGCATCGTCGACGAACAGGCCCTGGCCGACTGCCTGCGCCGCGGGCACCTGGCCGGTGCCGCCACCGATGTCCTCAGCGTGGAGCCGCCGCGCGAGGGCAATCCGCTGCTGGCCGGGGACATCCCGCGGCTGATCGTCACCCCGCATAACGCCTGGGGCAGTCGCGAAGCCCGGCAACGTATCATCGGCCAGCTCGCCGAGAACGGACGCGGCCATTTCGCCGGCACGCCGCAGCGGGTGGTCTGCTAAAGTTCGCGCTTTTTTGCCAGGTAGCCTCCATGGATCCGCGCAGCGAAGTCCTTCTCCGTCATCCCGAACGCTTCGGCGGCGCCCTGCTGCTGGCCGGGCTGCCGGCCGACGACCTGCTCGGCGTCCTGCCCGCGGCCAGCGGCTGGAGCTGGCATGCCGGCGAAGCCGACCCGCTGCTGGCGCGCTATCCGGGGCGTTGCAGCTTCGGTATCGAGCCGCCGCCGGGCGATTTCACCGACGCCGTGCTGTTCCTGCCCAAATCCCGGGAGGCCACCGACTTCCTGCTCACCGCGCTGAGCCATCGGCTGCCCGCCAGCGGCCAGCTCTACCTGGTGGGTGAAAAGAAAGCCGGCATCGAGCGCGCCGCACGGCAGCTGGGTGCCTTCGGCACGGCCAGCAAGCTCGACAGCGCCCGCCACTGCCAGCTGTGGGTGGTGCCGGGACCGCGATCCTCGGCCGATCCGCAGCCGGATGCCTGGCTGCAACGCCAGCAGCTGGCCCGGGCCGGCCTGGCGCTGGACATCCTCAGCCTGCCGGGCGTCTTCAGCCACGGCCGGCTGGATGTGGGCACGGCGTTGCTGCTGGAGCACCTCGACGGCCTGCCCGAAGGCGCGGTACTGGACTTCGGGTGCGGTGCGGGCGTGGTCGGCGCGGCCCTGGCCCGGCGCTATCCCGCCAGCACCCTGCACCTGCTGGACGTGGATGCCTTCGCGGTGGCCAGCAGTCGCCAGACCCTGGCGGCCAATGGCCTGGCCGGTACGGTGATCGCCGGCGACGGCATCGCCGCGGCGCCCACAGGGCTCGCCGCCATCGTCAGCAATCCGCCCTTCCACAGCGGCGTGAAGACCGACTACCGCACCACCGAGACCCTGCTCGCCGAAGCCGTACGCCACCTGCGGCCTGGCGGCGAACTGCGCCTGGTGGCCAACAGCTTCCTGCGCTATCCACCGCTGATCGAGGCGGCCTTCGGCAATTGCCGCACCCTCGCCGAGCGCGACGGCTTCAAGGTCTACAGCGCCCGGCGACGCTAGCGCTGTTGGGCTTCGCTACGTTCAGCGCTAACCTACCTAGCTAGCCCCCTCTCCCCTTGGGAGAGGGTCGTGGAGAGGGAAGCCACCGCCAAAGGACGCTGCCTAGGCTTGCACGGCGCTCATCCCAACCACCGAACCAGTCCCCTCTCCCCTGGGAGAGGGTTAGGGTGAGGGAAGCCATCGCCAAAAGGGCTGCCTAGGACTGCACGGCGCTAAATCCAACCCACCGAACCAGCCCCTCTCCCTCCGGGAGAGGGTTGGGGTGAGAGAAGCCATCGCCAAAAGGCGCTGCCTAGGCCTGCACGGCGCTAACCCGACCCACCGAACCAGCCCCCTCTCCCTCCGGGAGAGGGTTGGGGTGAGGGAAGCCACCGCCAAAGGGGGCTACCTAGGCTTGCAAGGCGCTCGTCCCAACTACCGAACCAGTCCCCTCTCCCTCTGGGAGAGGGTTAGGGTGAGGGAAGCCCCACCCCCAGGCCCCAAAGACCTCAGCCCTTCTTCGCCGCCTCGTACAGCGGCATCACCTTGGGGATCGCCGCCTGCAAGGCCTTGGTGCGATTGGCATCCGAGGGGTGGGTGCTGAGGAATTCCGCCGGCTGCTGGCCCTGGCTGGCCTGGGCCATCTTTTGCCAGAGGGTGATGGCGGCATTGGGGTTGTAGCCGGCACGGGCGGCCAGCTCCAGGCCGATGAGGTCGGCTTCGTTCTCGTTGCCGCGGCTGAACGGCAGGGTCAGGGCCACCTGGGACACCTGGTCGGCCAGCTGCATGCCGCCCTGGCCGACCCCCAGCAGGGCACCGCCGAGGTTCTCGCCCATCTGGATGGCATAGGCCCGCGACATCTGCTCGCGGCTGTGCTCGCGCAAGGCATGGGCGATCTCGTGGCCCATCACCGCCGCCAGTTCGTCGTCGGTCAGCTTGAGCTGATCGATGAGGCCGCTGTAGACGAAGATCTTGCCGCCCGGACCGCAATTGGCATTGAGTTCGTCGCTCTGCACCAGGTTGACCTGCCAGTCCCAGCTCACCGCGTCCGGACGGAAGGCCGCGGTCTGCGGGATCAGCCGCTTGGCGATGGCGGCCACGCGCTTGCCGTCGGCGCTGTCGTTGGCCAGCTTGCCCGCCGTCTTGGCCTCGCTGACTGTCTTGGCATAGGACTGGGCGTACATCTGGTTGACCTGCTGCTCGGACAGCATGCTGAACATGTACTGCTTGCGCTGCACCCCGACCGCGCCACCCGAGGTGGTATTGACGGTCTGGCAGGCGACCAGTAGCAGGCTCAAGGACAGGCCCGCGAGGGGAAGGATACGGCGCATAGGAATCTCCAGGTATCGAGGCGGATACAGAATAGAGAGGGTCATCAGGGCCGGCAATGTCCGGTAACGCCCGGCAACGTTCTCCTGCCAGGCGACCGGAGGCCTCAATGGATAGGCGTCAGCGCCGATAGCTCCCGGTATCGAACACCCCGGAGTCCCCCATGAATTCCCGCTCCATCCGCACCTCCATCACCCTGCTGGCCGGCGCCTGCATCCTGGCGGTGGTCGCTGCCCTGATCGCCTACACCCTCTTCGCCGGTCAGCGCACCCGTGCCCTGGTGGACAGCCATACCGAGGCCCTGGCCGCCACTGCCGCCGAGGCCCGGCTCACGGCCGAGGCCGAGGCCGTGGGCAACCAGCTGCAACGCCAACTGGACGTTCCCCTGCAACTGGCCAATCAACTGGCACAACTCAACGTGGCCATGGGCAGTCCGGGCGACCAGCAGGTCGAGCTGGATCGTCAGAGTCTGGTCCGCCTGCTGGGCCAGAGCCTGAAGCGTCAGTCCGGCCTCCTCAGCCTCTATACCGTCTGGGAACCCAATGCCATCGACGGCCAGGACGAGCGCCATCGGGGTGAGGCCGCCACTGGCTACGACGAACAGGGCCGCTTCACCCCCTGGTGGCACAAGACCCTCGACGGCGACGTGACGGTGGAACCGATCGGCCCGACCGTGGAAAGCCAGACCCGGCTGCCGTCGGGCGTTCGCGAAGGCGAGTACTATCTCTGTCCGCGGGAAAATCACACCGCCTGTGTGCTCGATCCCATGCCCGACACGGTCAATGAGCAGCAGGTGCTGATCGCCTCCTTCAATGTACCCATCCTGGTCGGTGGCGCCTTCAAGGGTGTGGTCGGTGCCGACGTGCCGCTGGACTTCATCCAGCGCCAGCTGGTCAAGGCCAACGGCCGCCTGTATGGCGGCGTGGGCCGCATGGCCCTGGTAGCCGGCCGCGGCACCCTGGTCGCCTACACCGCCGACGCCAGCCAACTGGGCCAGCCAGCCGAACCGGTATTGGGCGCGACCCTGGCCGGACTCAAGGACCTGGGCGAAGGCGTCACCCGCCGCTTCGACGCCCAGAGCGAGCGCTACCAAGTCTATTTGCCGTTGCGTTTCGCCGGTGACAATCGCCAGGTCTGGACGCTGATCATCGAGCTGCCCCGCGAGGCCGTGCTGGCAGACCTCTACAGCCTCAAGGACACCCTGGGCAGCCAACGCCACCAGGACGTGATCGGCATGCTGCTGGTAGGCCTGGCGGTGGCTGGCGCCGGTCTGCTGGTGCTCTGGCTGATCAGCCTGCGCATCGCCCGGCCGCTGCGGCAGATGGTGACCATGCTCGACGCCATCGGCCAGGGCGACGGTGACCTCACCCAGCGCCTCGCCACCGGGCGCCGCGACGAGGTTGGCGCCATGGCCGGCGGCTTCAACCGTTTCCTGGCCTCGCTGCAAGGCCTCATCGGCCAGCTGATCCGCTCGGTGGGCGAAGTGGCCTCGGCGGCCGAGCACACTTCCCATAT
Organism: Pseudomonas sp. No.117; assembly: GCF_054558395.1. Lineage (NCBI taxonomy): Bacteria > Pseudomonadati > Pseudomonadota > Gammaproteobacteria > Pseudomonadales > Pseudomonadaceae > Pseudomonas > Pseudomonas sp. No.117. The sequence goes on from NZ_BAAJNP010000006.1 coordinate 218,453, forward strand.
CGCCCAGCGCACCCGCGACGGCGTGCAGCGCCAGCTGCAGGAGATCGACCAGCTGGCTACCGCCATGCAGGAGATGACCGCCACCGCCCAGGACGTGGCCGGCAATGCCGGTCGCGCGGCGCGAGCCGCCACCGAGGCGGACGGCGCGGTCAACGAAGGCCAGCGGCTGGTGCAGCAGAACGTCGCCAGCAGCGCTGCTCTCGCCCAGGAAATCGAGCGCGCGGTGGAGCGGGTCCGCCGAGTCGCCGAGGACAGCGAGAACATCGGCTCCATCCTCACCACCATCAACGGCATCGCCGAGCAGACCAATCTGCTGGCGCTCAACGCCGCCATCGAGGCAGCACGGGCCGGCGAGCAGGGCCGCGGCTTCGCCGTGGTGGCTGACGAGGTGCGCAACCTGGCGCAAAAGACCCAGGTGGCCACCGGCGAGATCCAGAGCATGATCCAGCGCCTGCAGCAGGGCACTCGCGAGGCGGTGACGGTGATGCAGGCCAGCGGCGCCCAGACCAGCACCCAGGTCGCCCAGACCGAGGCCACTCGCCGCGCCCTGGACACCATCCTGGCGGCGGTGAGCGAGATCACCAGCATGAATCTGCAGATCGCCAGCGCCGCGGAAGAACAGAGCGCAGTGGCCGAGGACATCAATCGCAACGTGGTCAACATCGGCCAGAGCGCCCAGGCGGTCCACGGCGAAGCCGATAGCGCCTCCCGCGCCGGCCAGCAGCTGCGCGAACTGGCCGAACAGCAACGCCAACTGGCGGGACGGTTCAGGGTCTAGCCCCCTCCCCTCGTGTGCCAAGCCGCCTCCTCTCTGTCTGGGAAAGGGCCACGTCTACAACGGCGTCAAACACTCCGGCCCGTCCACCTCGGGCCGGTTGACGATGTCGGCCAGCACCCGCTCGCGCAGTGGCATGCCGCCGGCCGTCAATACCTCCTGCAGGGCTTCGGGGGTGCTGTCTGGATCCTGCCAGAGGGCGCGACCCGCTGCGTCGAGCAGGATCGGCCGCCGCAGCGGGCCGGCGGCCTGGGTGACCATGGCCACCGACAGCCAGACCTGGTCCCCGGCCGGATAGGCCTCCCAGAGCGCGGCGAACCAGGCCAGGGGTTCGCCATTGAGCATCCAGTAGGGGCGCTTGCGGTGGTTGCCACGCCATTCGTAGAAGCCGTTGGCCGGCAGCAGGCAGCGCCGCAGGCGAAAGGGCTCGCGAAACATCGGCTGGGTGGCCAGGCTTTCGGCGCGGGCGTGGGTGGGGGTGCGGGAAAGATCGGTGAGCCAGGGCGGGGTCAGCCCCCAGCGACCGCTGTCGACCCGCTCGCCCTCGGCGGTCCGTCGCTGCAGCAATACCTGCTGATGAGGGGAAATGTTCCAGCGCGGTGGATGCTTGTCGGGAAACCCCGCCAGGGCGGCGAATTCGGCGGGCCAGCGGAACAGGGCGTAGCGTCCGGACATGAAAACCTTTCTAGCAGACCAAGATGCCCTGCTCGGGAGAGGGATCCTCTCCGGGTAGGGGCGTGGCGGCATTGTACGCGGCGATCAACGCCTGCGCGCGCGAGGCCTCCTCATCCTCGACCAGCAGGCCGAGCAGGCCCACCGCCGGCAGGTCGCCGATGCCGCCGAGGAGATGACGGCCGGCGAGAAAGCCGCTGATGCCCTCACTGGCGAGCACCGCCAGCAGCAGCTCGGCCTCGTGCAACGAACCCGGCTCATAGATGCGCCGCATCAGTCGTCCTCCCGGCGAACCTCGAGGTTCCAGTCCTCGCCATCGGTGTGCAGGCCGAAACGGATCGGCCGGCAGCAGACGGCGCAGTCCTCGTAGTAGTCCTGGTCACCGCCGCTGAGGTCGAGCACCACCTCGCCCGGTTCGCCGCAATAGGGGCAATCGTATTCCTGGCTTTCCAGCATCTGCCTGCACTCCTTGACCGCCATCCCGCCGCCCATCCAGCCCCTGGCGCTTGCATCTGGCGCCACGCCCACTACTATGGCCGCCGGAATTTCTACAAGAGAACACCATGGGCGAGTTCGAAGCCATTCGACCCTATAACGACGCGGAAGTCCCCGGGGTTCTGGCGCGCCTGATCGACGACGAGCACTTCATCGCCATCCTGGCCGGCTACCGTTTTCCGCGCCTGTCCAAGGGGCTCGGTTGGGTGGTGCGCCCGCTGTTGCGTACCCGCCTGCGCCAGGAGCTGGGCGACATCCAGAGCGTCGCGGCGCTGCAGGACAAGCTCGAACCCTATGTGGATCGCGCCATCGAGAAGGCCTCGGACGGCGTGACCTATTCGGGCATCGAGCAGCTGCGCAGCGGGCGCGCCTACCTGTTCCTGGCCAACCACCGCGACATCGTGATGGACCCGGCCTTCGTCAACTATGCCGTCTACCACGCCGGTCTGCCAACGCCGCGCATCGCCATTGGCGACAACCTGCTGCAGAAGCCCTTCGTCAGCGACCTGATGCGGCTGAACAAGAGCTTCATCGTGCACCGCTCCATCAGCGGCCGGCGCGAAAAGCTGGCGGCGTACCAGCAACTGTCCGCCTACATCAATCACTCGATCCGCCAGGATGGCCAGTCGATCTGGATCGCCCAGGCCGAAGGCCGGGCCAAGGACGGCGATGACCGCACCGATTCGGCGATCCTCAAGATGTTCCACATGAGCTGCAAGGACGAGCCCTTCGCCGAACTGGTCAAGGCGTTGAACATCGTGCCGGTGTCCATCAGCTACGAATTCGATCCCTGCGACCAGGCCAAGGCCCGCGAACTGCACATCCGCGCCACCACCGGCGGCTATACCAAGGCGCCGGGCGAGGACGACGTCAGCATCGCCCTGGGCATCACCGGCTACAAGGGCCGGGTGCACGTGGCCTTCGGCGAGCCGGTCAGCGGGGAGTTCGAGGACGCCAAGGCGCTGGCCCAGGAGATGGATCGGCAGATCCTCGGTCACTACCGACTGTTCCCGGCCAGCTACCTGGCCTATGCCGCCTGGGAAGGCCGCGACCCGGAACTGGCGGTGCCCGCCGCGACTGACCTGTTTCCCGCCGAGGAAATCGAGGTGGCCCGCGGCGAATGGGAAAGACGCCTGGCCGAGTGCCCGGCGGAATACCGCCCCCAGCTGGTGCGCCAGTACGCCCAGCCGGTGCTGAACAAGTACCGTGTCCAGGCTGGCCTCGAATAGCCTGAGCTAAGGCATGAAAAAGCCCGGCACCTGCCGGGCTTTTTTGTCGCTGCCAGGGCCTCAGTGGCCGCTGAGCACCTGCACCACGGTCGGATCCTTGAACACCCGGGTCAGGGCGTCGCTCAGCACATCGCTGACCAGCTTGGTATTGGCCTCGGCGTTGGGCGCCATGCCGAATCTCTGGTTGAGGCTGGCACCATAGCGGCCCTTGTAGCCACGCTGGCTGTTGCGCACGTCCACCTGGAAGGTCGCAGCGACGTCGGAGGCGGTGACGTACAGCTCCTTGGGCGACTGGTAGTTCAGCTCGGCCAGGGTCAGGGTCAGCTGGGGCGCGCCGGGGCCGGCATTCGGCGACGGGGTGAAGCCCATCTGGCGGATCGCCTTCTCGGCTTCGGCCTGCAGCTTGGGAATCACGTCCTGACTCTGCACCACCACCACGCTGGTATCGGGATAGAGACCGCCGCGGGTGCCCAGGGTGAAGGAGGAGCGGCCGTCGACCACCCGGACCGAGACCGGCTGGCCCTGGCCGACCGGGGCGATGGGCGCGGTGATCTGGGGTTGCGGACTCAATTGCTGGGGACTGCTGGCACAGCCGGCCAGGGTCAGACCAGTGGCGGCGAGCAGGCCGAGCAACAGGCGATAGCGCATGCAGAGACTCCGAAGAAAGGGACAGGGGGCAGTATACCCAGCCCCCCACTGGCGTCGATAGACAGGGACTCCGCACAAGAAGACGCCGGCGCGGGGCCGGCGTCTCCTGGTCCAGGTCTCAGGGCTTGGCCGCCAAGGGCGGCCGCGTCTGGCTGTGCTCCAGCCAGCCACCACCGAGGGCCTTGTAGAGGGTGACCTGGGTGTTGAGCTGGTTGAGCCGGTCGGTGATCAGCTGCTGCTGGGCGCTGTACAGCGAGCGCTGGGCGTCGAGCACCGTCAGGTAGTTGTCGATGCCCTGGCGGTAGCGCAGGTTGGCCAGGTCGTAGTACTCCTGGCTGGCCTGCACCAGGTCCTGCTGGGCCTGCAACTGGTCGTCGTAGGTGCCCTTCGCCGCCAGGGCATCGGCCACTTCGCGGAAGGCGGTCTGGATCGACTTCTCGTAGGTGGCGACGTTGATGTCCTTCTGGATCTTGGCCGCATCCAGGCTGGCCTTGAGGCTGCCGGCGGTGAAGATCGGGATGTTGATGCTCGGCGAGAAGGTCCAGTAGCCCGAACCGCCCTTGAACAGACCATCAAGGTCGCGACTGGCGGTACCGCCCTGGGCGGTCAGGCTGATGCGCGGGAAGAAGGCCGCCCGCGCCGCGCCGATGTTGGCGTTAGCCGCACGCAGCTGCAGTTCGGACTGGAGGATGTCCGGACGCTTCTGCAGGAGATCCGACGGCAGGTTGGCCGGCAGCTCGGCGAGCAGGTCCTTGCCGTCCAGCCCCTTGCCCTGGGGCAGGCCCGCCGGCAGCGAGGTACCCAGCAGCAGGGCCAGGGCATTGCGATCCTGGGCCACCTGGCGGGTGTACTGGGCCAGGTTGGCCCGCGCCCCTTCCAGGGCGGTGCGCGACTGGCGAAGATCCAGGCCGCTGGCGACCCCATTCTCCACCGTCTGCCGGGTCAGGTCATAGGAGCGCTGGTAGGCCTCCAGGGTCTCCCGGGTCAGCTGCAACATGCGCTGGTCGGTGAGCCAGGCGTAGTAGGCGTTGGCCACTTCCGAAACCAGCGAGATCTGGGTGCTGCGGCGCCCTTCGCTGGTGGCGAAGTAGTTGAGCAGCGCCTGCTCGCTGAGGCTGCGCAGGCGGCCGAAGAGATCCAGCTCATAGGAGGTGAAGCCCAGGGTGACGCTGTACTGGCTGCTGATGCTGCCACCCCCGCCACCGCCCGCGCCATTGCCGCTGTTGCCGGCCAGCAGTTCGCGGATGGCGGAGACCTGGCTCAGGTCCTCCGGCTGGCGGGTCCGGGTACCGGTACCCGTCACGCCGATGTCGGGGAACAGCTCGGCGCGCTGCACCCGGTATTGCGCCTGGTACAGGCGCACGTTCAGGGCGGCCTGGCGCAGGTCGCGGTTGTTGTCCAGCGACAGCTGGATCAGTCGTTGCAGCGCCGGGTCGCGATAGAACTCGCGCCAGCCGATGTCGGCCGCCTGCTGGTCGCGATTGACCGTGAGGGCATCGTAGGCCTGGCCGTGGGGCCAGGCATTCTCGACCGGGGCATTGGGCCGCTGGTAGTCGGGGATCAGGCTGCAGCCGGACAGCGCCAGCATGCCCACGACCACCGCCAAGACAGACTTCTTCATATCAGTGTCCTTCCTTGCCATGGGCTTCCTGCTCCTGGGTGGCCTTGTCCTTGAACAGGCTGCTGACCACCACGTAGAACATCGGAATCCAGAAGATCGCCAGGATCGTGGCGGTCAGCATGCCGCCGATCACGCCGGTACCGACCGCGTGCTGGCTCCCGGAGCTCGCGCCCGAGGAGATCGCCAGGGGCACCACGCCGAGGATGAAGGCCATGGAGGTCATGATGATGGGCCGCAGGCGCATGCGCGAGGCTTCCACCGCCGCATCGACGATGTTCTTGCCGCCCTCGTGCAGCTCCTTGGCGAATTCCACGATGAGGATGGCGTTCTTCGCCGCCAGACCGATGGTGGTGAGCAGGCCGACCTGGAAGAAGACGTCGTTAGCCAGGCCGCGGAAGTAGGTGGCCAGGAGCGCACCCACTACCCCCAGGGGCACCACCAGGATGACCGCGATGGGGATCGACCAGCTCTCGTACAGGGCCGCCAGGCAGAGGAACACCACCAGCAGCGACAAGGCGTAGAGCGCCGGTGCCTGGGAGCCCGACAGCCGCTCCTCGTAGGACAGGCCGGTCCAGGCGATGCCCACGCCCTGCGGCAGGTCCTGGGCCATGCGCTCGATCTCGGCCATGGCGTCACCGGTGCTGTAGCCGGGCGCGGCGGAACCGAGGATCTCCACCGAGGAGATGCCGTTGTAGCGCTCCAGCTTGGGCGAGCCATAGATCCACTCGCCGCGGGCGAAGGCCGACACCGGCACCATCTCACCCGCGCTGTTGCGCACGTACCACTTGTTGAAGTCCTCGGGATTCATCCGCGCACTGGCTTCGCCCTGCAGGTACACCTTCTTCACCCGACCGCGGTCGATGAAGTCGTTGACGTAGCTGGACGCCCAGCCGATGGACAGCGTCTGGTTGACGTCGCTCTGCGACAGCCCCAGCGCCCGCACCTTCTCGTCATCGACGATGAGCTTGAACTGCGGCTCGTCGTTGAGGCCGTTGGGCCGGGTCTGCATCAGCTTGGAATTCTGCGCGGCCATGCCGAGCAGCTGGTTGCGCGCGGCCATGAGCGCCTCGTGGCCGATGCCGCCCTGGTCCTGCAGGTAGAAGTCGAAGCCGGTGGCGTTACCCAGCTCCAGTACCGCCGGCGGGACGATGGCATAGACGATGGCGTCCTTGATGCCCGACAGATAGCCCATGGCGCGACCGGCGATGGCGCCGGCGCCGTCCTTGGCGTCCGGACGCTCTTCCCAGGTCTTGAGCTGGACGAAGGCCAGGCCCGAACTCTGGCCGCGACCGGCGAAGTTGAAGCCATTGACGGTGAACATGGAGCTGACGCCCGGCTCGTTCTTCATCATCATCTCACGCATGGTGTCGAGCACCTTCTGCGTCCGCTCGGCGCTGGAGCCCGGCGGCGTGGTGACCTGGGCGAAGATCACGCCCTGGTCCTCTTCCGGCAGGAAGGACGACTGGATGCGGGTGAAGAGGAACACCATGACGCCGACGATCAGCACGTAGAGCAGCAGGAAGGGCACCTTGTGGCGGATCACCGCGGCCACGCTGCGCTCGTAGCGATGCTGGCCACGCTCGAAGGTGCGGTTGAACCAGCCGAAGAAACCACGCTTCTCGTGGTGCCCCTGCTTGACCGGCTTGAGCAGGGTGGCGCAGAGCGCCGGGGTCAGGATCAGGGCCACCAGCACCGAGAGCACCATCGAGGACACGATGGTGATGGAGAACTGGCGATAGATCACCCCGGTCGAGCCACCGAAGAAGGCCATGGGCACGAACACCGCCGACAGCACCAGGGCGATACCCACCAGGGCGCCCTGGATCTGGCCCATGGACTTGCGCGTCGCCTCCTTGGGCGACAGCCCCTCCTCCGCCATCACCCGTTCGACGTTCTCCACCACCACGATGGCATCGTCCACCAGCAGGCCGATGGCCAGCACCATGCCGAACATGGTCAGGATGTTGATGGTGAACCCGGCCGCCAGCAGCACCGCGAAGGTGCCCAGCAGGACCACCGGCACAGCGATGGTGGGAATCAGGGTGGCCCGGAAGTTCTGCAGGAACAGGAACATCACCAAGAACACCAGCAGGATCGCCTCACCCAGGGTCTTGACCACCTCGTGGATGGAGGCGGTCACCACCGGGGTGGTGTCATAGGGATAGACCACTTCCATGCCCGCGGGCATGAACGGCTTGAGCCGCTCGATGGTGGCGCGCACCGCCTTGGCGGTATCCAGGGCATTGGCCCCGGTGGCCAGGCGCAGGGCCATGCCGGACGCCGGCTTGCCGTTGAACTGGGCATCGATGGAGTAGTTCTCGCCGCCCAGCTCCACCCGCGCCACATCGCGCAGGCGCACCTGGGCACCGCTCTGGTCGACCTTGAGGAAGATCTTGCCGAATTCCTCGACGCTGGTCAGGCGGGTCTTGCCGATGATTGTGGCATTGAGCTGCTGCCCCGGGACCGCCGGCAGGCCGCCGAGCTGACCGGAGGCGATCTGCACGTTCTGGCTCTGGATGGCGCTGCTGACGTCGACCGGGGTGAGCTGGTACTTCACCAGCTTCTGCGGGTCGAGCCAGATGCGCATGGCGTACTGGGCACCGAACACCTGGAAGTCGCCGACACCGGTGGTCCGCGCGATGGGATCGCGCATGTTGGAGACGATGTAGTTGGACAGGTCTTCGCGGGTCAAGCTGGGGTCGTTGGACACCAGGCCCACCACCATCATGAAGTTACGCTGGTACTTGGCGACGCGCATGCCCTGCTGCTGCACTTCCTGCGGCAGCAGTGGCGTCGCCAGCTGCAGCTTGTTCTGCACCTGGACCTGGGCGATGTCGGGGTTGGTGCCCTGGTTGAAGGTCACGATGATGGTCATGCTGCCGTCGGAGTTGGATTCCGAGGAGATATACCTGAGGTTGTCGATCCCGTTCATCTGCTGCTCGATGACCTGGACCACGGTGTCCTGCACCGTCTGCGCCGAGGCGCCCGGATAGGTCACCTGGATCGAGACCGCCGGGGCGGCGATGTTCGGGTACTGGTTGATGGGTAGATTAAGGATCGACAGGATGCCGGCGAGCATGATCACCAGGGCGATTACCCAGGCGAAGATGGGCCGGTCGATGAAGAACTTGGACATCGGGCGCTCCCCTTACTGACCCTGACCCGCCGGCTTCTGCTCGGCGGAGGCGATGTTGCTCGCCGGCTTGGCGGTGACGGCGGCGCCGGGGCGGATCTTCTGCAGGCCTTCGGTGATGACCTTGTCACCGGCCTTCAGGCCATCGGTCACCAGCCAGTCGGCGCCCACGGTGCGCTCTGTCTTGAGCACCCGCTGTTCGACCTTGCCTTCGCCGTTGACCACCATGGCGGTGGGCTGGCCCTTGATGTCGCGGGTCACGCCCTGTTGCGGCACCAGCAAGGCGTTCTGGCGCACGCCGGCCTGCAGCTGGGCACGCACGAACATGCCGGGCAGCAGCAGCTTGTCGGGGTTGGGGAATTCGGCGCGGATGGTCACCGAGCCGGTGCCCTGATCCACCGACACCTCGGCGAACTTCAGCTTGCCGGGGCGGCTGTAGGCACTGCCGTCTTCCAGCACCAGCTTGACCTCGGCGGCATTCTCGCCCTGGACGCGCTGCAGCTGGCCGCTGTCCAGCTCACGGCGCAGGCGCAGCAGGTCGGTGGCGGACTGGGTGACGTCGACGTAGATGGGATCGAGCTGGGTGATGCTGGTCAGGGCGGTGGTCTGGTCGGCGGTGACCAGGGCGCCTTCGGTCATCATCGAACGACCGATGCGGCCGGCAATGGGCGCGGCGACCTTGGTGTAGGCCAGGTTGATCTCGGCGTTGCGCAGGGCGGCCTTGGCCGATTCCACCTGGGCTTCGTTCTGCCGCTGCACGGACAGCGCATCGTCGGCTTCCTGCTTGCTGATCGCCTGCTCCTTGACCAGGGCGCCGTAGCGCTGGGCCTTGAGCCGGTTCGAGGCCAGGGTCGCCTGGGCCTGGGCCAGCGAAGCCTTGGCCGAATTGACGTTGGCCTCGTAGGTACGCGGATCGATCTGGTAGAGCTGCTGGCCGGCCTTGACGTCGGCGCCTTCGGTGAAATACCGCTTGAGCAGGATGCCGCTGACCTGGGGCCGCACTTCGGCGATGCGGAAGGCGGAGGTGCGCCCGGGTAGTTCGTCGGTCAGGGTCACGGTGCGGGGTTCCATCGTCACCACCCCGACTTCCGCAGGCTTCTGCTGCTGTTGCTGCTGGTCCTTGTTCTCCTGCTTGCCGCAGGCGCCCAGGGCCAAGGCCACGGCCAGCAGGGCGGGAGCGAAAAAGGCATGCGCCGGCTTGATCTGCATATCAAAAGTCCTTGAAAGCTGGGAAATGAGCATGCGCAGCGCGCCTCGTGGATCCGCACCGGCTCGAGCATAGGAATTGTTATCGGACAAATATACTTACGTTCACGACTGTTTGTAAATAACCCAAGCGTCGGGCTCGGGTATGCCGCCGCAGCGATGCGACTGCTCGTGAAACCAGGGAAGCCGATAACGCTCGGGCCTGCGCGACCGACCTGGGTAGCAGACCATGGGGCGGGGAGCGAGTTCTGCCGGCGACACGACGTGGTGACCGGCTGGTCAGCGGGAACCGCCAGCAACGAAAATGCCGGACGAATCCGGCATTTTTGGTTACAAACCGCAGGGTTCGCCTTACTGGCGCACGCCTTCGAAGGACAGCATGAATTCCACTTCCTGGGATTTCGGTCCGAGGTCCTTCTGGATGTTGAAGTCCTTCAGCTTGAGGGTGGTGGTGCCCTCGAAGCCGGCGCGGTAGCCGCCCCACGGATCCTTGCCTTCGCCCATGAAGTGGGCCTTGATGGTGACCGGCTTTGTCACGCCGTTCAGGGTCAGGTTGCCGGTGACGTCGGCGGTGCCTTCGCCAGTGGGGGTGACCTTGGTGGACTCGAAGCTGGCCTGAGGATGGGCGGCGACGTTGAGGAAGTCGGCGCTGCGCAGGTGCTTGTCACGCTCGGCGTGGTTGGTGTCGACGCTGTCGGTGTTGATGGTCACCTTGATCTTGTCAGCGGACGGATCCTTGGCGTCGAAGCTGAAGTTACCATCGAAGTCCTTGAAGGTGCCGTACAGCCAGCTGTAGCCCAGGTGCTGGATACGGAACTGGATGAAGGCGTGCTGGCCCTGCTTGTCGATCTTGTAATCGGCGGCCATGGCCTGGCCAGCGCCCAGCAGAGCGGTACCCAGGGCCAGGGCGGCGACGGTTTTCTTCAGCATTGGATGGAGCTCCATGTGGTGGTAGGAAAGACGATCAGTGCGGCGTATGGACCCGGCCGAGCATGCGGACCAGGGTGCCGTCGCGGTCGACGAAGTGGTGCTTGAGCGCGGCCAGCACGTGCAGGCCGGCCAGGATGATCAGCGTCCAGGCGAACCAGAGATGGATCTTGCCGGCGGTGTCGGCCTGGTCCGGCAGGCCACTCAGGGTCGCCGGCACCTTGAACCAGCCGAAGACATCGATGGCCACGCCATCGGCGGTGGAGATCAGGTAGCCGGCCACCATCACGGTGAGCATCAGCCCATAGAGCAGGAAGTGACCGGCACCCGCGGCGCGGCGCACCAGGGGGCTGCCCTCGACCGGCGGTGGCGGGCTGACCAGGCGCCAGAGCAGGCGCAGCACCAGGGCGATCAGCAGCAGGATGCCGGCGCTCTTATGCAGTTCGGGGGCGGTGTGGTACCAGGTGTCGTAGTAGTCGAGGGTGCGCATCCAGAGGCCGGAGGCGAACATGGCGATGATCGCCAGGGCCATGACCCAATGCAGAACCAGACTTACCAGACCGTAGCGAAGGCCGTCGTTGCGCCAGTGCATCGCTTTTCTCTCCTGAAAAAGCTTTGCCTAAGACTAGCCGCAAACGTATCGAATGAAAGCGGAAAAACTCGCAATCCAATATCGAAAGAATCGATGGATCAGCCACCGCTCACACGCCGTGGCTGATCCATCGACGGCGCCCTGGGACGGGCGTCGTCGGTCAGGCGGGGATCAGAAGGACCAGTGGAACAGCTTCCAGAAGAAGCCGTGCTCGCCACTGTCCTTGGCCGGCGCAGCCTCGGTGGTCTTGGCCGCAGCGACGGGCTGGGCCGCCGCCTTGGCGCTGGCGACCACCGGGACCACGGCCTTGCCGGCCTTGAGGTCGCGGACCTGGCCGGCGGCGCGCTGACCGCTGGCCAGGGCGCCTTCCAGGGTGCCCGGATGCAGCGGATCGGTGTGCTCGCCGGCGAAGATCACCCGGCCGGCCGGCTTTTCCCACAGCCGCCAGTAGCGGGTGATCTGGCCCGGGCCATAGGCCAGGTAGGCGCCGCCCACCCCCGGATCACGGCTGTAGCGACGCACCTCGTAGCCGGAGAAGGCCCCCCGCGCCTTGGGATAGAAGGCGTGGAAGCGGATCAGCACCTGGTCGACCATCTGCTTGTCGCCGAAGGCCTGCACCAGGCGCGCGCTGTCGCCGGCCAGGTTGACCAGCACGTTGGCACCGCCCTTCACGTCCGGCTCCACCCACAGCATGCCCAGGCCCTGGTCGCTGTAGATCTCGCCGCTCATGCGCGACTTGCTGTCCCATACCGGGGTCTTGAACTTGAGCAGGATCTGGTCGCGCCAGCCATAGGTCGTGCCCTTGATCGCCGCCTGCTGGGTGGCGTCCAGCGCCGGGGTCATCTGCACCTGGCCGAGGGCGCGCAGCGGCACTGCCATCACCACGTAGTCGGCCTTGTAGCCGGTAGTGCCGGCCTTGACCGTCACTCCGTCCTTGTCCTGGACGATGCTCGACACCTTGTTGTCGGTCTTGAGCGTCTTGATCTGCTTGACGAAGGCCTGGGCCAGGACCTCGCTGCCACCGGGCAGGCGGGCGGCGCGCAGGTCCTTGTCGTCGACGCCGCGATAGACGCGGGTCTGCTGGGCCAGGTAAAGCAGCGACAGCCGCGAGGGCTCGTCGTAGCGGGTACGGATGCGCTGGTTGATCAGCTGGCGGGCCACCGGCGGCAGGTTCTGCTTGTCCAGCCAGGTGGCGGCGTTGATCTGGTCGAGGGCATGCAGGGTCGGGGTGGCGGTCGGCTGCAGCGGATCGCTGATGGCGGCGGCCAGGTCGTCCAGGGACTTGTCGACGCGCTTCAGGGCATCGGCCACGGCCGGCATCTTCTGCGCCAGGTCGTCCTGAGAGTAGTACTGGCCCTCGATCAGGTAGCCCGGGGTGCGCACGAAGGACGGCGCGTCCACGGTCTTGAGCTTGAAGGTGTCCAGGTAGTGGTTGAGCACCGGCTGGGCCTGGGTATCGCCGATCCATTCGCTGGAGGCGAGCCCGGAGCGACCACCGACGCGGGGGCCGGCTTCCAGCAGCGTCACGTTCCAGCCGGCCTGCTGCAGTTCATAGGCCGAGGCCAGACCGGCCATGCCGGCGCCGACCACGATCACCGAGGGACCGCTGGGCGCCGCAGGGGCGGCAGCCGCCTTTTCCGGGGCCTTGTGCACCTCTTTGTGGGCGTCCTTGTGCACCTTCTCGGCGGCGCCTGCGCTCAGGCTGGTAGCGAATACGCCGGCTGCCAAGCAGACGGTAAAACCTGTCCAACGCGACGACATCTTTTCTAGACTCCTGGGACCGGAAATGGCGGTGGCGCAGCATACGCCAGCGGCCCCGGGGCAGCCAGACGGCGCCGCGACCGGCAATCGGCCCGCGCCTTGCTCCCGTCGCGCGCCCTGGCTTAGGCTTGCGCCCCCCTTTTGCAGCCGGGCCCGTCGCCAGGAGACCGCCAATGACCAATCACGACTGGATGCGCCGTGACCTGGAGGTGCTCTGGCACCCCTGCACCCAGATGAAGGATCACGAGCAGCTGCCGGTGATCCCGATCCGCCGCGGCGAGGGCGTCTGGCTGGAGGATTTCGACGGCAAGCGCTACCTGGACGCGGTCAGCTCCTGGTGGGTCAATGTCTTCGGCCACGCCAATCCGCGCATCAACGACCGGATCAAGGCCCAGGTCGACCAGCTGGAGCACGTCATCCTCGCCGGCTTCAGCCACCAGCCGGTGATCGAGCTGTCCGAGCGCCTGGTCGCCCTGACCCCGGCCGGCCTGGACCGGGTGTTCTATGCCGACAACGGCTCCTCGTGCATCGAGGTGGCGCTGAAGATGAGCTACCACTACTGGCGCAACGTGGGGCAGCCGGAGAAACGCCGTTTCGTCACCCTGACCAACAGCTACCACGGCGAGACGGTGGCGGCCATGTCGGTGGGTGACGTGGCGCTGTTCACCGAGACCTACCAGGGCCTGTTGCTGGACACCCTCAAGGTGCCGAGCCCCGACTGCTATCTGCGGCCCGACGGCATGGGCTGGGAAGAACACTCGCGGCAGATGTTCGCGCACATGGAGCGCACCCTGGCCGAGCACCACCGGAGCGTCGCCGCGGTCATCGTCGAGCCGCTGATCCAGGGCGCCACCGGCATGCGCATGTACCACCCGGTCTACCTGCGTCTGCTGCGCGAGGCCTGCGACCGCTATGGCGTGCACCTGATCCACGACGAGATCGCCGTGGGCTTCGGCCGCACCGGGACGATGTTCGCCTGCGAACAGGCCGGTATCCGCCCGGATTTCCTCTGCCTGTCCAAGGCCCTCACCGGTGGCTACCTGCCGCTGGCCGCCTGCCTGACCACCGACGAGGTCTACCAGGCCTTCTACGCCGACTACGACACCCTGCGCGCCTTCCTGCACTCCCACAGCTACACCGGCAATCCGCTGGCCTGCGCCGCCGCCCTGGCGACCCTGGACATCTTCGCCGAGGACGACGTCATCGCCGCCAACCAGCCGCTGGCCCGGCGCATGGCCGAGGCCACCGCGCACCTGGTCGACCACCCCCAGGTCGGCGAGGTGCGCCAGACCGGCATGGCCCTGGCCATCGAGATGACCGCCGACAAGGCCCGCCGCACCCCCTATCCCTGGCAGGAAAGACGCGGCCTGGCCGTCTACCAGCACGCCCTCTCCCGCGGCGCCCTGTTGCGCCCCCTGGGCAACGTGGTCTACTTCCTGCCGCCCTATGTCATCACCCCCGAGCAGATCGACTTCCTCGCCGAGGTGGCGAGCGAAGGCATCGACCTCGCCACCCGCACCTCGGTCAGCGTCGCCCTCAGCGACCTGCACCCCAACCACCGCGATCCCGGCTGATCTGGAGCCTGCCATGCGTCTCACCCGCTGCCATCTCGACCTGCCCCTGGCCCTCGGCCGCCTGGACCTGCCCGAGGCCCAGGCCCACTACCTGGGCCGCGTGCTGCGCCTGGCGCCGGGGGATGCCGTGCAGCTGTTCGACGGCAGTGGCCGGGAATATCTCGGCCAGGTCGCCGAGGTGGGCAAGAAGACCCTGAGCGTGGAACTCACCGAGGAGCTGTCCGGCCAGCCCGACTCGCCGCTGCGGATCCACCTCGGCCAGGGGCTGTCCCGTGGCGAGCGTATGGACTGGGCGATCCAGAAGGCCACCGAACTGGGCGTGAGCGAGATCACCCCGCTGGTCAGCGAGCGCTGTGAGGTCCGCCTCAAGGACGAGCGCGCCGACAAGCGCCTGCAGCACTGGCGCCAGGTGGCCATCAGCGCCTGCGAGCAGTGCGGCCGCTCCAGCGTGCCGCTGATCCATCCGCCGCAACTGCTGGGCGACTGGCAGGCCAGCGTGGCCGCCGACCTCAAGCTGGTGCTGCATCCGGTCGCCGAGCCCCTGGAAAGCCATGCCCGCCCCTCCCGCCTGGCGCTGCTGATCGGCCCGGAAGGCGGCCTGAGCGAGGCCGAGGTCGCCGCGGCGCGTACCGCCGGCTTCCAACCTGCGCGCCTCGGCCCGCGGGTGCTGCGCACCGAGACCGCCCCGGTCGTGGCGCTGAGCGTGGCCCAGCAACTCTGGGGTGATTTCCACACCCCCTGACCCCGATGCCGGACCTCTGCCGCAAGCGGCGGTCCAACCCTTTTCCCACGGATATTCCCGGAGCCCTGGATGACCCTGCCCTCTCGCCCCTACGCCGCCTTCCTGTTCGACATGGATGGCACCCTGCTCACCAGCGTGGCCTCCGCCGAGCGCGCCTGGAGCACCTGGGCACTCGGCCATGGCCTCGACCCGGCGGCCGTCCTCGCCGTCATGCACGGGGTGCGGGCGGTGGAGACGGTGAAACGCTTCGCGCCCGCAGGGGCCGATATCGCCGCCGAGGTCCAAGCCATCACCGAGCTGGAGATCGCCGATGTCGCCGACATCCAGGAGATTCCCGGCGCCGCGGCCTTCCTGGCCAGCCTGCCGGCCGGCAGCTGGGCACTGGTGACCTCCGCCTCGCGCCGCCTGGCCGAGGTTCGCCTGGCCGCGGCCGGCATGGCCCTGCCGCCGGTGATGATCTGCGCCGAAGACGTCACCCAGGGCAAGCCCGCCCCGGATTGCTTCCTGTTGGGTGCGCGCAAGCTGGGCGTGGCTATCGCCGATTGCCTGGTGTTCGAGGATGCCCACGCCGGCTTCGCCGCAGCCAAGGCGGCCGGTGCCGATGCGGTGGCCATCACCGCGACCCATCGCGAGCCGCTGGACCTGGGTCTACCGACCCTGGCCAGCTATCGCGGCGTCGGCGTTACCCCTGCTGAAAACGGTGGGCTGCGCCTTACCCGGCAGGACTAAAAAACCCCCGCGGCGGCGAGGCGCTCTTCCACCCCGATCAGATCGGGAATGCGCGCCGTGCCACCGTCGTAGGCGACGGCGCCCAGCTCCAGGGGGGCCAGCGGCACCTCGGCGGCGATCAGTTCCGGGGTGATGCGCAGCGAGCGCGGGATGCTGCGGATCAGCAGGGCGAGGAAGCGCACCCGCTCCCGCCCACCGAGGGCGTTGAGGATGGCCACCCGCGCATGGCGGTCGCCGTCGAATTGCGCGGTACTGCCGCCGGACAGCGCCTCGAAGCTGATCAGCGGCAGACGCAGGTCGCGCCAGGCCACCTGCCCCAGGCACCACTCGGGCTGTACCGGCAGTGGACGGATCTCGCGACAGGGCACCAGCTCGGCGACCGCCGCGTTGGGCAGCAGCAGGGTGCGATCGGCCAGGGTCAGCAGCAGGCCGGTCAGGTGTTCAGCGGCAGGGGTGACGGTCGACATGGCAGTCATCTCGGTTGCTCGCCGTGCTGCGCGGCCAGTCGCGCTACCAGCGCTTCGGCCAGGCCGCGAGGATCGGCGGTAAGGGTCGCGAGACCCGATTCACGCAGGCTTTCCGGCATGCTCGAGGCGATGCAGGTGCTCGCCGACTGGGTCCAGAGGGTGCCGCCACGGCGCTGCACATAGGCCGCCGAGGCGGTGCCGTCGTTGCCCATGCCGCTGAAGACGATGACGCCGCAGCGCGCCCCGAAGTGCTGCGCCAGGTTGAGCATCATCTGGCTGATCGACGGCGTATAGGGTTCCGGCCAGGCCCGCTCGACCACGTCGAGGGCGCCATTGGCGCGGAAGGTCAGTTCCTGTTGCGTCGGCACCAGCACCACCTCGCCACAGCGCACCGGCTCGCCCGGGCGAACGCCCTGGATGTGCCACTGGCTGTGGCGACCGACCGCGCGCAGCAGGTTGGCGGCGAAGCCATCGCCGATGTGCTGGGCATAGAGAAAGCCGACCGGCAGGCCGCCCGGCAGCGCATCGAGGAAGGCCTTCACCGCTGCCGGACCGCCTATGGAGGCGGCCAGCAACCAGACCTCGGGCGCCGGATCGCCGGCGGGCAGCGGCAGGTTGGCCAGCGGCTCGGGCAAGGCCAGCCGCGGCGGCCGTGGCTGGTCCTGCAACAGGGTTTCCAGCGCCGGGCCGACCGCGGCCACCGGATCGCCGATCAGGCGCTTGAGCTTGCCGATCAGGCGCTTCTCCCACTGGGTGAAGGGATCGGTGAAGCGCTCCGGCGCCTGGCCTTCGCCGAACAGGATGGGCACCTCGGCCCCCTCCAGCAGCGCATCCACCAGCGGCGATTCTTCCGTCTGGCTCAGGTCGATCAACCACAGGTCGGTCGCCAGCGCCGGCCAGTCGGCCTCGGCGAAGCGTTCCGGGTCACTGTTGAGGACCACGTGATAGCCATTGTCGGCCAGCACCTGCTGCAGCACATGGCGCTGCAGCGGGCTGTCGGCGAGGATGGCGACGCGGGCGTTGGGCATCTCAGTCATGTTCCCTGACCAGTCGATGGATGTGGGCCAGGAGTTCGCTCTCCTGGTAAGGCTTGCCCAGGTACTCGTCGACGCCCAGGCTGAGGGCGCGCTCGCGATGCTTCTCCCCGGTCCGGGAGGTGATCATCACGATGGGCAGGTCCTTGAGGCGGGCGTCGTGGCGCACCAGGGTCGCCACCTCGAAGCCGTCCATGCGGGGCATTTCGATGTCGAGCAGGAGGATGTCCGGCTGCCGCTCCTGCAACTGGGCGATGGCGTCCACCCCGTCCTTGGCGGTGAAGACCTCCATGCCATGGCGTTCCAGCAGGCGGCTGGTGACCTTGCGCACGGTCACCGAATCGTCCACCACCATGACCAGCGCCGGCCGGCTGGTCTCCGCCGTCGCCACCGGGCTCTGCGCCAGGCGCAGCGCCTCGGTACCGCTGGCGCGCTGGCTCCGGATCATGGCCAGCAGGTCGAGGATCACCACCACGCGCCCGTCACCCAGCAGGGTGGCGCCGGACAGGCCCGGTACCCCGGCGAACTGCGGTCCCAGGCTCTTCACCACGATCTCGCGCGAGCCGGCCACCGCATCCACCTGCACCGCCACGGCGTACTCGGCCGAGCGCACCAGTACCACCGGCAGCGGCAGGCTCTGGCCGCTCAGCTTGGGCTGCTGGCCATTGTTGAGCAGATGCCCGAGATAGCGCAGGTCGTAGTGCTGGCCGCCGTATTCGTAGGTCGTCGCGCCCGGCCGGTAGTAGCGTTCGAGGTCGGCGGCGGTCACCCGCACGATGCCCTCGATGGTATTGAGCGGCACGGCGTAGAGGTCGTCACCGGCATGCACCATGAGCGCCCGGTTCACCGACACGGTGAACGGCAGGCGGATGGTGAAGCGCGTCCCCTCGCCCGACACGCTGTGGATGTCCATGGTGCCGCCGAGCTGCTTGACCTCCTGGTGCACCACGTCCATGCCCACGCCCCGCCCGGAAATCTGGGTCACGGTGGGCGCCGTGGAGAAGCCGGACTCGAGGATGAACTGCAGCACCTCGTGATCGGGCAGATCGATGCCTTCCGCCATCAGGCCGCGCTCGACGGCCTTGCGGCGGACGGCCGCCAGATCGATGCCCCGGCCGTCGTCGGCCAGGGTCAGGATGATGTCGCCACCCTCGCGCCGCAGATCCAGGCTGATGACACCCTCGGCCGGCTTGCCGGCGCGCTGGCGCCCGGCGGCGTCCTCGACGCCGTGGTCGATGGCGTTGCGCAGCATGTGCTCCAGCGGCGGAATGATCCGTTCCAGCACGGTACGGTCCAGCTCGCCTTCGGCGTTGCCGACGCGCAGCTCGACCGGCTTGTCCAGTTCGCCGCTCACCTGGCGCACCACCCGGTGTAGGCGCGGCAGCATGCGCTCGAAAGGCACCATGCGCGTCTGCATCAGGCTTTCCTGCAGCTCGGTGTTGACCCGCGCCTGTTGCAGCAGCAGGGTCTCGGCGTCGCGGTTGCGCTGGCCCAGGGTGTTCTTCAGGTCCAGCAGGTCGGAAGCCGATTCGAACAGTGCCCGGGACAGCTGCTGCAGCTGGGAATAGCGATCCAGCTCCAGTGGATCGAAATCCTCGTAGCCCGCGCGATCGACGTCTTCGTGATGGCGGCTGATGATCTGCGCCTGGGTCTCGGTGTCCAGGCGCCGCAACTGATCGCGGACCCGCTCGATGGTGGCTTCCATCTCGCCCAGGGTGGTGCCTATGTCGTTGACCTGCTGCTCGATGCGCCCCCGGAAGATCGAGGTCTCGCCGGCCAGGTTGACCAGTTGTTCCAGCAGCGTGGCGGGTACCCGTACCAGTTCCTGGGACGAGCGCCGCTGCACCGCCTGCTGGCGGATCTGTTGCAGGCGCTGGACGAACGGCAGCGGCGCGACGGGCGCGGCAGGCGTCGTCGGTGCCTCCATGACCGGGACAGGCGCGGCGATGGCGGGCGCGGCCGGAGGCTCGTCGACCGGCTGTTCGGACTCGGCCTCCGCACCGACGGCCGCTGCCGCCGGGCCTTCGACTACCTCTGGCTCAGGCGCGGGTGCCACGACCTCGACCGGCGCGACCGGCTGGGCGGGCGTCGGCAGCGACAGCTGGGCCACGGCCAGCTGCAGGGCGTCGACCCCCTTGGTCGCCAGGTCGCGGACCCTTTCGCGGTCGCCCTCGCCCAGCCCGACCGCGAGCGAGCGCAACTCGGCGAGTTGCTGCTCCAGCGCATGGGCCTGCTCGCCCAGGCCGTGCAGCCCGGCCAGGCGGGCGCCGCCCTTGAGGGTGTGCAGGCAGCGCAGCAATTCATCCACCGCCACGTCGGGCGCGGCGGGCCAGCGCGTCAGCGCCTCGTCCATGCTGGCCAGCAGATCCTGGGCCTCCTCGATGAGGATCTCGAGGATTTCCGCATCCGTGTCTTCGTCGAAGACCGGCCCGGCGGGGGCGGCGGCGGGTGCCGGCTCGCTCGCCGCCACGGGCCGCCCGCGGTAGTCGCGCAGCGCCGCGATCAGCTCGCTGGCCGGCGCCGGGGACTCGCCGCCGGCCAGGGCTTCGAGTTGCTCGTGCAGCCGATCATGGCCCAGATGCAGCAGTTCGCTCAGCTCCGCAGCAGGCTTGAGGCGGCCCCGCGCCAGGGCCTCGTAGCAGGCTTCCAGGGCATGGGCGAGGTCACCGATGGCCTCCACCTCGGCCAGGCGGGCGCCGCCCTTGAGGGTATGCAGGTCGCGTAGCAGGGATTCCAGCTCCAGGCTGTTGCCCGGTTCGGCTTCCCAGGCCCGCAGCGCGGTCGCCATGCTGTCGAGCAGGTCGCGGCTTTCTTCGATGTAGATGGCCAGCAGCTCGGCGTCGGGCCCTTCGGCCGTATCGACGAGGGCGGCTTCGGGCAGAGCTTCGGCAACCTGGGGCTCCGCGGAGGCCGAGGTCTCAGCGGCTGCCGCGGCGCTATCCGGCGCGGCCGAGGTGACCGTGGAGGCGTCCTCGGCATGAGCGTCGAGCTGCCCGGTACGGATACGCTGGAGCCGCTCGACCTCTTCGGCATGGTCACTGATCGGCTCGCCGGCCGCCAGCTCCTCCAGTTGCGCGGCCAGGCAGGCGTGGGCATCGCGCAGGGGCGCGGCCAGCTCGGCCCCGCCGGCGAGACGTCCATCGAGCAGGCCCTCGTAGATGGCATCCAGCTCCGTGGCGAGCCGGGCGACCGGGGCGACCTCGGCGAGGTGGGCGCCCCCCTTCAGGGTGTGCAGGTCCCGCTGCAGGGTGCCGAGATGGAAGCGCTGCTGCGGCTCGGCCAACCAGCGCTCCAGCGCCCGGTCGGCGCTGTCCAGCAGATCCTGGGCTTCCTCGAGGAAGATCAGCTGCATCTCCGCATCGACGCCTGCGGCGGCGACAGGCTCGACCGCTTCGTCCAGGGTAGCGTCCGCCGGCTCGGCCGCCAGGGCCTCCGGCAGCGACGGCCGCTCTTCCTGCGCCGGTTCCGGATCCTCGAGTTCGGCTTCGGCTTCGGCTTCGGCTTCGGCTTCGGCTTCCAGATCGATGTCCAGCGCCTGCTCCGGTGCCACCGGCGTGGCCGTTTCGAGCGCGAAAGCCGCCTCGGGTTCGGCCTCGGCCAGCAGGGTGGTCGCCTCCATCGGCAACCCGGCGAGGATGCCCGCCAGCAGGGCACGCAGGCCCTGGATCCGCTCTTCGTTCGGGATCGCCCGCATGCCGCCAGCCAGCTGGTTGAGCATGCTGATCAGGGCTTCCTGGGCTTCTTCCGCCTCGCGGAAGAAGGCCTCGTCGGCTGGTAGCGAACCACTGGCCACCGCCGCATAGACCACCTGCAGCGCCTCGGCGAGCGGCTCGACGTCGGCCAGGCCGACCCGGGCGGCGCCGTCGGCGAAGGTATTCAGGCGCTCGGCCAGCAGGTCCGGGCAGGCGGCCTGGTCACCTTCGCGGTGCCAGGCATTCAGCCGCTCGTCGGCTTCCAGCAGCAGGTCCATGGCCGGCATCAGGAAATCGGCCAGGCGCAAGACGTCGCGATGCTCCGGCAGCGGCGCTTCCGGTATCGGCAGCGCCTGGTGCAGCGGCTCCAGCAGGGCGTCACAGTGCTCGATCACCGCCGCGGCGCCAACCAGCGGAGTGGCCAGCGAAGCCTCGTCCAGACTGGCCAGGCGCTCTTCCAGGAGATCCACTCCCTGGGCCAGCAGGGCGCACTCCGGCTCGGCGAAGGCGATGTGGGCGAGCTTGTATTCCTTGGCCAGCCGCTCCAGCGCCGAGGCCAATTCGGCCATCGGCGAGCTGCCCGCCATGTGGGCACTGCCCTTGAGGGTGTGCAGGGCGCGCAGGAGATTGTCGGAGACCGGCAGGGCATTGCCCGTCCCGGCCTGTTCCAGGTAGCGGCGAACGGTATGGAGATGGGCCTGGGCCTCGGTACGGAAGATATCCAGCAACTGGGTATCGGCTTCGGCTGCGGCGGGTGCAAGGACTTCGGATTCGAGGACCTCTGCCACGGGCAACGCCGCTGGCGCGGACGGGGCCGCGCTGCCTGCCTGAACTCGCTCGGGCAGCGCCTCGTTGCGCGCCAGTGCATGGGCGGCGTGGGCCAGCCAGTCGACGTCGTCACGTTGCCTTTGACGATCCTCGGCGTATTCCTCGACCAGCTCCGGCAGCAGCGCGCAGGTCTGCTCGACCACCGCCTGCAAGGCGGCGCTGTGAGCGACGCTGTGATCCAGACGGCGATTGAAAAGATTCTCCAGCGCCCAGGCCAGTTCGCCGATGACCAGCGCCTGGACCATGCGGCCACTGCCCTTGAGGGTGTGGAAATTACGCCGCAATTCGCTCAGCGCGGTGCGCTGCTCGGGATCGGCCTGCCAGGTCGGCAGCCAACGTTCCAGCTCCGCCTGGACCTCGCCGGCCTCCTCGATGAAGACCTCGCGGAGTTCTTCCTCGACGGGTTCGGCATCGGCCGGCGGCGGCAACAGGGCCTGAGGCACCTGCGCCGCCGGAGGGTTGATGGCCTCGACCGGTGCGGCCAGCACCTTGGCGACGGCGTCCGCATCGGCGACCAGGGGCTCGGGAGCGGCCAACGGCGGCTCGGCCGCTTCATCTTCGGCCACCGCCAGCGGCTGGTCGTCGGCTTCCTCGCTGGCCGCCGCGACCGGCAAGGTGAACGCCAGCGGCTCGTCCACCGCAGCGGGTGCGGCGACCGGCGCTTCCGTCGGCAGGAGGTCTGCCGGCAGGCCCGCTGGCTCCTCCTCCGGCAAGGCGGTCGGCGCCCAAGACGCCTGGGCTGCCTCGGGGTCCTCCGGCGGCTCCGCCGGCGCCTCGTCAACCTGGGGCTCCGCCGCGGCTTCCGCCAGCTCGGCTTCGCCCGGCTTGGCCTTCGGCGGATAGCCAAGGGCGACCAGACTCTCGTCGGCGATGTCGAGAATCATGTCATGGGGCGTGGAGGGGTCTTCCGCCAGGCGCTCCAGGTAGTACTCGACGCTGGTGATGGCATCGGCCAGGGTATCCAGGCTCTGCCAGTTGGGTACCGCCTGCTTGCCCAGCAACTGCTCGCAGATGTAGTCATTCGCCGCCTGCACCTGGGACGCCGCCCGCTCCAGCGGGATCATCGCCAGGCCGCCGCGGACCTGGGTCAGCAACAGCGGCACCGGCTCCAGGTGGA
Organism: Pseudomonas sp. No.117; assembly: GCF_054558395.1. Lineage (NCBI taxonomy): Bacteria > Pseudomonadati > Pseudomonadota > Gammaproteobacteria > Pseudomonadales > Pseudomonadaceae > Pseudomonas > Pseudomonas sp. No.117. Next base: position 241,695 of record NZ_BAAJNP010000006.1, read on the forward strand.
CGTGGTTCCACTGGGAGGCGATGAATTCGATGATGGCGTCCTTGGACTGCTCCAGCCCGTTGCGCGCCTCGCGCACCACCACCCGGTGCAACTGGTCGATATCGGTGGTGGGCAGCCGGCTCTCCTCGGCATCGCCCACCTCGTTGCCACTGACCATGCCGGCCAGGGTGGCTTCCACGTAGAGCAATGCGCCGGCGATGTCCATCAGCGCGGCATCGCTGGCCTCGCGCCCGCCCTCGGCCAGTTCGGCGACGGCGTCGTGCTGTTCCAGCACCACCTTGCGCGGCTGGCCGAAGCCCAGCACCGCCAGGGTATCGGCGATCTGCTTGAGTGGCGCCAGCAGGCTGCGCAGGCCGGCGACCTGCTGGCGATCACTGCGCACGAAGAGGTCGAGGCTGTCCTTGATCTGCACCAGCTCCTCGCAGAGCGCGGTGACGACCGAACGCATGGCCTCGCGATCCGGGCCAACGATGCGCGAGCGCTCGAAGCCCACCAGCTCGGCGTCCGGCAGCGCCTCGTCGAGGCGGTAGTGGGCCTTGAGCGCGGCGATGCGCGGGCTCTGCACCGGTGCCTTGGCCAGGTAGAACAACAGATTCTTCAGCAGGTCGGCCGGCGCCGGCTGGTTGAGCGTCACCACGCCATCACTGATGAGTCGCTTCAACTCACGATCGAGTTGCCGCAGCAGACCGCGGATCGAACTGCTGTTGTCCAGCTCGCCGGCCTGCAGCAGTTCGGTCAAGCCCGCCGCCACCGGCCAGAGGGCCCCGAAGGGCGATCCGGCGCAGAGCTGGTCCAGGCGCTCGAAGACGCGCAGCAGGTAATCCAGGTGCAACTGGACGTCGCGGTCGCGGAACAGCCCGACCTGGGCGCCCTGCAGGGCTTGGCGCAGCTTGCGCAACCGCGGCAGCCAGTCCGGCGCGGCGCGGTCGGCCAGCTCGGCGTCGGTCAGGGACAGCGGCGTGGCGGACAGATCCGGGGAGAACAGGCTGGTTTCCGACAGCAGCTTTTCCCCACGCGCCGAGCGCAGGTCGTTGAGCAGCGGCAGGATCGCCAGCGGCAGGTCGCGCCGGGCCTCCAGGACCCGGTCGAGATAGGGCGGTACCTGCAGGATGGCCTGCATCAGTACTTCCAGTGCCTCGTCCGAACTGTTCACCCGCTCCTCGTGGAGCGCCTGCAGCAGCAGCTCCATCTCCTCGGCGAGCAGCGCCGCGCCGTAGAACTCCACCATCTGCAGGGTGCCGTAGACCTGGTGCACATAGGTCCGGCAAAAGCCCAGGCGGCTACGGTCCTGGGGGTTGTCGACGAACGCCTCGAGCGCCTTGCGGGCCTGCTGCAAGGTTTCGGCGATCTCTCCCTTGACCCACTCGAGGGCTACGTAGTCGTGTCGATCGATCATCTCGGCTCCTGTCATGCCGGGGGGTGCACCTGGCGGGTAAACGCCAGGACTTCGGGATGATCGACGGGTATCAGTTGCGGGTGGCTCCATTGGCTCACCTCCCCGACACCCAGGACCAACAACCCACCCGGTGCAAGCCGCTGGACCAGCTGGTTGAGCAGGTCTCGACGCAGCCAGCGGCGGAAATAAATCAGCAAGTTCTGACAAAAAATGACGTTGAGCCCGTGCAAGGGCGCCTGGCCCAGCTCCAGCACGTTAAGCCGGGCGAAGCACAGCCGTTCGGCCAACCAGGCGGCGACCTCGAAGCAGCCGTCCTCACGGGCACGAAAGTAGCGTTCCCGCCGTTCGGGCGACACCCCGGCCAACCGCTGCGGGCCATAGGTGCCCTGCCGCGCCTGGCGCAAGGCTTCGCTGCTGATGTCCGTGCCGGTCAGGGCGAAGGTCATGGGGTGCCCTTGCCGGGAAAGCACGTCGGCGGTGCTGATGGCCATCGAAAACGCTTCCTCTCCACTGGCACAACCCAGACTCCACAGCGTTAGGCTGTTGCCCTTGGCGGCCTGGACGAATTCACTCACGAAGGCTTCCAGCAGGGCGAACGACGGCGGATGGCGGAAGAAGCGGGTGGCCTGGATGGTCAGGCGGTCGAGCAGCCGGACCCATTCGACCCGTCCGCTGATGCCCGCGCCGACGACCCGGTAATAGTCGTCGTAGGCGGCGATCCCCAGCTCGCGCATGCGCGCCGCCAACTGGACCTGCAGAAAGCTGCGCTGACGCTCGTCCAGCACCATCCCGGCCCGGGTTTCGAGCAACTGTCGCCAGCGCTCGAAGTCCGCATCCGGCAGCGCGGGAGCACGGCACAACGCCCAACTCGACTCCCCCACCGCGTTTCCCCCTCGCCACGCCACTGTGTGGCTGCTGCGTTCAGCCCAGCGGCTGCTCGTTCGGCAGATTGAAGCCCGATACCGAACGCCGCATCTCGCTGGCCAGCTTGGCCAGTTCGCCGATGCTGCGCGCGGTGGCGGTGGTCCCGGCGGAGGTCTGCGAGGTGATCTCCTGAATCACGTTCATGGTGCTGGAGATGTGGCTGGCGGACGACGACTGCTGCCGTGCGGCGTTGGAAATGTTCTGGATCAGCCCGGCCAGGCTCTGGGACACCTTTTCGATCTCCTCCAGGGCCACCCCGGCGTCCTGGGCCAGGGCGGCGCCGCGGACCACTTCCGAGGTGGTCTGCTCCATGGAAATCACCGCCTCGTTGGTGTCGGTCTGGATCGCCTTGACCAGCGCCTCGATCTGCTTGGTGGCGCCGGAGGAGCGCTCGGCGAGGCGCTGGACCTCGTCGGCGACCACGGCGAAACCGCGACCGGCGTCGCCGGCCATGGAGGCCTGGATGGCGGCGTTCAGGGCCAGGATGTTGGTCTGGTCGGCGATGTCGTTGATCAGGCCGACGATATCGCCGATCTCCTGGGACGATTCACCCAGGCGCTTGATCCGCTTGGCGGTGTCCTGGATCTGCTCGCGAATGCTGTCCATGCCGATGATGGTGTTGTGCACCACCTGGTTGCCCTTGTTGGCGATGGCCACGGAGCGCTCCGCCACCGCGGTGGATTCGGAGGCGTTGGTGGATACCTGGTCGATGGACACGGCCATCTCGTTGATCGCCGCGGACGCCCCGGCGATCTCCTGGGCCTGGTGCTCCGAGGCCTCGGCCAGCACGGTCGCGGTGTCCTGGGATTCCTGGGCGGCGGCGGCCACCTGCAAGGCGGTCTGGTTGATGGTCTCCACCAGTTCGCGCAGCTGGTCGATGGAGTAGTTGATGGAGTCGGCGATGGCGCCGGTGAAGTCCTCGGTCACCGTGGCCTGCACGGTAAGGTCACCGTCGGCCAGGTCGGCGATCTCGTCCAGCAGCCGCAGGATGGCGGTCTGGTTGCGCTGGTTCTTTTCGTCGGTCTCGGCCAGGCGCCGGCGGGTGTCGCGCACCAGGATGTAGCCGATGCAGAGAATGGCGCCGAGGGCGATGAACACCAGCAGATAGCTGCCCACGGTGTTAATCTTGCGACTCTGGGCCAGGGCGGCGTAACCAGCGCTGAGCTCCGAGGCGGACCCGAGCAGCGCCTGGGAGCCGCTGTAGATCTGGCCTACGGCGGAGCGGATCTGCAGCAGTTCGGGCGAGGTGGCGAGGATCTCGTCGACGTTGCCGGAGACGAACTCGAACAGCTTGTTGGCCTCGTTCAGGCGGCCGACCGCTTCCGGATCGGTGATCTTGGCGATGCCCATGGAGGCATTGCCTTCGCGCATGGCCTTGAGCACCCGGCCGAACAGGCTGGCGTCGCGGCCGAAGCTGTCGGCGGCCTGCACCGCGGCTTCGTCGCCGGTGAGGATCTTGTTGATGGCGCTGAGGATCCGCTCGGCGAGCAGGGCCTGGCGCTGGGCCACCACCACCTGGCTGGCGGGCGCGCCGCGCTCGATCAGGATGTCGACGATTTCCTCGTTCTCGACCTGCAGCTGGGGAATGGTATCGGCCAGGGCGCCGGCCAGCTGGTGCAGCGACAGCACGGTCTGCTCGCTACCCAGCATGGTGTCGACCTGCTTGCGCAGGTTGGCCCACTGCCCCTGCACGGTGTCCAGGCGCGCGGCGAGGATCGCTGGCGAGGCCGGCAGGCCGGTCTGGGGATCGCCATTGCGCAGGATGTTCCAGCGGCGCTCGAACTCGGCGCGGGCCACGCGCAGGTCCTTGAAGGCCTCGGCCTTGCCGGTAGCGGCCTCACTGGCGCTCTTGGCGAGCTGCTGCGACAGGATGCGCAGCTCGGTGGCCTGCCCCTGGTACTGGTTGTCGTAGTTGGTCTGGGTGCCCAGGTACGCGAAGTTGGCGAACAGCAGCACGATCGCGACGATCAGCACCACGAACATGCCCGCGACCCACGCGTTGAGTTTCCCGGTATTGAGTTTGTTCATCAGCGGCCCCCGCCTGGACCTTGGATCCTTCAGTTCTATCCTTGTCGGCCGACCCGCCGGTTCGCTTGAAACCGGCATTCGTCGCCCTACCCCCACCCGTCGGCGATAGCTCCTGCCATCCCGACCCCGCGCCGGCACGCGGCGCCCTGGCGTCTAGCGACTCAGGCCGCGACGTCCATGAATTCGGGATGCTCGACCAAGGCGCGCGGGCTGCAGACCAGCCACGGCACGTCGCGTTGGAAGACGCCCTCCAGAAAGAAGTGCAGGCCCGCGGGCACGCTGTCGGCGTGCTCGCGATAGGCCTCGATGTCGAAATGTTGCATGCCCAGGACTTCGTCAACCGCCAATCCGACGAAGAGGTCGCCATGGTCGACGATCAGGATGCGGCGCTGTTTGCGCAGCGCCTGGATCTTCACGCCGAGGAACTGCCCGAGGTCGGCGATCGGCAGCAGCCGGCCGCGTACGTTGGCCACGCCCTTGAGCCAGGGCTTGACGCCGGGCAAGGCGGTGAAGCGCGGCTCCGGCAGGATCTCGCTGACCTCGCCCATGGGAATCACGAAGCGCAATTCACCGAGGCGAAAGCCGATGCCGCTCCAGGTCCGCTGGTTTTCCTGCTGCGCCGGCAGACCGGCCGCCCGTTCCCGGCAGCGCAGGTCGATCAGCCGCAAGAGTTCGTAGGGCGTAGTGGCGTCGCTCATAGGATTCCCTGCCCATCGGGGCGCTGCCGCGAGAAACGGACGTGAGCCCCTAGCCTTGCAGGACACCCGCCAGGGTGCGCAGCAGGGTGTCCTCGTCGATGGGCTTGGTCAGGTAGTCCTTGGCGCCCTGGCGCTTGCCCCAGACCTTGTCGGTCTCCTGGTCCTTGGTGGTGACGATGACGACCGGAATGTGGCTGGTCTCGGCATCCTTGGTCAGCTGCCGGGTGGCCTGGAAGCCGTTGAGGCCGGGCATGACGATGTCCATCAGGACCGCATCCGGCTTCTCCTGGCGGGCCAGGGCCACGCCGTCGGCACCGTTCTCGGCCTTGAGCACCTGATGCCCATGCTTTTCCAGCATGGCGGTGAGCTTGTACATCTCGGTGGGAGAGTCGTCGACGATCAGAATTCGAGCCATGAAAATTTCCTACTAGATTGAATCGCCCGCCTCAGGACACTCAGGACGCTTGTTCGAGCGGAGTGAAACTGGGGACGTGGGTCTTGATCGCACCGATCAGCTCTTCTTTGCTGAAGGGTTTGGTGAGGTACTGGTCCGAGCCGACGATGCGGCCCTTGGCCTTGTCGAAGAGCCCGTCACGGGAGGAGAGCATGATGACGGGCGTCGCGCGGAACGCGCTGTTGTTCTTGATCAGCGCACAGGTCTGATAGCCATCCAGTCGCGGCATCATGATGTCCACGAAGATGATGTGGGGATGACTATCGGCGATCTTGGCGAGCGCATCGAATCCATCGATGGCGGTAATGACCTCGCAGCCAACTTTCTTGAGCAGGGTCTCCGCGGTGCGACGAATCGTCTTCGAATCGTCGATCACCATGACCTTCAGCCCTTCCGAATACTGTTCCATGTTCAAGCTACCAGCTCATCGTCGAGGAAACGTGAATGATGTCGATCCGGGCACTTTGGCGGCGCCTCTTTGTAGCACACAATACCGTGACGTACCACGCAGATCCCCTGACGACAGACCACCGGCCCGCCCGCCACGACGACCGCGCAAGCATTGGCACTCAAGGGGATGCAAGGGCTATCCTGATGCCTTGCCCACGTACAACCGAGGTCTAGCGTCAATGAGTATCCGCCTGGGGATCGTCATGGATCCCATCGAACGCATCTCCTATAAGAAGGATAGCTCCATGGCCATGCTGTGGGCGGCCAAGGCCCGCGGCTGGAGCCTGCACTACTTCGAGATGCAGGACCTGTACCAGGTCGATGGCGAAGCCCGCGGCCGCGGTCGTCAGTTGGACGTCTTCCAGGATCCGGAACGCTGGTTCGCCTTCGGCGAGGACGTCGACCTGCCCCTGCGCGAGCTGGACGTGATCCTGATGCGCAAGGACCCGCCCTTCGACAACGAATTCGTCTATGCCACCTACCTGCTGGAGCAGGCCGAGCGTGGCGGCACCCTGGTGGTGAACCGGCCCGCCAGCCTACGCGACTGCAACGAGAAGTTCTTCGCCACCCTGTTCCCCGAGCTGGCCCCACCGACGCTGGTGAGCCGCCGCGCCGACATCATCCGTGAATTCGCCCGCACCCACGGCGACGTCATCCTCAAGCCACTGGACGGCATGGGCGGCAGCTCGGTGTTCCGCCACCGCGAAGGCGACCCCAACCTCTCGGTAATCCTGGAGACCCTGACCGCCCATGGCACCCAGCAGATCATCGCCCAGCGCTACCTGCCGGGCATCAAGGACGGCGACAAGCGCATCCTGATGATCGACGGCGAGCCGGTGGACTACTGCCTGGCGCGCATCCCGGCCCAGGGCGAGACCCGCGGCAACCTGGCCGCTGGGGGTCGTGGCGTGGCCCAGCCCCTGTCGGCGCGCGACCGCGAGATCGCCGCCACGGTGGGCCCGGAGCTGCGCAAGCGCGGCCTGCTGTTCGTCGGCCTGGACGTGATCGGCGAGCACCTCACCGAGATCAACGTCACCAGCCCGACCTGCATCCGCGAGATCGACGCGGCCTACGACACCCGTATCGCCGAGCGCCTCATGGACGTCATCGCGCAGCAACGCGCGGGCTGAGGCGAGCGTCCATGCCGCCCGCGGCGGCATGGACAAGCGCGGACACAATCCGCAGACTGGCGCCAGCCCTGCCGCGCGCCCTCTGCCCTTGCCGACCCAGTCAATGCCCAGCACCGCATCCTCCCCCGCCGTCCAGGTGCGTCCCGCCGACCGCCTGGGCTTCACGCTGCTCATCGCGACCCTGCTGCACGTCGTGCTGATCCTCGGCGTCGGCTTCGCGCTGCCCGAGCCCAGCCAGATCAGCCGCACCCTGGAGGTGACGCTGGCCAGCTTCAAGAGCGACGAGGCGCCCAAGCAGGCGGATTTCCTCGCCCAGGAAAACCAGCAGGGCAGCGGCACCCTGGACAAGGCGGCGGCGCCGAGCACGCCGGTACAGGCGCCCTTCCACGACAGCGAGATCCGCGAGGCGGCACCGCCCGCGCGGACCCCGGCGGCGGATCGCGCCCAGGCGCCCAAGGCGGCGGTCACCACCCGCGCCGCGCGCCCGACCAAGGCCGAGCCCAGCCGCGAGACGCCCGAACGGGAGCAGCGCGACGCCCCGAGCCCCGAGGCCGACAGCCAGGCCGCCGAACTCGCCAGCCTCGAAGCCCAGCTCGCCGAAGAGCGCCAGCAGTACGCCAAGCGCCCGAAGATCTGGCGGATCAACGCCGCCTCGACGCAGAAGGACAAGGGCGCCCGCTACAAGGAAGAATGGCGGCGCAAGATCGAGCGGATCGGCAACCTCAACTACCCGGAGCAGGCCAAGCGCGATCGGCTCTATGGCAGCCTGCGGCTGCTGGTGGCCATCAACAAGGACGGCTCGCTCTACGAGGTGCAGGTGCTGGAATCCTCGGGACGCCAGGTGCTCGACCAGGCCGCCCTGCGCATCGTCCGGCTGGCGGCGCCCTTTGCGCCCTTCAGTGGCGACCTCGCCGACATCGACCGGCTGGAGATCATCCGTACCTGGCGCTTCGAACGCGGTGACCGCCTGTCCAGTCAATAGCCGCGCACGTCGTTGTACTTGAAGCCGGACCGCGCAACCGGGAAACTTGCCGGTCATGAAGCCGACCTCCAGCACCACCCTACAGCACCAACTCCTGATCGCCATGCCGCAGATGGACGATCCCAATTTCGCCGAAACGGTGATCTACCTCGTCGACCACGGTCCGGACGGCGCCATGGGCCTGGTGATCAACCGACCCAACGGCCTGCACCTGGACGATCTGCTCGAACAGCTGCGCCCCGACGTGCCGCCCACGCCGCAGGACCACCAGCTCGCCCTCTACTCCGGCGGCCCGGTGCAGAACGACCGCGGTTTCGTGCTGCACGAGTCCGGCCCGACCTTCCAGAACACCCTGGAACTCGAGGAACTGAGCCTGACCACCTCGCCGGACGTGCTGTTCGCCCTCTCCGACGGCAGCGGCCCCGCCCGGCACCTGATCACCCTGGGCTACAGCGGCTGGGGCCCCGGCCAGCTGGAAGAGGAGCTGGCCGCCAATCTCTGGCTCACCACCCCGGCCACCACCACCCTGCTGTTCGAGACGCCAAGCGAACAGCGCCTCGGCGCCGCCGCCGCCCTGCTGGGCATCGACCTGCGCCTGCTCTCGCGCCAGGCGGGCCACGCATGAGTGCGCCCGCGGGCCTCTACCTGGGTTTCGACTACGGTACCCGGCAGATCGGCGTGGCCGTGGGCCAGGCCGTCACCGGCCAGGCCCGGGAGCTGCTCACGCTCAAGGCGCAGAACGGCGTGCCGGACTGGCAGCAGATCCAGCGCCTGCTGGACGAGTGGCGCCCCAGTGCCCTGGTGGTCGGCCTGCCGCTGAACATGGACGGCACCCCCAGCGAGATGAGCGAGCGCGCCGAGCGCTTCGCCCGGCGCCTGCACGGCCGATACGGCCTGCCCGTGCACACCCATGACGAGCGCCTAACCACCTATGCCGCCAAGGGCGAGCGCCTGCAGGGCGGTCAGCGCGACGGTTATCGTGAACGCCCGGTGGACGCCCTCGCCGCCGCCCTCCTGCTGGAAGGCTGGCTGACCCAACAACTGGAACGGGCCGCGCGCCCGCAATCGGAGTAGCCATGCACCTGCCCACCCCCGCCGAGCTCCTGCCGCGGCTGGCCGCGGACCTGCGCCTGTCGCTGGATCGTCGCGGCATCACCGATCCCAGCTTCATCGGCATCCATACCGGCGGCCTGTGGGTCGCCGAGGCGCTCCTGGCCGAACTCGGGCTGGATACCCCGCTGGGTAGCCTGGACGTGTCCTTCTACCGCGATGACTTCACCCAGAAGGGCCTGCACCCCCTGGTACGCCCCTCGGCCCTGCCCTTCGAGATCGACGGCCGGCACCTGGTGCTGGTGGACGATGTGCTGATGAGCGGCCGCACCGTGCGCGCGGCGCTCAACGAACTCTTCGACTACGGCCGTCCCGCCAGTGTGACCCTGGTCTGCCTGCTGGACGTCAATGCCCGCGAATTGCCGATCCAGCCCGACGTGGTGGGTGCCACCCTGAGCCTCGCCCCCACCCAGCGCGTCAAGTTGACCGGCCCCGCTCCGCTCGCCCTCGAATACCGCGACGTCCCCGCCGCCTGACCTGGATTCGCTGCCATGACCGACGCTACGCGCTCGCTGCAACTCAACGCCCAGGGCCAATTGCGCCATTTCCTGTCACTCGATGACCTCCCCGCCGAACTCCTCACCGAACTGCTCGATACCGCCGACTCCTTCCTCGAGGTCGGGGCCCGGGCGGTGAAGAAGGTACCGCTGCTGCGCGGCAAGACGGTGTGCAACGTCTTCTTCGAGAACTCCACCCGTACCCGTACCACCTTCGAGCTGGCCGCCAAGCGGCTGTCGGCGGACGTCATCACCCTCAACGTCTCCACCTCCTCCACCAGCAAGGGCGAGACGCTGTTCGACACCCTGCGCAACCTGGAGGCCATGGCCGCCGACATGTTCGTGGTGCGCCACGCCGATTCCGGCGCCGCCCACTTCATCGCCGAGCACGTCTGCCCCGACGTCGCCATCATCAACGGTGGCGACGGTCGCCATGCCCACCCCACCCAGGGCATGCTCGACATGCTGACCATCCGCCGGCACAAGGGCGACTTCGCCAACCTGTCGGTGGCCATCGTCGGCGACATCCTGCACTCGCGGGTCGCCCGCTCCGACATGCTGGCGCTGCGCACCCTGGGCTGCCGCGACATCCGCGTGATCGCCCCGCGCACCCTGCTGCCGGTCGGCCTCGAAGAGCTCTATGGCGTCCGTGCCTACACCGACCTGGCCGAGGGCCTGGACGGCGTGGACGTGGTGATCATGCTGCGCCTGCAGCGCGAGCGCATGCAGGGGGGCCTGCTGCCCAGCGAGGGCGAGTACTACCGGCTGTTCGGCCTGACCCGCCAGCGCCTGGCGCGGGCCAAGCCCGATGCCATCGTCATGCATCCCGGGCCGATCAACCGCGGCGTGGAGATCGAATCCGCGGTCGCCGACGGTGAACAGTCGGTCATCCTGAACCAGGTCACCTACGGCATCGCGGTCCGCATGGCGGTGCTGTCGATGGCCATGAGCGGGCAGACCGCCCAGCGTCAGCTACAGGAGAATGTGCAGTGAGCCTGAGCATCCGCAATGCCCGGGTAGTCGACCCGGCCTCCGGCCTCGACCAGGTCAGCGACGTCCATATCGATGAAGGCCGCATCCTGGCCATCGGCGAAGCGCCCCAGGGCTTCCAGGCCGCCGAGCAGCTGGACGCCAGCGGCCTGATCCTCGCTCCCGGCCTGGTCGACCTGGATGTCGCCCTGTGCGAACCGGGCCTGACCCGCAAGGGCAACGTCGACAGCGAGACCCGCGCCGCCGCCGCCGGGGGTGTCACCAGCCTGTGCTGCCCGCCGACCACCCGCCCGGTGCTGGACACCACGGCGGTGGCCGAACTCATCCTCGACCGCGCCCGTACCGCCGATCACGCCCGCGTCCATCCCATCGGCGCCCTGACCAAGGGGCTGGCCGGCGAGCAGCTGTCCGAACTGATGGCGCTGCGTGACGCCGGTTGCGTCGCCTTCACCAATGGCCTGCAGCCGTTCGAGAACCTGCGGGTGCAGCGGCGAGCGCTGGAATACGCGGCCACCTTCGACCTGACCGTGGTCTTCACCGCCCTGGACGCCGACCTCGCCGAAGGCGGTCTCGCCCACGAGGGCCCCACCGCCAGCTTCCTCGGCCTCACCGGCATCCCGGAGACCGCCGAGACCATCGCCCTGTCCCGCGACCTGCTGCTGGTGGAGCAGAGCGGCGTGCGGGCTCACTTCGGTCAGCTGACCAGCGCCCGCGCCGTGGAGATGATCGCCGCCGCCCAGGCCCGGGGCCTGCCGGTGACCGCCGACGTGGCGCTCTACCAGCTGCTGCTCACCGACGAGGCGCTGCAGGGCTTTTCCAGCCTCTATCACGTCAAGCCGCCGCTGCGCACCGCCCGCGATCGCGACGCCCTGCGCGCCGGGGTCCGTGACGGGGTGATCAGCGCCATCTCCAGCCATCACCAGCCGCAGGAGGCGGATGCCAAGCTGGCGCCCTTCGCCGCCACCGAGCCGGGCATCAGCAGTGTCGAACTGCTGCTGCCGCTGGCCCTGACCCTGGTGGCGGACGGCCTGCTGGACCTGCCCACCTTGCTGGCACGCCTGACCAGTGGCCCGGCCCAGGCCTTGCGCCTCGACGCGGGCCGCCTGGCCAAGGGCCGGGCGGCGGACCTGGTGCTGTTCGCCCAGGCCGCCACGGCCCAGGCGGACACTCCCTGGCTCTCGCGCGGACGCAATTGCCCCTTCCTGGGCCTCACCCTGCCGGGGCGCGTCGAACGCACCCTGGTGGGTGGGCGCGCGACCTACCGCCGCCAGGCCTGAATGCAAGAAGGGGCTCCACGGAGCCCCTTCTTGCTATCCCAGCGGCCGCGACTCAGCGCACCAGCCGCCGGCGGTTCTCTTCGGAGATCTGCGAGTTGAGCGTCCAGAAATCGTAGAGCACGCCCAGCAGGAAGAAACCCGCCGTAAAGAAATAGAGGATGGCGGTGATCCACTTGCCCAGGTAGAGGCGATGGACGCCGAAGACGCCGAGGAAGGTCAGCAGGATCCAGCCCAGGCTGTAGTTGAGCGAGCCGGACTGGAAGCGCAGGTCGGCCTCGCGATCCATGGCCGGGATCAGGAAGAGGTCGATCAGCCAGCCAATGCCCAGCAGGCCGAGGGTGCAGAACCAGAGGGTACCGGTGACCGGCTTGCCATAGTAGAAGCGATGGGCGCCGAGGAAACCGAAGATCCACAGCAGATAGCCCATGACCTTGCTGTGGGTGTCCTGATACTGCATGCCTGAGACCTCGTCGGGAATGGAAAAAGACGCCTTACCTACACCCTTACCTTCACCGTGAGTTTATGTCGAAAACTGGATGAATGCCCAGGGAGTCTCACTGGTTGGCGCTTTAGGGACCTCACTTTCCTCTAAAAATTACATAATTTCTTGATGAGAGGTGCACAAAATATCCACAGGGTTGGTATAGAATCCCTCGCTTCGATCTTCAGACACCCCTACGACAATGCGTCTATTTCTTCTGACATGGCTCTCCGCCTGTCTTGTACTGCCAGCGGCAGTGCAAGCGAAAGAGAACTCTGCAGCGCGCACTGCCGCTCCGGTCCACAAGGTCGCAGCCCGGCATGTCACCGCCGCCTCAGCTCCCAAGACCGCCGCCCGGCACGCAGCCGCCGCTCCCGCGCCCAAGGTCGCCGCTCGCCACGTGGCCAGCGTCGACCATGCCCAGGCAGCCTCTGCGGCCCGTGCCAAGCGCGCCGCCCGGGCGACCAGCGCCCTGCACCGCAAGCAGGCCACCGCCCAGGCTGCCACCCGCAACGTGGGTGCCCAGGTCGCGACCCGCGCCATGGACCTGGTTGGCACCCCCTATCGCTTCGGTGGTACCAATCCGCAGAACGGCCTGGATTGCAGCGGCCTGGTGAACTACGTCTATCGCGACGTGCACAACGTCAAGCTGCCGCGTACTTCCCGGGAACTGGCCCAGCTCAAGGGACCCAAGGTCGCCCGTGGCGATCTCAAGGCCGGCGACCTGGTGTTCTTCAAGACCGGTCAGCGCAGCGGCATCGATCACGTCGCCATCTACCTGGGCAACGATAGATTCGTCCATGCCCCGCGCAGTGGCGAGAGCGTCCGCGTCGATCACCTGAGCAAGCCCTACTGGACCAAGAGGTTCGCCTCGGCCAAGCGCGTGCTGCAACAGCCCACCACCCTGGCGGCGGAAACCGAGCCCGTCGCGGACAAGCCGCGTACCAAGCGTACCCGCAAGTCCTGATCCCTCCCCCTCGCTCCGCCGGGCCCTACCGCCCGGCGGAGTGTCGCTCCACTCGGCGCCGCCCGGCGCAAAGCCATTGAACGACGCTCCGCTTCCCGGATACTGTATGCAATCACAGTCCAGGAGGTCTCGATGGAGCTCGCCGACAAGCTGATCATTCTCGCCGATGCCGCCAAGTACGACGTGTCCTGCGCCAGCAGCGGCGCGCCCAAGCGCAGCTCGAAGGGCAAGGACGGCCTGGGCTCGACCGATGGCATGGGCATCTGCCACAGCTTCACCCCCGATGGGCGCTGCGTGGCGCTGTTAAAGGTGCTGCTGACCAACTTCTGCCAGTACGACTGCCAGTACTGCGTCAATCGCCGCAGCAGCAACGTGCCGCGGGCGCGCTTCACGCCCGAGGAAGTGGTGCAGCTGACCCTCGACTTCTACCGGCGCAACGTCATCAGCGGGCTGTTTCTCAGCTCCGGCATCATCCGCTCCTCCAACTACACCATGGAGCAGATGACCCGGGTGGCCCAGCTGCTGCGCGAACAGCACCAGTTCCGCGGCTACATCCACCTCAAGACCATTCCCGACGCCGACCCCGAGATCATCGCCCAGGCCGGTCTCTATGCCGATCGCCTGTCGGTGAACATCGAGCTGCCCACCGAGAGCAGCCTGGTCAAGCTGGCGCCGGAAAAGAACGGCAGCAGCATCCGCAAGACCATGGGCAACATCCGTCTCGGCCTGGAGGAAGCCGAGGCCGAAGCCAAGGCGCCGCGCTTCGCGCCGGCGGGCCAGAGCACCCAGATGATCGTCGGTGCCGATGCCACCAACGACCGTACCATCCTCGATACCGCCCAGACGCTCTATGGCGCCTACCGCCTCAAGCGCGTCTACTACTCGGCCTTCAGCCCCATCCCGGAAAGCCCGGGTACCGTGCCGCTGCAGCCGCCACCGCTGCTGCGCGAGCACCGGCTGTACCAGGCCGACTTCCTCATGCGTGGCTATGGCTTCCAGGCGGAGGAGCTGCCCACCGAAGACGGCCAGTTGCCGCTGGACGTGGATCCCAAGCTGGCCTGGGCGCTGCACAATCGCGCCATCTTCCCGCTGGATCTCAATCGCGCCGACCAGGCGCTGATCGCCCGGGTCCCCGGCATCGGCGTGCTCTCGGCCAAGCGCCTGGTGGAGCTGCGGCGCGAGCGGCGCATCCGCTACGCCGACCTGATCCGCCTGAAATGCAGCGTGGAGAAGGCGCGGCCCTTCATCATCACCCAGGACTACCGCCCGCAGCCGCGTCTGGCGGAATCCCTCGACCTGCGCCGGCAGCTCGCCGAACCACCCGCCCAGCTCGCCCTGCTCTAGATGCAGAGAGTCGATTTCGACGGCACCTTCGCCGGCTGGCGCAAGGAGGCGCGCCGCCTGCTCCAGGCGGGCATCGCCCCGGCGCAGGTGAGCTGGCAGGAGAGTCGCGGCCTGGGCGATCTGTTCGATGAGCCGGCCGAGGCCGTGGCGACCCCACCCAGCGGCGCCGTGCGTATCCCGCCGCAACTGGCCGAAGCCCTGACCTACGCCGCCTGCTTTCGCAGCGATGACCGCTGGGCCCTGCTCTACCAGGTACTCTGGAGGGTCGCCCGCGGCGAGCGCGCGGCCATGCTGGCGGGTGACGAAGACGGCAGCGAACTGCAGCGCCGGGTCAAGGCGATCCGCCGCGAGATCCACCACGTGCATGCCTTCCTCAGGTTTCGCCCGCGCGCGGAAAGCGCCGGCCCGCCGGCCTGGGTGGCCTGGCACCAGCCGGCCCACGATGTGCTGGCCCTGGCAGCGCCGCACTTCTGCGACCGCATGGGCAACAGCAGCTGGCTGATCGCCACGCCGGAAGCCGCCGCCCTCTGGGATGGCCAGGCACTGCAGTTGGTGCAGCCCTGCCCCACCGATCTGCAGCAGCTGGCCCGCCAGACGCCGGAAGACGACGACCGCAACGCTGGCGACGAACTCTGGCGCGCCTATTACCGCAGCACCTTCAATCCGGCGCGGGCCAATCCGCGGACCCTGAGGGGCAACATGCCGGCGCGCTTCTGGAAGGACCTGCCGGAAGGCCCGCTGATCCCGGCGCTGCTCAGCGAGGCGCGCGCCGGTGCCCAGCGCCTGGCCCAGGCCGAAGCCGTGGGCCGCCAGGCCGGGCGCGAGGTGCTGATCGCCGCCGAACGCGCCCAGCCGGAGCGACCGCTGCCGACGACCCTCGACGAGTGCCGCCGCTGCGAGCTCTGGGAAAAGGCCACCCAGCCGGTGGCTGGCGAAGGCCCGCGCACGGCGCGCATCCTGCTGCTCGGCGAGCAGCCCGGCGATCAGGAAGACCTGGCGGGTCGGCCCTTCGTCGGTCCGGCCGGGCAGGTGCTGATGGCAGCCCTGGCCGAAGCCGGCCTGACGCGCGACGAGGTGTTCCTGACCAACGCGGTCAAGCACTTCAAGTGGATTCCCCAGGGCATGAGGCGCAAGCACGTCACCCCGGGACCGGAGATCGCGCCCTGCCGCTACTGGCTGGAGCAGGAACTGCGTGACATCCAGCCGACGGTGGTGGTCGCGCTCGGCGCGACCGCCCTGGAAGCCCTGCTCAGGCGCAAGCCGCGCGGCCTGGCACAGTTCATGGGCCGGCCGCTACGGCTGGACGACCGCTGGATCATCGCCACCTACCACCCCTCCTACATCCTGCGCACCCCGGAGGCCCGGCAGCAGGAGCAGGCGCGCCAGGCCCTGGTCGCCGCCCTGCGCGAAGCCAGGGCCCTGGCCGGCGACAGCGCGAGCGACGGCTAGCGAAAGCGCTTGGGCGCGTCATCGCCCATGTCCACCGAGAGATTCTGGGTGATCTGATTGAGGTGATCAGCATCCGTCTCCGACCCCAGCTTGATCATCAGCCGCAGGTCGTTGGCGGAGTCGGCATGGGCCAGCGCCGCTTCGTAGCTAATCTCGCCCTCGCGATAGAGGCCATAGAGCGACTGGTCGAAGGTCTGCATGCCCAACTCGCTGGACTTCTTCATCAGCGCCTTGAGCTCGTGGACCTCGCCCTTGCGGATCAGGTCGGCGGCCAGCGGGGTGTTGAGCAGCACCTCGATCACCGCGCGCCGGCCCTGGCCATCGGTGGTCGGCACCAGTTGCTGGGCGACGATGCCCTTGAGGTTCAGCGACAGGTCCATCCAGATCTGGCTGTGCCGATCCGCCGGGAAGAAGTGGATGATGCGGTCCAGCGCCTGGTTGGCATTGTTGGCGTGCAGGGTGGCCAGGCACAGGTGGCCGGTCTCGGCGAAGGCCAGGGCGTGCTCCATGGTGTCGCGGCTGCGGATCTCGCCGATCATGATGACGTCCGGCGCCTGACGCAGGGTGTTCTTCAGCGCCACCTCGAAGGACTCGGTGTCGATGCCCACCTCGCGCTGGGTGACGATGCACCCCTGGTGCTGGTGGATGTACTCGATGGGGTCCTCGATGGAGATGATGTGGCCGGCCGAATTCTTGTTGCGATGGCCGATCATGGCCGCCAGCGAGGTCGACTTGCCGGTGCCGGTGGCGCCGACGAAGATCACCAGGCCGCGCTTGGTCATGGCCAGCTTCTTGATGATCTCCGGCAGGCGCAGCTGGTCGACCGTGGGAATGTTCACCTCGATGCGCCGCAGCACCATGCCCACCAGGTTGCGCTGGTAGAAGGCGCTGACCCGGAAGCGGCCGATGCCGCGGGCGCTGATGGCGAAGTTGCATTCGCGCTTCTGCTGGAATTCCTGCCGCTGCTCCTCGTTCATCACGCCCAGCACGATGGCCCGGCATTGATCGGGGGACAGCGAGTCCTTGGTGACGGGCGTCATGCGGCCGTTGATCTTCATCGAAGGGGGCACGCCGGTGGTGATGAAGAGGTCGGACGCCCCCTTGTCCACCATCAGCTGCAGGAACCTGTCGAAATCCATCAGAAATTCTCCGGCGTCTTGGCCTTCTCGCGGGCCGCGTCGCGGCTGATCAGACCCTTGGCCAGCAAGGCCTTAAGGCACATGTCCAGGGTCTGCATACCCAGGCCGCCGCCGGTCTGGATCGAGGAATACATCTGCGCCACCTTGTCCTCGCGGATCAGGTTACGGATGGCCGGGGTACCGATCATGATCTCGTGGGCCGCCACCCGGCCGCCGCCGACCTTCTTCAGCAGGGTCTGGGACACCACTGCCTGCAGGGACTCGGACAGCATGGAACGCACCATGGACTTCTCTTCCGCCGGGAAGACGTCCACCACCCGATCGATGGTCTTGGCCGCCGAGGTGGTGTGCAAGGTGCCGAACACCAGGTGCCCGGTCTCGGCTGCGGTCAGCGCCAGGCGGATGGTCTCCAGGTCGCGCAGCTCGCCCACCAGGATGATGTCCGGGTCTTCGCGCAGCGCCGAGCGCAGGGCCTCGGAAAAACCCAAGGTGTCGCGGTGCACCTCGCGCTGGTTGACCAGGCACTTCTTGGATTCATGGACGAATTCGATGGGATCCTCGATGGTGAGGATGTGGTGATACTTGGTGTTGTTGAGGTAGTCGAGCATGGCCGCCAGGGTGGTGGATTTACCCGAGCCGGTCGGCCCGGTCACCAGCACCAGGCCACGCGGCACGTCGGTGATCTTGCGGAACACCTCGCCCATGCCCAGTTCCTCCATGCTCAGCACCTTGGAGGGAATGGTGCGGAACACTGCGCCGGCGCCGCGATTCTGGTTGAAGGCGTTGACCCGGAAGCGCGCCACGCCCGGCACCTCGAAGGAGAAGTCGGTCTCCAGGAATTCCTCGAAGTCCTTGCGCTGCTTGTCGTTCATGATGTCGTAGATCAGCGCGTGCACCTGCTTGTGCTCGAAGGCCGGCAGGTTGATGCGGCGCACGTCGCCGTCGACGCGGATCATCGGCGGCAGGCCGGCGGAGAGGTGCAGGTCGGAGGCGCCTTGCCGCGCGGAAAAGGCCAGCAATTCGGTGATATCCATGGGACTCCCAGATGTCGAGCAAGCAGGTAGAATGCCGCGCAGCACTGGCGGTCTGACCTGGTCACCGCCACTCATTCATCCGGTACGCCAAGGCCTGCCGGATGCGCCGACGCAAGCAGGGGCTGAATGTCCACGATAGCCGAGAATAGCGCAACCGTACTCGAACGCATCGCCGCCGCCAGCCGGACGGCAGGCCGCGATCCCGCGACTGTCGGCCTCCTGGCGGTGAGCAAGACCAAGCCCGCCGCCGCCCTGCGCGAGGCCGCCGTCGCCGGCCTGCGCGACTTCGGCGAGAACTATCTGCAGGAGGCACTGGACAAGCAGCAGGCGCTGGCCGACCTGCCGTTGGTGTGGCATTTCATCGGCCCCATCCAGTCCAACAAGACCCGCGCCATCGCCAGCCATTTCGACTGGGTGCACTCGGTGGATCGACTGAAGATCGCCCAGCGCCTGGCCGAGCAGCGCCCCGCCGAGCGGGGGCCGCTGAACATCTGCCTGCAGGTCAACGTCAGCGGCGAGGCCAGTAAGTCCGGCTGCCATCCCGACGAACTGCCGGCACTGGCCGCTGCGGTGAGCCGGTTGCCCAACCTGCGCCTGCGTGGCCTGATGGCCATCCCAGAGCCGACCGACGACCCGGCAGAGCAGCGCGCTGCCTTCGCCCGCTTGCGGACCTTGAGCGAGGCGCTGAACCTGGGCCTGGACACCCTGTCCATGGGCATGAGCCAGGACCTGGAAGCCGCCATCGCCGAGGGCGCCACCTGGGTCCGCATCGGTACCGCCCTCTTCGGCGCCCGCGACTATGGCGCCGCCTCTTCAATCTAGGAAGTCTCGATGAACGACACCCGCATCGCCTTCATCGGCGCCGGCAACATGGCCGGTGCCATCATCGGCGGGCTGCTCGCCCAGGGCGTGCCGGCCCACCGCCTCAGCGCCAGCAATCGCAATCCGGCCAAGCGCGAGGCGCTGGCCCGGGACCTCGGCATCCGCGTCGAGGCCAGCAACGCCGCCGTCCTCGCCGACGCCGACGTGGTGGTGCTGGGCGTGAAGCCCCAGGTGATGGGCGAGGTCTGCCAGGAGCTGGCGCCGCACCTGCGCCCGGAGCAACTGATCGTCTCGGTGGCCGCCGGCATCACCTGTGCCAGCCTGACACGCTGGCTGGGCGCGCGGCCGCTGGTGCGCTGCATGCCCAACGTGCCCTCGCAGCTGCGCCTTGGCGCCTGCGGCCTGTTCGCCAATGACCAGGTCAGCCCGGAGCAGCGCGCCCGCGCCCAGGAAATCCTCGCCGCGGTCGGCCTGGCCCTCTGGGTCGAGGAAGAACAGCAGCTGGACGCGGTCACCGCCGTCTCCGGCAGCGGCCCGGCCTACTTCTTCCTGCTGATGGAAGCCATGACCCAGGCCGGCACCAAGCTCGGCCTGCCGCAGGCGGTCGCCGAGCAGCTGACCCTGCACACCGCCCGCGGCGCCGCCGCCATGGCCTGCCAGGGCGACCGCAGCCCCGAACAATTGCGTCGTTCGGTGATGTCCCCCAAGGGCACCACCGAGCGCGCCATCGAAACCTTCCAAGCCGGGGCCTTCGGGGACCTAGTGGAAGAAGCCCTCACCGCCGCGGCCGACCGGGCTGCGGAACTGGCCCAGTTGCCGGATCGATAAGGAGTATCCATGTCCGCCCTCGCGCAAGCCCTCGTCTACGTCATCCAGACCCTCGGCAGTCTCTACCTGCTGATCATCCTGCTGCGCTTCATCCTGCAGCTGGTCCGCGCCGACTTCTACAATCCGCTGTCGCAATTCACCGTGCGCGCCACCCAGCCGCTGCTCAAGCCGGTACGGCGCATCATTCCCGGCTTCGGCGGCGTCGATCTGGCGGCTCTGGTACTGGCCGTCCTGGTCCAGCTGGCGCTGATGATGGTGGTGGTGGTCCTGCTCGGCGCCAGCATCGCCGGCCTGTTCCCCGCGCTGCTGATCTGGGCCCTGCTGGGCGTGGCCTCGCTGTTCCTCAAGGTGTTCTTCTTCGCCCTGATCGTCAGCGTCATCCTCTCCTGGGTCGCGCCCCAGACCCACAACCCCGCCGCCGAATTGGTCAACCAGATCTGCGAGCCGCTGCTGGCACCCTTCCGCCGCATCCTGCCGAACCTGGGTGGCCTGGACCTGTCGCCGATCTTCGCCTTCATCGTGATCAATCTGCTGGATCGCTTCGTCATCGGCCAGCTGGCCGCCGCCACCGGCATGCCGCAGATCCTCGCGCCCTTCCTCTGACGCACCACTCGCGCCTCCGCCACGACCGCCCGCCGCGTCGTGGCGGAGGCGGCATTGACGTCCTCCGGACGCTGGGGCACCGTCCTGCCTTTGCTGTCCAGGTCAAGGAAGTCCCCTATGGAACGCCTGTTCCGCCACGTCGATGCCTATGCCGCGTGGAAAGCCGAACTCGATACCCAACTGGGCCGCTACCGTGACTGGTTGCAGCGTAATCGTCTCGCCTCCCCGGCCCTGGACGCCGCCCTGGCCAGCTGCCAGAGCGAATTGCAGGCCGATGGCATCACCCTGGCCTTCGCCGGCGAGTTCTCCCGCGGCAAGACCGAGCTGATCAACGCCCTCTTCTTCGCCGACTACGGCCAGCGCATGCTGCCGTCCCAGGCCGGGCGCACCACCATGTGCCCCACCGAGATCTTCTTCGACGCCGCGGCCGACGGCCCCTATCTGCAGCTGCTGCCCATCGACAGCCGCCTGGACGAACGCAGCCTGGGCGCCTGGCGCAAGGCCCCCGACGCCTGGCAGCGCTTCGCCCTGGACGACCGCCACCCGGACGCCATGGCCGCCCTGCTGGCCAAGGTCACCGAGACCCGCGAGGTGGAAACCGCTGCCGCCGTTGAGCTGGGTTTCGACCCCGAGCAACTGGAACAGCTCGACAGCGCTGGCCTGGTCAGCATCCCGGCCTGGCGCCATGCGCTGATCAGCATCGATCATCCGCTGCTGCGCCAGGGCCTGCGCATCCTCGACACCCCCGGTCTCAACGCCCTCGGCGCCGAACCCGAACTGACCCTGTCGCTGCTGCCCCACGCCCAGGCCGTGCTCTTTCTCATCGGTGCCGACACCGGCGTGACCGCCTCGGACCTCGCGCTCTGGGAGCAATGCGTAAAGCCGTCCCTGGGCGACGCCCCGGAGCGGCTGTTCGCGGTGATGAACAAGATCGACAGCCTCTGGGACGACCTCGGCGGCGTCGCCCATGTCGCCCAGTCGCTGGAAAACGTCCGCCAGGCTAGCGCCCGGCAACTGGCGCTGCCAGCCGAGCACATCCTGCCGCTGTCGGCCAAGCAGGCGCTCCTGGGCAAGGTGCGCGGGGATCTGGAACTGCTCGCGCGCAGCCAGCTCGACAGCCTCGAACAACTGCTCGCCGAGCGCATCGTCGGTGCCCGCGAGCGCCTGCTGCAGCAGCGCATCGTGCAGCAGGCCAGTGGTCTGTTGGGTGCCAGCCGCACCCTCATCGAGCAGCGCCTGGAAGCCATTCGCGCCCAGTACGCGCAACTGGCCGACGAGGAGCTGCCCGGTGCCGGCCTGGAATTGCAGACCGCTCGCACGCGCCAGGAATACGACCTCTACCACCGCCGCCTGCTGGACCTGCGCACCACCCAGAACATGCTGGCCGGGCAGCGTAAGCTGCTGACCGACCTGGTCGCCCCGGAGCGCCTGGACGCCCACCTGGAAACGGCGCGCCGCGAATTCCGCACCAGCCTGACCACCGTCGGCATCAACCAGTCCATCGCCCGTTTCTTCCGCATGGTCGAGCATGACCTGCTGGCCCTGGACAACGAAGCCGACCGGGCCAACAAGGTGCTCGGCGCGGTCTACCAGCGGCACAATGCCGAGAATCCCCTGCACCCGCTGGAAGCACCGCGACTGCGCATTCGCCCCTATGTGCGCGAGTTGCGCCAGCTGCAACTCAAGACCGAGGAGGTGCAGCGCCAGGTCAAGACTCTGCTCACCGAGCAGAGCGCCCTGGCCCGGCGTTTCTTCGCCACCGTGGCCCAGGAGGTCCAGGCGCTGCAGGAAGGTGCCCATGCCCAGGTGCTGCGCTGGAACGACGGCGCCCTGACCCCGCTGGTCCAGCACACCCGCGAGCAGAAGCAGCTGCTGGAAACCAGCATGCTGGCGCTCAAGCAACTCACCCAGCAGAACCTCAACAGCCAGGAGCAGGTGCGCCGGCTGCAGGTGCACGAGGACGTCCTGCATCGGCAACTCACCGAGGTCAGCGACATGCTCAAGCAGATCAGCCGCCCGGCCCCCTCCCAGCGCCACGACAACGTGGTACCCCTGCCCTTGGCGCGGGTCGGCTGAGCCACCCGCCACCCCGGGGCCGCCGCGCCGCGGCTGCCCTTGCCGCTCCCGGCGGTGCTCTTTAGACTGGCGAGCCCCGCCCCGGACGAGCCGTCAATGCCCAGCGTCATTCCCGAAGATTCCGTCGGCCTGGTCACCCCCGAGCTGCTGCATTTCAGCGAGCCCCTGGCCCTGGCCTGTGGCCGTACCCTGCCGGCCTACGACCTCATGGTCGAGACCTATGGCGAACTCAACGCCAGTCGCAGCAACGCCGTGCTGATCTGCCACGCGCTCTCCGGCCATCATCACGCGGCCGGCTACCACAGCCTCGACGACCGCAAGCCCGGCTGGTGGGACAGCTGCATCGGCCCCGGCAAGCCGATAGATACCACCAAGTTCTTCGTCGTCGCCCTCAACAACCTGGGCGGCTGCAATGGCTCCACCGGCCCCAGCAGTCCCAATCCCGCGACCGGCCGCCCCTATGGCGCGGATTTCCCGGTGCTGACCGTGGAAGACTGGGTGCACAGCCAGGCCCGGCTGGCCGATCGCCTCGGCATCACGCAGTGGGCGGCGGTGATCGGCGGCAGCCTGGGCGGCATGCAGGCGCTGCAGTGGACCATCAGCTATCCCGAGCGCATCCGTCACTGCCTGGCCATCGCCTCGGCGCCCAAGCTGTCGGCGGAGAACATCGCCTTCAACGAGGTGGCGCGCCAGGCCATCCTCTCGGACCCGGATTTCCACGCCGGCCACTTCCAGGAAAAGGGGGTGATCCCCAAGCGTGGCCTGATGCTGGCGCGCATGGTCGGCCACATCACCTACCTCTCGGACGAGGCCATGGGCGAGAAATTCGGCCGCGAACTCAAGACCGACCAGCTCAACTACGACTTCCACAGCGTCGAATTCCAGGTGGAGAGCTACCTGCGCTACCAGGGCGAGGAATTCTCCGGCCGCTTCGACGCCAACACCTACCTGCTGATGACCAAGGCGCTGGACTACTTCGATCCGGCCCACGCCCACGGCGGCGACCTGGCCAAGACCCTGGCCGGGGTGCAGGCGCGCTTCCTGATCGTCTCCTTCACCACCGACTGGCGCTTCTCACCGGCGCGCTCCAAGGAGATCGTCAACGCCCTGATGGCCGCGCGCAAGGACGTCAGCTACCTGGAGGTCGATGCGCCCCAGGGCCATGACGCCTTCCTCATCCCCATCCCGCGCTACCTGCAGGCCTTCTCCCACTACATGACCCGTATCGAGGTATAGCTGCCGTGCGCGCCGATCTGGACATCATTCAGGAATGGATCCCCGCGGGCAGCCGGGTGCTCGACCTCGGTTGCGGCACCGGCGAGTTGCTCGCCTGGCTGCGCGACCACAAGCAGGTCACCGGCTACGGCCTGGAGATCGACCCGGACAAGATCGCCGAGTGCCTGCTCAAGGACGTCAACGTCATCGAGCAGGACCTCGACGGCGGCCTGGCCAACTTCGCCAGCGACAGCTTCGACGTGGTGGTCATGACCCAGTCGCTGCAGGCCCTGCAGTATCCCGACCGCATCCTTCAGGAGATGCTCAGGGTCGGCCGCCAGTGCATCATCACCTTCCCCAATTTCGGTCACTGGCGCTGCCGGCTGTACCTGGGCGGCAAGGGGCGGATGCCGGTCTCGGACTTCCTGCCCTACACCTGGTACAACACGCCGAACATCCACTTCTGCACCTTCGAGGACTTCGAGCGCCTCTGCCGCGAGCAGCGCGCCCAGGTGCTGGATCGCCTCGCCGTGGACCGGCTGCACCGCCACGGCTGGGCCAGCAAGCTGTGGCCCAACCTGCTCGGCGAGATCGGCATCTACCGGGTCAGCGCCCCGCGCCTGCAGGAGCATCACGTCGCGATATGACGTAAGGCATGGGTGGCGCGGCCAGCCGCGGCCCGGCTTCGCGTACAATACGCCGCCATCCTCCAAGAGACGCGGTGTCCTCATGTCCGACCTTACCGAACTGGTCCTCGCCAGCCACAACGCCGGCAAGCTCAAGGAACTCCAGGCCATGCTCGGCGGCCAGGTGCGGATACGCTCGGTAGGCGAGTTCAGCCAGGTGGAACCCGAGGAAACCGGCCTGTCCTTCGTCGAGAACGCCATCCTCAAGGCGCGCAATGCCGCGCGCCTGTCTGGTCTGCCGGCGCTGGCCGACGACTCCGGCCTGGCGGTGGACGCCCTCGGCGGCGCCCCCGGCATCTATTCCGCACGCTACGCCGACGGCCAGGGCGATGCGGCCAACAACGCCAAGCTGCTCGACGCCCTGCGCGACGTCCCCGACGCCGAACGCACCGCCCAGTTCGTCTGCGTGCTGGCGCTGGTGCGCCACGCCGACGATCCGCTGCCGATCCTTTGCGAAGGCCTCTGGCCGGGGCGTATCCTACATGTCGCCCAGGGCGAGCATGGCTTCGGCTACGATCCGCTGTTCCAGCCCGATGGCGAGGCGGTCTCCGCGGCCGAACTGGCGCCGGCGGAAAAGAACCAGCGCAGCCATCGCGCCCGCGCCATGGTCCTGCTCAAGCAACGGCTCGGCCTGTGACCCACGCCTTCGCCCTGCCGCCGCTGGCGCTCTATATCCATATCCCCTGGTGCGTGCGCAAGTGTCCCTATTGCGACTTCAACTCCCACGCCGCCGGCCCGAACCTGCCGGAAGCGGAGTATGTCGACGCCTTGCTGGCCGATCTCGATAACGACCTGGTCCACGTCCATGGTCGGCCGCTGACCTCGATCTTCTTGGGTGGCGGCACCCCCAGCCTGTTCTCGGCCGCGGCCCTGGGTCGGCTGCTGGAAGGCGTGGCCAAGCGCCTGGACTTCGCGCCCGACATCGAGATCACCCTGGAAGCCAATCCGGGCACCTTCGAGCAGGCCAAGTTCGTCGCCTATCGCGGGCTCGGCATCAATCGGCTGTCCATCGGTATCCAGAGCTTCCAGGACGAGAAACTCAAGGCCCTAGGGCGCATCCATGGGAGCGACGAAGCCATCCGCGCCGCCGACCGGGCGCGCGCCGCCGGCTTCGACAACTTCAACCTGGACCTCATGCACGGCCTGCCCGAGCAGAGCCTGGCCGATGCCCTGGGTGATCTGGAGCAGGCCATCGCCCTGGCGCCGACGCACCTGTCCTGGTACCAGCTGACCATGGAGCCCAATACGGTGTTCTGGAGCCAGCCGCCGGAACTGCCCGAGGACGAGGTGCTCTGGGACATCCAGGAAGCCGGCCAGGCCCGCCTGGCCGCCGCTGGTTATCAGCAGTACGAGACCTCCGCCTACGCCCAGCCCGGGCGCCAGGCGCGGCACAATCTCAACTACTGGAGCTTCGGCGACTTCCTCGGCATCGGCGCCGGTGCCCACGCCAAGCTCAGCGCGCCGGACGGCCGCTTGTTGCGCAGCTGGAAGACCCGCCTGCCCAAGGATTACCTCGACCCGGCCAAGGCCTTCCAGGCCGGCGAGAAATGGCTGGAAGCGGCCGACCTGCCCTTCGAGTTCATGATGAACGCCCTGCGCCTGGTGGACGGGGTACCGACCACCTGGTATCCGCAGCGGACCGGTCAATCGCTGGACGAATTGGCGCCCGCCCTGGCCGCGGCGCGGCGCGACGGCCTGCTGGCGGACGACCCGAAACGCCTGCGACCCACCGCCCGCGGCCAGCTGTTCCTGAACGACCTGTTGCAATCCTTTCTGCCTGACTGACGAGGAGCTCTGCCTTGGACTTCGTGCTCAACCATATCGCCGACCTCTCCCGCTGGAGCCGCAGCCATCTCGACGAAGTGGCGCTGGCGGTCACCGCGACCCTGCTGGTGCTGTTCGGCAGCCAGGTCAACGCCTTCATCCAGGCACGGCTGGGCAGTCTGCCCACCGCCGTCCGGGTACCGGCCTTCGCCCTGGCGTGCCTGGCGATCTACGGCGCCGCCATGACCTTCCTCACGCCCTGGGTGGTGAAGGGCCTGGCGCAGTTCAACAACTATGCCCTGGCGCCGGTGTTGCTGATCGGCGTCTGCCTGCTGGGTGTCCTGGCCGAACGCCGCGGCTGAAGCTAGTCGCGGGCGCGCAGGCCGTCGAGCAGGCTTTCCAGGGGCTGCGGGCGACCGAGCAGGAAGCCCTGGAAGGTGTCCACGCCGAGGTCCTTGAGCAATTCGAATTGCGCCTGGGTTTCCACCCCTTCGGCGACGATCTGCATGTTCAAGGCGCGGCACAGACTGACGATGCCGGCCAGCAGTTGCCGGGAGCGGTCGTCGGCGTCCACCGCCAGCAGGAAGCTGCGGTCGATCTTGATGGTGTCGAAGGGCAGCCGGTGCAGGTAGCCCAGCGAGGAATAGCCGGTACCGAAATCGTCCATCGCCACGCGAAAACCCTGCTCCCGTAGCGCCGCCAGGCGGCGTTCGGGGGCGCCCTTCTGCAGGAACACCGACTCGGTGACCTCCAGCTCCAGCGCGCCGGGGGCGATGCCATAGTCGGCGCAGGCCCTGGCCAGCACCTCGGCCAGTTCGTCGTCGGCCACCTGCAGCGGCGAGACGTTCACCGCCACCGGAATCTGCAGCCCGGCGTCCTGCAAGGCCCGGGCATGACTGGCCGCACGGCGGATCGCCAGGCGCCCGAGGGCCGAGGCCATGCCGTTCTGCTCGGCGAGCGGCACGAAGACGTTGGGTGGCACCACGCCCACCCCGGGGCAGTTCCAGCGCGCCAGCAACTCGGCACTGACCATGACTTGCTGCGCATCGAACTTGGGCTGCAGGACGAAGGTGATGAGCTCCCCTTCGATGGCACCGTGCAGGTGCGCCAGCAGAGTCACCTTGTTCCGCGCCGCACTGGTGAGTTGCGGATCGTAGCAGCGCACCCGGCTCTTGCCCGCCGCCTTGGCGGCATACATGGCCGCATCGGCGTTACGCAGCAGGGTCTCGACGTCCAGCCCCTCCTCGGGAGCCAGGCTCAGGCCGATGCTGGCCGACACCCGGATATCATGGCCACCGATGCGCTGCTGGCGCCCCACCGCCTGCACCAGTTGCTCGGCCACCTGCAGGGCATGGGCGGGGTCTTCCACGTCCAGCAGGGCGACGAATTCGTCGCCACCCCAGCGCGCCAGCACCTCGCCCTCGCCCAGTACCTGGCGCAACTCCCGGACCAGGGCGCAGAGCAGCTCGTCACCGGCGGCGTGGCCCAGGGAATCGTTGACCTCCTTGAAGCCGTCGACATCGATGAACAGCACCGCCAGCTTGCTCGTCTCCTCCAGCCCTTGCAGGCGCGCAGTGAAGGCCTGGTAGAAAGAGGTACGGTTGGGCAGCTGGGTCAGGGCATCGCTCAGGGCCATGCGCTCCAGGGCCTGCTCCGCCCGCTTGCGCTCGGTGATGTCCCTCAGGCTGGCGATGACGTAGCCTTCGCGATCCGCCTCGCCGGCGAAGCGACTCAGGCTGATCTCAACCGGCGTGACGCGCTTGGCGGAGACATGGAACTGGGCTTCGGACAGCGCATAGCCGTCACGTTCGAAGGTGCGGATGGCCGCTTCGGGCAACTTGATGTAGTGGGACAGGTATTGACCGGCGACACTGCGCTCGGCACTGAGCATCAGGGCCCGCAGGGCCGCGTTGGCCTCGATGATCTGGCCGCTCTCGGTCAGGACCGCCATGGCGTCGCGACAGAGGGTGAAGGCCGAGGCCATCAGGTGCAGCGAGCGCTCGGTGCGCTGCCGGGCACTGCGCTCGACCTCGAGCCGCCGGCGCACGGCATGCAACTCGGCGGTGGGCGAATCAGGACGTACCAGATCCGTCATCGTACTGGTCGCCAGCCAGGAGTGGCGCTACGCCGTTTATCGTTCTTGTGGGAGGCTGGCATCCAGGTGTCTCTGTGAATTCGACTGCAACCGCTATCACAGCAGGGCAATTGGCCATCATGCCAACTGCCCGGTGGCAGCTCAAGTCGATTCGTCAGAGACGTACGGTCAGTCGCGGCGCTCGAACTTGAGATCCCAGACGCCGTGGCCCAGCCGCTCGCCACGGCGCTCGAACTTGGTGATGGGTCTTTCCTCGGGACGCGGCACGAAGCCCGAGGCGTCGCCCAGGTTACGGTAACCGGGGGCGGCTTTCATGATCTCGAGCATGTGTTCGGCATAGGCCTGCCAATCGGTGGCCATGTGCAGCACCCCGCCGACCTTGAGCTTCTGCCGGACCAGTTCGGCGAAGGCCGGCTGGACGATACGGCGCTTGTGATGGCGGCTCTTGTGCCAGGGATCGGGGAAGAACAGCAGCACCCGGTCCAGGCTGGCATCGGCGACGCTCTGGCGCAGCACTTCCAGGGCATCGCAGCTGTAGACGCGCAGGTTGGTCAGGCCCTGGGTCATGGCGCCGTTGAGCAGCGCGCCCACGCCCGGACGATGCACCTCGACGCCGATGAAATCCTGCTCCGGCGCGGCGGCCGCCATCTCCAGGGTGGAGTGCCCCATGCCGAAGCCGATCTCGAAGGTGCGCGGCGCCTGGCGCCCGAACACCTGGTCGAAATCCCGGGGGCCGTCGGACAATTCCAGACCGAAGCGCGGCCAGCCTTGGTCGAGACCGCGCTGCTGGCCCTCGGTCATGCGGCCGGCACGCATCACGAAGCTCTTGATGGTGCGCAGGGGACGGTCGGGGGTCTGGTCGTCTTGATGATCGGTCATGGCGTTATCGATAGTGGGAAAAAGAGACGCCCGGCAGAGGCCGGGCGCGTGACAGAGGGCGCCGGTGTAGAGGCTGTTCTCGATCTCGCGAGCTAGAGCGAAACAAGGCGAAAATGCCTGAGGAAGCGGAGTTTACAAAGAGTAAATGAGCATTCCGAAGGCATTTTCAACGCCGTTTAGCCGACGCGCAGCAGATCGAGAGTAGCCTCCTAGTTGACCAGGCCGTCCAGCGGCGAAGACGCCGTGGCATAGAGCTTGCGCGGCATGCGGCCGGCCAGGTAGGCCAGGCGGCCGGCGACGATGGCGTGCTTCATGGCCTCGGCCATCAGCACCGGCTCGCGGGCATGGGCGATGGCGCTGTTCATCAGCACCGCCTCGCACCCCAGCTCCATGGCGATGGTGGCGTCCGATGCGGTACCCACGCCGGCATCCACCAGCACCGGTACTTTGGCCTCTTCGAGGATGATGCGCAGGTTGTAGGGGTTGCAGATGCCCAGGCCCGAGCCGATCAGACCGGCCAGCGGCATCACGGCGATGCAACCGATGGCTTCCAGCTGGCGGGCGACGATGGGATCGTCGCTGGTGTAGACCATGACGTCGAAGCCGTCGGCCACCAGGGTCTCGGCCGCCTTGAGCGTCTCGATGACGTTGGGGAACAGGGTCTTCTGGTCAGCCAGGACTTCCAGCTTGACCAGGTTGTGGCCGTCGAGCAGCTCGCGCGCCAGGCGGCAGGTACGCACCGCCTCCATCGCGTCGTAGCAGCCGGCGGTATTGGGCAGGATGGTGTAGCGCTCGGGCGAGATCACGTCGAGCAGGTTGGGCTCGCCGGGATTCTGGCCGATGTTGGTACGGCGCACCGCCACGGTGACGATCTCGGCACCCGAGGCTTCGATGGCCACGCGGGTCTCTTCGAGATCCCGGTACTTGCCGGTACCCACCAGCAGGCGCGATTCATAGGTGCGCCCGGCGAGGGTGAAGGGAGTGTCTTTCATCTGGATTCCTCTTTCGCGGCTAGCCGCCGCCGATGGCGTGGACCACTTCCAACCGGTCGCCGTCCGCCAGGGCGGTGGTGGCGTGCTGGCTGCGCGGCACGATGTCGAGGTTGCGCTCCACCGCCACCCGCCGTCCGGTCAATTCGAGACGCACGAGCAGGTCGGCGACGGTGGCACCGTCCGGCAATTCAAGGGATTCGCCGTTCAACAGGATCTGCATGGCAAAAGCATCGTCGCGGGGTGAGCGGTCATTCTACGCCGGTCGGGCGCGCATTGCAGCGGCGCCGGGCCGGGAACGACGGCCAGCGCGCGGTCAGAGGCTGCTCAGGCGCCAGGCCAGGATGGCCAGGCAGGCCCAGCCGGCGAGAAAGCACAGGCCACCGAAGGGCGTGACGATGCCCAGCCGCGAGAAGCCGGTCAGCGTCAGCAGATAGAGGCTGCCGGAAAACAGCAGGATGCCGGCGATGAAGAAGCCACCGGCCCAGGCCACCAGGCGGCCCTGGAAATGCAGCGACAGCAGGGCGACACCGAACAATGCCAGGGCATGGATGAGCTGGTAGAGCACGCCGGTCTGGAACACGGCCAGATACTCGGCGGACAGCCGCCCCTTGAGACCGTGGGCGGCGAAGGCGCCGAGACCGACACCGGTGAAGCCGGCCAAGGCCGCGAACAGCAGGAAGAGACGCAACATAGGTTTTACCGGGCGATGGAAGAGCAGCGCTGGTTATAATGGCCCGCTAATCGCCAAAGACCAAGCCGATGCTGCTCACCCTTCTCCGCCGTCTCCTGCGTATCGCCCTCTGGTTCGCCGCCCTCAGCGCCGCCGTGGTGCTGATCCTGCGCTGGGTGCCGCCGCCGGGCAGCATGCTGATGGTGGAACGCAAGGTCGAGTCCTGGATCGCTGGCAAGCCCATCGACCTGCAGCGCGACTGGCGACCCTGGAAGGAGCTGCCGGACGATCTCAAGATGGCGGTGATCGCCGGCGAGGACCAGCATTTCGCCGAGCACTGGGGCTTCGACATGGCGGCGATCCGCCAGGCCTTCAGCCACAACGAAGCCGGCGGCTCCCTGCGCGGCGCCAGCACCATCAGCCAGCAGACCGCCAAGAACCTCTTTCTCTGGAGCGGCCGCAGCTACCTGCGCAAGGCCTTCGAAGCCTGGTTCACCGTGCTGCTGGAGACCTTCTGGTCCAAGCAGCGCATCCTCGAGGTCTACCTCAACAGCGTGGAATGGGACGACGGTGTCTTCGGCGCCGAAGCCGCGGCCCGGCACCATTTCGGCATAGGCGCGCCCTACCTGTCCGACCGCCAGGCCAGCCTGCTGGCCGCCGTCCTGCCCAATCCGCGCGAATGGAGTCCGAGCCGCCCGAGCGCCTACGTCGCCGAACGCGCCGCCTGGATCCGCCAGCAGGAACGGCAACTGGGCGGCAGCGACTATCTGCGACGGATGACCGGGCAGTAGGTTGAAAGGTGGACACTCACGCTAAAACGTTCACGGATAGCCTGAACCGCGCCGCGTCAGCGGACCGCCATGGCCGCGATCAGACGTAGCGTGGAAAACGGCGCAGCCTTTTCCACTGAAGGCACAGGCTGCCCCCAGTATTGCTCACGCGTGGAAAACGCTGCGCGGTTTTCCACCCTACCGATGTGCGTCTGCTGGACCGCATGGCCGCGCCGCTCCTTTTTCGCGGGCATAAAAAAACCGCGCCAGAGGCGCGGTTTCTCGATAAACGCTCGGATCAGGCGGCGATGTTGCCCTTGAGCTTGTTCATCGCGTTCTTTTCCAGCTGGCGGATACGTTCCGCCGAGACATTGTACTTGGCCGCCAGCTCGTGCAGCGTGGCCTTTTCCTCGGCCAGCCAGCGCTGGTAGAGAATGTCGCGGCTGCGATCGTCCAGGCGTTCCAGGGCCTCGTGCAGATTGGCCGTGGAGCTGTCGGTCCAGTCGGCTTCCTCCAGCTGGCGGGCCGGGTCGTAGCGGCTGTCTTCCAGGTACTGGGCCGGCGACTGGTAAGCGGCATCGTCATCGGCATCGCTGGCCGGATCGAAGGCCATGTCCTGACCGGTCAGGCGGCTTTCCATCTCGCGTACTTCCCGCGGCTCGACGCCCAGGGTCTCGGCCACGCGATGGACCTCGTCGTTGTTCAGCCAGGCCAGCCGCTTCTTCTGGCTGCGCAGGTTGAAGAACAGCTTGCGCTGGGCCTTGGTGGTGGCCACCTTGACGATGCGCCAGTTGCGCAGGATGAATTCATGGATCTCGGCCTTGATCCAATGCACGGCAAAGGACACCAGGCGTACGCCCATCTCGGGGTTGAAGCGCTTGACGGCCTTCATCAGGCCGACATTGCCTTCCTGGATCAGGTCGGCCTGGGCCAGGCCATAGCCGGAATAGCTCTTGGCGATATGCACCACGAAGCGCAGGTGGGCGAGCACCAACTGCCGGGCGGCCTCCACGTCTTCCTTGTAGAAGAGGCGCTCGGCCAGTTCACGCTCCCGCTCCGGAGTGAGCAGCGGAATGCTGTTCACCGAGTGCACATAGGCTTCCAGGCTAGCGCCGGGAACCAATGTAGGAACAGGTTGCAACGAAGTGGTCATGCGAATCCTCCGATTCACTAAGCACTGGACAGTCTAACACTGATTTTTTGGACAGCGCCAGACTAGCCGAGGTTCCCTTAACCCCAGCTGAAAATGCCCGCGAAAGCCTTATTTCATCAGGGGTTTGGACCGTTTCCAAAGCTGTCGGAAACGGCCGTTCGTCAGCGCGGGGCGAGTTCGCGCAGATGACGGGCGACCGCCAGCCAGGCGCCGATGTAGCCGAGCAGCACGGCGCCGATCAGCAGCTGGAGGCCATCGTCCACGGCCACGCTGCCCAGGGCGAAGTCACTGCCGTAGAGGCCGGCCAGGTCGATCACAGCCGCGTTGAGCCAGTTCAGGCCGAACACCAGCAGCGCCCAGGCGGCGATGCCGGCGCCAAGGCCGAACAGCGCGCCCATGTAGAGGAAGGGCCGGCGCACATAGCCGTCGGTACCGCCCACCAGCTTGACCACCTCGATCTCGGTCCGGCGGTTCTCGATCGCCAGGCGAATGGTGTTGCCGATCACCAGCAGCAGGGCGATCACCAGCACCACGGTCAGGCCGAAGACGAATCGCTCGCCCAGCTTGAGGATGGCGGTGAGGCGCTCGACCCACTGCATGTCCAGTTGTACCTGCTGCACGCCGTTCATCTCGGCCAGTTGGCTGCGCAGCATGTCGAGGCGACTCTTGTCGATCTCCTTGGGCGTCACGGCGATGACGCCGGGCAGCGGATTCTGCGGCAATTCGCGCAGCGCCTCGCCGAGGCCGGCGTCCTGCTGCAATTCCTTCAGGGCGTCGTCCGGGCTGATCCAGCGCGCCTCGGCCACGTCCGGCAGCACCTTGATCTGGCTCATCAGCACCTCGGCCTGATCCTGGCCGGTGCGCAGGTCGAGGAAAACCGAGATCTGCGCGGCGCGCTGCCAGGAGCCGCCGAGGCGCTCGACGTTCTTCAGCAGCAGGGACACGCCCATCGGCAGGGCCAGGGCGATGCCCATCACCAGGCAGGTGAGGAAGGTGCCTATGGGCTGCTGCACCATGCGTCTGAGGCTGTCCCTGAGGCCGGTGCGGTGGGCTTCGAGGTAGGCATGCAGCGGGCTGCGCCAGTCGCTCTTGGGTTTCTTCGGCGCCTGGCGCTGCGGACGCTGGGGCTTGCCGCCCTGTTCCTGGCCACGGGGCAGTTCGGTGGCGCTCATGGCTGGCTCTCCTCTTCGTCACCGATCAGACGGCCGCGCTGCAGGGTGAGCATGCGATGGCGCAGCCGGGCGATGAGGGCGTGGTCGTGGCTGGCGATCAGCACCGTGGTGCCGAGGCTGTTGATGTCTTCGAAGACACCCATGATCTCCGAGGCCAGCCGGGGGTCGAGGTTACCGGTGGGTTCATCGGCCAGCAGCAGGGCCGGGCGATGCACCACCGCGCGGGCGATACCGACCCGCTGCTGCTGGCCGGTGGACAGCTCGGCCGGATAGTCGTCGAGCTTGTCCTTGAGGCTGACGCGCTCCAGCGCCGCGGCCACCCGCTTGGCGATCTCCGGCTTGGACAGGCCGAGGATCTGCAGCGGCAGGGCGACGTTGTCGAACACGGTGCGGTCATAGAGCAGCTGGTGGTTCTGGAAGACCACGCCGATCTGCCGGCGCAGGAAGGGAATCTGCGCATTGGTGATGCGCGAGATGTCCTGGCCGGCCAGGGTCAGCTTGCCGCCGGTGGGCCTTTCCATGGCCAGGATCAGCCGCATCAGGGTGCTCTTGCCGGCGCCGGAGTGCCCGGTGACGAAGAGGATCTCGCCGCGTTCGGCACGGAAGCTCAGTTCCTGCAGGCCGACGTGACCGTTGGGATAGCGCTTGGAGACGCGGTCAAACTGGATCATGAGACGCCCCGCTCCGCGAACAGGGCCTGGACGAAGGGCCGCGCCTCGAAGGGCCGCAGGTCGTCGATGCCTTCGCCGACGCCAACGTAGCGGATCGGCAGGGCGCTCTGCTTGGCCAGGGCGAAGATCACCCCACCCTTGGCGGTACCGTCGAGCTTGGTCAGCGCCAGGCCGGTCAGGGGCACCGCGTTGTGGAACTGCTTGGCCTGGTTGAGGGCGTTCTGGCCGGTACCGGCATCCAGGACCAGCAGGGTCTCGTGGGGCGCCGCCTCGTCCAGCTTGCCGATCACCCGGCGCACCTTGCGCAGCTCCTCCATGAGGTTGTCCTTGGTGTGCAGGCGGCCGGCGGTGTCGGCGATCAGCACATCGATACCGCGGGCCTTGGCCGCCTGGACAGCATCGAAGATCACCGAAGCGGAATCGGCGCCGGTGTGCTGGGCGATCACCGGGATGCGGTTGCGCTCGCCCCAGACCTGCAGCTGCTCCACGGCGGCGGCGCGGAAGGTGTCACCCGCGGCCAGCATGACCTTCTTGCCTTCGTTCTGCAGCCGCTTGGCCAGCTTGCCGATGGTGGTGGTCTTGCCGGCACCGTTCACACCGACCACCAGGATGACGTATGGCCTGTGCGAGGTATCGATCACCAGCGGCTGCTCCACTGGCAGCAGCATCTCGGTGAGTTCCTGCTGCAGGGCCTGGTACAGCGCCTCGCTGTCGGCCAGCTGCTTGCGCGCCACCTTCTGGGTGAGGTTGCGCATGATGACACCCGTCGCCTCGACGCCGACGTCGGCGGTCAGCAGGCGGGTCTCCAGCTCTTCGAGCAGGTCGTCGTCGATGGCCTTCTTGCCGAGGAACAGGCTGGCCATGCCCTCGCCGAGACTGGCGCTGGTCTTGGACAGGCCCTGGCGCAGGCGAGCGAAGAAGCCCAGCTTGGCCGGTTCGGCGGGAGCGGCGACGACGGCGGGTGGAGCGGGCTTGGGCTCGGGCGCAACCACTACGGGCTCAGGACGGACCGGGGCGACCGGCGCCACGGGTACGACCGGCGCGAGAGCGGGCTCAGGCTCAGGCGCTGGCACGGCCGGAGGCAGCGGCGCGACTGGCACAGCTACCGGTTCGGGCTCCACTTCGGGCGCCCTCACCGGCTCGACTTCGACCGGCGGCACGATGGGGTCTATCACCACGGGCTCGACCAGCGCCGTGAGGGCCACCGGCGACGGCGCCTCCTCTTCGGCAACCGGCACCGGATTCAGCGAGGGGATCGCCTCCGGCGGCTCGGGTACCGGCTCCGGATGCTGCACCGGCTCGCTGGCCAGCGGCTCGGGCAGGCGCTCTTCCGGCGCAGGCGCTGGGGCTTCGGCAGGCGTCTCTACGGGTTCGGCGGTCTTCTTGCGGAACCAGCCGAACAGGCCTTTCTTCTCCGTGGGGGGAGACTTCTTGTCGTCGGATCCAAACATGCGGGGCTCTGTATCGAACGGACGACCGGGCTGCGGGAGCTCCGCCAGGCGGCGCTCGACCGTCAGGCATGGCCGTCGGGAAAAGGGATGCGTATCCTAGCAGCCTGCCGGGCGGAAGACCTCCCCGTCGGCGAAAAACGCGCGACCGTCCCCAGGACGCAGCCGCTTCGTCCCCCACCGCGCTACAAGGCCTGCTCTCGCGATGCCCGCCTCCCGCTCTCGTCGGACCGCCCTGGTCGCCCTGCTCAGCCTGCTCCCCACCTTCGCCCTGGCCGCTGCCAGCCGGCAGAACACCGAGGAGTTCGTCCTCGACAATGGCCTGAAGCTGGTGGTCCGCGAAGACCATCGGGCCCCGGTCGCGGTGATGCAGCTCTGGTACCGCGTGGGCTCAAGCCTGGAGGCGCCGGGTGCCACCGGGCTCTCCCATGCCCTGGAGCACCTGATGTTCAAGGGCAGCCGCAAGCTCGGCGCCGGCGAGGCCTCGCATCTCCTGCGCGACCTGGGCGCCGAGGAAAACGCCTTCACCACCGACGACTACACCGTCTACTACCAGTTGCTCGCCCGCGACCGCCTGCCGGTCGCCCTGGAGCTGGAAGCCGATCGCATGGCCCATCTGCGCCTGGCGCCCGACGAGGTCACCCGCGAACTCGAGGTGATCAAGGAAGAACGCCGACTGCGGACCGACGACCGTCCGGAAGCGCTGTCCTTCGAGCGCTTCAAGGCGGCGGCCTATCCCGCCAGCGGCTATCGCAACCCCACCATCGGCTGGCCCCAGGACCTGCAACGCCTGAACACGACCGAACTCCAGCGCTGGTACCAGACCTGGTACGCCCCCAACAACGCCACCCTGGTGGTGGTGGGCGATGTCGAACCCCAGGCGCTCAAGGCCGAGGTGCAGCGCTGGTTCGGCGCCATCCCGCGCAGCGAGCTGCCGGCGCCGCGGCGGCCGCTGGAACTGCCGGCGCCGGGTGAGCGGCGGCTGGCGCTGCAGGCGCGCGAGGTGCCCAGCCTGCTGATGGGCTTCAACGTACCCAGCCTGGCCACCGCCGCCAATCCCCGGGACGCCTATGCCCTGCAACTGCTGGCAGCCCTGCTCAGCGGCGGCTCGGGGGCGCGCCTGCCCAGCCGCCTCGAACGCGGCGAGGAACTGGCCAGTAGCGTCCGCGCCGCCTACGGCGCCTATACCAATGGCGACAGCCTCTTCCTGCTCAGCGGCACCCCCAACACCCAGCGTGGCAAGACCCTCGAACAGCTGGAAGCGGCCTTCTGGGCACAACTGGAGCTGCTCAAGCGCGAGCCGCCCAGCGTGGAGGAAGTGGCCCGGGTCCGCGCCCTGCTGGTGGCCGGCCTGGTCTACGGCCGCGACTCCATCACCGCCCAGGCCAGCAGCATCGGCCAGCTGGAAAGCGTCGGCCTCGGCTGGCGCCAGGGCGACCTGCTGCTCGACGAGCTGGGCAAGGTCACCCCGGACGACCTGCGCCGCGTGGCCCGCACCTACTTCACCCGCGAGCGCCTGACCCTGGCCCAGCTGCGGCCCGAACCCGCCGCGGAGACTCGTCCATGAAGCGCCTGCTCTGTCTCTCGCTGTGCCTGCTCGCCGGCTGCCAGTCCCCGTCACCGGTCAATGAGCTGGCGCGGACCTATCCCGCCGTGGACAGCCTGAAGACGCTCAAGGATGCAACGCCCCTGGGCCGCCAGCTGGACATCCAGCGCTGGCGTACCGCCGAGGGTGCCCAGGTGCTGTTCGTGCCTGCGCCGGAATTGCCGATGTTCGACGTGCGCCTGATCTTCGCCGCCGGCAGCAGCCAGGACGGCGCCACCCCGGGTCTGGCCATGCTGACCAATGGCCTGCTCAATGAAGGCACCCCGGGGCGCGATGCCAGCGCCATCGCCGATGGCTTCGAGCGCCTGGGCGCCGACTTCAGCAACGGCGCCTACCGCGACCAGGCGGTGGCCGGGCTGCGTACCCTCGCCGATCCGGCGGTCAGCGAACCCGCCCTGGCCCTGCTCGCCGACGTGGTAGGTCGCCCGACCTTTCCCGCCGAGGCCATCCAGCGCATCCGCGACCAGTTGCTGACGCTGATCGTCGCCAGCCGGCGCGAACCGGCCAGCCTGGCGGGTGAAGCCCTGCAGGAGCGTCTCTACGGCAACCACCCCTATGCCCATTCGCCGCGCGGCACGGCAGCGGGCCTGGCGCGCCTGGACGCGGCCAGCCTGAAGGCCTTCCACGCCCGCGCCTATGCCGCCGGCAATACCGTGATCGCCCTTACCGGCGACCTGGATCGCGGCCGCGCCGAGCGCATCGCCGCCCAGCTGTCCCGCGCCCTGCCCCGCGGCCCGGCCCTGCCGCCGCTGCCGCCGCCCGCCCCGGCCGCGCCGGCACGGGTCCAGCTGGAGGTGCCGGCCCAGCAGACGCGCCTGCTGCTCGGCCAGCTCGGCATCACCCGCAGCGATCCCGACTACGCCGCGCTGTTCGTCGGCAACCAGATCCTGGGCGGCGGCGGCTTCGGCAGTCGCCTGATGACCGAGCTGCGCGAGCGCCGCGGCCTCACCTATGGCGTCAGCTCGGGTTTCACCCCCATGCGCCAGCCGGGGCCCTTCACCATCGGCCTGCAGACCCGCGCCGAGCTGGGCGACGCTACCCTCGCCCTGGTGCGCGAACTGCTGCGCGACTACCTGGCCCAGGGCCCCACCCAGGCCGAGCTGGACCGCGCCAAGCGCCAGATCGAAGGCAGCTTCCCGCTGGCCAACGCCAGCAACGGCGCCATCGTCGCCCAACTGGGCAACATCGGCTTCTACGACCTGCCCAGCAGCTACCTGGACGATTTCCTCCAGCAGGTCCGCAGCCTGACGGTCGACCAGGTCCACAGCGCCCTGCAGCGCCACCTGGATCCGGAAAAATTCATCGTGGTCAGCGCCGGCCCGCGGGTCGCCCAGCAGCCGCTGCCGCCACCCCGTCCTCTTACCTCGCTGCCGCTCCGCGGCATTCCGGAGCACTAGCATGGCCCAGAAGACCGCCAACCAATTGCGCATCATCGGTGGCGACTGGCGCAGCCGGCGCTTCGTCTTTCCCGATGCCCTAGGCCTGAGACCCACCCCGGACCGGGTCCGTGAGACCCTGTTCAACTGGCTGGCGCCCGTCACCCCCGGTGCCCGGGTGCTCGATCCCTTCGCCGGCAGTGGCGCCCTGCTGCTGGAAGCCCTCTCCCGCGGCGCCAGCCAGGCCCTGGCCTTCGATCTCAACGCCCAGGCGGCCAATGCCCTGCGTAGCCATTTGCAGACCCTTGACTGCAGCCAGGCCGAGGTACGTCAGACCGATGCCCTGCAGGCCCTGGCCAAGCCGGTGGAGGCGACCTTCGACCTGGTCTTTCTCGACCCGCCCTTCGGCAAGGAGCTCCTCGAGCCGGCCTGCGCGGCCCTGGAAGCCAACGGCTGGCTGGCCGCGGACGCCTGGATCTACACCGAGAGCGAAACCCAGCCTTCGTGCCTGACCCTGCCGGCGACCTGGCACCTGCACCGCGAGAAGAAGACCGGCAACGTCCACTACGCCCTCTGGCACCGCCAAGCGTGACCAGCGCCCCCTTCCGGCCGGCGCCCTGGCTGCCCGGCCCGCACCTGCAGACCCTCTGGGGCTCGCTGTGGCGGCGGCTGCCCCCCATCACCCGGCCGCGGGAACGACTGTGGCTGGAGGATGGCGATTTCCTCGACCTCGACTGGTACCACGCCGAGGATCCCCAGGTACCGCTGGTGCTGATCGCCCATGGCCTCACCGGCAGCTCCGGTTCGCACTATGTGCTCGGCCTGCAATTCGCCCTCGCCGCCCGCGGCTGGGCCAGCGTCGGCCTCAACTGGCGTGGCTGCTCCGGCGAGCCCAACCGGCTGCCGCGTGGCTACCATTCCGGCGTCAGCGACGACCTGGCGGCGGTAGTCCGCCATCTGCGGGCCAGTCGCCCGGAAGCTCCGCTGTTCGCGGTGGGCTTTTCCCTGGGTGGCAACGTGCTGCTCAAGTACCTGGGCGAGCGCGGCGCCGACAGTGGCCTGCGCGCCGCCGCGGCGGTCTCGGTGCCCTTTCGCCTGGACCTCTGCGCCGATCGCATCGGCATCGGCTTTTCGCGCCTCTACCAGCGGCACTTCATCCGCGAACTGGCGCGCTATGTGCGCGACAAACAGGCGCTGTTCGACCGCGAGCGGCATCCCGAGCAGCACGAACTCCTCGCGCGCCTGGGACCACCCGAGGGACTCAAGACCTTCTGGGACTTCGACGACCGCTACACCGCGCCCCTGCATGGTTTCCGCGATGCCCGGGACTATTATCGCCAGGCCTCCAGCCGCTACTACCTGGGCGGCATCCGCATCCCCACCCTGCTGATCCAGGCCGAGGACGATCCCTTCATCGGCGCCGATGCCCTGCCCGCCCGCGCCGAGCTGGCCCCCGGCACCCTGTTCGAGCGCCTGCGCCATGGCGGCCACGTCGGCTTCGTCGGCGGCACCTTCCGCGACCCCGACTACTACCTGGAAAGACGCATTCCCGACTGGCTGGTCAGCCAGCTGCCACCGCCATCCGGCCGATAAACGCCCACGGGTCGGCGATCCTGGCGCTGGTCGCCTTGGCCTCCT
The DNA here is from genome assembly GCF_054558395.1 of Pseudomonas sp. No.117. Taxonomy (NCBI): domain Bacteria; kingdom Pseudomonadati; phylum Pseudomonadota; class Gammaproteobacteria; order Pseudomonadales; family Pseudomonadaceae; genus Pseudomonas; species Pseudomonas sp. No.117. The sequence goes on from NZ_BAAJNP010000006.1 coordinate 282,509, forward strand.
CCCGCCCCTGAGCTACCATCCAAGCCCCTACAGCTTCGCCCCCCAGGACAGCGTCATGAACCGAGTGCTATACCCCGGCACCTTCGACCCCATCACCAAGGGCCATGGCGATCTGGTGGAGCGCGCCTCGCGGCTGTTCGACGAAGTGGTGGTGGCGGTGGCCGCCAGCCCCAAGAAGAATCCGCTGTTCCCCCTCGAGCGCCGGGTGGAACTGGCCAAGGCGGTGACGGCGCACCTGCCCAACGTCGAGGTGATCGGCTTCAGCTGCCTGCTGGCCACCTTGGTGGAGCAACAGCAGGCGACCATCATCCTGCGCGGCCTGCGCGCGGTGTCGGACTTCGAGTTCGAATTCCAGCTGGCCAACATGAACCGGGTGCTGGCACCCCAGGCCGAGAGCATGTTCCTGACCCCCTCGGAACACTACTCCTACCTGTCTTCCACCCTGGTGCGGGAAATCGCGGCGCTCGGCGGCGACGTGACCAAATTCGTCCATCCCACTGTGCACCAGGCGTTGCTGGAGCGTTTTGCGCCGGCGGACTGATTAACCCCAAGGACTGTCGGGTGCAGCCGGCGCGCGGATGGGGCAAAATGCGCGCCTGACTTTTGAATCGCCACGTGTCCGCGGGGCGAGGAGCCGACGATGTCCCTCATCATTACCGACGATTGCATCAACTGCGACGTGTGCGAGCCCGAGTGCCCGAACGGCGCCATTTCCCAGGGTGCGGAGATCTACGTGATCGACCCGAACCTCTGCACCGAGTGCGTGGGCCACTACGACGAACCCCAGTGCCAGCAGGTGTGCCCGGTGGACTGCATCCCCCTCGACGAGAACCATGTCGAGACCAAGGAGCAGCTGCACGACAAGTACCTGAAGATCAGCGGCCAGGCCTGATACCTGGCCTTACGCCCTATTCGTTGGTACGGCCGTAACCGCTCTGGGTGCAGCCAAGGCAGCGCACGAAGGCCGCCTTGCCCGGTTCGACCACCAGCGCCTTGCCGGCCTTGCCGACATTGCCGCCCGCGGCGGTGAACGGCAGGCTCACCACGAAGGCACCCGCCCCGATCACGGTGGCGGCGATCAGCAACGGCCGCGCGATCAACAGATCACCGATCATGGAGAAGGCCTCTGGCGCCTGGGCTTCACCGAACGCCTGGTCGGCGGTCTGGTACTCGGTGACGTCACCCTGGGCCTGCTGCGCCTGTGCCGGCATGACCTGGCAGGTCAATGCCAGGGCCAGCACGGCCGCCAGGCTACGGAACGGATTCATACGGCTGATCCCTTGCGCGGTTGTGGTGGTCCCTGAACTATAACAGGCCGCCCGCACTTGTCATGCGGGCGGCCCCCAGACGTCACTCGGTACGGACGACCGGCTGCGGCGCGCGACGGTAGGCGTAGACCATCAGCGCGATACCGCCGAGCACCATGGGCACGCAGAGCACCTGCCCCATGGTCAGCCAGCCCCAGGCCAGGTAGCCGAGCTGGGCATCGGGCACCCGGACGAATTCGACGATGAAGCGGAAGATGCCATAGCAGAGCACGAATAGGCCGGACACGGCCATGGTCGGCCGCGGCTTGCGCGAATAGAGCCAGAGGATCACGAACAGCGCCACCCCTTCCAGGGCGAACTGGTAGAGCTGCGAAGGATGGCGCGGCAGCTGGGCCGGATCGCTGTAGGGCGGGAAGATCATCGCCCAGGGCACATCGGTGGGCTTGCCCCAGAGTTCGGCATTGATGAAGTTGCCGATGCGGCCGGCGCCGAGGCCGATGGGCACCAGCGGGGCGATGAAGTCCATCAGCTCGAAGAAGCCCTTGTTGTGGCGCTTGCCGAACCACCAGACCGCCAGGATCACCCCGAGCAGGCCGCCATGGAAGGACATGCCACCCTTCCAGACCTCGAAGATCAGCGTCGGATTGGCGATGTACTCCGCCAGGTTGTAGAACAGCACATAGCCCAAGCGCCCGCCGGCGATGACCCCGAGCGCCACCCAGAACACCAGGTCGGAGAGGGTCTCGCTGGTCCAGCGCGGATCGAAGCGATTCAGCCGGCGCTTGGCCAGCCACCAGGCGCCGCCGATCCCCACCAGGTACATGAGGCCGTACCAGTGGATCTTCAGCGGCCCCAGCGACAGGGCCACTGGGTCTATTTGCGGATACGGCAGCATGGTGCCTCCTTGGAAGGGATCAAAGTAGGAAGTTGAGACCGACGCCGAACAGCAGCAGCGCGAACAGGCGCTTGAGCAACCGGGGCGACAGGCGATGGGCCAGGCGGGCGCCGAAACGGGCGAAGAACATGCTGGTCAGGGCGATGCCCAGCAGCGCCGGGAGATAGACGTAGCCCAGGCTCCAGGCCGGCAACCCCGGCTCCTGCCAGCCGACGACGATGAACGACAGGGCGCCGGACAGGGCGATGGGCAGCCCACAGGCCGCCGAGGTGGCGACCGCCTGCTGCATCGACAGGCTGCGCCAGACCAGGAAGGGCACGGTGAGCGAGCCGCCGCCGATGCCGAAGATCGCCGAGGCCCAGCCGATCACCACGCCTGCCAACGTCAGCGCCGGCTTGCCCGGCTCGCGGGCCTGGGCCCGCGGCCGCAGGTCCAGCGCCAGTTGCAGGGCGATCAGGATGGCGAAGGTACCGATGATCTTCTGCAGCAGCGGTCCGTGGATGGCGGCGGCGGTGACGGCGCCCAGGGCGCTGCCGAAGACGATGCCCAGCGCCATCCAGGCGAACAGCCGCCAGCGCACCGCGCCGAGTCGATGATGGGCCCAGACCGAGTTGAGCGAAGTGAAGACGATGGTGGCCAGCGAAGTCCCCACGGCCAGGTGGGTGAGGATGTCCGGCGCGAGTCCCTTGGCGGTGAAGCTGTAGACCAGCACCGGCACGATGATCAGGCCGCCACCGACCCCGAACAGGCCGGCCAGTACCCCGGCGCAGGCACCGAGAACCAGGAAGAGCAACAGATCCATCATCACCTCGGGCGCAAGAAGCGGCATGGTACGCCGCTACCTGCCGGGCGGGAAGCGATGCCCCCGCCTGGCACGCTCAGTTCTGGACGCTGGCTGCCGGGTTGATCACCCGGCCCAGTCCGAGGTTGCGCAAGGCCAGGTGCAGGGCGCTGTGGATGACCTGGGGGTTATCGATCTGGCGCATCTGCTGGACCAGTTCGCGGGCCTTCTCCAGGGTGACCTGGCGCAGCAGCCACTTCACCTTGGGCAGGTTGGTGGCGTTCATCGACAGGGTATCGAAGCCCATGCCCATGAGCAGCACGGCTGCCGCCGGATCGCCGGCCATCTCGCCGCAGATGCTCACCGGCACCCCTTCGGCGTGAGCGCCGTCGACCACCTGCTGCAGCGCCTGTAGCACCGCCGGGTGGAAGTAGTCGTAGAGATCGGCTACCCGCGGGTTGTTGCGATCCACCGCCAGCAGGTACTGGGTAAGGTCGTTGGAGCCCACCGAGATGAAGTCCACCTGGCGCGCCAGGTCACGGGCCTGGTAGACCGCCGAGGGCACCTCGACCATGACACCCACCGGCGGCATGGGGATGTCGACGCCTTCGTCGCGCACCTCGCACCAGGCACGGTGCAGGAGGTGCTGGGACTCCTCCACCTCGTGCACGCCGGAGATCATCGGCAGCATGATGCGCAGGTTGTTCAGGCCCTCGCTGGCCTTGAGCATGGCGCGGGTCTGCACCAGGAAGATTTCCGGGTGGTCGAGGGTGACGCGGATGCCGCGCCAGCCAAGGAAGGGGTTGTCTTCCTTGATCGGGAAGTAGGACAGCGCCTTGTCGCCGCCGACGTCCAGGGTCCTCATGGTCACCGGCGCCGGATGGAAGGCGGCCAGCTGCTCGCGATAGATGGAGAGCTGCTCCTTCTCGCTGGGGAAACGCTCGTTGACCATGAAGGGGACTTCGGTACGGTACAGCCCGACCCCTTCGGCGCCGCGCTGCTGGGCGCGGGCGACGTCGGCCATGAGGCCGGTGTTGACCCACAGCGGCATGCGGTGGCCATCGAGGGTCTCGCAGGGCAGGCTGCGCAGGGCGTCGAGGCCCTGGGTCAGCTGGCGTTCTTCTTCCACCACGTCGCCGTATTGCTTGATCAGCGTCGGCGACGGATTGGTGAAGATCTCGCCGTGGTAGCCATCGACGATGAGGTCGATGCCGTCCACCTTGGAATACGGCAGGTCCACCGCGCCCATGACCGTGGGCACCCCCATGGCGCGGGCCAGGATGGCGACGTGGGAGTTGCCGGAGCCGAGGACCGAGATCAGGCCGACCAGGCGCCCCTCGGGGACCTCGCCGAGCATGGCCGGCGAGAGTTCCTCGCTGACCAGGATGGTGTTCTCGGGATAGATCAGGCAGGCCTGGTGGGCCTGCTGCAGGTAGGCCAGCAGCCGGCGACCCAGGTCGCGCACGTCGGCGGCCCGCTCGCGCAGGTAGGCGTCGTCCATCAGCTCGAAACGCTGGACGTGCTCCATTACCACCTGGCGCAGGGCGCCCTGGGCCCATTGGCCACTCTTGATGATGGTGGTCACCTCGTTACCGAGGGCGGCGTCGTCGAGCATCATCAGGTAGACGTCGAACAGCGCCCGCTCTTCCTTGCGCAGCTGGGTCGAGAGTCGCTTGGAGAGCGCCTTCATGTCCGCCCGCACCCCTTCGAGGGCGGTGCGGAACAGCTGCAGCTCGGCGTCGATGTCGGTCACGGTCTTGTCCGGGACCACTTCGAGGTCGGCGGGCGGCAGTACCACCACGGCCTTGCCGACACCGACGCCAGGCGAACCGGGGATGCCGACGAAGCGGGCTTCCTGGATGCCCTTGCCCTGCCGGTCCAGGCCGCGAATGGTCCCGGTGGCCTCGGCGTGGGCGATGACCCCGGCGAGCTGGGCGCTCATGGTCACCAGGAAGGCTTCCTCGCCCTCGTCGAACTGGCGGCGCTCCTTCTGCTGCACCACCAGCACGCCCATCACCCGGCGGTGGTGGATGATGGGGGCCCCGAGGAAGGAGGCGTAGCGTTCTTCGCCGGTCTCGGCGAAATAGCGGAAGCGGGGATGGCTGGCGGCGTCCTCGAGATTGAGCGGCTCCTCGCGGGTGCCGACCAGGCCGACCAGGCCCTCGTTGGGCGCCATGCTGACCCGGCCGATGGACTTCTTGTTCAGGCCCTCGGTGGCCATGAGCACGAAGCGGTTGGTGTCCGGGTCGAGCAGATAGACGGAGCAGACCTGCGACTGCATGGCCGCGCGGACACGCTGCACGATGATGGACAGTGCCGACCCCAGATCCTTGGCGGCATTGACCTCCTGGACGATCTTGCGCAGAACTGCAAGCATCTAGCGCCTCCGCAGTCGACGCCCGGCGGACTCGCCGGCGTGCATCACGTGTCGTTCATCCTGCATGACCACAGCTTCTCCTCACCTCTTTCGCACCGGCCGTACCGGTAATCAGGCCAGCAAGCGGGGTGCCAACTCCTTGAGCGCCCGCCGATAGACCTCTCGCTTGAAGGTCACCACCTGGCCCAGGGGGTACCAGTAGCTTACCCAGCGCCAGCCATCGAATTCCGGCTTGCCGGTGACATCCATGCGCACACGCTGCTCTTCCGCGGTCAGCCGCAGCAGGAACCACTTCTGCTTCTGGCCGATGCACAGCGGACGGCTGTGGGTACGCACCATGCGCTGCGGCAGCCGGTACCTCAGCCAACCGCGGGTACAGGCCAGGATACGGACATCATCGGGACTCAGTCCCACCTCTTCGTTCAGCTCCCGGTACAGCGCCTCTTCGGGCGTTTCCCGGTCATCGATCCCACCCTGGGGAAACTGCCAGGCATCCTGGTTGATCCGGCGGGCCCACAGTACTTGGCCGGCATCGTTGGCGAGAATGATGCCGACATTGGGGCGAAAACCATCAGCGTCGATCACGGCTGCCACCCTTGAAAATTGTCGTTGCCCGCATTGTTCCACAAAGCCCGACAGCCCAGCAATGCAAGCTCCGGACCGACTGCGGTGCGGCCGACCGACGCCGTCTCCAGGCGGCCACTGCCGCCTGCAAAAGCCGGCATTATGGTGCTCGCTAGCTGAACGTCGGCTTAAGGGCGGGCAATCGCGGCGCCCTAGCGGAAATGCCGCTGCACGGCCATGTAAGCGGCCAGCGCCAGACCGACCCAGCCGACCAGCCAGAAATAGTCGAGATAGCCCAGCACCTGGCTTTGGCGGGTGACCAGGCTGGAGATCTGGGCAAGGGCACTGTCGGCACCGGTGGCCTGCCGATAGCGCTCGCCATAGGCCTGGTAGGTCTGGGCATAGGGGGTAACGGCGGCGCTGAGCACCGTGGCATGGAAGGCGTCGCGCCATTGCAGGAAGACGTTGGACAGCACGATGCCCATGGGCATGACCAGTTGCTGGGTCATGTTCTTGATCTGGTAGGCCTGGCTGAAATAGGCCGGCTCGACGCGCATGAAGGTGTACATGATGATCACCGCGAAGGTGCCGATCAGGTAGGTGCCGTGCATCATCAGCCCCGGGACCAGTTGCTGGAACAGCGGCACGTCGGCGTGCTGGCGCACCATCCAGAACCCATAGCCGGCCAGCAGCAGGTAGCCGGCCACCAGGTACTTGCGGAAGCCACCCCAGGGGAAGCGCTCGCGCAGCCGCACCGAGGTGATCATCAACAGCGGCGCCAGGCCGCACAGCCAGCCCAGCGCCATGACGCCCCCGGCGGTATAGACCGGCAGTTGCAGGCCGTTGACCACGTACTGGGGGATGATGAAGTTGTAGGCGCCGAGCAGGAAGTAGTTGAGCATCATGAACAGCATGCCGGCGAGAAAGCCGGGGGTGATGGCATGCTTGAAGTCCAGCGTCGGCCGCGCCAGGCCGCGCTCGTAGTAGACGTACAGCCCGAGCAGGGCCGCCCCCAGCAGCAGCTCCAGCGCCAGCCACGGGCCATCGCTGAAGAAGTCGAAGGCCAGCCGCTGGGTGGTGGTGGTGAGCAGCAGGCTACCGGCGGCGAGCAGCACCATGGACAGCAGCGAAGGCGCGCCGGAATTCTGCAGCGGATGGGAGCGCCGCGGCAGGGACAACCAGACGCAGACCGCCACCAGCAGGCACGCCAGCGCCGGCACCAGGAAGATCGCCCGCCACTGATGGCCTTCCAGCAACTCCGCGGTGGTGAAGGAGGCCAGCGCCCCGCCCAGGGGCACGCCGGAGGCGAAGGCGCGGATCCCGGTCGGCAACTGGGGGCCGGAGAAATACATCTGCACCAGCACCCGCGCCCCGGCGAAGAAGGTGGCGGCGCCGGCGCCCATCAGGACGCGCCCGGCGATGAAGGTCGGCAGGTCGGTGGCGACCAGGCAGCACACCTGCCCGACGAGATGGATGCCGACCGCGGCGAAGATCAGGTTGCGATAGCCCAGGCGCTGGGCGAACCACTGGTGCGGCGCGCTGGTGAGGATGACCGCGGCGCTGTAGCAGGCGGTGGCCAGGGAATAGCTGCGCTGGTCGATGCCGAGGCCGCCATAGACGTAACGATTGGCCAGGGCGATGGACAGGTTGTCGAGAAAGTACACCAGCACCATGAGGGTGATGCTCAGCAGCAGGAGGCCGCGGTGGTGGGGGCGATCGGTGTCGTCGGCGTACATGGAGACCCAGGGCTGGCACTAAGGGGGCCAGCCGTGGACCCTGCGTCCGGGGTGGGGTTCAGCGACGGCGTTGTCGCAGTCTCCTCCAGGTGATGTGGATCGCGTCCCGGATCAGCCCGGCAGCAGTGCCCGGACGTCGGCCAGCAGTTCGTCCGGCACCTCGAGCCAGCCGCGGGTGGTATTGCGCTTCCGCGCGGCATAGCGGCGCTGCGACGGCAGGCGGGCGCCCTGGGCTTCGATGCCGGCGAACAACTGCTCGGCGCGCTGTTGGTAGTCGGCTACCGCGGCGCCGAGAAAGCGCTGGGGATCGAAGGCCAGGATGAGTTCGCCGTGATAGGGCAGCCCGCCCGCGCCAGCGTCGACCGCGGAAGACTCCGGACTGGTGAGATCGCCGATCAGCGGACCGGCGAGCAATTCGATCATGGCCGACAGCGCCGAGCCCTTGTGACCGCCAAAGGTAAGCATGGCGCCCTCCTCCAGCACGGTGCGGGCATCGTTGCTGGGCGCGCCCTCGGCATCCACGCCCCAGCCCTCGGGCAGGGCCTTGCCCGCGCGACGATGCAATTCGATCTCGCCACGGGCCACGGCGCTGGTGGCGAAATCGAAGACGAAGGGCGGACCTTCGGGCCGCGGCCAGCCGAAAGCCAGGGGATTGGTACCGAACAGCGGGCGACGACCGCCGGCCGGGGCGACATAGGCCTGGGTCGGATTGCAGGCCAGGGCCACCAGCCCCCTGGCGGTGAGGGCTTCCATCTCCACCCAGAGCGCCGAGAAGTGCACGCAATTGTTGATCGCCAGGGCTGCCAGGCCACAGCTGCGCGCCTTGGCGTCGAGCAGGGGCAGACCCGTCTCGAAGGCCAGCGGTGAGAAGCCGCCGCCCGCGTCGACCCGAACGATGGCCGGGGCCACGTCCTCGACTCTGGGCTGGGCATCCGCCACCACCTTGCCGGCCTTGAGCGTCTTGATGATGCCCAGCAGCCGATAGATGCCGTGGGAGGCGCAGTCATCCTGCTGCCCGGCCACCATCACCGCGGCGATGGCCGCGCCCTGCGCCGGGCTGAAGCCATGGGCCGCGAGCACCTCTTCGGCCAGGTGCTGCAGGTTTTCCGGGGTCATCTGGGCCATGGCGGCGCTCCATCGGGAAAACCCCGACTATGCCGCAACCGGTCACGACCCGCTCGCTCGACTTGGGAGCGGTCGTGCCGATCCCGGCACAGTCAGCCCTGGTGGTAGCGCCCCGACAATTCGTGCACGGCGGCGATGAAGGCTCCGGCATGGGCCGGGTCCACCTCGGGGGTGATGCCGTGGCCGAGGTTGAAGACGTGGCCGCTGCCCTGGCCATAGCTTTCCAGAATGCGCCCCACCTCGGCGCGGATGGCCGCCGGCTTGGCGTAGAGCACGCTGGGGTCCATGTTGCCCTGCAGGGCGACCTTGCTGCCGACCCGCCGACGGGCTTCGCCGATGTCGCAGGTCCAGTCCAGGCCCAAGGCCTCGGCACCGCTGTCGGCCAGGCTTTCCAGCCAGAGTCCGCCGTTCTTGGTGAAGAGGATCACCGGCACCCGGCGCCCCTCGTGCTCACGAATCAGGCCGGCGACGATCTTGCGCATATAGGCCAGGGAGAATTCCTGGTAGGCCGCCGCCGAGAGGTTGCCACCCCAGGTATCGAAGATCTGCACCGCCTGGGCGCCGGCGCGGATCTGGCCGTTGAGGTAGGCGGTGACCGCCTGGGCCAGCTTGTCCAGCAGCAGGTGCAGGGCCGCGGGGGTGTCGTAGAGCATGGCCTTGGCCTTGCGGAAGTCCTTGCTGGAGCCGCCTTCGATCATGTAGGTGGCCAGGGTCCAGGGGCTGCCGGAAAAGCCGATCAGCGGCACCCGGCCATCCAGCGCGGTACGGATGGTGCGCACGGCGTCCATGACGTAGCCCAGGTCGCTTTCGGCATCGGGGATCGGCAGGGCCTCGATGTCGGCCGGGGTATCGATCACCTTGCGAAAGCGCGGCCCCTCGCCGGTCTCGAAATACAGGCCCTGGCCCATGGCATCGGGGATGGTGAGGATGTCGGAGAAGAGGATGGCCGCATCCAGCGGATAGCGCTCAAGCGGCTGCAGGGTCACCTCGCAGGCGAACTGCGGGTTCTTGCACAGGCTCATGAAGTCCCCGGCACGCGCCCGGCTGGCGCGGTACTCGGGCAGATAGCGTCCGGCCTGGCGCATCATCCACACCGGGGTGACATCCACCGGCTGCTTGAGCAGGGCACGCAGGAAACGGTCGTTCTTCAGGGCGGTCATGGCGACATCCGGCAGCAAAAGTGCCGGCATTGTCGCAAAGCGGCTGGCAAAAGGCACGGCGCCAGGGCGTGCCTTTTGTCTATCGCGGCGATCGGCTCACCAGCTCTTGTAGGGCAGGAACTTACCGTTGAGGACGATCTGCACCCGGTCACCCTTGGGATCGGCCACCCGCGAGATATCCATGCTGAAGTCGATGGCGCTCATGATGCCGTCGCCGAATTCCTCATGGATCAGGGCTTTGATGGTATCGCCGTAGACGTTGATCATCTCGTAGAAGCGATAGATCAGCGGATCGGTCGGCACGGCCTTGTCCCAGTGCTTGTGCGGAAAGGCTTGCAGCGCCAGGGACACCTCGTCCGGCAACTCCAGCACCTGGCACAGACGCTCCGCCACCGCCGGCGGCATGCTGTTCATGCCTAGGCAGGCGGAGGTGGTCCAGACCGGCGACATTTCCAGGCTGGCGGCGATCGCGGCCCAGCTCAGGCCGAGACGCTGCTTGGCGGCCAGGATGGCGGAGGTCATTTCGGGCTTGTTCATGGCAGTACCTCGCAGGAAGGAGCCGGGTTCTCTGCAGGCCCTGTGCCAGGCCCGTCAGGCGCGTGAACTGGCAGCCCGGAGCGCTGGTGACACCCCGGACTGCACCAGAAAGCGGCCCCGCCGCCGAACGACGCCCAAGAAAAAAGCCGACCGGCTCGGCGCCGGTAGGCTTTTTCCCATCCGGGGCGGCTTAGACGCCGAGGTAGTCGAGGATACCCTCGGCGGCGTTGCGGCCTTCGAAGATGGCGGTCACCACCAGGTCGGATCCGCGCACCATATCGCCACCGGCGAAGATCTTCGGATTGCTGGTCTGGTGCTTGAACTCACCGAGACCAGGCGCCACCACGCGGCCCTGGCTGTCGAGGTCGATGCCGAACTGCTCGAACCAGGGCGCCGGGCTGGGGCGGAAACCGAAGGCGATGACCACCGCCTCGGCCGGCAGGATCTCCTCGGAGCCGGGAATCGGCTCGGGGCTGCGACGGCCGCGGGCATCGGGCTCGCCGAGGCGGGTTTCCACCACCTTGACGCCTTCCACCTTGTCTTCGCCGATGATGGCGATGGGCTGGCGGTTGAAGAGGAACTTCACGCCCTCTTCCTTGGCGTTCTTCACTTCCTTGCGCGAGCCCGGCATGTTGGCGGCATCGCGGCGGTAGGCGCAGGTCACGCTCTTGGCGCCCTGGCGGATGGAGGTGCGGTTGCAGTCCATGGCGGTGTCGCCGCCACCCAGGACCACTACGCGCTTACCCTTCATGTCGACGAAGTCGGCCGCATCCTTCTCGAAGCCGAGGTTACGGTTGACGTTGGCCACCAGGAAATCCAGGGCATCGTGCACGCCAGGCAGGTCTTCGCCAGGGAAGCCGCCCTTCATGTAGGTGTAGGTGCCCATGCCGAGGAAGACCGCATCGAATTCCTCGAGCAGCTGTTCCATGGTCACGTCCTTGCCCACCTCGGTGTTGAGGCGGAATTCCACGCCCATGCCGCCGAAGACTTCGCGGCGGCGGCTGAGCACGGTCTTCTCCAGCTTGAACTCGGGGATACCGAAGGTCAGCAGGCCGCCGATCTCGGGGTGCTTGTCGAACACCACCGGGGTCACGCCGTTGCGTACCAGGATGTCGGCGCAACCCAGGCCGGCCGGGCCGGCGCCGATCACGGCGACGCGCTTGCCGGTGGGCTTGACCTTGGACATGTCCGGGCGCCAGCCCATGGCGAAGGCGGTGTCGGTGATGTACTTCTCCACCGAACCGATGGTCACCGCGCCGAAGCCATCGTTGAGGGTGCAGGCGCCCTCGCAGAGACGATCCTGCGGGCAGACCCGGCCACAGACCTCGGGCAGGGTGTTGGTCTGGTGCGACAGTTCCGCCGCCGCCAGGATGTTGCCCTCGGACACCAGCTTGAGCCAGTTGGGAATGAAGTTGTGCACCGGGCACTTCCATTCGCAATAGGGGTTGCCACAGCCCAGGCAGCGGTGCGCCTGTTCGGCGGCCTGCTGCGGCTTGAAGGGATCGTGGATCTCGACGAATTCCTTCTTGCGCTGGCGCAGCAGTTTCTTCTTCGGATCCTTGCGTCCGACCTCGATGAACTGGAAGTCGTTGTTCAGACGTTCAGCCATTTCCAAACCTCTTGAAGCGACGCCCCATCAGCTGGGCGCCACGAGCTAGCACGGTGAAACCGGCTCCCTCGGGAGCCGGCATCGAAGTCGTTATTCCGGACGGGCGCGGGTGCTGACCAGCAGCGAGGCCAGGCTTGCCGCCTTGGGCTTCACCAGCCAGAACTTGCGCAGATAGTCGTCCAGGTTTTCATGGAGATGGCTGCCCCAGGCACTGCCGGTCTCGCGCACGTATTCGGCCAGCACCCCTTCCAGGTGGCTGCGATAGGCTTCCATGGCCTCGCTGTTGATGCGCTGGATCTCCACCAACTCGTGGTTGACCCGGTCGTAGAAACCGTTGTCCAGGTCCAGCACGTAGGCGAAGCCGCCAGTCATGCCCGAGCCGAAGTTGTAGCCGGTCTTGCCCAGTACGCAGACGAAGCCGCCGGTCATGTACTCGCAGCAGTGGTCGCCGGTGCCTTCCACCACGGTGTGCGCCCCGGAGTTACGTACCCCGAAACGCTCACCGGCGGTACCGGCGGCGAACAGCTTGCCACCGGTGGCGCCGTAGAGGCAGGTGTTGCCGATGATCGCCGACTCCTGGCTCTTGAAGCCCGCTCCCTGGGGCGGGGTGATCACCAGCTTGCCGCCGGTCATGCCCTTGCCCACGTAGTCGTTGGCGTCGCCTTCCAGATACAGATGCAGACCGCCGGCGTTCCAGACGCCGAAGCTCTGGCCGGCGGTGCCCTTGAAGCGGAAGGTCACCGGCGCCTTGACCATGCCCTGGTTGCCGTGGCGCCGGGCGATTTCGCCGGAGATACGGGCACCGATGGAGCGGTCGCAGTTGCCGATACTCAGGCTGAAGTCACCGCCTTCGAGCTGCTCGATACCCGGCAGCGCCATGCGCACCATTTCCTCGGCCAGCAGCCCCTGGTCGAACGGCGGGTTCTTCTCCACCTGGCAGAACTGCGGCTTCTCGGCCGGAATATGGTCGCTGCCCAGTAGCGGGGTCAGGTCCAGGTGCTGCTGCTTGGCGGTCTCGCCCGGCAGGATCTCCAGCAGATCGGTACGGCCGATCAGCTCGCCCAGACTGCGCACGCCCAGCTTGGCCAGCCATTCGCGGGTCTCCTCGGCGATGAAGGTGAAGAAATTCATCACCATTTCCACCGTGCCGATGAAGTGCTCCTTGCGCAGCCGGTCGTTCTGGGTGGCCACGCCGGTGGCGCAGTTGTTCAGGTGGCAGATGCGCAGGTACTTGCAGCCCAGGGCGATCATCGGCGCGGTGCCGAAGCCGAAGCTCTCGGCGCCGAGGATGGCCGCCTTGATCACGTCCAGGCCGGTCTTCAGGCCGCCGTCGGTCTGCACCCGCACCTTGCCGCGCAGGTCGTTGCCACGCAGCGTCTGGTGCGCCTCGGCCAGGCCCAGCTCCCAGGGCGAGCCGGCGTACTTGATGGAGGTCACCGGCGAAGCGCCGGTGCCGCCGTCGTAGCCGGAGATGGTGATGAGGTCGGCATAGGCCTTGGCCACGCCGGCGGCCACGGTGCCCACGCCAGGCTCGGACACCAGCTTGACCGACACCAGCGCCTGGGGGTTGACCTGCTTGAGGTCGAAGATCAGCTGCGACAGGTCTTCGATGGAATAGATGTCGTGGTGCGGCGGCGGCGAGATCAGGGTCACGCCAGGTACCGCATAGCGCAGCTTGGCGATCAGGCCGTTGACCTTGCCACCCGGCAGCTGGCCGCCCTCGCCCGGCTTGGCACCCTGGGCCACCTTGATCTGCAGCACCTCGGCATTGACCAAGTACTCGGGGGTCACGCCGAAGCGGCCGGTGGCCACCTGCTTGATCTTGGAGCTCTTGACGGTGCCGTAGCGCGCCGGGTCTTCGCCACCCTCACCGGAGTTGGAGCGCCCGCCCAGGCGGTTCATGGCCTCGGCCAGGGCCTCGTGGGCTTCCGGCGACAGGGCACCCAGGGAGATGCCGGCGGCATCGAAGCGGGTGAAGATGTTGGCCAGCGGCTCGACCTCTTCCAGCGCCAGGGGCTGGTCGCTGGTCTTGACCTTGAGCAGGTCGCGGATCATGGCCACCGGGCGCTGGTCCACCAGTGCGGTGTATTCGCGGAACTTGGCGTAGTCGCCCTGTTGCACGGCCGCCTGCAGCAGGTTGACCACGTCCGGGTTGTAGGCGTGGTACTCGCCGCCATAGACGAACTTGAGCAGGCCACCCGGCTGGATCGGCTTGCGGTTGTTCCAGGCTTCACCGGCCAGCAGCTTCTGCTCGGCTTCCAGGTCGACGAAGCGCGCCCCCTTGATGCGGCTGGTGACGCCGGGGAAGCAGAGGTCGGTGACCTCGTCCGCCAGGCCCACGGCCTCGAACAGCTGGGCGCCGCGATAGGAAGCGACGGTGGAGATGCCCATCTTGGAGATCACCTTGAGCAGGCCCTTGGTGATGCCCTTGCGGTAGTACTTGAACACCTCGTAGAGATCGCCCAGCACCTCGCCGGTGCGGATCAGGTCACCCAACACCTCGTAGGCCAGGAACGGATAGACCGCGGTGGCACCGAAGCCCAGCAGCACGGCGAAGTGGTGCGGATCGCGGGCGGTGGCGGTCTCCACCAGGATGTTGCTGCTGGTGCGCAGCCCCAGGTTGACCAGATGGTGATGCACGGCGCCGGTGGCCAGCACCGCGTGCACCGGAAGCTTGCCCGGCTCGATGTGGCGATCGGTCAGCACCAGCAGCACCTTGCCTGCGCGCACGGCTTCCTCGGCCTGCTCGACGATGTTGCGCAGCGCCGCCTCGAGACCCATGGACTCGGGGTAGTTGAGGTCGATCTTGACATGCTCGAAGCCGGGCTTGGGCATGTTGAGGATGGTCCGCCACTTGGCCGGCGAGACCACCGGGCTGCTCAGGATGGCGCGATCGGCGTGCTCGGCGGTTTCCTCGAAGACGTTGCGCTCGGCACCCAGGCAGGTCTCCAGGGACATGACGATGGACTCGCGCAGCGGGTCGATCGGCGGGTTGGTGACCTGGGCGAACTGCTGGCGGAAGTAGTCGTAGGGCGAACGGATGCGCCGCGACAGCACCGCCATGGGCGTGTCGTCGCCCATGGAGCCGACAGCTTCCTGGCCCTGCTCGCCCAGCGGGCGCAGCACCTGGTCACGCTCCTCGAAGGTGACCTGGAACATCTTCATGTACTGGCGCAGCTGATCCTGGTCGTAGAAGGCCGAACCGTGATCGTTGTCGTCCAGGGTCGCCTGGATGCGCATGGCATTCTTGCGCAGCCACTGCTTGTAGGGGTGGCGTGCCTTCAGGCGGTTGTCGATGTCGTCGGTCTGCAAGACCTCACCGGTCTCGGTGTCCACGGCGAGGATCTGGCCCGGGCCGACCCGGCCCTTGGCGATGACGTCGTCGGGCTGGTAGTTCCAGACGCCGACTTCCGAGGCCAGGGTGATGTAGCCGTTCTTGGTGGTCACCCAGCGCGCCGGGCGCAGGCCGTTGCGGTCGAGCAGGCAGACCGCGTAGCGACCTTCGGTCAGCACCACGCCGGCCGGACCGTCCCAGGGCTCCATGTGCATGGAGTTGAATTCGTAGAAGGCGCGCAGATCGGCGTCCATGGTCTCGACGTTCTGCCAGGCCGGCGGAATGATCATGCGCACGGCGCGGAATAGGTCCATGCCGCCGGTCACCAGCAGTTCCAGCATGTTATCCATGCTGGAGGAATCGGAACCGACGCGGTTGACCAGCGGACCGAGCTGATCGAGGTCCGGGATCAGTTCGTTGACGAACTTGGTCCGCCGCGCCTGGGCCCAGTTGCGGTTGCCGGTGATGGTATTGATCTCGCCGTTGTGGGCGAGATAGCGGAAGGGCTGCGCCAGCGGCCACTTCGGCAGGGTGTTGGTGGAGAAGCGCTGGTGGAACACGCAGATGGCGGTAGCCAGGCGCGGATCGCCGAGGTCCGGATAGAAGGCGGCAAGGTCCGCCGGCATCATCAGACCCTTGTAGACGATGACCCGCGACGACAGGCTGCAGATGTAGTGCTCGGCGTCCTCGGCGTTGCGCACCGAGGAGCGGCGGCGGGCGGAAAACAGCTTGACGGCGAACTGCTGGTCGTCGAGACCGGGACCGGCGACGAACACCTGCTCGATGCGCGGCAACCGCGCCAGGGCCAGTTCACCCAGCACGGAGGTATCGATGGGCACCTTGCGCCAGCCGACCAGGGTCAGGCCGGCGGCCTCGATCTCCAGGTTCATGTTGGCACGGGCCTGCTCGGCGCGGGCTTCGTCCTGGTTGAAGAACACCACGCCGGCGGCGTACTGCTCGGGCAACTCGGCACCGAACTGCTCCTGGGCGATGGCGCGCAGGAAGGCGTCCGGCTTCTGCATGAGCAGACCGCAACCGTCGCCGGTCTTGCCGTCGGCGTTGATACCGCCCCGGTGGGTCATGCAGGTCAGGGCTTCGATGGCCGTTTCCAGCAGGTCATGGCTGGGCTCGCCCTGCATATGGGCGATCAGGCCGAAGCCGCAGTTGTCCTTGAAGCTATCGGGATTGAACAGGCCTGCTTTCATAGCGCTCTCACCGGCAATCAGGTTGTTGCGAAGGCATCACAAAACGGTCCGTTTGTTTGAACTTTTTTCGGACAGTCAAAGGCTGACCAGTGTATCGAAAAAAACGCCTTCGACAAATACCGATGACACCTGATGAAAATTGCATGACGCAAAACAGAAAGCCCCGGCGTCACTCTCGTGATAGCGCCGGGGCTTTCCTTTCCTGCCAGACAACAATCAGCGGCTGGTGGCGATGTCCTGCTGGATGCTGGCGAAGGTCCGCGGCCAGGGCTTGCTGGCCTGCACCTTGGCCGGCAACTGCTTGGCCGCCGCCTCGGCCGCCGCGCGATTGGCGAAGTTGCCGTAGGTCACCACATAGAGCGCCTTGCCCTGGTAGCTCTTCTTGAAGTAATGGAAGCTGCCACTGTCGGCCTGAGCGGCGATGAAGTCCTGTGCCGCCTTTTCGGTGCTGGTGCCGACGACCTGCAGGGCGTACTTGCTGCCGGACTGACTGCTGTACCAGCCTGCGGCCGCACCTGCGGAATGCGTAGCGGGCGCAGCGGGAGCCGGGGCGGGCTTGGCCGGTGCCGGCGCGGGAGTAGGCGCAGGTGCGGTATGCCGGGGCGCCGGAGCGGCCACTGCCGGCGCACTGGGCGCTGGCGTGCGTGCCGGCGTCCGGCTGGGCAGTTCATCCTCGTCACTGATGGGCGGGGCGTCGGTGCTCACGGTTGGTGGCACGCCACCCGCGCCCAGGTCGTTGCCCGCCGCGGTGCCGGCCTGGCGCCCACCGGCGGCTTCCGCCAGCGGCTCGCGGATGACCGGCTGCGACTCGCCCACCAGCGGCAGGGGTAGCGGCTTGGAAGAGCCGTCGAACTGGATGGGCGCACCTTGCGCATCCTTGCCATTGGCAGCCGTGGCCTGGCCGCCCAGGGGCAGGTCCTGTCCGCTCGCCGTGGTCGTCGGCGCCTCGCTCTTGCCGCCCTTGAGCGACAGCGCCGCGGCGCCGACCGCCAGCACCACCACCCCGAGAATGATCAGGTGCTTGCGTGGCAGGGCGGCGAGCAGATTGCGCGAGGCCTTGGCCGGTGCCGCCGCCTTCTTGCGGCGGGCGCTCATGCCCGCCACCAGGATGTCCCGCGCCTCTTCGTTGAGCCGGCCGGGCCAGCCGCCGGAGCGCTGGTGAATGGTCGCCAGCTGCTCGTCGGTGAAGATCTCCAGCCCCTGGCCGGCCCCTTCCAGGCGCTGGGCCAGGTATTCTTCGGCCTCGCTTTCGCTGTAGGGCAGCAATTCGATGGCGTGGTAGCGCTCTTCACCCTGGGCGATGTCCTCGAGGCGCATCACCACCTCGGCCTCGCCGAACAGGAAGACGTGCAGACGCTCCTTCTCGGCGCCGCCGGCCAGCTCCAGCAGGGCTTCCAGGGCAGGCGTCGCCAGTGCTTCGGCGTCATCCACCAGGATGTAGACCTCCTGCCCCGCCAGACGCACTTCTGCGGCCTGCTCGAGAATGGCGGCCGGGGTTTGGCTATCGGCGCCCACGCCCTTGGCGACCTGGGCCAGCACGGTGCGGGCGTCGCCGCCGTTCTGCGCGGAAATCACCACGCAATGCACGGCTTCCTTCTTGGTGCTGGCCGCCAGGGCCTGGCGCAGCAGCGTCTTGCCGCTGCCCTCGGGACCGCTGACCACCAGCAGCAGCTGGCTGTAGCGGGCCAGGTGATGCAGCTGGCCCAGTACCGGCTTGCGCTGCGCCGGGAAGAACTTGAAACCGGGAACGCGCGCGGCGAACGGGTCGTGGGTGAACTGGTAGTGACCGAGAAAGGCTTCGTCGGCGTGCAGATTGGACATGGGACTCTCTTGCTCTCCTTACTGGGCGGTCAGAACGCGGTAATCGGTACGCAGCGTCTGCTCGAGGATGTCGCGGGCGAAGTCGGCGGTCACCACGGCCTGGCCCAGGTCACTAAGCAGCACCAGCCGGAGTTGTCCATCCAGGACCTTCTTGTCCACCGCCATGAGGCGTTCGAAATCGGCGGGCAGCATGTCGGCCGGCGGCACCACGGGCAGCCGGGCCTTGACCAGCAGGCGGATGGCGCGGTCGCGCTGGGCCGCGCTCAACCAGCCCAGCAGCAGGGACATCTGCAGCGCCATCACCATCCCGGCGGAGACCGCCTCGCCATGCAGCCAGACGCCATAGCCCTGGTGGGTCTCGATGGCATGGCCGAAGGTATGGCCCAGGTTGAGGATGGCGCGCAAGCCCGACTCGCGCTCGTCGCTGCCGACGACCTGGGCCTTGGCCGCGCAGGAGCGCTCGATGGCCTGGGTGAGCGCCGCCTGATCGAGGGCTAGCAGCGCCTCGACATGCTCTTCGAGCCAGCCGAGGAAGGGCTCGTCGCAGATCAGGCCGTACTTGATGACTTCCGCCAGGCCGGCCGACAGCTCGCGCGCCGGCAGGGTCGCCAGGCTGTCGGTGTCGATGACGACCGCCTTCGGCTGGTAGAAGGCGCCGATCATGTTCTTGCCCAGCGGGTGGTTGATGCCGGTCTTGCCGCCGACCGAGGAGTCCACCTGGGAGAGCAAGGTGGTGGGCACCTGGATGAAATCCACGCCGCGCTGATAGCAGGCCGCGGCGAACCCCCCCATGTCGCCGATCACCCCGCCACCCAGGGCGATCAGGGTGGTCTTGCGGTCATGGCGATCCTGGAGCAGGCCATCGAAGATCAGCTGCAGGGTTTGCCAGTTCTTGTGCGCCTCGCCATCGGGCAGCACGATGGTGCTGACCAGGCGATCGCCCAGGGTGCGCAGGAGCCGCTCCAGATAGAGCGGCGCGATGGTTTCGTTGGTGACGATGGCCACCTTGCGCCCGGCGAGATGGGGCAGGAAGCATTCCGGTCGATCCAGAAGGCCCTGGCCGATGTAGATCGGGTAGCTGCGCTCACCGAGCTCGACGTGAAGAGTCCGCATGCCGTCACCAAGATTCAAAGGGCGCCTAGCATAGCGCAGAACGCGCGCGGCTTTAATGCGGTGCCAGGGCTTTCAGACGGTCGAGTATCTGCAGTACCACCAGCCGCGGCGGCCGCTCGTCGGTCTCGATGATGATGTCGGCGATCTGGCGGTAGAGCGGATCGCGCATGGCCATGAGGTTGCGCAGCACCGCCGCGGGATCGGCGGTCTGCAACAGCGGCCGGTTGCGGTCCCGGGCGGTCCGCTCGATCTGCTGCTCGATGGAGGCATGCAGGTAGATGACCCGCCCGCCGCGCTTGAGCGCCTCGCGATTGTCTTCGCGCAGCACGGCGCCGCCGCCGGTCGCCATGACCAGGCCGTTTTCCGCGCACAGCTCGGCGATCGCGGCGCGTTCGCGCTCACGAAAGCCCTGCTCGCCTTCCACGTCGAAGATCCAGGGAATGTCGGCACCGGTGCGCTCTTCGATTACCTTGTCGGAATCCTTGAACGGCAACCGCAGCTCCTTCGCCAGGAGCCGACCGATGGTGCTCTTGCCCGAGCCCATCGGTCCTACGAGAAACAGATTACGCACTTATGTCATCGACCGACCGCTATCGCCTGGTTGTTCATGATACGCGGCGTGAGGAAGATCAGCAGCTCGACTTTGCTATCGGTGACCGAATCCCGGCGGAACAGGCGGCCGACATAGGGGATGTCGCCCAGCATCGGCACCTTGGTGGTGGACTTGGTCTGGGTGTTGGAGAACACGCCGCCGAGCACGATGGTCTCGCCATCGCTCACCAGCACCTTGGCATTGACCTCGTTCTTGCTGATCGGCGGCACGCCGTTGAGGGCGTTCTGGTAGTCAGGCGCATCCTTGTTGACCTTGACCTCCATGATGATGCGGTTGTCCGGGGTGATCTGCGGCGTGACCTCCAGGGACAGCGCGGCCTGCTTGAAGCTGGTGCTGGTGGCACCGCTGGAGCTGGCCTCCTGGTAGGGAATCTCGGTACCGCGCAGGATCTTGGCGGTCTCCTTGTCCGAGGTCACCACCTTGGGCTGGGAGATGATCTCGCCGTTGCCGCTGGATTGCAGGGCGGACAGCTGCAGGTCGAGCATCTGGCCGCCGGCCATGAAGCCGATACCGATGCCGGAGGTGCTGCCGGAAACGCCCATGTCGACGAAGGGCGTGGGCGCCACGCCGCTGGTGGAGGTGAAGTTGCCGACCGTGCTGGTTCCCGGCAGGTAGACCTGGCCGGTGGTGCTGTCCACGGTCGTCGCGCCATCCTTGCCATAGACCGAGAAATTGCCGTGGCTGCTATTACCGCCCCAGCGCACACCCAACTGCTTGCTGTAGTCGACGTTGGCTTCCACCAGGCGCGCCTCGATCATCACCTGGCGGACCGGGATATCCAGCTGGGAGACGATGCGGCGCAGTTCGTCCAGGCGATTCTGGGTCTGGTAGGCGATGATGCTGTTGGTGCGCTCGTCCACCGAGATGGAGCCGCGCTCGTCGGCGGTCTTGTCGGCGCTAGTCACCGACTGGAACAGCTTGGCGATGTCGGCGGCCTTGGCGTAGTTGACCTGGATCAGGTCGCGGCGCAGCGGCGCCAGCTGCTGGATCTGCTTCTGCGACTCCAGCTCCTGGCGCTCGCGGGCGGCGATCTCGTCGGCCGGGGCCACCAGCAGCACGTTGCCGATCTGGCGCTTGTCCAGACCCTTGGTCTTGAGGATCAGGTCCAGCGCCTGGTCCCAGGGCACGTTCTGCAGGCGCAGGGTGATGTTGCCCTGCACGGTATCGCTCGCCACCAGGTTGAGGTTGGTGAAGTCGGCGATCAGCTGCAGCACCGAGCGAACATCGATGTCCTGGAAGTTGAGCGACAGCTTCTCACCGGTATAGGTGAAGCGATCCGCTGCGCGCTTTTCCTTTTCCTCGGTGGTCAGCGGCTTGACGCTCAGGGTCAGGCGATTGTTGGTCTGGTAGGCCAGGTAGTCGTAGGTGCCGGTCGGCTCGATGACGATGGAGGCGGCGCCGTTGTCGGCCGAGGCATTGACGAATTGCACCGGCGTGGCGAAGTCCTTGACGTCCAGGCGCACGCGCAGCTCTTCGGGCAGCTGCGTTCCGGCGAAGGTCAGGCGGATCTTGCCGCCCTGCTCCTGGATGTCCGGGTTGATGCCGGTCTCGCTCAGGTCGATGACCACGTTGCCCTCGCCCTGGGGACCACGCTGGAAATCGATATGGCGGATCGCCTTGCCGCGCAGCTGCGGACGCGGCGCGGTCATGGCGGCCACGGTCGAGCTGGCCGGGGTCGGCGGCAAGGCGCCGCGCGTGGCCGGCAGGGGCATGGCCGAAGGTGCGGTCACGGTGGCCGGCGCGGCCGCGCGGGGCAGGTTCGGCGTCAGGTTGGCCTGGGCGCTGACGGTCTGGCGCCCCGCGGTGCCACCGATGGTGACGAAGAGGTTGCGGCCGTCGGCGCGGGTGTCGTAGCTGGCCAGGTTGGTGAGGTTGATGATCAGCCGGGTCCGGTTGCCCGCCTCGACCACCGTCACGCTGCGCGCATTGCCATTGCCCAGGTCACGGCTCTTGCTACCCAGCTTGTTGGCCACCCCGGGCAGGTCCAGGGCGATCCGCGCCGGCTGCTCGATGGTGTAGCCCTTGGGCACGGGCACCGGCTGATCGAAGGTCAGCTTGAGTTCGATGCGATCCCCGGGCAGGGAGGCGACGTTCAAGGCCTGCAGATCGGCCGCCAGGGCCTGGCCGGCCAGGCCGCCCAGCAGCAAGGCCAAGCCCAGTCCCAACCGTCTTGCGCTTTTCGTCTTCACTGTACTCGCCCTGCCCATTAAGTCTTTTCCTTCAAGGTGATGGTGCGCGGCCGTTCCAGCCAGCCACCCTCGCCATCCGGGACGATTTCGATCACGTCGATCTCACCGTCGGTAATCTTGGTGATGCGCCCGTCGTTACGCCCCAGGTAGTCCCCCACCTTGACGCGATGCACCCCGCCGGCCCCGTTGACCAGGGCATAGCGGCCACTGGCATTGGCCAGGATGCCGACCATGCTGAAGGTTTCGATGTTGAAGCCCTCGAGGAACTGCTTGGGCCGATTCGCGTCCGGCTTGATGTTGCCGGTGCCGCGCTGGCGCACCGTAGGATCGATGCGGATCGGCGCCTGGAAGGGGCTGCGCAGGGCCGCCGCGGCGTAGGTGAAGGGCTCGTAGGCGCGGAATTGCGGCAGCGGCTCGATGGAACCGCGCGGCTTGGCGCGGGTTTCATCCATGAAGGCCTGCAGATCGCTGGTATCGCTGGAACCGCAGCCGACCAGCACGCTGGTCAGGAGGCAAAGCAGCAGGGGCGTTCTCATTTGCCGAGCCCCTTGTCGTTGTAGCGATAGGTCTTGGCCAGCACGTTCATGCGCAGCTTGCCACCGGTACCGGACACGGAACCGCTGCCATTGGCCGTCTTGTCATCCACCGGCTTGAGATCGAAGTCGTGCAGGGTAACGATGCGCGGCAGGCTGGAGACGCTGCTGACGAAGGTCGCCAGGTCATGATAGCTGCCCACCACGGTGATCTGGATCGGCAACTCGACGTAGAACTGCTGGGTGACCTCGGGGAGGAGCTTGATCTGCTCGAATTCCAGGCCACTGCCCAGGCCCGTGCGGGTGATGTCCTCGAGCAGCGCCGGTACCTCGGTGTCGCCCGGCAGCTGCCGCAACAGCGCGCCGAAGGACTCTTCCATCTCCACCATCTGCTGCTTGTAGGCATCCAGGTTGGCGGCCTGGAAGGCCTTGCTGGCGTACTGCTGCTTGAGCGTCTCTTCCTGGGTGCGCTGGTTCTCCAGCTGCGCCTGCAGGTCGCTGAGGTGGAACTGGTAGCCGAGCAGCAGCACCACCAGCACGATCAGCAGGCAGGCGATGACCTTGACCGGCTTGGGCCAGGAGCCCAGGTTCTCGAGACTGAGTTCATTGATGTCGATCTTGCGCAGACTGGCCAGGGAATCGGCGAGACTCATGGCTTGACTCCCTGGGCGAGCGGGGCCGGCGCCGGTGCGCCGGGCTGGGTCTGCTTGACGGTGAGCTGGAAGGTGTTGGCCTGGTCCACCGCCCCGGCGGTGGTCGCCTTCACCTCGATCAACGTCGGCGAGGCGAACCAGTCCGAGGCGTCCAGGTTACGCATCAGGTTGGAGACCCGGTTGTTGGATTCCGCCTCGCCACTGATCGACAGGGTATCGCCCTGCATCTTCAGCTCACGGAAATACACCCCGTCCGGCAGGGTCCGCACCAGCTGGTCGAAGACATGGCCGATGACCGGCCGATTGCCCTGCAGGTCCTGGATGATCTTCATCCGCGCCAGCAGCTGCTGGCGGCGGGTCTTGAGTTCGCTGATTTCCTTGATGCGCACGTCGAGCTGGGCGATGTTCTGCTGGATGAAGGCGTTGCGCGCCTCCTGGTGGGTGATCTCACCGGACAGGTACTGATCGCCGAGGAATACGGCGCCGCACGACAGCACGAAGATGCCGCCCAGGATGACCAGGAACTGCTTGCGTCTTTCTTCGCGCAGCTGTTCCCGCCAGGGCAAGAGGTTGATGCGGGCCATCTAGTCGAAACTCCTCATGGCCAGGCCGCAGGCGATCATCAGTGCCGGAGCGTCCCCCGCCAGGGCTGCCGCATTGACCTTGTTGCTGACGGTCATGTCGGCGAAGGGATTGGCCAGGACGGTCGGGGTGCCGATTTTCTGCTGGATCAAACGGTCGAGTCCGGAAATTGACGCTGTTCCTCCGGCAAGCAAGATGTAGTCCACATCATTGTATTGCCCGGCGGCGAAAAAGAACTGCAGCGAGCGCGCGACCTGCTGTACCACCGCCTCGCGGAAGGGGGTGAGGACCTCGCTCTGGTAGTCGTCCGGCAGCCCGCCCTGCTTCTTGGCCAGCCCGGCCTCCTCCACCGACAGGCCATAGCGGCGCTGGATCTCCTCGGTGAGCTGGCGGCCGCCGAACAGCTGCTCGCGGGTATAGATGGTCTTGCCGTTGTGCAGCACGCTCAGGGTGGTCATGGTGGCGCCGATGTCGACCACCGCCACGGTCAGGTCGTCGACGTGGCCACCGAGCTGATTGGCCAGCAGCTGGTAGGCGCGCTCCAGCGCATAGGCCTCGACGTCGACCACCTTGGCCGAGACGCCGGCCAGGGCCAGGGCCGCCTCGCGGACCTCGACGTTTTCCTTCCGGCAGGCGGCCAGCAGCACCTCGACGCGCTCGGCGTTGCGCGGCGACGGCCCCTGCACCTCGAAGTCGATGGCGACCTCGTCGAGGGGATAGGGAATGTACTGGTCGGCTTCCAGCTTGATCTGGTTTTCCAGCTCGTCGTCGGACAGGCCGGCATCCATCTCGATGGTCTTGGCGATCACCGCCGAGCCGGACACGGCCACGGCGGCGCTGCGCGCGGAGGTGCGCGCCTTGACCAGCACCCGGCCGATGGCCAGGCCGACGCCCTCCAGCTCGGCGATGTTCTTCTCGACCACGGCATTGGCCGGGAGGGGTTCGACCGCATAGGCTTCTACCCGATAGCGACCGCCTGCACGGCTCAACTCGATGAGTTTCACGGATGTCGAACTGACGTCGATACCCAGCAGCGTATTCGCCTTCTTTCTGAATAGCCCTAGCACATCAGTTCCCTATGAGCGACGGTGATATTCCGCGGACGGGCATTAGATAACAGACTTGACACCCGAGCAAATAGCGGCCAACCGCCAAACGCGCCTATAATGGCGACGCCGTGTAGGCTGACCCTCACCTGTCGCCCTTTCCTTCTTTCCATTCGAAAAGTCTCTTGATGCGTGTTTTGAAATTTTTCTGGTGGTCGTTGGTCGCCCTGGTCTGCAGCCTGTTGCTGGGTCTCAGCGGTGCCTTCCTCTACCTCAGCCCCAGCCTGCCCTCCATCGACGCCCTGCGTAACGTGCAACTGCAGATCCCCCTGCGGGTGTACAGCGCGGACGGCAAACTCATCGCCGAATTCGGCGAAATGCGCCGCTCGCCGCTGCGGTTCAACGAGATACCCCCCGATTTCATCCATGCCCTGCTCTCCGCCGAGGACGACAACTTCGCCAATCACTATGGCGTGGATGTGAAGAGCCTGGCGCGAGCGGTGAGCCAGCTGGTCAAGACCGGACACATCCAGACCGGCGGCAGCACCATCACCATGCAGGTCGCCAAGAACTACTTCCTGACCAGCGAGCGCAGCTTCTCGCGCAAATTCACCGAGATCCTCCTGGCGCTGCAAATCGAGCGCCAACTGACCAAGGACGAGATCCTCGAGCTCTACGTCAACAAGATCTACCTGGGCAACCGTGCCTACGGCATCGAGGCCGCCGCCCAGGTCTACTACGGCAAGTCCATAAAGGACCTGACCATCGCCCAGATGGCGATGATCGCCGGCCTGCCCAAGGCGCCGTCGCGTTACAACCCGGTCGCTAATCCTGAGCGTAGCCTGGAAAGACGGAATTGGATTCTCGAACGCATGTTCAAGCTCGGTTATATCGATCAGGCGGCCTACCAGGCCGGCATCGCCGAGCCGCTCGAGGCCTATCACCACGTCGCCATTCCCGAGCTCAACGCCCCCTACATCGCCGAGATGGCGCGGGCGGAAATGGTCGGCCGCTATGGCGGCGACGCCTATACCGACGGCTACCAGGTGTACACCACCATCGACAGCCGGCTGCAGACCGATGCCTTCGAAGCCGTGCGTGATGGCCTGACCGACTACGACCGGCGCCATGGCTATCGCGGTCCTGAGGCGCAATGGCCCAACCGCAGCCGGGCCGAATGGACCGCATTGATCCAGAAGCAGCGCATCGTCGGCGGCCAGGATCCCGCGATCGTCACCCAGGTGGAGAAGAGCGGCATCCTGGTGCTGACCCGCGACGGCAAGGAAGAGGCGGTGTCCTGGGAGTCGATGAAGTGGGCCCGCCCCTACCTCAGCGCCAACAGCCTGGGCCCGCGGCCGAACGGCCCGGCCGACGTGGTCAAGGTCGGCGACCTGATCCGGGTGCAGCGCCAGGACGATGGCAGCCTGAAGTTCTCGCAGATCCCCAAGGCGCAGAGCGCCCTGGTCTCCCTCGATCCCCAGGATGGCGCCATCCGCGCCCTGATCGGCGGCTTCTCCTTCGAGCAGAGCAACTACAACCGCGCCACCCAGGCCCGCCGCCAGCCCGGCTCCAGCTTCAAGCCGTTCATCTATAGCGCGGCCCTGGACAAGGGTTTCACCGCGGCCAGCCTGGTCAACGACGCCCCCATCGTCTTCATGGACGAGAATCCCGACGAAGCCTGGCGGCCGAAGAACGACAACAACACCTTCCTCGGTCCGATCCGCCTGCGCGAGGCGCTCTATCGCTCGCGCAACCTGGTCTCCATCCGGGTACTGCAGGCCATCGGTATCGACTATGCGCTGGACTACGTGAGTCGCTTCGGCTTCGAGCGCGATCAGTTGCCGCGCAACCTGTCCCTGGCCCTCGGCACCCCGGGCCTGACGCCGCTGGAAGTGGCCACCGGCTGGTCGGTGTTCGCCAACGAGGGCTACAAGGTGACGCCCTATGTGGTCGACCACGTGACCGATCGCGACGGCAAGGTGGTCTACCGCGCCGCGCCGCCACGGGTGCCACAGCAGGCCCAGGCCAAGACCGTCCCGGGCGTCGAGGTCACCCCCGCCGCCGACACCGCGGCCGCCGATCCGGCCAATCCGGCACCGGTGTTCGCGCCCCAGGTCATCGACCCGCGCAACGCCTTCATCATGAACAGCATGCTGCAGGACGTGATCAAGCGCGGGACCGGGCGCAAGGCCCTGGAGCTGGGTCGTAACGACCTGGCCGGCAAGACCGGTACCACCAACGAGTCGAAGGACACCTGGTTCTCCGGCTACAACGGCGACTACGTGACCACGGTCTGGGCCGGTTTCGACCAGCCCGATACCCTGGGTCGCCAGGAATTCGGTGGCACCGTGGCCCTGCCGATCTGGATGAGTTACATGGGCGCGGCGCTCAAGGACAAGCCGCCGCACCAGCTCAAGGAGCCGGACGGCATCGTGTCCATCCGCGTCGACCCCACTACCGGCCGCGCGGCGCCACCCGGCACGCCCAACGCCTACTTCGAGCTGTTCAAGAGCGAGGATACCCCGCCGAGCCTGGACGAGCTCCCGCCCGGCGTGGCGCCCGGTACTCCGCTGCCCTCCAGCGAAACCGTACCCATGGACATCTTCTGATCTCCAGCCAATAAAAAACCCCGCCAAGGCGGGGTTTTTATTGCTTCAGGCCTTACTTGGCGAAGACGTCATCCACCGACTTCAGCGGATAGTTCGCCGGATAGGGCAGCGTGGCCACACCGGTTTCGATGGCGGCCTTGGCCACGGCATCGGACACCAGGGTGATCAGACGCGCGTCCATCGGCTTGGGAATGATGTACTCGCGGCCAAAGCTCAGGCTGTCGACCTTGTAGGCCTCGCAGACTTCCTTGGGTACCGGCAGCTTGGCCAGGTCGCGCAGGGCCAGGGCGGCGGCGATCTTCATCTCTTCGTTGATGACCCGGGCACGGACGTCCAGGGCACCACGGAAGATGAAGGGGAAGCCGAGGACGTTGTTGACCTGGTTCGGGTAGTCGGAACGACCGGTGGCCATGATCACGTCGTCACGGGTGGCGTGGGCCAGCTCGGGGGTGATTTCCGGATCCGGGTTGGAGCAGGCGAAGACGATGGGATTGGCCGCCATGCGCTTGAGGCCTTCGGCCGACAGCAGATTGGGGCCGGACAGACCGACGAAGACATCGGCGCCGTCGAGGGCATCGTCCAGGGTGCGCTTGCTGGTCTCGGTGGCGAAGGCCGCCTTGTACTGGTTCAGGTCGCTGCGGCCGCTGTGGACCACGCCCTGACGGTCGATCATGTAGATGTTCTCGACCTTGGCGCCCATGCTCGCCAGAAGGCGCATGCAGGAGATCGCGGCGGCGCCGGCGCCCAGGCAGACGATCTTGGCGTCTTCCAGGCGCTTGCCGGCGATTTCCAGGGCGTTGAGCATGCCGGCGGCGGTGACGATGGCAGTACCGTGCTGATCATCGTGGAACACCGGGATGTCGCACTGCTCGATCAGGGCGCGCTCGATCTCGAAGCACTCGGGTGCCTTGATGTCTTCCAGATTGATGCCGCCAAAGGTGATGGAGATGCGCTTGACGGTATCGATAAAGGCCTGGGGGCTCTCGGCTTCCACCTCGATATCGAAGACGTCCACACCGGCGAAGCGCTTGAACAGCACGCCCTTGCCTTCCATCACCGGCTTGGAGGCCAGCGGGCCGAGGTTGCCCAGGCCGAGGATGGCGGTGCCATCGGAAATCACGGCGACCAGGTTGCCTTTGCCGGTGTAACGGTAGGCCAGTTCGGGATCGCGACCGATCTCGCGGACCGGTTCGGCGACACCCGGGCTGTAGGCCAGGGACAGGTCACGGGCGGTGGCGGTAGGCTTGGTCAACTCGACGCTGAGTTTGCCGGGGCGCGGCTGAGCATGGTATTCGAGGGCAGCGGTTTTGAGATCAGACATTATTGGTATATCCGCGTGGTGTGGGTCTTGGGTCGGGCGAGAATACGCAAAGACTCAAGGTGCCACAAGCAATCGGCCATATGCCTGAAATCAATCGCAATACGACTTTCGGCTAAAACGATTCAACCCGCAGACCCAGCATGTGCGGGTCGCTCAGGGTCATCTGCCAGCGCGCTCGCCCTTCCTCCCGCTGCCGGCTGCGATCGACGATCCAGCCCCGTGCTTCGAGGGTCCGACCGATCCATGACTGCAGCGGGACCTTGGCGAAGGCCGCGACGAAACGACTCGGCACCCTGACCACCAGATCACCGTCGAACTGCAGCCAGAGGCCACCCTGGTTGCGCTCCACGCTCCGCAGACGGCCCTGCACCAGGGCGAACCCACTGTCCTGGACGGCGCTGGCGGCGATGGTCGGATCCTGCTTCCAGAGGCCGAGCCGCGCCTGGCGTGCCTGGCGCTCCGCCGCCACCTGGCAGTTGGCCAGGCGGGTGTTGGGCGCGATGGCGACCGCGTAGCCCAGTCCTTCGGCGATCAAACGGGCTTCCAAGTTGCTGCCCTGGCGGTCATAGAGATGGGCCAGGGTCCGCCCATAGTGGTCGGTCGCCTCGCTTCCCGGTACCAGCCGGAGGCGCTCGTCACTGGCCTCGACCAGCGCCTGCAGACGCCGGCGGGCCGCCTCGGCATAGGGCTGGGCGGTACCGCCGGATTTGCCCAGCTCTGGGGCATTGACCCCGATCAGGCGCACGGAGCGCCCATCGACCAGCCGCAGGGTGTCGCCATCCACCACCTGCCGGACCGTCACCTCCTGACCATCCGGCAGCAGCGGGCAGTCCTCGGCCATGGCGAGGGACGCGCTGCCCAGCGCCCAAACGAAAAAGGCGCCCCAGAGGGACGCCTTCTTCCGTGTCGAGCCATGCGGAGATGGCCGACGGCAGCGCATTACTTGCTGCTGCCGAACACGCCGAAGCGCTGCTTGAAGCGATCGATACGGCCGCCAGCGTCCAGGACCTTCTGCTTGCCGGTGTAGAACGGGTGGCATTCGGAGCAGACGTCCAGGTGAATGTTCTTGCTCAGGGTCGAGCGGGTCTTGATGACGTTGCCGCAGCTGCAGGTAGCTTCGATGGCATCGTACTGGGGATGGATATCAGCTTTCATGGGGCTATCCTCGGGGTCTAGCTGTGCCGCCACCCGGCGCCATTGCCGGATACCGCACAGATTTGGGCTGCAAATCATACCAGAGCGGTTAGGACGTGCAAGCGACCCCCACGCCGCCCGTCTGCTACCATCGGGCTTTCCCCCTGCGAGCCTTGCCGTGCCCCTGATCCTGCGCCTGGCGCTGCCCTCCCCGCTGCGTCGCCTGTTCGACTATCTGCCGCCCAAGGGCGCGGTCGCGGAGCAGTTGCGTCCGGGCGTACGGCTGCGGGTGCCCTTCGGTCGCCGCGAAGTCATCGGCGTGCTGATCGAGGTCGCCCAGGACACCGAGGTCCCTGCGGACAAGCTGCGCAAGGCCCTGCAGCTGCTCGACGAGCGTCCGCCGCTACCGAGCGCGCTGTTCGAACTCTGCCAATGGTCCGCCCAGTATTACCAGCACAGCCTCGGCGACACCCTGAGCTGGGCACTTCCTGCCCTTTTGCGTCAGGGCGAGCCGGCCGAGCGCCGGTTGCAGCGTTTCTGGATCGCCCAGCCCGATGCCCGCCCGGAGGATCCGCGCCTGGCCCGGGCACCGCGGCAGCGCGAGGCGCTCAAGACCTTGCGCCAGCATCCCCATGGCGTGCTGCACGAATTGCTCGGCCAGCTCGGCCTGGTCAAGGACAGTCTCGATCTCCTGCAGGCCAAGGGCCTGGTCAAGGTGGAGACCCGCTATCACCAGCCGACCCGGCACCAGGGTTCCTGGCTCGCCCAGGCCGAATTGCCGCTCAACGGCGAACAGCGCCTGGCCTACGAAGCGGTCCGCGCCGGCAGCGGGTTCCACTGCTATCTATTGGAAGGGGTGACCGGCAGCGGCAAGACCGAGGTCTATCTGCAACTGATCCGCGCCACCCTGGAAGCGGGACGCCAGGCGCTGCTCCTGATCCCCGAGATCAACCTGGGGCCCCAGACCCTGGGACGCTTCGAGCAGCGCTTCAACGCCCGCATCGCCCTGCTGCATTCGGCGCTGACCGACCGCGAGCGCATGGACATCTGGCTGGCCGCCCGCGACGGCGAACTGGACATCGTGGTGGGCACCCGCTCGGCGCTGTTCACCCCGCTCAAGCACCCGGGCCTGATCATCGTCGATGAAGAACACGACGCTTCCTATAAACAGCAGGAAGGCCTGAGGTATCACGCCCGCGACCTGGCGGTGGTCCGTGCCCGCTTCGAGAACCTGCCGGTGGTCCTGGGGTCGGCGACGCCCTCGCTGGAAAGCCTTCATAACGCCGACCAGGGCCGCTATGCCCATCTGCGCCTGTCGCTGCGCGCCGGGGGCGCCCAGCCGCCGCGCTTCGAGCGCCTGGACGTGCGCAGCCGTCCGCTGGACAGCGGCCTGTCGCAGCCGCTCTTGAAAGCCATGGGCGCGACCCTGGAGCGCGGCCAGCAGGTACTGGTGTTCCTCAATCGCCGCGGCTTCGCCCCGACCCTGCTCTGCCACGACTGCGGCTGGCTGGCCCAGTGCCCGCGCTGCGATGCGCGCATGACCTACCACCGCGGCTCCGGCGAACTGCGCTGCCATCACTGCGATCACCGCCAGGCACCGCCGCGGCATTGCCCGTCCTGCGGCAAGCTCGACCTGCGCCCGGTAGGCGCCGGCACCGAACGCGCCGAGGAGCGCCTGCAGTTGCTGTTTCCGGACATCCCGGTGCTGCGCATCGACCGCGACACCACGGCGCGCAAGGACGCCCTGGGCAAGCTCTTGCGGACCATCCACAGTGGCGCGCCCTGCATCCTGGTCGGCACCCAGATGCTCGCCAAGGGGCACCATTTCCCCAAGGTGACCCTGGTGGCCGTGCTCGATGCCGACAGCGGGCTGTTCTCCGCCGATTTCCGCGCCAGCGAGCGCATGGCGCAGCAGATCGTCCAGGTGGCCGGCCGCGCGGGTCGTGCCGAGGAACCCGGCCAGGTGCTGATCCAGACCCACCTGGCCGATCATCCGCTGATGGTGCAGCTGGCCGAGGAAGGCTATCCGGCCTTCGCCCGCCAGGCGCTGCAGGAGCGCCGCGCCGCCGGCCTGCCGCCCTTCGCCTACTTGGCGCTGCTGCGCGCCGATGCGCATCGCCAGGACCAGGTGGAGAATTTCCTCGAAGCGGCCTACCACGTCGCCGAGGGGCTGGCGGTGAATCTCGCCCTGCCTCAGGTGGAGTTGCTCGGTCCGGTACCGGCGCCGATGGAGCGCCGCGCCGGTCGTCACCGCGCCCAGTTGCTGCTGCAGAGCAGCAGCCGCGCGCCCCTGCATCGGCTGCTGGGGATCTGGGTGGTGCAGCTGGAAAGCCTGCCGGAGGCCCGGCAGGTGCGCTGGTCGCTGGATGTCGATCCCATCGATCTGTTCTAGTGGCACAGGCTTACCATTGGCAAGGCCGGGCCGGCCACGGATAATGCCGGGTTTTCATCGCAGTGCGCGCTCGGCGCACGCCGAAGGCCAACGACCATGAAAGACAGCATCCGCCAGCTCATCCAGCACGCCCTCGACCGCCTGATCGCCGACGGCACCCTGCCGGCCGACGTCGCCCCGGCCATCCAGGTCGAGAACACCAAGGACAAGAGCCACGGCGACTTCGCCAGCAACGTCGCCCTGCTGCTGGCCAAGCCGGCGCGGGCCAAGCCGCGCGACCTGGCCGAGAAGCTGCTGGCCGCCCTCCCCGCCGATCCGGCGGTGAGCAAGGTGGAGATCGCCGGCCCGGGCTTCCTCAATTTCTTCCAGAATCACGCCCAGTTGGCCGCACGGCTGGATGCGGCCTTCGCCGATCCGCAGCTGGGCGTGCCCAAGCACGATCCACGGCAGCGCGTGGTGGTGGACCTCTCCTCGCCGAACCTGGCCAAGGAGATGCACGTCGGCCACCTGCGTTCCACCATCATCGGTGACGCCGTGGCGCGGGTACTGGAATTCCTCGGCGACGAGGTGATCCGCCAGAACCACGTGGGCGACTGGGGCACCCAGTTCGGCATGCTGCTGGCCTACATGGAAGAACAGCCCCAGGCCGCCGAAGGTGAGCTGGCCGACCTAGAGGTGTTCTACCGCGCCGCCAAGGGCCGCTTCGACGCCTCGCCGGAATTCGCCGCCCGCGCCCGCGAACTGGTGGTGGCCCTGCAGGCGGGCGATGCCGATTGCCTGCGCCTGTGGGAAAGATTCAACGCCGTCTCCCTGTCCCACTGCCAGGAGGTCTACGACCGCCTCAACGTCAAGCTGACCCCGGCCGATGTCAAGGGCGAGAGCGCCTACAACGACGACCTGGCCCAGGTGGTGGCCGACCTGGACGCCGCCGGCCTGCTCACCGAGAGCGATGGCGCCCGCTGCGTCTTCCTCGACGAATTCAAGAACGCCGAGGGCAATCCCCTGCCGGTGATCGTGCAGAAGGCCGGTGGCGGCTACCTCTATTCCACCACCGACCTCGCCGCCATGCGCTATCGCAGCCGCCAGCTGCACGCCGACCGGGCGCTCTACTTCGTCGACCAGCGCCAGGCCCTGCACTTCCAGATGGCCTTCGAGGTGGCGCGCCGCGCCGGTTTCGTCGACCCGGCCATGGGGCTGGAGCACATGGGCTTCGGTACCATGAACGGCGCCGACGGTCGTCCGTTCAAGACCCGTGACGGTGGCACCGTCAAGCTGGTCGACCTGCTCGACGAAGCCGAGGAACGCGCCTACCAGCTGGTCAAGGAGCGCAATGCCGGACGCGCCGAGCGCGGCGAAACGCCCTTCAGCGAAGAAGAGCTGCGCCACATCGGCCGCGTGGTGGGCATCGCCTCGGTCAAGTACGCCGACCTGTCCAAGCACCGCACCAGCGACTACAGCTTCAACTTCGAGCAGATGCTCAGCTTCGAGGGCAACACCGCGCCCTACCTGCTGTACGCCTACACCCGGGTCGCCAGCGTGCTGCGCAAGGCCGGGCAGACCGCGCCCGAGGGCAGCATCCGCCTGGACGCCCCCCAGGAGCAGGACCTCGGCGGGCGGCTGGCGCAGTTCGGCGAGATCCTCGCCAGCGTCGCCGACAAGGGCACCCCGCACCTGCTGTGCAGCTACCTCTACGACCTGGCCGGGCTGTTCTCCAGCTTCTACGAGAATTGCCCGATCCTGACCGCCGAGGACCCCGAGCTGCGCCAGAGCCGGCTGCGCCTGGCCGCCCTCACCGGGCGCACCCTCAAGCAGGGTCTGGAACTGCTCGGCCTGCACACCCTGGAACGCATGTAAGAGACGGATCACCGCCTGATGGCCAAGAAAGCCCCACCCAAGCGCGGCGCCAGTCGCAATACCTCGGCTCCGAAAAAGCAGCCCCTGCCCGGCTGGGTCTGGCTCGCCTCGGGCCTGGCCATCGGCGCCTTCGTGGTGTTCCTGATGAAGCTCGAACCGGGCAACAAGGCGGTGCAGCGCGCCAAGCCGGAAGAAGGTCGTCCGGCGGCCGCGGCGGGCAATGGCAAGCCCTCGACCAGCGCCGGCAAGACCGAAGGCACGCCACCCACACCGATCAAGCCCAAGTACGACTTCTATACCCTGCTGCCGGAATCCGAGGTGATAGTGCCGCCGGACGCCGTCCCGCGCACCCCGACCGCCAAGCCGACCACCCCGGCGAAACCGGATGCCGCGGCGACCCCGGCCCAACCCGGCCAGCCCACCAGCACGACGCCGGCCACTCCGACGACCGCGCCGGGCCAGCCTGCCGCCACGCCGCCCAAGGAAGCCACCACCAAGGCCCAGCCGCCGGTGACGCTGTTCTTCCTACAGGCCGGCTCGTTCCGTACCCAGGCCGATGCCGACCGGGTCCGCGCCCAGATCATCATGCTCGGCCAGGACGTGCGCGTGGAGTCGGGCAAGGTCAAGGACGACACCTGGTACCGGGTGCTGGTCGGCCCCTACAGTGATCGCGACCAGCTGACCCAGGCGCAGAAGCAGCTCGCCGGCAGCGGTTTCAAGAATTTGTTGCTGCAGCAACGCCGCGGTCACTGATTGGATGAATCCCCTCGCCGCGGCGCTTGAAGGGCGTCGCGGCCATCCCCATATCTCTGCGTAACCGGGGCTGACCGCCCCAAGCAACGCGGAGAGATTCCCTTGACCACCATCGTTTCTGTACGCCGCAACGGCAAGGTCGTGATCGGCGGCGACGGCCAGGTTTCCCTGGGCAACACCGTCATGAAAGGCAACGCCAAGAAGGTCCGGCGGCTGTACCGGGGCGAGGTGCTGGCCGGCTTCGCCGGCGGTACCGCCGACGCCTTCACCCTGTTCGAGCGCTTCGAGGCGCAACTCGAGAAGCACCAGGGCCACCTGGTCCGCGCCGCCGTCGAGCTGGCC
Source organism: Pseudomonas sp. No.117 (assembly GCF_054558395.1). NCBI lineage: Bacteria > Pseudomonadati > Pseudomonadota > Gammaproteobacteria > Pseudomonadales > Pseudomonadaceae > Pseudomonas > Pseudomonas sp. No.117. The sequence continues at coordinate 318,055 of NZ_BAAJNP010000006.1, forward strand.
AAGGACTGGCGCACCGATCGCGCCCTGCGCCGCCTGGAAGCCATGCTGGCCGTGGCCAACAAGGATGCCTCCCTGATCATCACCGGCAACGGCGACGTGGTGGAGCCCGAAGAGGGCCTGATCGCCATGGGCTCCGGTGGCGCCTATGCCCAGGCCGCCGCCCGCGCCCTGCTCATGCATACCGACCTGAGCGCCCGCGAGATCGCCGAGACCGCCCTGAACATCGCCGGTGACATCTGCGTGTTCACCAACCGCAACCTGACCATCGAGGAGCTGGACGCGCCCCAGGCGTGATCCGGTTTAGAGACTGCCCATGTCCATGACCCCCCGCGAGATCGTCCACGAACTCAATCGCCACATCATCGGCCAGGACGACGCCAAGCGCGCCGTGGCCATCGCCCTGCGCAACCGCTGGCGGCGCATGCAGCTGCCCGCCGAGCTGCGCCCCGAGGTCACGCCCAAGAACATCCTGATGATCGGCCCCACGGGCGTGGGCAAGACCGAGATCGCCCGGCGCCTGGCCAAGCTGGCCAATGCGCCCTTCCTCAAGGTGGAAGCCACCAAGTTCACCGAGGTCGGCTACGTCGGCCGTGACGTCGAGTCCATCATCCGTGACCTCGCCGACGCCGCCGTGAAGATGCTGCGCGAGCAGGAGATGGTGCGTAACCGCCATCGCGCCGAAGACGCCGCCGAAGAGCGCATCCTCGATGCCCTGCTGCCCGCCGCCCGCCCCTCGGTGGGCTTCAGCAACGAGCCCCAGCCGGCCGCCACCGATAGCAACACTCGCCAGCTGTTCCGCAAGCGCCTGCGCGAAGGTCAGCTGGACGACAAGGACATCGACATCGAGGTCGCCGATACCCCGGCCGGCGTCGAGATCATGACCCCGCCCGGCATGGAGGAGATGACCAGCCAGCTGCAGAATCTCTTCGCCGGCATGCACAAGGGCAAGACCAAGCAGCGCAAGCTCAAGGTCAAGGAAGCGCTCAAGCTGGTGCGTGACGAAGAGGCCGCCCGCCTGGTCAACGAAGAAGAACTCAAGGGCCGCGCCCTGGAGGCCGTCGAGCAGCACGGCATCGTCTTCATCGACGAGATCGACAAGGTCGCCAAGCGTGGCAACACCAGTGGCGCCGACGTCTCCCGCGAAGGCGTGCAGCGCGACCTGCTGCCACTGATCGAGGGCTGCACCGTCAACACCAAGCTGGGCATGGTCAAGACCGACCACATCCTGTTCATCGCCTCGGGCGCCTTCCACCTGTCCAAGCCCAGCGACCTGGTGCCGGAACTGCAGGGTCGCCTGCCGATCCGCGTCGAGCTCAAGGCGCTGACCCCGCAGGACTTCGAGCGCATTCTCACAGAGCCGCACGCCTCGCTCACCGAGCAGTATCGCGAGCTGCTCAAGACCGAAGGGCTGCACGTGGACTTCGCCGCCGACGGCATCACCCGCATCGCCGAGATCGCCTGGCAGGTCAACGAGAAGACCGAGAACATCGGTGCCCGGCGCCTGCACACCCTGCTGGAGCGCCTGCTGGAAGAGGTGTCCTTCAGCGCCGCCGACCTCGCCGGCCAGCAGAACGGCGAGCCCATCGTCATCGACGCGGCCTATGTGAACGGCCACCTGGGCGAACTGGCCCAGGACGAAGACCTGTCGCGCTATATACTGTGACGGTAGGCTCGGCGACTCTGTGATCGCGGCCATGGCGGTCCGCCGATGCGGCCGCTCCTACAGGAGACATCGAACCCTGTAGGAGCGGCCCATGGCCGCGATGGCCAAAGCAAAGGCTGCAACCAAACCGTAGGTTGGGTTGAGACAGCACTATCGTCGAAGCCCAACATGGCATGCTCCCCGAGCCCGTGCTGGGCTTCGCTAGGCTTAACCCAACCTACGGCAGCCTGTAGGACCGGTCCAGGGCCGCGATGGCCTCAGGCAAAGACTGCAAAACCGCCCAGGGAACCTCAACATGCGTACCCCCACCGCCATCCAGCTGCGCAAGGCCTCCAAGACTCTCAGCGTCAGCTACGGCGCGGAAACCTTCGAGCTGCCCGCCGAGTTCCTGCGGGTGCACTCGCCCTCGGCTGAAGTCCAGGGACACGGCAATCCGGTGTTGCAGTTCGGCAAGCAGCAGGTCGGCATCACGGCCGTGGAACCGGCCGGGCGCTACGCCATCAAGCTGACCTTCGACGACGGCCACGACAGCGGCCTGTTCAGCTGGGATTATCTCTACGAACTGGGCAGTCGCCGCGACCAGCTCTGGGCGGACTACCTGGAGCAGCTGGCCCGCGCCGGCAAGACGCGGGACCCGCACGTCAGCGCGGTCAAGCTGATGCTCTGACCTGGACTCAGGCCGCCAGGGCCTTGTCCAGCTTGCGCTCGATCTCCTTCTCGATCTGGCCGCTGAGCATCGAGAACATCATGCCCAGGGTCGCCAGCACCCGCACCCGGTCCTCACCGACCTCGATCCGCCCATCCACGCCACTGCGCGCGAAGGTCAGGGTGTCGCCTTCCCAGGCGCAGGCCACCCCATAGTCACGCGTGAGTTTTTCCGCCAGCTGGTCGGCCTTCTGCCGGGCGCCTTCCAGCCCGAGCGAGTGGCTGCGTTCGATGGTGATCTGGGACATCGGGGAACTCCGGATAAAGGGCCATGACTATAGCGAGGGCCCGCCACGCCGCCAATCGCGAGAACCGAGCGGTCAGCCCTGGTTTTAGCCGGGCAAGCCGGGTGATCGGCCTGCTAGAATGCCCTCTTGTCCCTGTCCCAGGTGTAGCCCCATGAGCGATCCGCGCAAAGGCCCCGAGGCCGAATCCCAGACCCACTTCGGCTACCAGAGCGTGCCGGAGAGCCAGAAGGCTTACAAGGTCGCGGAGGTCTTCCATTCGGTGGCCGCCAAGTACGATGTGATGAACGACCTGATGTCGGCGGGCATCCACCGGCTGTGGAAGAGATTCACCATCGAGCTGTCCGGCGTGCGCCGCGGCAACCGGGTGCTGGACATCGCCGGCGGTACCGGCGACCTGACCAAGCAGTTCGCCCGCCTGGTCGGCCCCACCGGCGAGGTCGTGCTGGCCGACATCAACGATTCCATGCTCAGGGTCGGCCGTGATCGCCTGCTTGACGAGGGCGTGGCCAGCAACGTGCGTTTCGTCCAGGCGGATGCCGAGAAGCTGCCCTTCCCCGACAACCATTTCGATTGCATCACCATCGCCTTCGGCCTGCGCAACGTCACCCACAAGGACCAGGCGCTGGCCTCCATGCTGCGCGTGCTCAAGCCCGGTGGCCGGCTGCTGGTGCTGGAATTCTCCAAGCCCACCAACCCGCTGGTGTCCAAGGCCTATGACGCCTACTCCTTCGGCTTCCTGCCGCTGATGGGCAAGCTGGTGGCCGGTGACGCCGAGAGCTATCGCTACCTGGCGGAATCCATCCGCATGCACCCCGACCAGCAGACCCTCAAGGCCATGATGGAGGAGACCGGCTTCGCCCGCGTCTCCTACCACAACATGACTGGCGGCGTGGTCGCCCTGCATCGCGGCATCAAGCCCTGATGGCCCTCGTCACCCAGGCCTTGCTGGCGGCGCTGGAGCGCGGCCTGAATCCGCTGCTGGCGCTCGACCCGGTGGCGTTGCCGCGCCTGGCCGCGCTGACCGGGCGGGTGATCGCGGTGCAGACCCGGCAACCCGCGCTGCGTCTCTACATCCTGCCGGCCGGTGACGGCCTGCACTTCGCCGCCCACCACGAGGGCGACGTCGACTGCACCCTGAGCGCCCCGGCGACGCGCCTGGCCGAGCTGGCCCTGGCCCGCGACAAGCAGCGCGTACTGCACCAGCCGGATGTCCGCCTGGAAGGCGACAGCACCCTGCTGATCGAACTCGCCGACATCCTGCAGAAGCTGGAGCTGGACTGGCAGCACGAGGTCAGCCGCTGGCTCGGCCCGCTGCCGGCAGCGCTGTTGGGCGACCTGGCCCGGCGTGGTCAGGCGCTGGGCGCGCAGAGCCGCGACAGCCTGCAGCTGACGCTGTCCAACTGGCTGAACGAGGAAAGTCGCCACCTGGTCGGTCGCCTGGAAGGCGAGGCTCGCTTCGCCGAGATCGATGCCCTGCGGCTGGACGTGGATCGTCTTGACGCCCGGCTCGCCCGCCTGGAAACCGCCCGCAACGCCAGGGATAACCCCGACGAATGAAGCTGTTTGCTGCCCTCAACCGCCTGTTGCGGATCTTCTTCGTCGTCATCCGCTATCGGCTGGACGACATCGTCTATGCCCTGCCGCTGCCCTGGTACCTGCGCGCCACCCGTTACGTGCTGCCCTGGCGCTGGCTGCCGCGGCCGAGCAAGACGCTGCCGCGCGGTGCCCGCCTGCGTCTGGCCCTGGAAGGACTGGGGCCGGTGTTCGTCAAGTTCGGCCAGATCCTCTCCACGCGCCGCGACCTCATGCCCGAGGATATCGCCGACGAGCTGATGTTCCTGCAGGACAAGGTTCCGCCCTTCCCGCCGGAAAAGGCCGTGGCGCTCATCGAGGCCCAGCTCGGCGTGCCCATCAAGCAGGCCTTCGCCCGCTTCGACCACCAGCCGCTGGCCTCGGCCTCGGTGGCCCAGGTCCACGCGGCCCAGTTGCGTACTGGCGAGGAAGTGGTGGTCAAGGTGGTGCGGCCTGGCCTCAAGGGCATCATCAGCCAGGACATCGCCTGGCTGTTCCTGCTGGCGCGCATGGCCGAACGCCTCTCCGCGGAAGCCCGCCGGCTGCACCCGATGGACGTGGTCAGCGACTACGAGAAGACCATCTACGACGAACTCGATCTCCTGCGCGAGGCGGCCAACTCCAGCCAGCTGAGACGCAACTTCGAGGGTTCCGAACGCCTATACGTGCCCCAGGTGTACTGGGACTGGTGCCGCGAGCGGGTGCTGGTGATGGAGCGCATCTACGGCATCCCCGTTACCGATTTGGCCGCGCTGCGCGACCAGGGCACCGACTTCAAGCTGCTGGCCGAACGCGGCGTGGAGATCTTCTTCACCCAGGTGTTCCGCGACAGCTTCTTCCACGCCGACATGCACCCGGGCAACATCTTCGTCAGCACCGCCAAGCCCTGGGACCCGCTCTACATCGCGGTGGACTGCGGCATCATCGGCAGCCTGACCCCCGAGGACCAGGACTACCTGGCGCGCAACCTCTGGGCCTTCTTCCAGCGCGACTACCGCAAGGTCGCCCAGCTGCACATCGACTCCGGCTGGGTCCCGGCCAACACCCAGGTCAACGAGCTGGAAGCGGCGATCCGCACCGTCTGCGAACCCATCTTCGAGAAGCCGCTCAAGGACATCTCCTTCGGCCAGCTGCTGCTGCGACTGTTCCAGGTGGCGCGCCGCTTCAACATGGAGATCCAGCCGCAGCTGGTGCTGCTGCAGAAGACTCTGCTCAACATTGAAGGCCTGGGTCGCCAGCTCTATCCGGACCTGGACCTCTGGTCCACCGCCAAGCCCTATCTGGAGAAGTGGATGCGCAAGCGGCTCAGCCCGCCGCAGATCGCCCGCAACATCCAGCAGCAACTGGAACAGATCCCGCACCTGGCGCAGATGGCCCGCGATACCCTCGAGCGCATCACCCAGCCGCACCGCAAGGATCCGCCCAACCCCTGGGGCGGTCGCAACGACGACTGGATCGTCCGGGTGGTCGGCGCCGTCCTGCTGGTCGGCGCGGCCCAGCTCGGCCTGGAGCCCCAACCCCATGCCTGGCCGGCCTGGGCCATGCTGGTCGGCGGCCTGGTTCTGGTGATCCGGCGCTGAACTCCTTAAGCTGTAACCACCCTGTCATTTTTATCGGGCGAAATACACGCCCTCAGCCACTGGTGCCTTGCCGCTGTATTCGGACCGCGTCTTGTGCGAGGCTAGGGCCTGTCTGACAGTCGCCGCATGACCAAGCGCAGGCATCTTTCAGACAGAGCCCAGTACCCTAATTCGTAGTATCGAACAGACCCATGAGCAACTGGCTAGACGAGATCCACTGGAACAGCGATGGCCTGGTACCGGCCATCGCCCAGGACCCCACCACCGGGCGTATCCTGATGATGGCCTGGATGAACCGCGAATCCCTGGCCCTGACCGCCGCCGAAGGCCGCGCGGTGTACTGGTCGCGTTCGCGCAACCGGCTGTGGCGCAAGGGCGAGGAATCCGGCCACGTGCAGCGGGTGCTCGAACTGCGCCTCGACTGCGACGCCGATGTGGTGGTGCTGCAGGTTGAGCAACTCGGCGGCATCGCCTGCCACACGGGCCGGGAAAGCTGCTTCTATCGCGTGCTGCGCGACGGCCAGTGGGAGATCGTCGATCCTGTGCGCAAGGACCCCAGCGCCATCTACGCCGGAGGCCACGGCCATGACTGACACCCTCGCGCGCCTGGCGCAGGTGCTGGAAGAACGCAAGCAGGCCGCTCCGGACTCCTCCTACGTGGCCAGCCTCTATCACAAGGGCCTGAACAAGATCCTGGAAAAGGTCGGCGAAGAAAGCGTCGAGACCATTCTCGCCGCCAAGGATGCCGCCATCAGCCAGCAATACGACGATGTCATCTACGAGACCGCCGACCTCTGGTTCCACAGCCTGATCATGCTCTCGGCCCTCGGCCAGCATCCGCAGGCCGTGCTGGACGAACTGGATCGCCGTTTCGGTCTCTCCGGGCACGCCGAAAAGGCCGCTCGTACTCAATCCTGACCCCAAGCTTCGCAACGAGGAAAGACCATGGGTATCTTCGACTGGAAACACTGGATCGTCATCCTGCTCGTCGTGGTGATCGTCTTCGGCACCAAACGGCTGAAGCACCTCGGCTCCGACGTGGGCGAGGCCATCAAGGGCTTCCGCAAGGCCATGCACACCGACGAGGACGACAAGGCCGAGCAGCCGTCCACCACCACGGCCAACCCGAACGCTCCCCTGAATCGTCCGCAGACCTTCGACGCCGAGCACCGCAAGGTCGAAGAACCGGTGGTACGCAAGGACTAAGGCGCCCCCATGTTCGGAATCAGCTTCCCCGAGATGATGCTGGTGGGGTTCGTCGCCCTGCTGGTACTGGGCCCGGAGCGCCTGCCCGGTGCAGCGCGCACCGCGGGCCTGTGGATCGGTCGCCTGAGGCGCAGCTTCAACAGCATCCGCCAGGAAGTCGAGCGGGAGATAGGGGCTGACGAGATTCGCCAGCAACTGCGCAACGAGCATATCCTCTCCATGGAGCAGCGCGACAACCGGCCCAAGCCTGGTGCCTCCACGCCGGAAGCCCAGACGTCCCCCGCCGCCGCTGCCCCGCCCATGCCCCAGGACGTGGTTGCCGAACGCCCGCAGGATCCGCCCCAGACGCCGCCAAGAGCACCATGAGCGACAAGCCCTCCGACCACGACGACCAGGAAATGCCCCTGGTCTCGCACCTGACCGAACTCCGCACCCGCATCCTCAGATGCGTGCTGGCCACCTTCGTGATCTTTCTCGGGTTGTTCTATTTCGCCCAGAAGATCTATGCCTTCGCCTCCGAGCCGATCCGGCGCGTGCTGCCCGAAGGCGCGACCATGATCTCCACGGACGTCACCTCGCCGTTCCTCGCGCCCTTCAAGCTGACCCTGGTGGTCTCGCTGTTCATCGCCATGCCGGTGATCCTGCACCAGGTCTGGAGCTTCGTGGCGCCCGGCCTCTATCGGCACGAGAAGAAGGTGGCCATCCCGCTGCTGATTTCCAGCATCGTGCTGTTCTACGCCGGCATGGCCTTCGCCTACTTCCTGGTGTTCCCGATCATCTTCCATTTCTTCAGCAGCATCACGCCGGAAGGCGCCATGATGATGCCGGACCTGAATGCCTATCTGGATTTCATCCTGACGCTGTTCTTCGCCTTCGGCGCGGCCTTCGAGATACCGGTGGCCACCGTCCTGCTGATCTGGATCGGCGTGGTCGACGTCGCCTACCTGAAGAAGATCCGTCCCTACGTCATCATCGGCTGCTTCGTGGTCGGCATGCTGCTGACGCCTCCGGACGTCTTCTCCCAGACCATGCTGGCCGTGCCCATGTGGCTGCTGTTCGAGATCGGCCTGCTGTTCGGCCGCTTCGTGCAAAAGCGCGAAAGACCCATAGGCGCCGACGAAAGCAGCGCCGACCCGCAACCGCCCGCCGAACGCCCGTGAACCTGATCCTGCTCGAGGCGGCCGACTTCACGGCCGCCGACCAGGTCGTGCTGCGTGACCAGCGGCGTCTTGCCCATCTGCGCGACGTCCACCAGGCCCAGGCCGGCGATCAGCTGCGCGTGGGACTCCTCGGCGGCCTGATGGGCCAGGGCCGACTCGAGTCCCTCGATGCCGCCCAGGCCTGCCTGCACGTCACCCTCGACCAGCCGCCACCCGCCAAGCTGCCGCTCACCCTGCTGCTCGCCCTGCCGCGCCCCAAGATGCTGCGCCGCGTGCTGCAGACGGTCTCGGCCATGGGTGTCGAGCGCCTGGTGCTGCTCAACAGCTTCCGGGTGGAAAAGAGTTTCTGGCAGACGCCCTTTCTCGAACCCGCTGCCCTCGAGGAGCAGTTGCGCCTGGGCTTGGAACAGGCACGGGATACGGTGCTGCCGGAGGTGCTGATCGAAAAGAGATTCAAGCCCTTCGTCGAGGATCGCCTGCCGGGCCTCGCGGCCGGCTCTCGCGGCCTGGTCGGGCACCCGGGTGACTATCCGGCCTGCCCACGCGCCCTGAGCGAACGGGTGACCCTGGCGATCGGTCCGGAAGGTGGCTGGATCCCCTATGAGGTCGAAAAGCTGCAGGAGGCTGGCCTGCAACCCGTCCAGCTCGGCGAGCGCATCCTAAGGGTGGAGAACGCCGTCCCGGCCCTGCTCGCCCGCCTCTTCTGACCGTTGCCCAAGAAAAAGCCCCGGTGTCTCACGACAGCGGGGCTTTTTATTGGGCAGAACGCCTCCTCAGGAGGCGGGCCTTGGGCTCAGACCGGCCGGATTACCCACTGCGTCCGTCGCCGAATCGCTGTGGGAGCGGGGTCTCAGGGTCGCATAGGCTTCTCGCCAGTTGCGATGCTCCTCGGCTTTCCAGACCTGCAGGTGCAGTTGCGCCATGCCATCCGGGTCGCTGAGCAGACGCCACTGGTCGTCGCCCTTGGTCTTCTCCGGCCCGGCGGCCAGGACTCGGGCCACCCGCTCTTCGCGCAGGCGCCGCGCCGGCTCCACCACCTTGCCATGGCGCCCACGGGCCATGCCGATGGCCAGGGCATTGAGCACCGGATCGACAGTAGCGCGCAGGAAGCCCTTGGTCAGGGCGTTGCGGTTGTTCAGGTGCAGGTACTCGTCGGTGGCCACCAGCTCGCGCGGCGGGGCGTACTCTTCCGGGATCAGGAACAGGTGGTGCCGCCGACTGCCCAGGCCCAGGTTGGTCCGGCTGGAAATCACCGACACCGGTGCCGACAGGATCAGCGACACCACGATGGGCGACAGCCACCAGAGGAAGCGCGGATCCAGCCAGGCCACGCCGGCGGTCCAGATCAGGCCGAGCAGCATCTGCGAGCCGTGGCGGCGGAAGGCCTCGCTCCAGGGGGTGTCGTCATCGTCCCGCTGGGGCGAATTCCACTGCACCGACCAGCCGAGGAAGGCGGCGGTCACGAACACCGTGTGGAACAGCATCCGTACCGGTGCCAGCAGCACCGAGAAGAGCATTTCCAGCAGCATGGACAGGAACAGCCGCAGGCCCCCACCGAATTCCTTGGCGCCCTTGGCGATGATCAGCACCACGCTGAGCAGCTTGGGCAGGAACAGCAGCACCAGGGTGGTGGAGAACAGCGCGATGGCCTGTTCCGGATGCCACTGCGGCCAGACCGGGAACAGCTGCCGCGGCTGGAAGAAGTACTGGGGTTCCAGCAGCTTGTGGATCGCCAGCAACGCCGTGGACAGTACCAGGAAGAGGAACCACAGCGGCGCCGACAGGTAGGACATCACCCCGGTGAGGAACACCGCGCGGTGTACCGGGTGCATGCCCTTGACCAGGAACAGCCGGAAGTTCATCAGGTTGCCATGGCACCAGCGGCGGTCGCGCTTGAGTTCGTCCAGCAGGTTGGGCGGTAGCTCTTCGTAGCTGCCCGGCAGGTCGTAGGCGATCCAGACGCCCCAGCCGGAACGCCGCATCAGCGCCGCTTCCACGAAGTCGTGGGAGAGGATGGCACCGGCGAAGGAACCCGTGCCCGGCAAGGGTGCCAGGGCGCAATGGTCGATGAACGGCTTGACCCGGATGATGGCGTTGTGGCCCCAGTAGTGGGATTCACCCAGCTGCCAGAAATGCAGGCCCGCGGTGAACAGCGGTCCATAGACCCGGGTGGCGAACTGCTGCAGGCGGGCGTACAGGGTATCCATGCCGGAGGCCTTGGGCGCGGTCTGGATGATGCCGGCGCGGGGATTGGCCTCCATCAACCGGACCAGGCTGGCCAGGCATTCGCCGCTCATGACGCTGTCGGCGTCGAGCACCACCATGTACTTGTACTGGCTGCCCCAGCGGCGGCAGAAGTCGTCGATGTTGCCACTCTTGCGCTTCACCCGACGGCGGCGACGACGGTAGAAGATGTGACCGAAGCCGCCGACCTCGCGGCACAGCTCCAGCCAGGCCTTCTCTTCGGCCACGCACTTGTCCGGATCGTTACTGTCGCTGAGGATGAAGAAATCGAAGTGCTCCAGCTCGCCGCTGGCCCTGACCGATTCGTAGGTGGCGCGCAGACCGGCGAAGACGCGCGGGACGTCCTCGTTGGCGATGGGCATCACCAGCGCGGTACGGGACTGCGGATCGATCGGCTCGGTACCGGTGGAGCTGGCCGAGATGCTGTACTTGTCGCGACCGCTGAGCAGCTGCCAGAAGCCCATCAGGGCGGTCCAGAAGCCGGCGGACACCCAGCAGAACAGCAAGGCGAAGAGCAGCAGGATGCTGGTCTGCACCACATAGGGCAGCACCTGGCGAATGGATTCGCCCCAGCCCTGCCGATAGACCTCGCCGAGATCGACCAGCGCCCAGCCCTGATAGGGCAGCACGGCCTTCATGTACCAGGTGGCGATGCCGGTCTGCACCAGCATGAGGATCAGCAAGATGAAGCGCCGGAACGAACCGACCTTGCGCCAGTGCGCGTGGGCGTCCGCCTCGGGATCCGGTTGCCAGCGGCTGTGGTCCTTGCGGCCGAGCAGGCGCTTCCAGCTCCGCGCCACGGGGTTGGTGCGCCAGGGATCGGGCACCATCATGGAGCGGGTCATGGGCGGGGTGGCCTTGATGAAGACCCGGCCCTGGGCATCGGCGCCCAGCAGCTCGCCGTCATCCAGGGTGTCGTCCCAACCCGCCGCGAGACGGGCCTCGGTGGAAGCGATCACCGCATCGGCGCCCTGGGCGCCCTCCCCCCGGGCACCGGCCAGTTGCCGGTGCAGCGTCTCGACATCGGCCGCAGGATCCAGCGCCTGCCGCTGCCCGGCGGGCAACGGCAGGTGTTCGAGGTAGTCGCCAGCAGCGGCGACCGAGGTATCACGGGTGGAGTTATTCATTGGCAGGTAGCTGGTAAGTCCAGGTTTCGCTGAGAGGTTTGTCACCCTGGGCGAGGTTGGCACGCATTTCCACCGGCTTGGTCTGATCCTTGACCTTGAGTCTCAAGGTCAGGCGATAACCCTTGGTAACCGGGTTGTATCTCACAGAGTTCTCGACCAGTTCACCGTTGGCATCCAGGCTGACCTGGGAGCCGACTTGCGAATCCTCGGGCAGGTCGTCGAGATTCGGCCCTTCGAAATCGATGATATAGGCCAGGCTGCCGTCGGTCTGGCGCACCAGGTTGGACTGGCGCACGTCGCCGGTGGACAGGCGGGTCTGGGCGACCCAGGCCAGGTCCTTGGTGTGCAGATTGGGCTCGTCGGTGGTGAAGTGCAGGCGATAGCTGACATCGATCGGCTGGCCCTTCTCCGGCAGCGTATCCGGCGTCCAGAAGGCCACGATGTTGTCGTTGGTCTCATCCGGCGTGGGGATTTCCACCAGCTCGACGTGACCCTTGCCCCAGTCACCCTTGGGCTCGACCCAGCCGCTGGGACGCTTGTCGTAGCGCTCGTCCAGGTCCTGGTACTTGTAGAATTCGTGGCCCCGCTGCAGCAGACCGAAGCCGCGCGGATTCTCGATGGTGTAGGTGCTGACCGACAGCCGGCGCGGGTTGTTCAGCGGACGCCACAGCCACTCGCCGTTGCCGGCGTGGATGGCCAGGCCGTTGGAGTCGTGCAGGGCCGGACGGTAGTTGACCTGGGCGCTCGGCTGGTTGGGGCCGAACAGGTACATGCTGGTCAGCGGCGCGATGCCGAGCTTGTTGACGTTGTCGCGCAGGAACACCTTGGCTTCGACGTCGACGGTGCTGTCCTTGCCGGGCGTCAGCACGAAACGGTAGGCACCGGTGGCCCGGGGCGAATCCAGCAGCGCATAGATCACCAGGTTGCGGCGATCCGACTGGGGCTGCTCGACCCAAAATTCGGTGAAGCGCGGAAATTCCTCGCCGGACGGCAACGCGGTATCGATGGCCAGGCCGCGGGCGGACAGGCCATAGACCTGGTTCTTGCCAATCACGCGGAAGTAGCTGGCGCCGAGCATGGTCATCAGCTCGTCGTTCTTGTCCGCCTTGTTCAGCGGATAGAGCACCTTGAAACCGGCGAAACCGAGGTCCTTGAGCTGGGACTGGTCGACCTGCAGGTTGCCGAAATTGAACATCGAGGGATCGTATTTGATCTCTTCGACGCTGTTGGCGGTGACCTCGTTGATCTTCACCGGCACGCTGTAGTGCATGCCCTCGTGATAGAAATTCAGGCGGAAGGGCGTCTTGGCATCCTTCCAGTAGGCCTTGTCCTGATTGAAGGTGATCTGCTGATAGTCGGCATACTTCATGCCGCTGAAGGATGCGGGCAGGTTGCTCTTGGGCGCGACGAACTTCTGGCCGGAGAGCTCTTTGGCCTTGGCGGCCACATCGTCCAGGCTGAAGGCCAGGGCCTGGGCACTGAACAGGCCCAGGGCGACGGAGAGCCCGACGAGGGCGAAGCCCTGCTTGCCCGGCTTAACTTTGGAATGAGATAACACGCAGCCTCCTAAATCAGCGTACGAATACGTTTGGCGACCGGTGGTCGCGAAACGGATAGGCAAGGGTCCGACTCCCCCGGGGGTCAATGATTCCCCGGTTGGACGACCGTTCAAACTCGAACTGCGCAATCATAGACACTTGGCAGGGCGCTGTAAGGGGCGCCCTCACTAAATCGACAATAAAAATGTCACCGGTCCGTCGTTGGTCAGGGAAACCTGCATATCGGCACCGAAACGACCGGTCTGAACCTCCGGATGCAGGTCGCGCGCCAGGTTGACCAGATGGCCGAAGAGACGCTCGCCCTGGGCAGGCGGGGCCGCCGAGGAAAAACTCGGCCGCCTGCCGCTGCGGGTATCGGCGGCCAGGGTGAACTGGGACACCAACAGCAGACCGCCTGCCACATCCTGCAGCGAGAGGTTCATGCGCTGCTCGCCATCGGCGAAGACGCGGTACTCCAGCAGGCGCTTGAGCATCCGCGCGCAAGCCGCCTCGTCATCCTGTGGTTCGATACCGACCAGCACCAGCAGACCCGGGCCGATGGCGCCGACCGTGGTGCCCTCGACCTCGACGCTGGCGCGGCTGACCCGCTGCAGCAGCGCCTTCACTCGGCCTCCTGGGGCAGGTCGAGCAACTGCCGGGCAATCTGGTCGGTCGCCCGTACCAGGGCGTCGCAGATACCGGGCTCGCTCGCCGCATGGCCGGCGTCGCGGATGATCTGCAGCTCGCTGCCGGGCCAGGCGTGGTGCAGCGCCCAGGCATTGTCCAGCGGACAGACCATGTCATAGCGGCCATGGACGATCACCGCCGGGATATGGGCGATCTTCGGCATGTCGCGCAGCAGCTGGTCCGGTTCGAGGAAGGCAGCGTTGACGAAGTAGTGGCACTCGATGCGGGCGATGGCCAGGGCATGCTCGCTGAATTTTTCCAGCACGTCGGGATTCGGCCTCAGGGTCACGGTGCGCCCTTCCCAGCAGGACCAGGCGCGGGCCGCGGACATCTGCGCCAGCTCGTCCGGCCCGGTCAGCCGCCGATAATAGGCATTGATCAGGTCGCCCCGCTCCGCTTCGGCGATGGGGTGCAGGTAGTCCTGCCAGAAGTCGGGGAACAGCCGGCTCGCGCCGTCCTGGTAGAACCAGTGCAGGTCCACCGGACGACAGAGGAAGATGCCGCGGACCACCATCGCCCGGACCCGCTCGGGATGCCGCTGGGCATAGGCCAGGGCTAGCGTGGAACCCCAGGAGCCACCGAACAGCACCCATTGCTCGATCCCAAGGTGCTCGCGCAGGCGCTCGATGTCCTCGACCAGGTGCCAGGTGGTGTTGTTTTCCAGGCTGGCATAGGGCGTGGAGCGACCGCAGCCGCGCTGGTCGAAGGTGACGATGCGATAGAGGTTGGGATCGAAGAAGCGCCGGCTCAGGCGATCGCAACCAGACCCGGGGCCGCCGTGGATGAACAGCACCGGCAGGCCGTCGGGCGAACCGCTCTCGTCGGCATAGAGCACATGGGGCGCTTCGACGGCCAGCTCGTGGCGGGCGTAGGGCTTGATTTCCGGGTACAGATTCAGCATGTCGCGCTCCGCGGGGCAGGGTCAGCCCCTTCATCATAGACCTGCACCTTACAGGGTTTCCATGCCGCTCGGGCTTGCCTCACGCCCACGCCGCGCCGCACCATCAGCGGCCAGTCGCCCGAGGAGAGTCCCATGTCCCAGCCCAAGCTGCAGCTGTTGCTGATCGATCCGCAGAACGACTTCTGCGACCTGCCGGGTGCCGCCCTGCCAGTGCCCGGCGCGGTCGCCGGCCTGCAACGCGTCGCGGGTTTGATCGACCGCCTCGGCGCCCGCCTGGCAGGGGTGCAGGTGACCCTGGATTCCCACCAGCCGCTGCATATCGCCCATCCGCACTGGTGGCAGGACGCCGCCGGCCAGGCCCCGGCGCCCTTCACCCAGATCGGCGCGGACGAGGTGGCCAGCGGTCGCTGGCAGACCCGCGACCCGGCCGAACGCGCCCGGGGGCTGGCCTATGTCCAGGCCCTGGAAGCAGGGGGTCGCTATCGCCTGGTGATCTGGCCGGAGCACTGCCTGGTGGGCGGCTGGGGCCATGGAGTGCAAGCGGACGTGCACCGGGCGCTGAATGCCTGGGGCCGGACCCAGGGCCGCCTGGTGGACTTCGTCATGAAAGGGGGCAACCCCCATACCGAGCACTATTCGGCGCTGCGCGCCGAGGTGCCGGATCCGCAGGATGCCCAGACGGCCGTGGATGCCCGGCTGATCGCGCGCCTGCAGCAGGCGGATACCCTGCTGGTAGCGGGCGAAGCCCTGTCCCACTGCGTGGCCAGCACCCTGCGTGACCTGCTCGATCGCTGGCCGGCGGAGCGGCGCCAGGACCTGGTGCTGCTGACCGACTGCAGCCATTCGGTACCCGGCTTCGAGGCCCAGGGCGAGGCCTTCCTGGCCGAGATGCGCGCCGCGGGCGTCAGGCTGGCGACGTCGACGGACGAGCTCGGCTAGCCCACCCGTCGTCTGCCCTACTTGATCTCGTAGAGACCGGTATAGGTTGCCGAGGCCAGCTGGTTGAGGTGGATCATGAAACGGCCGACCGCGTTGGTGGCGTCCGCCGGTACCGGCAACTGGTCGACCTTGAGCGCATGCAGCTGGAAGACGTAACGATGCGGCTTGTCGCCCTTGGGCGGCGCCGCGCCGCCGAAGCCGCGGGTGCCGTAGTCGTTGATCAGCTGCAGGGCGCCCGCGGGCAGGCCCGAGCCGTCGGCGCGACCGGCGTCTTCCGCCAGCCCCTGGGTAGTCAGCGGGATGTTGACCACCACCCAGTGCCAGAAGCCACTGCCAGTGGGAGCATCCGGGTCATAGACGGTCAGGGCGAGGCTCTTGGCGTCGGCGGGCAGATCCGACCACTGCAGGGCCGGCGAAATATTCTCCCCATGGGCACCGAAGTCGGCCACGTCGAACTCGTGACGCTTGGGCATGAACTCATTGTCGGCGAAGGCATCGGTCCAGAGTTTCACGTTAGGGCTCCTGTCGCTCAGGGCATGTGGGCGTCGGTCTCGCGCCAGACCAGACGATTGAGGTTGTAGCCTTTTTCGCGGGCGATGCGCAGCAGCTTCTCGCTCTGCGCCGCGGAGATCTCGGGCTTGCGCGCCAGCAGCCAGAGGTACTTGCGATCCGGGCTGCCGACCAGGGCGGTCTTGTAGTCCTCGTCGACGTAGAGGATCCAGTAGGGTCCCTTGGCCACGTTGGGCAGCACGCCGCTGAACCAGGTGTCGAAGCGTACTTCCAGGCGATCGGTCACGCCGGGCTTGATCGGCGTGGCGGTCCCGGTCGCTTCCTGGACCTTGCCGTCCAGGGTGCGGCAGCTATTGAACACCGCCACCTTGCCGTCGGCCATGACGTGGTAGTTCGCCTCGGACTGGGCGCAGTTGCGCTGGAAGAACATCGGCAGGCGTGCCAGCTCGTACCAGTGCCCCTGGTAGCGCTGCAGATCGACATTGCCCGCGGTAAGCGGCGGCACCTGGCGCGGACTGCTGGCGCAGGCCGCGAGCAATCCGGCGGCACCCGCCAGCAGCAACAGTTTGGTAGAGGTTTTCATCGCAGACCCTGCCCGGCGAACATCGCCACCTTATCGTTGAGATACTGCACGCTGATGAAGGAGCCGCGATCACCCCAGGTACAGGTGGTGACGCCCAGGGCGCCGGCACATTCCGTGGGTGCCCCCAGGATATGTTCCACCTCGGCCTTGGTCTGGCCGGCCTTGAGCCGGGAATAGTTTTCCTGGGTGACCTTGCCGCACCCTGCCAGTAGCAGACTGCCCATCAGCAGAAGCGCCATGCGCCACTTCATACCCTTCTCCTCCATCCTGACGGCAAGGTTATAGAGCCTGTCCGGCCGCCAGGGTTCGCTCGCGCGGAAGCCGTTCACCATCTCGCCGGCTGGCGCCAGACAAGGTGGAAATGCCTGAAAGCTCAGTGTACACGCGGTACCTGAGCCTTTCGCCGGGGCTGGCCACCCAGGGCATGTTCACGCAGTCTGGCGCACGCGCAGCAGATCGTGAGCGGCTCCCTAGCTGGCGAGATAGGAGGAGCGGGTCAGCCCCAGGCGCATGGCGTCGAGGAACTGGGTGCGCTCGCGGGCAGTGAGCCGGGCGCTGGCGACCTTGTCGCGGTAGTAGGTCATCAGTTCCTCGGGCGAGAGGTGCACGTACCTGAGCATGTCCTCGATGGTGTCGTGGGTCTCGATGCCGCCGTGGCGCACGCTGCCGTCGGCGTCCTGGTAGACGTTCACCGAGTCGGTGTCGCCGAACAGGTTGTGCATGTCGCCGAGGATCTCCTGGTAGGCGCCCACCAGGAACACCGCCAGCAGGTAGTCCTCGCCCTCGCGCACCTCGTGCACCGGCAGGCTGGTCTCGATGCTCTGCTCGTCGACGTATTGCTTGATCTTGCCGTCGGAGTCACAGGTCAGGTCCTGCAGCACGGCGCGGCGCACCGGCTCCTCGTCCAGACGGGTCAGGGGCACGATGGGCAGGATCTGGTCGATGGCCCAGGTGTCGGGCAGGCTCTGGAACACCGAGAAGTTGCAGATGTACTTGTCGGCCAGCTTGTCGTTGAGTTCGTCGAGTACCTGGCGGTGGGAGCGCTGGCGCGCCTTGAGCTGGTTGTACAGCCGCCGGCAAATGGCGAAGTAGCACTGTTCGGCCAGTGCCTTGTCGCCCAGGCTGAGACTGCCCGCGGCATACTGGGCGGCAGCTTCGCTGACGTACTGGGTGGCGCGCCAGTAGGTCTCGGTGACCATTTCCGGATCGGTGTCGCCGAGCAGCTCGGCCAGCCACTGCACCACCTCGGGCTTGCCTTCGAAGCGCTCGCTGGCCGGCACGCTGTCGTTGTGGCGCTCGACGTCGGTGACCTGCATCACCAGCATGGCGTGGTGGGCGGTCATGGCGCGACCGCTTTCCGAGAAGATGTTCGGATGCGGCAATTCCTGCTGGTCGCAGAATTCCTTGAGCATGCCGACCACGGTACCGGCGTAGTCGTCCATGTCGTAGTTGATGGAGCTGGCATTGCGCGAGTGGGTGCCGTCGTAGTCCACGCCCAGGCCACCGCCGACGTCGATGTGGTCCAGCGGCAGCCCCAGGGCGCGCAGCTCGGCGTAGTAGCGGATGGCTTCGCGGAAGCCCTGGCGGTAGTCGGCCAGGTTGGCGATCTGCGAGCCCATGTGGAAGTGCAGCAGGCGCACGCCCTGCTCCAGGCCGGCGGCGCGGAAGCGCTCGATCACCGACAGCAGCTGGGCGGCGGACAGCCCGAACTTGGACTTCTCGCCCCCGGTATCGGCCCACTTGCTCGAGGCCAGGGATGACAGCCGTACGCGCAGGCCGACCTGGGGGGTAACCTTGAGCTCGGCCGCCTCCTCGATCACCAGCGGGACCTCGGATTCCTTCTCGATGACGATGAAGACGCTATGGCCGAGCTTCTGGCCCATCAGCGCCAGGCGAATGAATTCGCGGTCCTTGTAGCCGTTGCAGACGATGGTGCCGCCCTTGGGCGCCAGCGCCAGCACCGCCATCAGCTCCGGCTTGGAGCCGGCTTCCAGGCCGATGGAGACGTCGCGGGTGGCGATGATGTTCTCCACCACCGCTTCCTGCTGGTTGACCTTGATCGGATAGAGGGCGGTGTAGCGACCCTGGTAGTCCAGCCGCTCGATGTTACGGTCGAAGGCACCGGTCAGGTGGCGCACCTGGCCCTGCAGGATGTCGGGAAAACGCACCAGCAGTGGCAGCGACAGCCCCGCTTCGCGCAACTGGCCGACCAGGACGTGCAGGTCGATCGGCTGGCCATCCGGGCCGTGGGGGCGGACCTCGACGTTGCCGGCATCGCTGATGGCGAAGTAACCGGCGCCCCAATGGCGAATACCGTAGACGCTGCGGCTGTCCGCCACGGTCCACTGGCTGCCGTCGTCTTTGCGCGTGCGTCGTGGGGACATTCGCGGGAATCTCCTGTAGGGAATCTTGCTTGGATGGACCGCCGCCAGGGACGGTAAGTTGTACGCCGGGGCACCGAAGGCGTGGCCTAGCCGCCCGAGCGCTTGGTCTTGAAGCCGCGTTTCTCGAGTTCGCCGACCAGCAGGTCGACGTGATCGCCCTGGATCTCGATGACGCCATCCTTGAGCGCCCCACCGGTTCCGCAGCGGCGCTTGAGGGCGCTGGCCAGGTCCTTGAGTTCGACCTCGTCCAGCGGTACGCCGGTGACGGTGGTGACCGTCTTGCCACCCCGGCCCTTGGTCTCGCGGCGGACCCGGGCGATACCGTCGCCGGCCGGTGCCTGGACCTGGGGCTCTTCCGGACGAATGCGGCCGACGTCGGTGGAATACACCAGGCGACTGAGGTCCGACAGCGACGAGGTTTTCTTGCTCAAGGGGCGGTCCTCCCAACTCGGGGGCAGGCGTCGGGCACCAGGCGCCGGGCACCTGGCAAACCTTGGATGCAGCACGGTCCGGCAAGGGCCGCACTGTTCCGGGGCCGCGCAATGTAGCAGCATCGCCGCCGGATGCTAAGGGACGAATGCGAGAAATTAAGGCAGGGATGCGACATCCGCCTGCCCCAGGGCCAACCGCAGCGCCTCCAGGGAATCCGGGCAGTACGGCAGGGTCCTTGCCTGGTCGAGGATGACGGCGGGCGCGAGGAAGCGGGCTTCCAGCACCTCTTCCGGCTGCAGCTGCAGCGGGCCGTCCCAGCGGGCGCTGAATACCGCGCCCCAGAGCCGGTTGCCTGGCTCCTCGAAATAGAAGGTGCCGTGCTCGCGCAAGGGCACACCGCTTACCCCGAGTTCCTCGGCCAACTCCCGCGCCGCCGACTCGGCGTAGCTCTCCCCCGGCGCCACCATGCCACCGGCGGCCACGTCCCAATAGCCCGGGTAGAGCGCCTTGCTGAGGGTACGCCGGTGCACGCAAAACTCACCGGCGGCATTGAACAGCAGGATGAAGGTGCAGCGCCCGATCAGGCCGCGGGCGCGCAACTCCGCGCGCGGCAGCTGGCCCTGGACCCGGTCGTCACAGTCGACCCAGACCACCGCCTCCCGGTCGGAGGCGGCGCGATGGGCCGCTTCGCGGTCGCCCGGCGTCATCAGCCCTGTTCCAGCAACTGGCGCAGGTCGATGATGGCGGCGTTGGCGCGGGAGATATAGTTGGCGATCACCAGCGAATGGTTGGCCAGGATGCCGAAGCCGCTACCGTTGAGGATCATCGGACTCCAGATCGGCTGCTGCGCCGCTTCCAGCTCGCGAATGATCTCGCGCACATTCACCGTGGCGTTCTTCTTCGCCAGGGTATCAGCGAAGTCGACCTCGATGGCGCGCAGGATGTGCGACAGCGCCCAGGCCTGGCCGCGTGCCTCGTAGAAGACGTTGTCGATCTGCAGCCAGGGCGTCTCGACGCGCTGCTCGTGGACTTCCGGCACTTGGCCGGCGGGGATGTCCTGGTTCGGCCGTACCTCGGCATCCAGGCGTACGCGGCCGACGCTGGCCGACAGCCGCTGGGACAGCGAGCCAAGCCGCGTCTCGACGTCACCCAGCCAATTGCGCAGGTTGTCCGAACGCGAATAGAAGTAGGCGGTGGGCTGGCCCTGGACGTTCTGGCCACCCAGGCGCGCGAGATAGCGATCAAGGGAGGCGATACCGGCGCGGTATTCGGACTCCGACGACGGCATGGCCCAGCTGTGGTTGTCGAAGTTGAAGCGCGGCTCGGCCTGGGCCAGGTCGACGTCCTCGGTGGACTGCGACTGGGAGCGGGCGAAATCCTTGCGCAGCGCCCGGGCCAGGTCGCGGGTCTGCACCAGCACCCCGTACTCCCAGGACGGCATGTCGTCCAGCCAGACGCCCGGCGGCATGATGTCGTTGGACAGATAGCCACCCGGCTTGTCCAGCAGGGTGCCCGCCACCTGCTTGAGGGTCTCGACCGTGGTGTAGCCGAGTACCAGCTTGCGCCCGCTGGCCGCAGCCGCCTCCTGGGCATGTTGCTGGACCGGGAAGAAATCCGGCTCCCGGCTCCAGTACCAACCTATCGCCAGGGTCACCAGCAGGTACAGCGCCACCAGCACCGCCACCAGCCGGAGCCATCCCGACCTCAAGTTCCACTCCCGCATGGACAATTCCTTGCACTGATTTCAAAGGTGTTGGCGCTTGGACCCCGGCCAGAGCCACCGGTTGCGCCACGCTCGAGGCGACGCCGGGCCGGACCGCGTTCGCCGCCGTTGCCGAGACTAGGGTAACAGGCGACAGACGCTACTCCAGAAGCGACCGACAGTGTCCGTGCGAGCGGCATTACCGCCGCTAACCAGGGTACCGCCTCTCCCCTGCCAGTCATCAATTGGTAGCATAGGGCCATCACCTCCAGAATGACGGACCATTTCGTGAGCGAACATGACGACCCGAGCCGGGACCGACTCAAGCTGCACTTCGCCCAACGGGTCATCCATCAGTCGCGCCAGGTGCTGGAGATCTGGCAGCGCCTGCAGCGGGACGAATGGAGCGCTGGCAGCCTGAGCGAGCTGACCGATGCCAATGCCCGGCTGCGCCAGTACGCGCAGCGTTTCGAGCAGCAGGGCCATGCCGACCTCGCGGAAACCATCGGCGGCACCCTGGCGCAGGTCGCCGCCAATCGGGGCCGGCTCAACAGCCAGGCCATCACCGAACTCAGCCAGGCCATGCAGAGCCTGTCGCGCACCGGCCTGCGCCAGGGCGATCAGCTGGAGACCACCAGCCTGCCGCCGCTGCGCAAGCCGATCTACATCGCCCTGCTCGACACCGAGCGCGCCGAGCGCCTGGCCCAGCAGATGGAGTACTTCGGCGTCACCATCCAGATCAGCCGCGACGCCGACGACTTCCGCCGGATGCTGGACAGTCGCCATCCCGCGGTCATCGTCATGGACGTGGACTTCGGCGGCGCAGGCGCCGGCATCCAGCTGGCGCTGGACGCCCAGCACGGCCTCGAGCGCAAGCTGCCGGTACTCTTCTACAGCCACCAAGAAGCCGACACGCCCTTTCGCCTGGCCGCGGTGCGCGCCGGCGGCCAGGAGTTCTACACCGGCACCCTGGACTCGGCGCGCCTGCTGGAGAAGATCGAGACGCTCACCCGTACCGTCTACTACGATCCGATCCGCGCCCTGGTGGTGGACGACTCCCGGGCCCAGGCCATGGCCACGGAAATGGCGCTCAACAGCGCGGGCATCGTCACCCGCACCCTGATGCAACCTGGCGCGGTCATGGCGCACCTGGCCGAGTTCGCGCCCGACCTGATCATCCTCGACATGTACATGCCCGAGTGCACCGGCACCGAGCTGGCCAAGGTCATCCGCCAGCACGAGCGCTATGTCAGCGTGCCCATCATCTACCTGTCGGCCGAGGACGATCTCGACAAGCAGCTGGACGCCATGAGCGAGGGCGGTGATGACTTCCTCACCAAGCCGATCAAGCCGCGCCACCTGATCGCCACCGTGCGTACCCGCGCCGCGCGGGCGCGCAGCCTGCAGGCACGCATCGTCCAGGACAGCCTCACCGGCCTCTACAACCACACCCACACCCTGCAACTGCTAGAAGATGCCTGCTTCCGCGCCCGGCGCAGCCAGCGGCCGATCACCTTCGCCATGCTCGACATCGACCACTTCAAGCAGGTCAACGACCACTACGGCCATCCCATGGGCGACCGGGTGATCAAGAGCCTGGCGTTGTTCCTCAAGCAGCGGCTGCGCAAGTCCGACCATATCGGCCGCTACGGCGGCGAGGAATTCGCCATCGTGCTGCCCGATACCGATCTGGCCACCGCGACCCGTCTGATCGACGAGATCCGCCAGCGCTTCGCCGAGATCTGCTATCCCGCGCCGCCCAAGGAGCTCAGCTGCACCTTCAGCGCCGGCCTGGCACAACTGCAACCCGATCAGGAAATGACCCTGCTGGCCAAGCAGGCGGACGAGGCGCTCTACAGCGCCAAGCGCGCCGGGCGCAACTGCGTGCACCAGTACGGCCAGGACTAGCGGGACGGCCCTGGCGCCTCTGCTATGATCGGCCGCTGCCGATTGTCGAGAAGCCCATGCGTCTCCTGCTGTTCCTGCTCACCCTGCTGCTGACCCTGCCTGCCACGGCCGGCCTGTTCGATGCGCCGCGGCCGGCGGCCGCCCTGGGGCTGGACGGCCAACGCGCCAGCCAGGCCTTCCTGCCGGTGGACCAGGCCTTTCGCCTGGAGCAGCGCCGCGATACCGAGGGGCGCACGGTGGTGCGTTTCATCATCGCCGAAGGCTACTACCTCTATCGCCAGAGATTCGCCTTCGAGGCCGCGCCCGGCCTGCTGACCGGCCCGGTGCCGCTGCCCGCCGGCGAGCCGAAACACGATGAGTGGTTCGGCGACGTCCAGGTCTACCACGCCGGCGTCGACATTCCCCTGCCCCTCGCGCCCGACCGCGGCGGCCAAATAAAGGTGACCTACCAGGGCTGCGCCGATCGCGGCCTCTGCTATCCGCCGGAAACCCGTACCCTGGAGATTGCCGGTCCCGCGGCTTCAGTTGCCGTGACCACGCCCGCCCCCGACCAGGTGGGGTGGCACAGGATCCTGCTGGCCTTCCTCGCCGGCCTGGGCCTGACCTTCACTCCCTGCGTCCTGCCGATGCTGCCCATCGTCTCGGCGGTGGTGCTGGCTGGCAAGGCGCGTCCCGGACGTGGCCTGCTGCTGGCGCTGGCCTACGTGCTGCCAATGGCGCTGAGCTTCGCCGTCCTGGGCGCCCTCATGGGCGTCTTTGGCGCCCGTCTCAATCTGCAGGCGCAACTGCAGTCGGCCTGGGTACTGATTCCCTTCGCCGGACTGTTCCTGCTATTCGCCCTGGCGATGTTCGGACTCTTCGAGTTGCGTCTGCCGACCGCCCTGCGCGAACGCCTCGAACGACTGGCCAGTGGCACCCGCGGCGGTTCCCTGGGCGGCGCGGCGACCCTCGGGGTGCTCTCCAGCCTGATCGTCTCACCCTGCGTCTCGGCCCCCCTGGCGGGCCTCCTGCTCTACATCAGCAGTACCGCCGACTGGCTCGGCGGAGGCTTGGCGCTGTTCGCCCTGGGTCTGGGCATGGGCACGCCACTCGTCCTGGTCGCCGCCGGGGGCGGTGCCCTGTTGCCGCGCAGCGGCGCCTGGCTGGTAGGTATGCGCAATGCCTTCGGCGTCCTGCTGCTGGCGGTGGCGCTCTGGCTCCTCGAACGGCTGCTGCCGGGGCCGCTGGCGCTAGCCGGCTGGGGCCTGCTGGCCGCCGGCTGCGGCCTGTTCCTCGGTGCCCTCGAATTCCAGCCCAAGCCACCCCGCCAGCGGCTGCTGCAACTCGTCGGGCTGGCCTTGCTGCTGTACGGCGGGGCCGCAGGCATCGGGGCCTTGCGCGGCGCCAGCGATCCCCTGCGGCCGCTGGCCGCGGCAGCGCTAGCGACCCCGGTCACCGGCGAGCAGGGCCTGCGCACCCTGAGCGATCCGGCTGCCCTCGCCACGACCCTGGGCAGGGGCCGGCCGGTCCTGGTGGACGTCTATGCCGACTGGTGCATCAGCTGCAAGCTGATCGAGCGCGAGGTGTTCGGTAACCCCGCAGTCCAGGCGCAGTTGCACGACTTCACGTTGATCCGCTTCGATCTGACGGCAAGCAACCGGGAACAGCGGCAATGGCTCGATCGGCAGGGTCTGTTCGGCCCCCCGGCGATCCTGTTCTATGATGACAAGGGCCAGGAGCAGCCAGCGGGCCGCATCGTCGGTGAAATCGATGCGCCGGACTTTCTCGCCAGGCTGGCCGAGGTAAAAAGGCTGCTCACCAACGATTAAAAGAATTTCGCCCAACGTGCGGGCATTTCCGGCAAACGTCTAGCGACTGGACAGTCACCTCAGGTTGCGGCATAGTCCGCGGCCAATCTGGTGCCGAAAACGCGAGGCAAGTGGCTATGGCGCAACTGCTGGTACTGCACGGACCCAACCTGAATCTGCTGGGAACCCGCGAGCCGGGCGTGTACGGTGCCACCACCCTGGCCGAGATCAACGCCGACCTCGAAGCCCGCGCCACTGCGGCCGGTCACCAGCTGCAGCATCTGCAGAGCAATGCCGAACACCTGCTGATCGAGCGCATCCATGCGGCGCGCGACGAAGGGGTGGCGTTCATCCTGATCAATCCAGCCGCCTTCACCCACACCAGCGTCGCCCTACGTGACGCCTTGCTCGCGGTGAGCATCCCATTCATCGAAGTGCACCTGTCGAACGTGCACAAGCGCGACGCCTTCCGCCAGCATTCTTATTTTTCCGACGTGGCGGTCGGGGTCATCTGCGGGCTCGGCGCCAGTGGCTATCGCCTGGCACTGGAAGCCGCCTGCGAACAGCTCGCCGCCTGCGGCTGAGCGCGACTCAACATCCAGAACATCACCAGAACCCGAGGGGAGAGCCAACGCCAATGGACATCCGTAAAGTCAAGAAACTGATCGAGCTGCTGGAAGAGTCCGGTATCGACGAGCTGGAAATCCGCGAAGGCGAAGAATCCGTCCGCATCAGCCGCAACACCGGCCGTGGCCAGGGCATGCAGACCGTCTACGCCGCCGCGCCCGCTCCGGTCGCCGCCCCGGCTCCGGCTGCCGCTCCGGCCGCTGCTGCCCCCGCCGCCGAAGCCGCCGCGCCGCAACTGACCGGTAACGTGGCGCGTTCGCCCATGGTCGGCACCTTCTACCGCGCCTCCTCGCCCACCACCCCGGCCTTCGTCGAAGTCGGCCAGCAGGTGAAGAAAGGCGACATCCTGTGCATCGTCGAAGCCATGAAGATGATGAACCACATCGAAGCCGAAGCCAGCGGCACCATCGGCCAGGTGCTGGTCGAGAACGGTCAGCCCGTCGAATTCGACCAGCCGCTGTTCACCATTGTCTAAGCCCGTGGAGCCCACGATGCTGGAAAAAGTCCTGATCGCCAACCGCGGGGAAATCGCCCTGCGCGTGGTGCGTGCCTGCAAGGAGCTGGGCATCAAGACGGTGGCGGTTCATTCCACCGCCGACCGCGAACTGATGCATCTGTCCCTCGCCGACGAATCGGTGTGCATCGGCCCGGCCCCCTCGCCCCAGTCCTACCTGAACATCCCGGCCATCATCAGTGCCGCGGAAGTCACCGGCGCCACTGCCATCCACCCCGGCTACGGCTTCCTCGCCGAGAACGCCGACTTCGCCGAGCAGGTGGAGCAGTCCGGTTTCGCCTTCGTTGGCCCCACCGCCGACGTGATTCGCCTGATGGGCGACAAGGTGTCTGCCAAGAACGCCATGAAGCAGGCCGGCGTCCCCACCGTGCCGGGCTCTGACGGCGCCCTGCCGGATGACGAGGCCGAGTGCCTGCGTATCGGCCGCGAAGTCGGCTATCCGGTGATCATCAAGGCCGCCGGTGGCGGTGGTGGTCGCGGCATGCGCGTGGTCGAGGACGAGGCCGAGCTGATCAAGTCGATCAAGCTGACCCAGACCGAAGCCGGCGCCGCCTTCGGCAACTCCATGGTCTACATGGAGAAGTTCCTCGGCAATCCGCGTCACGTGGAAGTCCAGGTGCTCTCCGATGGCCAGGGCAACGCCGTGCACCTCTACGACCGCGACTGCTCGCTGCAGCGTCGGCACCAGAAGGTCATCGAGGAGGCGCCCGCGCCCCAGATCGACGAGAAGGCCCGTGAAGAAGTTCTGGCGCGCTGCGTCAAGGCCTGCATCGACATCGGCTACCGCGGCGCCGGCACCTTCGAGTTCCTCTACGAAGACGGCCGCTTCTACTTCATCGAGATGAACACCCGCGTGCAGGTGGAGCATCCGGTGACCGAGATGATCACCGGCGTCGACATCGTCAAGGAGATGCTCAGCATCGCCGCGGGCAACCCGCTGTCGATCAAGCAGGAAGACATCAAGATCACCGGCCACGCCATCGAGTGTCGGATCAACGCCGAAGATCCCAAGACCTTCATGCCCTCCCCGGGCCTGGTCAAGCACTACCATGCACCGGGCGGCAATGGCGTGCGGGTGGATTCGCACCTCTACAGCGGCTACAAGGTTCCGCCGAACTACGATTCGCTGATCGCCAAGCTGATCACCTGGGGCAAGACCCGCGACGAGGCCATGGCCCGGATGCGCAACGCCCTGGACGAGCTGATCGTCGACGGCATCAAGACCAACGCCGATCTGCACCGGATGCTGACCCGCGACCAGGCCTTCGGCCAAGGCGGCGTGAACATCCACTACCTGGAGAAGAAGCTCGGCCTGCGCCACTGAGTGCATGACGACCTTTGATTCAGCGAACGGGCTGCCCTCGGGCAGCCCGTTTTCATTTACCCTCCCCGCTTTGACCCGATTCAGGTAGCCCACCATGTCCTGGCTGCAAGTCCGCCTCGCCCTCACTCCCGCCCAGGCGGAAACCTACGAAGACCTCATGCTCGAACTGGGCGCCGTCTCGGTGACCTTCATGGACGCCGAGGACCAGCCGATCTTCGAACCGGATCTCGGCACCACGCCACTGTGGTCCCAGACCCATTTGCTGGCGCTGTTCGCAGGCGACACCGACGCCGCGGCCCTGGAGCAGCGCGTGCAGCTGCTGGCCAACGGCCTCGTCTACGAGGTGGAACGCCTGGAAGACCAGGAATGGGAACGCAGCTGGATGGACAACTTCCAGCCCATGCGCTTCGGCCAGCGGCTATGGATCGTGCCCAGCTGGCACGAGGCGCCGGAGCCCGAGGCGGTCAACCTGCTGCTGGATCCGGGCCTGGCCTTCGGCACCGGCACCCACCCCACCACCTCGCTGTGCCTGCAGTGGCTGGATGGCGAGCCGGTCCAGGGCCTGCAGGTGCTGGACTTCGGCTGTGGCTCGGGGATTCTCGCCATCGCCGCCCTGCTGCTGGGCGCCGAGCGCGCCGTGGGCACCGACATCGACGTTCAGGCCCTGGAAGCCTCGCGGGAGAATGCCAACCGCAATGGCCTCGACCCGGCGCGCTTTCCGCTGTACCTGCCCGCCGACCTGCCCGCGGAGCCGGCCGACGTGGTGGTGGCCAACATCCTCGCCGGTCCGCTGGTCGGCCTGGCCGAGCAGATCACCCGTTTAACCCGCATCGGTGGGCGTTTGGCCCTCTCCGGCATCCTCGCCGAGCAGGCCGAGGACGTGCGCGCCGCCTATGCCGGCTGCTTCGACCTGGAGCCCACCGCCACCCTGGACGGCTGGGTACGCATCAGCGGCACCCGTCGCCGCTGAGCCCTGGCCCTGCCGCCGGGCCCGCTCACCCGGCGGCCTGGCGGAGGCGCTTCTTTCGCCAGGGCCTTCGGGTACACTAGCGCGCTTCACTCCCTGGCTGTCGCCTCGCCATGACCGATTCTCTCGTCGCCCAGTGTCCGCATTGCCATACTCGCTTCCGCGTCACCCAGGAACACCTGGCCGCCGCGGACGGTGATGTACGCTGTGGCGTCTGCCTGGAGGTGTTCAACGCCAGCAACCAGGCTGCGCCCCTGACGGCGCCGGAACCCGTGCCCGTGCCCGTGCCCCCCGTGGCCGAGCCGGCGCCGCCCCCCAGCGAAGCCCCCTGGCCGCACGACGAACTGGACCTGAGCCACCTGGAGCTGGACGCAGAGGTCGCCCGCCTGGGCGCCCTGGAAGAACAGCGCCGCGCGCCCCTCGCGCCCACCGCGCCGCTGCCCGTGGCCGCGCCCCGGGAAGAGCCGGCACCGGCCCAGGGCCTGGCGGCCCGTCGCCCCCAGGAAGACGAGGACACCTTCGAGCTGCCGTCGCTCGGCGCTGCCTCCGCCGCGCACGAACCCGAGCCGGAGCCCCTGCGGCTGCAGGCCGAGCCCGAGCCCGAGCCCGAGCTAGCGTTCGAGCCGGAGCCGGAGTGGCAGCCGGAACCCGAGCCGTTGCCCCTGCCCGCACCCGAGCCGGAGCCGGAACCAGAGCCCGAGCCCGACGTGGCGCCGGAACTCGCACCGGTCAGCAACCCCTTACCGGTAGCGGCGCCCCTGGCGGCCACGCGTACCCCGCTGAAGCCCGCCCCGGCCCCGCCGCCCGCGCCGCTGACCGTCCCTGCGCGCGAGCGCCAGGAGCCGGCGCTCGGCCGGGTCGAGGCCGACGACGACGAGCGCGCCGAACCCGGCCTGGGTCGCCTCGACGACTGGCAGGAGCCCGGCGCCGAACCCCTCAGTGCCGACCGCGACCGCGACGAAGAGCCGCTGCTGGCCAAGACCACGAACGCCCTGCGCAGCGAGCCGGAATGGCAGGACGACCCCCTGCTGGACCTGCACGACGAACCCTTGCAGCTGGACAGCCGTCACGCGCGTCCGCGCTGGGGCCGGCGTCTGCTGTGGCTGCTGCTGTGCCTACTGGCCCTGCTCGGCCTGGCCGGCCAGTACGTCTACTACCACTTCGACGAACTGGCGCGGCAGGACAGTTATCGCCCTGTGTTCGTCCAGGCCTGCGCCAGCCTCGGCTGCAAGGTACCGTCCAAGGTCGACGTCCAGCAGATCCGCAGCAGCAACCTGGTGGTACGCAGCCACCCGCAATTTTCCGGGGCCCTGCGCGTCGACGCCATCCTCTACAACCGAGCGCCCTTCTCCCAGCCCTTTCCGCTGCTCGAACTGCGCTTCGCCGACCTCAATGGCCAGTTGCTCGCCAGCCGCCGCTTCAAGCCGGCCGAATACCTGAGCGGCGAACTCAAGGGCCAGGACGAGATGCCGCCGCAGACGCCGATCCACATCGCCCTGGACATTCTCGACCCCGGTCCGCGGGCGGTGAACTACAGTCTGAGCTTCTTCTCCCCGGAGTGAGGCCGGGGTGAATTGCTCATAAACTAGCCAACTCGCGCTTTATCCCGACGCGGCGAGCGGGTATCATTCCCAACCCTTTTCAAGCACAGCAGCCCCTGTCCGCGGCCGGTTCCCGGCGCAGGCGGAACAGGCGCCTATTCGCCAGGGAAAAAGATATGTCGATGGTACGCATCGGCCCTTATACCTTGCCCAACCCGCTGATTCTCGCGCCCATGGCCGGGGTCACCGACCTGCCCTTCCGCCGCCTGTGCCTGGCACTCGGTGCCGGCATGGCCGTGTCGGAAATGGTGACCAGCGACGTGCGTCTCTATGACAGCCGCAAGTCGCGGCTGCGCCTGATCCACGCCAGCGAGCAGGAGCCGCGTTCGGTGCAGATCGCCGGCGGCGACCCGGCGATGCTGGCCGAAGCCGCCCAGCGCAACGTCGAACTGGGTGCCCAGATCATCGACATCAACATGGGTTGCCCGGCGAAGAAGGTCTGCAACAAGGCCGCCGGCTCGGCGCTGATGAAGGACGAGGCCCTGGTGGCCGAGATCCTCTCCGCCGTGGTGGCCGCGGTGGACGTTCCCGTGACCCTGAAGATCCGCACCGGCTGGGATACCGCCAACCGCAACGGCCTGCGCATCGCGCAACTCGCCGAAGCCACCGGCATCCAGGCCCTGGCCGTGCATGGCCGGACCCGGGACGATCGCTTCTTCGGCAGCGCCGAATACGACACCATCGCCGCCATCAAGCAGGCGGTCGGCATCCCGGTGTTCGCCAATGGCGACATCGACAGCCCGGAAAAGGCCCGCGCGGTACTCGACCACACCCGTTGCGATGGCCTGCTGATCGGCCGCGCTGCCCAGGGCCGTCCCTGGATCTTCCGCGAGATCGCCCACTACCTGGCGACCGGCGAGCACCTGGCGGCCCCCAGCGACGCCGAGGTGGAAGCCATCCTGCTGGCGCATCTGGACGCCCTGCATGCCTTCTACGGCGTGGAGATGGGCGTGCGGATCGCCCGCAAGCACGTCGGCTGGTACCTCGCCGATCGCCCGGGGGCGACGGAATCCCGCGCCCAATTCAACCGGCTGCAAGACCCTCAAGCCCAGCACGCCAGCATCCGTGCCTTCTTCGCACAGCCCCCGACCGGGAAGCAGGTGGCATGAATTCGATGACCGAGACCTCTTTGACTGGAACAGCGCCCGTGAGCGACAACGGCGACCTCAAGCAGCACCTGACCGCCCCCTTGCAGGAGGGCCAGACGCTGCGCGACAGCGTGGAAAAGGCGCTGCGCAACTACTTCGCCCATCTCGATGGGCAACCGGTGACCGACGTCTACAACATGGTGCTCTGCGAAGTGGAAGCACCCCTGCTCGAAAGCGTGATGAATTACGTCAAGGGCAACCAGACCAAGGCGTCGGAGATGCTCGGGCTCAATCGCGGCACCCTGCGCAAGAAGCTCAAGCAATACGACCTGCTCTGATCCGCCTCCTCGTCGGTGGGCCAGGGGCCCGACCGGCGACCTCTCTTCTCCTGATGGACATGACCATGACCGACCAGACCTCTCGCCTCCCCGTCCGCCGTGCGCTGATCAGCGTGTCCGACAAGACGGGCGTCGTCGACTTCGCCCGTGAACTCGCGGCCATCGGCGTGGAAATCCTGTCCACCGGCGGCACCTACAAGCTGCTGCGCGACGAAGGCATCCCGGCAGTCGAGGTCGCCGACTACACCGGCTTCCCGGAAATGATGGATGGTCGCGTCAAGACCCTGCATCCCAAGATCCACGGTGGCATCCTCGGCCGCCGCGGCGTCGACCACGAGGTGATGAGCGAGCACGGCATCCGCCCCATCGACCTGGTCGCGGTCAACCTCTATCCCTTCGCCGCCACCGTGGCCAAGCCGGGTTGCAGCCTGGCCGACGCCATCGAGAACATCGACATCGGCGGTCCGACCATGGTCCGCAGCGCCGCCAAGAACCACAAGGACGTCGCCATCGTGGTCAATGCCAGCGACTACGTGTCCATCATCGGCGACCTCAAGGCCGGCGGCCTGACCTATGCCCAGCGCTTCGACCTGGCGCTCAAGGCCTTCGAGCACACCGCCGCCTACGACGGCATGATCGCCAACTACCTGGGCAGCATCGACCAGCAGGCCGAGACCCTGTCCACCGAGGGCCGCGCCGCCTTCCCGCGCACCTTCAGCGCCCAGTTCATCAAGGCGCAGGACATGAGATACGGCGAGAACCCGCACCAGCAGGCGGCCTTCTACGTCGAGCACGCCAGCGAAGCCTGCGTGGCCACCGCCACCCAGCTGCAGGGCAAGGAACTGTCCTTCAACAACGTCGCCGACACCGACGCCGCCCTGGAAACCGTGAAGAGCTACGCGGAGCCGGCCTGCGTCATCGTCAAGCACGCCAACCCCTGCGGCGTGGCCGTGGCCGGCGACCTCCGCCAGGCCTATGAGCTGGCCTACGCCACCGACAGCGAATCGGCCTTCGGCGGCATCATCGCCTTCAACCGCGAGCTGGACGCCGAGACCGCCCGCGCCATCGTCGAACGCCAGTTCGTCGAGGTGATCATCGCCCCGCGCGTCAGCGCCGAAGCCCGTGAAGTCGTCGCCGCCAAGGCCAACGTCCGCCTGCTGGAATGCGGCGAGTGGCCCGCCGAGCGCAAGCCCGGCCTGGACCTCAAGCGCGTCAACGGCGGCCTCTTGGTGCAGAGTCGTGACATCGCCATGATCAGCGCCGCAGACCTCAAGGTGGTGACCCAGCGCGCGCCCAGCGAGCAGGAGCTGCAGGACCTGATCTTCGCCTGGAAGGTGGCCAAGTTCGTCAAATCCAACGCCATCGTCTACGCCAAGGGCCAGCAGACTGTGGGCATCGGCGCCGGCCAGATGAGCCGGGTCAACTCGGCGCGCATCGCCGCCATCAAGGCCGAACACGCCGGCCTGGCCGTAGCCGGGGCGGTCATGGCCTCGGACGCCTTCTTCCCCTTCCGCGACGGCATCGACAACGCCGCGGCCAACGGCATCACCGCGGTGATCCAGCCGGGCGGCTCCATGCGCGACGCCGAGGTCATCGCCGCCGCCGACGAAGCGGGCATCGCCATGGTCTTCACCGGCATGCGTCACTTCCGCCACTAAGCGCCTGTCTCGGCGAGGCCGCACGCGCCTCGCCGTCGCTCCCATTTCAAGTGCGGACGCCACCCTGCGGCCGCCCGAGAGGAACTCTGCATGAACGTACTCATCATCGGCAGCGGTGGTCGTGAACACGCCCTGGCCTGGAAGGTCGCCCAGGACACCCGCGTCACCAAGGTCTATATCGCCCCCGGCAATGCCGGCACCGCCACCGAGGCCAAGTGCGAGAACGTCGCCCTCGACGTCCTGGCCCTGGAGCAGCTGGCCGACTTCGCCGCGGCTAACGTCGAGCTGACCATCGTCGGCCCCGAGGCGCCGCTGGTGGCCGGAGTGGTCGACCTGTTCCGCAGTCGCGGCCTGCCCTGCTTCGGCCCCACCGCCGGCGCGGCGCAACTGGAAGGCTCCAAGGCCTTCACCAAGGATTTCCTGGCGCGCCACAGCATCCCCACCGCCGCCTATGCCAACTTCACCGAGGTGGAGCCGGCGCTGGCCTATCTGCGCGAGCAGGGTGCGCCCATCGTCATCAAGGCCGACGGCCTGGCCGCCGGCAAGGGCGTGATCGTCGCCATGACCCTCGCCGAAGCCGAGGACGCGGTGCGCGACATGCTCTCCGGCAACGTCTTCGGCGATGCCGGCGCGCGGGTGGTGATCGAGGAATTCCTCGACGGCGAGGAAGCCAGCTTCATCGTCATGGTCGACGGCAAGAACGTGCTGCCCATGGCCACCAGCCAGGACCACAAGCGCGTCGGCGACGGCGACAGCGGCCCCAACACCGGCGGCATGGGTGCCTACTCCCCGGCTCCGGTGGTTACCCCCGAAGTCCACGAGCGGGTCATGCGCGAGATCATCGAGCCCACCGTGGCCGGCATGGCCAGCGAAGGCAACGTCTACACCGGCTTCCTCTATGCCGGCCTGATGATCGACCAGAGCGGTGCGCCCAAGGTCATCGAATTCAACTGCCGCTTCGGCGATCCCGAGACCCAGCCGGTGATGCTGCGCCTGCAGTCCAGCCTGGTGCTGCTGGTGGAGGCCGCCCTGGCCGAGGCCCTGGACAAGATCGAGGCCTGCTGGGATCCGCGGCCGAGCCTGGGCATCGTCCTGGCGGCCGGTGGCTACCCGGGCGACTATGCTAAGGGTGACGCCATCGCCGGCCTAGACGCTGCGGCAGCGCTGCCGGGCAAGGTGTTCCATGCCGGCACTACGCTGCGCGACGGTCAGGTGGTTACCGCCGGCGGTCGGGTTCTCTGCGCCACGGCACTGGGCGATACGGTATCCGCTGCTCAGCAGAACGCCTATGCCCTGGCCCAGGAAGTTTCCTGGGATGGCTGTTTCTACCGCAGCGACATCGGCTACCGTGCCATCGCCCGCGAGCGACAGTGACGCTCACCAGGGATCGGCTCGTTACACTGTTACGTCAACAGACGTGACGGGCTGATCTATACTCGACATCCGTAACCGCGAAGGGAACTCTCGTGCACCGGCTCTGGATCGCCATAGGCTTTGTGGTCAGCTGGCTACTGTTGCTGCTAGCGGCCAATTCCGTGCAGGCCGAGAGTTCGCCGGAAGCCGGCTGGGCGCAATACGAGGATGCCTCGGGAGAGTTTCGCCTCGACGACGTTCGCGACCGCCTGTCCGCCTTCAAGCCGCTGACCGTGGCCAAGACCCATCGCCCCGCCGGTCCCGGGGCGCTCTGGCTACATACCCGCATCCAGCCCGACACCCAGCAGCGCCTGCTGCGCATCGTCTCGCCCAACGTGGGCTATCTGGATTTCTTCGCCTACCGCGATGACCAGCTGCTCAGCGAGATCCGCGACGGCCTGTCCCGGCCGTTGCTCAATCCGCAGCAGATCAGCCGCGACTTCGTCTTTCCCATCCCGGCGAGCGATCAGCCGCTGGATGTGTTCCTGAGGTTCGAATCGACCCAGCCGATGCGGATCTCCCTGACCCTCAGCAGCAGCGCCGAAGCCGAGGTCACCCATCGCCTGGTACTGTTCGGCGTGCTGCTCGGCTGCCTGGCCATGCTGGCGCTGTACAACGGCGTCCAGCTGCTCTACCACCGCAGCCGCGCCACCAGCGCCCTCACCCTGCTGCTGGTGATGCTGGTCTGCGTGGCCCTGAATCTGTTCGGCCTGAGCAAGTTCCTGCTCGGTGCCTACAAGGGCCAGGCGCCATTGCTGACCGACCTGTCCGTGCTGGCCTGCGGCGCGGCCGGCCTGAACCTGATCGGCGCCTTCTTCGGTTGGCGCCGCCTACCGTTCTGGAGTCGCCGGCTGATCCGGGCGCTGCTGATCCTGGTGGGCGCGGCCGCCGTGGCCCGCATCGCCGCCGGCGAAGTCTATGTCGGCGACTGGCTGATGACGACCAACGGCCTGGTCCTGCTCGGCTGCCTGGGCATCAGCCTCGAACGCTGGCACCAGGGCGCGCGCTATGCGCGCCTGCTGGTGGTGAGCTGCGTCCTGCTGGCGCTGGCCGGACTGCTCGCGCTGCCGATCCTGGCCGGCTACGCCAACGCGCCCATCTGGCTGGGCCGCGCGCTGATCGCCAGCTGCATGTTCAGCGGCATCCTGCTCACCCTGGCGCTGGAGGAACGTCGCCGCTACCTGCGCGAAGAGCACTTCACCCGCACTCGGGATCGCGCCGCCAACCATGCCGAGCTCAAGGGCAAGGCCGAATTCCTCTCGCGCATCAGCCACGAGATCCGCACGCCCATGAACGGCGTGCTGGGGATGACCGAGCTGCTGCAGGGCACGGCGCTGTCGGCCAAGCAGCGCGACTACGTGCAGACCATCCACAGCGCCGGTGCCGAGCTGCTCAACCTGATCAACGAGATCATCGACATCACCCGCCTGGAAAGCGGCCAGATCGAACTGGAGGAGGTCACCTTCGACCTCAATGCCCTGCTCGACGATTGCCTGGACATCTTCCGTCCCCGCGCCGAAGAGCACCGCGTCGAGCTGCTCAGCTTCATCCAGCCCCAGGTCCCCCGCCGGTTCATCGGCGATCCCACGCGCCTGCGCCAGATCCTGCTGAACCTGCTAGAGAATGCCTTCCAGCGCACCGAAGAGGGCGAGATCCTGCTGGTGATCTCCCTGGAAGAGGCCATCGGCCAAGCGCCCCGGCTGCGCATCTCGGTGCAGGACAGCGGCATCCCGCTGGACGCCACCCTGAGCCGCCAGCTGCTGTCCGCCCACCTCGACAGCCGCGACTTCCTCACCGGCGATACCGCCAGCCTGGATTTCGGCCTGGTCATCGCCCGCCAGCTGGTGCTGCTGATGCAGGGCGAGTTCGGCATCCAGAACAATGCCGAGGGCGGCTCCAGCTTCTGGATCAGCCTGCCGATCCCGGCCCAGGCGCTGGTGCTCTCCCGCGGCGACAGCGACTATCCGCTGCAGGACGTGCGGGTGCTGGTGGTCGACGACAACGAACTCTGCCGCAAGGTACTGCAGCAGCAATGCAGCGCCTGGGGCATGCAGGCGGTCACCGCCGCCTCCGGGCGCGAGGCCCTGGCCCTGCTGCGTACCCAGTCGCACCTGCGGGAATACTTCGACGTGGTGCTGCTCGACCAGCAGATGCCGGGCATGACCGGCATGCAGCTGGCCGCGCGCATCAACGAGGACGAGAACCTCAACCACGACCTGCTGCTGATCATGCTCACCGGGCTGAGCAACGCGCCGAGCAAGGTCATCGCCCGCAATGCCGGCATCAAGCGGGTGCTGGCCAAGCCGGTGGCCGGCTACACCCTGAGAGCCACCCTGGCCGACGAGCTGTCCCGCCGTGGCCAGCGGGTGAGCGAGCCCGAGCCCCAGGAGCAGCCAAGCGGCATTCCCGGCGATTTCCGCGTGCTGGTGGCTGAGGACAACAGCATCTCGGTCAAGGTGATCCGCGGCATGCTGAAGAAACTCGGCGTCGAACCCGACACCGTGAGCAACGGCCTGGAGGCCTTCGAGAAGCTCCAGCAGAACACCTACGACCTCATCCTGATGGACTGCGAGATGCCGCTGCTGGACGGCTTCGGCGCGACCCGCCGACTACGCGCCTGGGAGCAGCAGAACCACAGGTCGCGTACCCCGGTGGTGGCCCTCACCGCCCATATCCTCGCCGAGCACAAGGATCGCGCCCAGGAGGCCGGCATGGACGGCCACATGGGCAAGCCCATCGAGCTCTCCCAGTTGCGCGAGCTGCTGCTCTACTGGGCCGAGCGGCGCCGGCTCGACGTCACCAGCCCGGGCCTCAAGGCGACTCCTTGAACCTGTCCTTGACGTAGGTGATCTCGGTCTTGCCGTGCGGCACCGGATTGCCTTCCTCGTCCAGGTTGACGAAGACGATCTTGTCGATGGTGAGGATGCTCTTGCGGGTGATCTTGTTGCGCACTTCGCACCTCAGGGTGATGGAGGTGCGGCCGAACTCGGTGGCGGTGATGCCCAGTTCGATGATGTCGCCCTGGCGCGAGGCGCTGATGAAGTTGATCTCCGAGATGTACTTGGTCACCACCTTGGGATTTTCCAGCTGGACGATGGCGTAGATCGCCGCCTCCTCGTCGATCCACTTCAGCAGGCTGCCGCCGAACAGGGTGCCGTTGGCATTGAGGTCCTCGGGTTTCACCCACTTGCGGGTATGGAAGTTCATCACGGCTCCTTGAATTTCTCGGGGGTTGCGACATCAGATCGGGGTGCGCGCGGGAGATTCCGGTGGACATGAGGCAGAGCGCCACCCTTTGGGTTTATCGCGATCCTCGTTATACTGCCCGCGCATCGCGGCCACCAGGCCGCCCCGCCTTCCGTTCGAGGGGCGCTGCAGCACGCTGCGTTATCCCATCCTAGCCGACCCGCCGCTGCCGCGGGAATCACGGCGGGCATGACGCCAGACGTTGTCAGGCTCGAGCGGAGCGTTATCAGAACGCATCAACGGCGCCCATTCGCACCTTACGAATGGAGACTCTTCAATGAGCGCTGTCCTCACGCCTGCCGCTTTCAACGATTTCAAGGTCGCCGACATCTCCCTGGCCGACTGGGGTCGTCGCGAAGTCATCATCGCCGAATCGGAAATGCCCGCCCTGATGGGCCTGCGTCGCAAGTACGCCGGCGAGCAGCCCCTGGCTGGCGCCAGGATTCTCGGCTGCATCCACATGACCATCCAGACCGCCGTGCTCATCGAGACCCTGGTGGCCCTGGGTGCCGAAGTGCGCTGGTCCAGCTGCAACATCTTCTCCACCCAGGACCAGGCCGCGGCCGCCATCGCCGCCGCCGGTATCCCGGTGTTTGCCTGGAAGGGCGAGACCGAAGCCGAGTACGAGTGGTGCATCGAGCAGACCATCCTCAAGGACGGCCAGCCCTGGGACGCCAACATGGTGCTGGACGACGGCGGTGACCTGACCCAGATCCTGCACGACAAGTACCCGCAGGTACTGGAGCGCGTCCACGGCATCACCGAAGAGACCACCACCGGCGTGCACCGCCTGCTGGACATGCTCAAGGACGGTACCCTCAAGGTCCCGGCGATCAACGTCAACGACTCGGTCACCAAGAGCAAGAACGACAACAAGTACGGCTGCCGCCACAGCCTCAACGACGCCATCAAGCGCGCCACCGACCACCTGCTGTCCGGCAAGCAGGCGCTGGTGATCGGCTACGGCGACGTGGGCAAGGGCTCGGCCGCCTCGCTGCGCCAGGAAGGCATGATCGTCAAGGTCTCGGAAGTCGACCCGATCTGCGCCATGCAGGCCTGCATGGACGGCTACGAGTTGGTCTCCCCCTACGTCGACGGTCTCAACGACGGTAGCGAAGGCTCCGTCGACCGCGCCCTGCTGGGCAAGATCGACCTGATCGTCACCACCACCGGCAACGTCAACGTCTGCGACGCCAACATGCTCAAGGCGCTGAAGAAACGCGCCCTGGTGTGCAACATCGGTCACTTCGACAACGAGATCGACACCGCCTTCATGCGCAAGCACTGGGGCTGGGAAGAGGTCAAGCCGCAGGTGCACAAGATCCACCGCACCGGCCTGAGCGTCGATCCGAGCAACGACGACTACCTGATCCTGCTGGCCGAAGGTCGCCTGGTGAACCTGGGCAACGCCACCGGCCATCCCAGCCGCATCATGGATGGCTCCTTCGCCAACCAGGTGCTGGCGCAGATCCACCTGTACCAGGAGAAGTTCGCCGACCTGCCGGTCGCCGAGAAGACCGCCAACGTCACCGTCATGGTCCTGCCGAAGAAGCTCGACGAAGAAGTGGCGCTGGAAATGGTGAAAGGCTTCGGTGGCGTGGTGACCCGCCTGACCGAGGCCCAGGCCACCTACATCGGCGTGACCCAGGAAGGCCCCTTCAAGCCCGACAGCTACCGCTACTGATGGCCAGCCCCGCCCGCGAGGGCGGGGCCGCCCACGAGAGAGACGACGTGAAACCCAGTCTGAGTTTCGAATTCTTTCCCTGCAAGACCGAAGCGGGCCATGAGAAGCTGATCGCCACGGCGCGGCAGCTGGCGAGCCACGGGCCGGAGTTCTTCTCCTGCACCTACGGCGCCGGCGGCTCTACCCGCGACGGCACCTATCGCACTGTCCGCCAGCTCAACGACGAGGTCGGCGTGCCGACCGCGCCGCACCTGTCCTGCGTCGGTGACAGCAAGGCCAAGCTGCGCGAGTTGCTGCAGCAATACCGCGAAGCGGGCATCAACCGCATCGTCGCCCTGCGCGGCGATCTGCCGTCCGGCATGGGCCTGTCCGGCGGTGGCGAGTTGCGCCATGCCAGCGATCTGGTCGCCTTCATCCGCGAGGAGACCGGTGATCACTTCCATATCGAAGTCGCCGCCTATCCGGAAACCCATCCGCAGGCCCGCAGCTTTACGGACGACGTGCGCAATTTCGTGTACAAGATGGAGGCCGGTGCTGACCGCGCGGTCACCCAGTACTTCTTCAACGCCGATTGCTACTTCCATTTTGTGGAACGTGTCCGCAAACTGGGAGTCGAAGCTCCTGTGATCCCTGGCATCATGCCGATCACCAACTACAGCAAGTTGGCGCGCTTCTCGGATGCCTGCGGCGCTGAATTGCCTCGCTGGCTGCGGAAGCAACTGGAAGCCTACGGTGACGACACCCAGAGCATCCAGGCCTTCGGTGAAGAAGTCATGACCGCCCTCTGCGAGCGTCTGCTCGAAGGCGGGGCACCCGGTGTGCACTTCTATACCCTGAACCAAGCGGAGCCGTGTATCGCCATCTGGCGAAACCTCGGTTTTTGAAGTCGGCCACGCGAACTGGCGGCGACTTCACCCAATCGTGACTACCGCTACCGGTCATCGCCCGACTCGTCATCCAGCGCAGGATGACGAGGGTGGGCGAGACGTCCGAAACCCTTTGGACGTCAGCCGGGAGCGCAACCGCGCCCCCACGTCGGCGGGACGCCGACAGAGACAGGAACCCCGCATGTCCTTCATTTCCCTCGGTCTCTCCGAGGCCCTTGCCCGCGCTGTGGAAGACGCTGGCTACACGAATCCCACCCCTGTTCAGCAACGCGCCATTCCGGCCGTCCTGCAGGGTCGCGATCTGATGGTGGCTGCCCAGACCGGCACCGGCAAGACCGGCGGCTTCGCCCTGCCGGTGCTTGAGCGCCTGTTTCCCAATGGTCATCCCGATGGTCACCACTATGTGGCCAAGCAGCCCCGCGTGCTGGTGCTGACGCCGACCCGCGAACTGGCCGCTCAGGTCCATGACAGCTTCAAGGTCTATGCCCGCGACCTGCCCATGCGCAGCGCCTGCGTCTTCGGTGGCGTCGGCCTCAAGCCGCAGGTCACCGCCCTGGCCAAGGGCGTCGACGTCCTCGTCGCCTGCCCCGGCCGGCTGCTCGACCTCGCTGGTCAGCAGAGCGTCGACCTGTCCGCCGTCGAGATCCTCGTGCTGGACGAAGCCGACCGCATGCTCGACATGGGTTTCATCCATGACGTGAAGAAGGTCTTGGCCCGCCTGCCCGCGCAGCGCCAGAACCTGCTGTTCTCGGCCACCTTCTCCAAGGACATCACCGACCTCGCCGGCAAGCTGCTGCAGGATCCCGAGCGGATCGAGGTCACCCCGCCGAACACCACTGTCGAGCGCATCGAGCAGCGGCTGTTCCGCATCCCCGCCAACCAGAAGCGCGCCCTGCTCGCCCACCTGATCACCCTGGGTGCCTGGGAACAGGTACTGGTGTTCACCCGCACCAAGCACGGCGCCAACCGCCTGGCCGAGTACCTGAACAAGCACGGCCTGCCGGCCGCGCCGATCCATGGCAACAAGAGCCAGAACGCCCGTACCAAGGCCCTGGCCGACTTCAAGAGCAACGAAGTCCGGGTGCTGGTCGCCACCGATATCGCCGCCCGCGGCCTGGACATCGACCAGTTGCCCCACGTGGTCAACTTCGAGCTGCCCAACGTCGAGGAAGACTATGTGCACCGCATCGGCCGTACCGGCCGCGCCGGGCGCAGTGGCGAAGCCATTTCGCTGGTCTCCCCCGACGAAGAGAAGCTGCTCAAGGCCATCGAGCGCCTGACCAAGCAGAACATCCCGGATGGCGACATGCAGGGCTTCGATCCGCAATCCGTGCCGCCGGAGCAGCCCGAGGTGCGCGCGCCGCGCGAGCCGCGTGGCAAGCCGCAGCAGCAGAATCGCCAGAAGAAGGCCGACAAGCCAGCGCGCAGCGAAGGCAAGAGCCAGAACCAGGGCCAGAACCCGGGTCGTGCCGCCAACGGCGAGCAGTCCGCCGGGCAGCCCCAGGGCGAGCGCAAGGGCCGTACCCGCAATCGTCGTGACCGCCGCGATCGCGATGACGCCGGTCAGGCCAATGCGCAACCCGGCCAGGCCGTGGCCCAGCAGCCGCGCAATCGCGATCCGGAAGAATTCCTGGACGACGATTACGACAACTTCGGCAACAGCGTCGACTACGTCAGTCCCTACCAGGGCAAGGGCCGCAAGGGCCCGCGCAGTGGCAACGGCGGCAACGGTGCCCGTCCGGCTGCC
The DNA here is from genome assembly GCF_054558395.1 of Pseudomonas sp. No.117. Taxonomy (NCBI): domain Bacteria; kingdom Pseudomonadati; phylum Pseudomonadota; class Gammaproteobacteria; order Pseudomonadales; family Pseudomonadaceae; genus Pseudomonas; species Pseudomonas sp. No.117. The sequence continues at coordinate 360,025 of NZ_BAAJNP010000006.1, forward strand.
GCGACCGGCACTGGCCAACCGCGCCAGGGTCAGGGCCAGGGCGCGGCCCGTGGTCAGCGTGGCCAACAGCAGCAACAGCCCGGCAAGCGCCGCGGCCAGAACGGCCAGCCCCGCGCTGCCCGGCCGTACGAGTCCACCCCCAGCGAGCCGCGCGCCTATGCCGCGGAAGAGCGGGCCTCGAGCAAGCCGCAGCCGAAGATCGTGCACAAGCCATCGCGCGCCGACCGCCTGCCGACCCTGGAGCAGCTGGAAGACCTGCCGAGCCGGCCGCGCGGCGAGAAGCCTGCGCTGCTGACGCGCAACCGAGAGGCCTGACGAGCACGGGCCGCGTCAGCGGCCCGCTTTCCAGGCAAAAATAAACCCCGCCATGGCGGGGTTTATTTTTGGTGCGGCTAATCAGGCGTGCGCGGCGCGCAGGGCGTCGATATAGGGTTCGGCCTGGCGATGGCTGCGGATCAGCTCGATGAAGTCCTCGCCCTGGGCATTGCGCGCATCCAGGTCGTAGCCAGCCTCGACGAAGAAGCCGACGAAGCGCTCGAAGTCGTCCGGACGCAGGCCGCGATAGGCCTTGACCAGCTTGTGCAGAGACGCGGGGGTATCGTCCGCTGGCTCGACGTCGAGGAACAGCTTGATCTGCTCGTCGCTGATCTCTTCACCGATGACCTGCTTTTTATCCTTGCGCATCCTTTAGCTACCTGTGCTGGGGGATTGTCGAAAAAGGGATCCCGATTCTAACCCCGCCTTCCGCCGGCCCGCCAGTGACAAAGCCGTGGCAATACCGCGACGCGGCGCAAAAGTTCAGTCGAATTGCGCACGCATCCAGCGGCGATAGGCGGCGGCGTCGGCGGCCTCCTCCCGGGGTGCCCAGGCCGGGCGCTCGCCCTCGCCCAAAGGCGTGAAAGGACCGGCCTTGCACTCGAAGAACAGGCAGTCGCCGTCCAGGGCGACCAGAGCATGGTACTGGCCCGGCGCGAGATCGACGCCCAGGCAACCGGCCACCACGGACAGCTCGCGGCGCAGCAGCACCTGACCCGCCTCATCGAAGGTCAGCAGCCCGAGGCGACCTTGCAGCACCAGCAGGCTCTCGGCCTTGCGCGGATCCAGGTGGCGATGGGGAGGTATGTAGCTGTCTTCGCACATGCCCACCACCAGCCGGTGGCAGGGCTCGTCCGGGGTGTGCAGGCTGTGGTGGGCCCGCCGCCGCGGGCTGGTCGCCGCCTGCCCGAGCAGGTCGGCGAACAGCTGGCCGTCGAACAGCCGGGCGGTCACAGCCCCTTCACGGCATAGATGCCGGGGGCGTTGCGCCAATAGCCCTTGTAGTCCATGCCGTAGCCGAAAATGTAGCGATCGATGCAGGGCAGGCCGACATAGGTGGCTTCCAGACCCTTGACCTTGCGATCGTGGGTCTTGTCGATCAGCACCGCGGTGTGCACCTGGCGCGCGCCGGCATGGCGGCAGAAGTCGATGATGGCCTTGAGGGTATGGCCTTCATCGAAGATGTCGTCGACGATCAGGACATCGCGGTCGATGAAGGACACCTCGGGCTTGGCCTTCCAGAACAGCTCGCCGCCGGTGGTCTCGTTGCGATAGCGGGTGGCGTGCAGATAGGACATTTCCAGGGGAAAATTCAGCCGGGTGGCCAGCTTACCGGTCAGGATCAGGCCGCCGTTCATGACGCAGAAGACCACCGGGTTGCGCTCGGCGAGATCGGCGGTGATCGCGGCGGCGAGCTGGTCGATGGCCGCTTCGACCTGGGCTTCGTCATAGAGGCAGTCGGCCTCCTGCATCACCTGGCGGATGTGGGCGAGATCGGCGGACATGGGGCTTCTCCGGGGGATGGGGCGCCAGCCTCGCGGGCGGCGCGGATAAAAGGCGGCAAAGGTACAGACACCGCGGACCGATCTCAAGCGCCGGCAGGCGGCTAGTATTGTCGCAGGGTACTGCCCACCTCGAGTCGGATGCTTTAATGTACCGCGGTTTTTTTATTCGCCTGCCCTGTCCTGCGGCAAGCCTTCGGGCCGCCGGTCGTACCGACACCGTCCTCGTTCGCGGCGATCCGCTGCCCTACCGTCTCTGGAGAACCCCATGTCCGTCCACGAAATCCGCCATCCGCTCATCCGCCACAAGCTCGGCCTGATGCGGCGCGCCGACATCAGCACCAAGAATTTCCGCGAGCTGGCCCAGGAAGTGGGCGCCCTGCTCACCTACGAGGCGACCCAGGACCTGCCGGTGGAAACCGTGGACATCGAAGGCTGGTGCGGCACGGTGCCGGTGGAAAAGATCTCCGGCAAGAAGGTCACCGTGGTGCCCATCCTGCGCGCCGGCATCGGCATGCTCGATGGCGTGCTCAGCCTGATCCCCAGCGCCCGGGTCAGCGTCGTGGGCTTGGCCCGCAACGAATCCACCCTGCAGGCCCATACCTACCTGGAAAAACTGGTGGGTGAGCTGGACCAGCGGCTGGCGATGATCATCGACCCCATGCTCGCGACCGGCGGCTCCATGATCGCCACCATCGACCTGCTGAAGAAGGCCGGGGCCAAGGAAATTCGCGCCCTGGTGCTGGTCGCGGCGCCCGAAGGCATCGCCGCGGTCACCGAGGCCCATCCGGACGTGCGCCTCTATACCGCCTCCATCGACGAGCGCCTCAATGAGCACGGCTACATCCTGCCGGGCCTGGGCGATGCCGGCGACAAGATCTTCGGCACCAAGCAGAAGGACGCCTGAGCGTGGTCGCCAAAGAACCCCTCTGGCGGGAAATCCTCGTCGGCGCCCAGATGCTCTTCGTGGCCTTCGGCGCCCTGGTGCTGATGCCGATGATCACCGGCATGGATCCCAACGTGGCGCTGTTCACCGCCGGCTTCGGCACCCTGCTGTTCCATCTGGTCACCGGCCGTCAGGTCCCGGTGTTCCTCGCCTCCAGCTTTGCCTTCATCGCCCCCATCATCGCCGCCAAAGCCGAATTCGGCCTGCCGGCGGTGCTCGGTGGCGTGGTGGCGGCCGGCTTCGTCTACACCTTCCTGGGCCTGGCGGTGAAACTGCGCGGCGTCGGTTTCATCGACCGGCTGCTGCCACCGGTGGTGATCGCCCCGGTGATCATCTCCATCGGCCTGGGCCTGTCGCCGGTGGCGGCCAACATGGCCATGGGCAAGGCCGGCGACGGCAGCGCCCAGCTGGTGCCCTATGCCACCGCGATGCTGATCTCCATGCCGGCGCTGGTCACCACCCTGCTGGTGGCCATCTACGGTAAGGGCATGTTCCGCCTGGTGCCCATCCTCGCCGGGGTGTTCGTCGGCTATGCCCTGGCCTTCGTCTTCGGCATCGTCCACACCGAGGGCATCGGCGCCGCGCCCTGGCTGGCGATCCCGGCCTTCGTCGCGCCGGAGTTCCACTGGGGCGCCATCCTGTTCATGGTCCCGGTGGCCCTGGCGCCGGCCATTGAGCACGTCGGCGGGGTGATCGCGGTGGGCGGGGTGACCGGCAAGAACTACCTGAAGCAGCCCGGTCTGCACCGCACCCTGCTCGGCGACGGTCTGGCGACCTCGTCCGCCGGTCTGTTCGGCGGCCCGCCCAACACCACCTACGCCGAGGTGACCGGCGCGGTGATGCTGACCAAGAACCACAATCCCAGGGTCATGCTGTGGGCGGCGGGCTTCGCCATGGTGCTCGCCTTCGTCGGCAAGTTCGGCGCGGCGCTGCAGACCATCCCGGTGCCGGTGATGGGGGGCATCCTCTGCCTGCTGTTCGGCTCCATCGCGGTGGTGGGCCTGAACATCCTGATCCGCCACCAGGTGGATCTCTCCGAGGCCCGTAACCTGGTGATCGTCTCGGTGACCCTGGTGTTCGGCATCGGCGGCATCGTCTTCGGCAACGGCGAGATCGGCCTCAAGGGCATCTCCCTCTGCGGCCTGATCGCCATCGGCCTCAACCTGGTCCTGCCCGGGCACAATGCCTGGAAGAAGGACGCCGAGCCGCCAGAGCGCCCGCTGCTCTGACGGCTCGCCAGCCCAGGATGCCGCGCTAGGCCGGCATCCTGGGCTGCTCGATGGGCTGCGGCGGCAGCTCCGCTACTTCCTCGCAGAGTTCGACCAGGGCCTGCACCCAGGCCGGGTGGTCGTTGACGCAGGGGATGAGTACCAGCTCCTCGCCACCGGCCTCGATGAATTGCTCGCGACCGCGATCGCCGATCTCTTCCAGGGTCTCGATGCAGTCGGCGACGAACGCCGGGCACATCACCAGCAGCCGCTTCACGCCGGCCTTGGCCAGTTCGTCCAGCCGCGCCTCGGTGTAGGGTTCGATCCATTTGTCCTTGCCCAGCCGTGACTGGAAGGACACCGACCACTTGCCCGCTGGAATGCCCAGCCGCTTGGCGAGCAATTCGGCGGTGCGCTGGCACTGGCTGCGGTAGCACACGGCCAGGGCCTTGGCGCTGACCTTGCTGCTGTCGGGGGCGCGCAGGTCGTGCTTGCGATCCTTGACCAGCTTGCGGATGTGCCGCTCGGGCAGGCCGTGGAAGGACAGCAGCAGGTGGTCGTAGGGCTGCTCGAGATAGGGCTCGACGCTGGCCGCCAGCGCCGCCTGGTATTCCGGACGATCGTAGAAGGGCGGCAGGATCTTCAGCGTCAGCGGCAGCTGGTGTTCCTCGATCACCCGCCGCGCCTCGACGATGGCGGTGGTGGTGGTGCTGTCGGCGAACTGCGGATAGAGCGGTGCATAGGTCACTTCGCGGATGCCCTGGCTGGCCAGGCGCTTGAGCACCGACTCCACCGACGGTTCGCCGTACCTCATGCACAGCTCGACCGGCCCGTGCGGCCAGTATGGGCGCACCGCCTCCTGCAGCCGGCGGCTGAGCACGATCAGTGGCGAGCCATCGTCCCACCAGATCGACTCATAGGCCTCGGCCGAGGCCGCGGGTCGCTTGATCAGCACCAGCGACACCAGCAGTCGGCGCAGTGGCCAGGGCAGATCGACCACATAGGGGTCCATCAGGAATTGGTTGAGATAGCGCTTCACGTCGGGGACGTGGGGCGAATCGGGCGAACCCAGGTTGGCGAGCAGCAGAGCGTTGGCAGTCATCGTGAATCCTTGGCAGCGAGCAGGTCGGCGAGGGCCGCGTCCAGCTCGGGATAGCGAAAGACGTACCCGGCCGCGAGCAGGCGCTCGGGGCGGGCGCGCTGGCCACCCAGCAGGAGGATGGACAGCTCTCCCATCAGGCGCAGGGCGAAGGCGGGGATCAGCAATCGCGCCGGGCGCCGCAAGGCCCGTCCCAGCGCCTCGGTGAAGTCGCGGTTGCGCACCGGCTGGGGGGCACAGAGATTATAGGGACCCTGGGCGTCGCTGCGGTTGAGAAGAAAATCGATGGCCCCGATTTGATCCTGTAAATGAATCCACGGCATCCATTGGCGTCCGTTACCCAGGCGCGCGCCCAGGCCGAAGCGGAAAGGCGGGAGCAGGCGCAGCAGGAAGCCGTCGTCGGCGGCCAGCACCAGGCCGGTGCGCAGATTGACCACGCGGATCCCCAGCGCCTCGGCCTCGTTGGCCACCTGCTCCCAGGCCAGGCACAGCTCGCCGGCGAAGTCGGGACCCGCCAGGCTGTCCGTCTCGCTGACCGGCTTCTCGCCGCTGTCGCCATAGAAGCCGGTCGCCGAACCGGACAGCAGCACCGCGGGCTTCTGGCTGCGCCCGCGCAGCCATTCGATCAGCCGCTCGGTGGTGCCGATGCGGCTCTGCCAGAGTTCGGCCTTGCGGCTACGGGTCCAGGGCTTGTCGGCGATGGGCGCACCGGCCAGGTTGACCACGGCGTCCAGGTGCTCGTCGCCCAGCGCGTCCAGCTGGGCGATGCCGCGCACGCCAGGCCCGCATTCGCGGGCGACCCGCGCCGGGTCGCGGCTCAAGACGGTGAGCTGGTGTCCGGCAGCCGCCCATTGGCGGCACAGCGCACGGCCGATCAGTCCGGTGCCACCTGTCAGCAGGATATGCATGTCGTCACTTCCTTCTCGTATTGCCCTGTCGCCCGGATGCATCTGAACGAAGGGAAGAGGATTGTTTGGTATGGTCGTGGGTCGAAAGATCCAGAACGGTTGCCAGTCGTAGCCGTAGAGCCCTTGCGCACGCAAACGTTCGACAAGGGCGAATCGTCAGACAAGCGAGGTCCATCATGACTGCCCCTATCGCCATCGTTGGCGCAGGAATAGCCGGACTTTCCGCTGCCCAGACGCTGATTCGCGCCGGGCAGCAGGTCCAGATCTTCGACAAGAGCCGCGGCAGCGGCGGCCGCATGGCCAGCAAGAGAAGCGAGGCCGGTGCCCTCGACCTGGGTGCCCAGTACTTCACCGCCCGCGATCGGCGCTTCATCGACGCCCTCAACGAGTGGCGCCGTGCGGGCTGCGCCGCCGAGTGGAATCCGGTGCTGTACCAGTATCGCGACGGCCGCCTGAGTCCGTCCCAGGATGAGCAGCCACGCTGGGTCGGGGTTCCGCGCATGAGCGCCATCACCCGCCACCTGCTGGCCGATCTGCCGGTCACCTTCGACTGCCGCATCACCGAGGTCTTCCGCGGCGCCAAGCACTGGCATCTGCTCGACGCCAACGGCGAGACCCATGGGCCCTTCGCCCAGGTCATCATCGCCATGCCGGCGCCCCAGGCCACCGCCCTGCTGTCCAGCGTACCCAAGCTGGCGGCCACGGTGGCCGGCGTCAGCATGGAGCCGACCTGGTCGGTGGCGCTGGCCTTCGCCACGCCCCTGCAGACGCCGGTGGAAGGCTGCTTCGTACAGGGCAGCGAGCTGGACTGGCTGGCCCGCAACCGCTGCAAGCCCGAGCGCGACGCCACCCTGGACACCTGGGTGCTGCATGCCACCAGCGCCTGGAGCAAGGCGCACATCGATGCCTCGAAGGACGAGGTAATCGAATGCCTGCACGGCGCCTTTGCCGAGCTGATCGGCTGCCCCTTGCCGGCCCCGAGCTTCACCTTGGCGCATCGCTGGCTCTATGCCCGACCGGCACAACCGCACCAATGGGGCGCTCTGGCCGATCCAGACATGGGCGTCTTCGCCTGTGGCGACTGGTGCTCCAGCGGTCGGGTCGAGGGGGCATGGCTGAGTGGTCATGAGGCGGCGCAACAGCTCCTGGGCAGTCTGGAATAAACGACGAAGCGCACGCCGTCCGTAACCTGCGGCGAATCTTTTACGGTAACCCCCTGTCGAAAGTTGCACGAAACTTGTACAAATAGGCAAACCTTGTACAAGAAAATACACGACAGGGGATCTCCATGTCTTACCTCGCTCCTTCCAGCCTGCCTCGTCCGCGCCTGGGTATCAGTGCCTGCCTGCTGGGTGACGAAGTCCGCTACAACGGTGGACACAAGGAATCCCGGCTGTGCAGCCAGACCTTCGCCGAGCATTTCGACTTCGTCCGGGTGTGCCCGGAAATGGCCATCGGCCTGGGGACGCCACGCGAACCCATCCGCCTGGTCGGCAACGCCCAGGCGCCGCGCGCCGTGGGGACCATGGATCCGAGCCTGGACGTGACCGCCGCCCTCACCGCCTATGGCGAGAAGATGGCCGGCGAGCTCACCGACCTGTCCGGCTTCATCTTCATGCAGAAATCGCCGTCCTGCGGCATGGAACGGGTCAAGGTCTACCACGCCAACGGCCAGGGCAGCGAACCCGATGGCCGCGGCCTGTTCGCCGCCGCCATCATGCGTCTACGACCGGACTTGCCGGTCGAGGAAGCGGGCCGCCTGAACGATCCGGTACTGCGGGAAAACTTCGTCACCCGCGTCTTCGCCCATGCCCATTGGCTGCAACTGCTGCAACAAGGTCTGACGGCGCGGGCGCTCCTGTCCTATCATTCCCGCTACAAGTACCAGCTCATGGCCCACGATGCCCACCGCGCCCGGGCCCTCGGCCAGCTGGTGGGCAGCATCGGCCAGCGCAATCTGGACGAGCTGGGCCAGGAGTACTTCAGTGGCCTGATGGCCGCGCTGAAAAAGTGCGCGACCCGTGGTACTCACTGCAATGTGCTCTATCATCTATTCGGTTACCTGCGTCGGGTGCTGAGCGACAGCGAGAAGCAGGAGATGCAACAGCTGATCGAGCAATACCATGAGGGGGTCGTGCCCCTGGTCGTGCCCCTGACCCTGCTCAAGCATCATTTCCGCCAGCATCCGGATCGCTACGTGAACGAGCAGGCCTATCTCCAACCGCACCCCGAACGTCTGAGTCTGCGAAATGCCATCTAGCGCTACCCCCCTGCCTTCGCCGCCTGCCGGGGAAGATCAGGACTACCAATCCGCCCTCCACGAGGGCTGGCTGCCCATCCGGGAAATCGCTCGGCGCACCGGCGTGAACGCCGTGACCCTGAGAGCCTGGGAGCGGCGCTATGGCCTGCTGGTCCCCAAACGCACGCCCAAGGGTCATCGACTCTACAGCGAGGCCCATGTCGTCCGGGTGCAGCAGATCCTCGCCTGGATCGCCCGCGGCGTAGCCGTCAGCCAGGTCAAGGGCCTGCTCGACGAACAGCGGCCGGCGGCGGTACCCAGTGATACGCCCTGGCAGGGCATCCACCAGGAAATGATGGACGCCATCGGCCGGCTCGCCTCGCGGGCCCTGGACGAGGCCTACAACCGGGCTGCTTCGCTCTATCCACCCCGCGTGCTGCTCGACCAATTACTCTCCCCGCTGCTGCGGGAACTGGAGCGACTCAGCCAGGCCACCGACGATGGGCGCCTGCAGCAGGTGTTCTTCCAATCCTGGTTGCGCAGCAAGCTGGGCGCCCGCATCTACCACAGCCAGCACAACCTGAGGGGCGCGCCCCTGGTGCTGCTGAATCTGGACGACACCCCGATGAACGTGTCGGTGTGGCTCTGCGCCTGGCTGATCAGCGCGGCGGATTGCCCGGTGGAAGTGGTGGAGTGGTCGATTCCGGTGGCCAACCTGGATCGCCTGGTCGAGCAGCTCGATCCCCGGGCGCTGATCCTCTGCCGCGACAGCCGTCCCGACAGCGAGCTGCGGCGCCAGCTGCAGGCCTTCGCCAACCGCCATGCGCGACCCTGCCTGACCCTGGGCGCCCTGGGCGAATCCCTGACCGCCGACGCCGCGCCGGCGCGCAGTCCGGGCGAGGCTTTCGATCGGCTCCAGGGTGCCGGGCTGCTGCGTCAGGAACGTCATGCATGAGTCAGCTCGTCTGGCTTCGCACCGACCTGCGCACCCATGATCACCCTGCCCTTCACGCCGCCGCGGAACGGGGGCCGGTCACCGCCGTCTTCCTGCTCAGCCCCGCGCAATGGCAGGAGCACGACGAGGCGGCGGTCAAGGTCGACTTCTGGCTGCGCAATCTCGCCGAACTCGGCAAGACGCTCGGGGCACTGAACATCCCGTTGCTGATCCGTAGCGCGGACCGCTGGGAGCAGGCGCCCCAGGTGCTGCTGGAGCTGACCAGGGAACTCGGGCTCGCCGACCTGCATTTCAACGACGAGTATGGCCTGAACGAGGCGGCACGTGACGACGCCGTGGCTCAGGCCTTCGCCGAAGCGGGCCTGGGGGTGCATCGCTACCTCGACCAGACCCTGTTCGCCCCGGGTACGGTGCTGACCAAGAGCGGCGGCTACTTCAAGGTCTTCGGGCAATTCAAGAAGACCTGTCTCGCCCGCCTGGAAACCGGACTACCCACGCCCTTGCCGCCACCCGCCAAGCAGCAGGGCCGGCCGGTTGCGGCGGATGAGCTGCCGCGGGTGATCGATGGCTTCGCTGCGCCCCCAGCCGAGGTCCAAAAACTCTGGCCGGCCGGTGAAGAGGCAGCGCTCGGACGCCTGGCGACCTTCATCCGTGAAGATCTGGACGACTATCATCAGGCCCGCGACATTCCTTCCGAGCCCGGCACCAGCCAGCTCTCGGCCTACCTGAACGCCGGGGTGCTGACTCCGCGCCAGTGCCTCCAGGCCGCGGTGCAGGCCAACCAGGGCCAGCTCAGCGGGGGTAGCCAGGGCGCCGCCACCTGGCTCACCGAATTGCTCTGGCGCGAGTTCTATCGCCATGTGCTGGTGGGGTATCCCTGGGTGTCGCGCAATCAACCCTTCAACCGGGAGCTTGCCGCCCTGCCCTGGCGTGACGATCCCGAGGGCCTCGAGGCATGGCAGCAGGGGCGTACCGGCATTCCGATCATAGACGCGGCCATGCGCCAGCTGCTGCAGACCGGCTGGATGCACAACCGCATGCGCATGCTGACCGCCATGTTCCTCTGCAAGAACCTGCTGATCGACTGGCGTGAAGGCGAACGCTGGTTCATGCGCCACCTCATCGATGGCGACCTGGCCTCCAACAACGGCGGCTGGCAGTGGAGCGCCTCCACGGGTACCGATTCGGTGCCCTACTTCCGGGTATTCAACCCCCATACGCAGGCGTTGAAGATCGATGCTCGGGGCGACTACGTACGCACCTGGGTAGCGGAACTGGCGGCGCTCAAGGGCAAGGCGGTGCATACCCCGGGTGGCCGTTACCTGGCGCCACTGGTGGACCTGGGCGAAAGTCGCGAGCGCGCCCTGGCCGCCTATCGCGGCATGGCGCGCCAGAAGACGGCAACGAAAAAGCCGGACTAAGTCCGGCTTTTTTCATTCCAACCCGGTTTACAGGCTGTGGCTGTAGAACAGCGCGTACGACTCGATGCCATCGTTGGGCTGCTTGATGCCGGCATTGGAATAGTGGGTGGCACGGATGCCGACCCGCTGGGTCTCGCCAATCTTCACGCCCAGGCCGAGACGATCTTCGAAGTTGAAGGCCGAGCCCAGATCCTGTTCGCCGACCTTGGTGCTGGAGAACACCGACACGCCGATACCGGCTTCGACGAAGGGCTTCAGGTAGCCATGGCCGAACTCGTAGACGAACACCGGCGCGAAGGATAGCGAGTGCTCCCCGGAGGAATGGCCACTCTCGCCTTCCCAGTAGGTGTAGCCCGCGTCCCAGTAGCCAGTCAGGCGGCCCGTGGAGCTTTCCCACCAGCTCTTGTCCCATTTCCAGCCGGCACCCAGGCGATAGGTCATGCCGCTCTGGCTGGTCGCACCGACCGCGCCGGTAATTTCCGCGGCCTGCACCGACGCCACTCCACCGAGCGAAAGCGCGGCGGCTACTGCGAAGGAAAGCAATTTGTTCATGAGAGTGCCCTTGTGGATGTTTCTAATTTTTACGAACCGCCAGGATTGACCCCGAAGGCGTGAAGGGGTTCACAGGCTTCGGTATTTTACCTACAGAGTTGAATGCTAGTCGTTGCACGGGGCTTTGGCGAGCGAAACCCTCGCGGAAAGTCAGACGAACGCCTTTATCTCGGCCCCTGCAGGCCAGAGCGAGGGAAGTACCTCGACCAGCGCGGCGGGATCGCCCGAGGTCCAGAAGCGCGTCGGGCCGGCCGGGCCCGCGGCCAGGCGGCCGTCTTGGGTCAGCAGACTGTGCAGGCGACGCGCCACGGCGGCGCCGGTATCCACCAGGATGACCTCCGGCGGCACCAGTTCGGCCAGCAAGGGCCGCAGGAAGGGATAGTGGGTGCAGCCCAGGATCAGGGTATCGCAGCCCGCCGCCAGCAGCGGTGCCAGGAAGCCCTGCAGCAACCGCCGGGTCTCGGGCCCCTGCAGGTCACCCCGCTCCACCTGCTCCACCAGCCCCGGGCACGGCTGGGTGAGCACCTGGGCGCCCAGGGCGAATCTGTCCAGCAGGGCCGCGAACTTGGCGCTCTGCAGCGTGCCGGTGGTCGCCAGCACCCCGACCACGCCGTTGCGGGTGGCGGCCGCCGCCGGCTTGACCGCCGGCTCCATGCCGACGATAGGCCAGGTGGGATAGCGCTCGCGCAGGTCGGCGACCGCAGCCACCGTCGCCGTGTTGCAGGCCACCACCAGGGCCTTGGCGCCCTGGGCGTGCAGCCGCGCGGCGATCAGTTGGCAGCGCTCGCGAATGAAGGCCGGCGTCTTCTCGCCATAGGGGATATGGCCGCAATCGGCCACGTAATGCAGGGTTTCCGCCGGCAGCAGCCGCTGGATCTCCGCCAGCACCGACAGGCCGCCGACGCCCGAGTCGAAGACCCCGATCGGTGCCTCGTCAGCCATGGCGCGCGCCGCACACGGGGCAGCCCGGGTCACGCTTGACGCGCAATTCGCGGAAGCGACTGCCCGCCGCATCCACCAGCAGCAGGCGTCCCACCAGCGGTTCGCCGAATCCGGCCAGCAGTTTCAGCGCCTCCAGTGCCTGCAGGCTGCCCACCAGGCCCACCACCGGCCCCAGCACCCCGGCCTCGCTACAGCTCAGTTCGGCTTCGCTGCCCTCGCCATAGAGGCAGTGGTAGCAAGGGCTGTCGGCGCGGCGCGGATCGAAGACGCTGAGCTGGCCTTCCAGGCGAATGGCCGCGCCACTCACCAGCGGCCGGCCCATGGCGACACAGGCAGCGTTCACCGCGGCCCGGGTGGTGAAGTTGTCGGAGCAATCCAGCACCAGATCGACCGCGGCCACCCGCGCCGCCAGGCTGTCGGCATCCAGCGCCTCGCGCAGCGGCACCAGGCGCACCTCGGGATTAAGCGCCGCCAGCCGCTGCAGCGCCGAATCCACCTTGCCCTGGCCGATCAGGGTTTCATCGTGCAGTACCTGGCGCTGCAGATTGCTCAGATCGACGCGATCGAAGTCGGCCAGGTGCAGCTCGCCGACCCCGGCCGCAGCCAGGTAGAGCGCCACCGGCGAACCCAGACCGCCGAGACCGACGATGAGCACCCTGGACTCTTTCAGTCGCAACTGCCCGGCGATGTCGACCTGGGCCAGCAGGATCTGCCGGCTGTAGCGCAGCAGTTCGCCGTCGCTCAGCATGACCAACGACCACCGCTGATGCGTTCGTGACCACCCAGGTCCTGGCGACTCTCCACTTCGGCGAAGCCTTGGCGCACCAGCAGCTCGCGCACCGCGGAAGCCTGCTCGAAGCCATGCTCCAGCCACAGCCAGCCGCCGGGTTGCAGGTAGTCGGGCGCCGCGACGATCAGGTCGCGGAGGTCGTCCAGGCCATCGCCCCCGGCGACCAGGGCACTGCGCGGCTCGAAGCGCACGTCGCCCTCGTCCAGGTGGCGATCGCTGCCGGCAATGTAGGGTGGATTGCTGACGATCAACGCGAAACGCTGCCCGGCGAGGGCAGCGAACCAATGGCTTTCGGTGAAGCGGACATTGGCCAGCCGCAGTCGCTCGGCATTGCGCCGGGCCAGGGCGACCGCCGCCGGGATGCGATCCACCCCGCTGACCTGCCAACGTGGCCGCTCGTGGGCCAGAGCCAGAGCGATGGCCCCGGTACCGGTGCCCAGATCCAGCACCCGCACCTCGTCCGCCAGTGGCAGGGCCAGGGCGGTTTCCACCAGCACCTCGGTGTCAGGGCGGGGAATCAGGGTGTCGGGACTCACTTCCAGGTCCAGCGACCAGAACCCCTGGTGGCCGAGGATGTAGGCCACCGGCTCACCCTGGCGACGGCGCTCCAGATCGGCCTGGAAGCGCGCCAGGGCCTCGCGCGACACCAGCTTCTCCGGCCAGGTGCGCAGGTAGCTGCGCGGCTTGTCCAGGGCGGCGGCCAGCAGCAGTTCGACGTCGAGGCGGGCGCTGGGCGAGGTGGGCAACTGGGTTTCGCGCAACAGCGCGCCGATGGTGGCCATGGCTCAGTCTCCCAGGGCTGCCAGCTGGTCGGCCTGGTATTCCTGCAGTAGCGGATCTATGACCTGCTGGACATCGCCGTTGACTACCTCGCCCAGGGAATAGAGGGTCAGGTTGATGCGGTGATCGGTGACCCGGCCCTGGGGGAAGTTATAGGTGCGGATACGCTCGGAGCGGTCGCCCGAGCCCACCAGCAGCCGGCGGGTGTCGGACATTTCCTTGTGCGCCGCCGCGTCCTGCTGGTCGTTCAGCTTGGCCGACAGCCAGGCCATGGCCTTGGCGCGGTTCTTGTGCTGCGAGCGCTCTTCCTGGCACTCCACCACGATGCCGGTGGGCAGGTGGGTGATGCGCACCGCCGAGTCGGTCTTGTTGACGTGCTGGCCGCCCGCGCCGGAGGAGCGATAGGTGTCGACGCGCAGATCGGCCGGATTGATCTCGATGGCCTGCTGCTCGTCGGGCTCGGGCAGCACCGCCACGGTGCAGGCCGAGGTATGGATGCGGCCCTGGGATTCGGTCTCCGGCACCCGCTGCACGCGGTGCGCGCCGGACTCGAACTTGAGCTTGGCGTAGACGTTGTCGCCCTCGACCCGGGCGATGACTTCCTTGAAGCCGCCGTGCTCGCCCTCGTTCTCCGAAAGCACCTCGAGGCGCCAGCCCTGGCGCTCGGCATAGCGCGAGTACATGCGGAACAGGTCGCCGGCGAAGATCGCCGCCTCGTCACCGCCGGTACCGGCGCGGATTTCCAGGAAGACGTTGCGGCCGTCGTTGGGGTCCTTGGGCAGCATCATGCGCTGCAGCTCGTCTTCCAGCTCCTGCAGCCGCGCCTTGGCGCTGGCGACCTCCTCCTCGGCCATCTCGCGCAGATCCGGATCGCTGTCCTTGAGCAGCGCCTGGGCACCGTCCAGGTCAGCCTGCACCTTGCGGTATTCGGTGAACGCCTGGCTGACCGGCTCGAGTTCGGCGTATTCCTTGGAATAGGCGCGGAACTGGGTCTGGTCGCTGATGACTTCGGCGTCGCCCAACAGCGCGGTCAGCTCCTCGAAGCGGTCCTGCAGACCGTCGAGCTTGTGCAACAGAGAGGTCTTCATGTCTTGTCCAAACCCTCGTCGAGGGCGAAGAGTTCCTGGGCCAGGGTCAGCGCGTCGACGCGCCCCTCGGCGGATAGTTTCTTGAGCTGCACGCTCGGGGCATGCATCAGCTTGTTGGTGAGGCTGCGCGCCAGGGCCGCCAGGGCCTCCTGGGGATCGGCGCCGTTGGCCAGTTGCCGCTGGGCGCGGGCCAGCTCGTCGTCGCGGATCTGCTCGCCCTGCTGGCGATAGGCCCGCACCACGTCAACCGCGGCGCGCTCGCGCAGCCGCTGCATGAAGTCCTCGACCCCCGCCAGCACCAGCTTCTCGGCGGCCTGGGCCGCGCCCTGGCGACTCTTGAGATTCTCGGCCACCACCTCGTGCAGATCGTCCACCGTATAGAGGTAGACGTCCTCCAGCTCGCTCACCTCGGGCTCGATGTCGCGCGGCACGGCGATGTCGACCATGAAGATGGGCTTGTGCCGCCGCTGCTTGAGCGCCCGCTCCACCGCGCCCTTGCCGAGGATCGGCAACTGGCTGGCGGTGGAACTGATGACGATGTCGCTGTTGACCAATTCGTCGGGAATGTCGGCCAAGAGCACGGTATGGGCGCCGAATTCCTCGGCCAGGTGGCTGGCGCGCTCCAGGGTGCGGTTGGCGACGACGATGCGGCGCACGCCCTGTTCGTGGAGATGGCGGGCGACCAGGGTGATGGTCTCGCCGGCGCCGATCAGCAGCGCCTGGCTGCGACTGAGGTCGCTGAAGATCTGCTTGGCCAGGCTGACCGCGGCGAAGGCCACCGACACCGGGTTCTCGCCGATTGCCGTGTCGGTGCGTACCGCCTTGGCGGTGTTGAAGGTGGCCTGGAACAGCCGTCCCAGCAGGGGGCCGACGGTGCCGGCCTCACGCGCCACGGCGTAGGCCGACTTGAGCTGGCCAAGGATCTGCGGCTCGCCCAGCACCATGGAATCCAGGCCGGCGGCCACCCGCATCATGTGCCGTACCGCGGCTTCGTCCTGGTGCAGGTAGATGCTGGCGCGCAGATCCTCCAGGGGTACCCGGTGGTACTGGGCGAGCCAGGCGAGCACCGCTTCCGCCAGGGTCGGCTCCAGCTCCAGATAGAGTTCGCTGCGGTTGCAGGTGGAGAGAATGGCGGCTTCCCGGCTGTGGGTCGCCTGTTCCAGCTGGCGCAGGGCCTCGACCGTCTGTTCCGGGGTGAAAGCCACGCGTTCGCGCACCTCAACCGAGGCGGTCTTGTGATTGATGCCGAGCGCGAGAAAGGCCATGGACGCAAGCAGTCGAACGGGTGGGAAAGCCGAACATTGTCCTACGCGCGCGCTGTGGCGACAACCAGCAGCGACGAGCCGTCGGACAATCGCCGTCATAGCCTGGGCGAATGAATCTTGCCGGGCAAAAGGCGTCAACAGCCTCGACCACCGCACTTCCCGGCCCGCCGCTGCGCATGGGCGACGCGGCAGGGACAACTCTTGTGGCATGATGGACCGACTGTAAAAAGGCCGCCCCGACCCTATGACCAGATACCTTGCGCTGCTGACGACCGCCCTGTTGCTCGCCGGCTGCCAGAACCTCGGCCGCCAGCCGACGCCCGCCGCCGCCATCCCGCCGCCCACCGCCAAGACCAGCACGCCGCAACCGGCCGGCTCCTTCCGCGAAGACACCCTCTACGACCTGCTGGTCGGCGAGCTGGCCGGCCAGCGCAACCGCTTCGACATCGCCCTGACCAACTACGTCGAGCAGGCCAAGTCGACCCAGGACCCGGGCGTGGCCGAACGCGCCTTCCGCATCGCCGAATACCTGGGTGCCGATACCCCGGCGCTGGAAACCGCGCAGATCTGGGCTCGCAACGCGCCGGACAACCTCGATGCCCAGCGCGCCGCCGCCATCATGCTGGCCCGCGCCGGGCGCTACGACGAATCCATGGCCTATATGGAGCGCGTGCTCCAGGGCCAGGGCGATACCCACTTCGATTTCCTCGCCCTGTCCGCCGCGGAAACCGACGAGACCACCCGCGCCGGCCTGCTCAAGAGCTTCGACCGGCTGCTGACCAAGTACCCGCACAACGGCCAGCTGCTGTTCGGCAAGGCGCTGCTGCTGCAGCAGGACGGCCGCCCCGACGAGGCGCTGAAACTGCTGGAGCGCAATCCGGCGGCCAAGCGCGAAGTCGCCCCGCTGCTGCTGCGTGCGCGCCTGCTGCAGAGCCAGGACCGCAGCGCCGAGGCGCTGCCCCTGCTCGAAGCCGGCATCCGCCAGCACCCGGAAGACCGCCGCCTGCGCCTGGCCCATGCCCGGCTGCTGGTGGAACTGGATCGCCTGGACCAAGCCAAGCGCGAATTCGCCGAGCTGGTCGCCCAGTTCCCGGATGACGACGACCTGAGATTCTCCCTGGCGCTGGTCTGCCTGGAGGCCCAGGCCTGGCGCGAAGCCCAGGTCTACCTCAAGGAGCTGATCGACCGCGGCAGCCATGTGGATGCCGCGCACCTCAACCTGGGGCGCAGCTACGAGGAACTCGACCAGCCCGACCAGGCGCTGGCCGAATACACCCAGGTCGGCCCGGGCACCGACTACCTGGCCGCCCAGCAGCGCCAGACGGAAATCCTGCTCGGCGCCGGGCGCGTCGCCGAGGCGCGTCAACGCCTGGCCGAGGCGCGCAAGCGCCAGAGCGAATACGCCGTGCCGCTCTACCTGCTGGAAGTCGAAGGCCTGGCCAGTGCCGACCAGACCGCCCTCGCCGACCAGACCGTGCAGCAGGCGCTGCAGCAATATCCCAACGACCTCAACCTGCTCTACGTCCGCTCCATGCTGGCGGAAAAGCGCGGCGATCTCGGCCAGCTGGAAAGCGACCTGCGCTACATCATCGCCCACGACCCCGACAACGCCATGGCGCTTAATGCCCTGGGCTACACCCTCGCCGATCGCACCCCGCGCCTGGACGAGGCGCGCCAGTTGATCGACAAGGCGCACCAGCTCAGCCCGGACGATCCGGCCATCCTCGACAGCATGGGCTGGATTCGCTATCGCCAGGGCCAGCTGGCCGACGCCGAGCGCTATCTGCGCCAGGCCTACGAACGCTTCCCGGATGCCGAAGTGGCGGCGCACCTGGGTGAGGTGCTCTGGGCCCAGGGCAAGCGCAGCGAAGCGCGCAAGGTCTGGCGCGTGGGCCTCGACGCCGACGCCGACGACGCCATCCTGCGCAGTACCCTCAAACGCCTGACTGGAAGCGAAACCCTCCGATGATCCGCGTGCGTACCCTCTTCACCCTGTTCCTGCTCGCCCTACTGGCCGGTTGCGCCAGCACCTCTCGCCAGGAGGCCGTGGAAGGCCAGGGCAATGCCGCCCAGTGGCAGGCCCACAAGCAGCGGATCGCCGCCCTCGACGGCTGGCAGATCGACGGCAAGGTCGGCATCCGCGCCCCGCGCGATTCCGGCAGCGGCACCCTGTTCTGGCTGCAGCGCCAGGACTACTACGACATCCGCCTGGCCGGCCCCCTGGGGCGCGGCGCCACCCGCCTCACCGGGCGCCCGGGCGCCGTCACCCTCGACGTCTCCGGCCAGGGCAGCTACCAGGCCGATTCCCCCGAGGCCCTGCTGGAACAGCAACTCGGCTGGCGCCTGCCGGTCTCGCACCTGCTCTGGTGGGTGCGTGGCCTGCCGGCCCCGGACAGCCGCAGCCAACTGACCCTGGACGCCGACAGCCACCTGGCGCGCCTGGTACAGGACGGCTGGACCGTCGAATACACCCGCTACACCGAGCAGAACGGCTATACCCTGCCGGAGCGCCTCAAGCTCACCGGCAAGGACCTGGAAGTCATCCTGGTGGTGAAGACCTGGCAGCCGCGCGAGCTGGGCAAATGACCGCGACACCCGCCTTCACCCTGCCGGCACCGGCCAAGCTCAATCTGTTCCTGCATATCCTCGGCCGCCGTCCGGACGGTTACCACGAACTGCAGACGCTGTTTCAGTTTCTCGACTGGGGCGACGACCTGGGCTTCGCCGGACGTGACGACGGGACCCTGCAGCTGCACGACGGCCTCCCCGGCGTCGCCCCCGAGCAGAATCTCATCCTGCGCGCGGCCCGCCTGCTGCAACAGGAGAGCGGTACCCGCCAGGGCGCCGACCTCTGGCTGACCAAGCGCCTGCCCATGGGCGGCGGCATCGGCGGCGGCAGCTCGGACGCCGCCACTACCCTGCTCGGCCTGAATCATCTCTGGGGCCTGGATGCCAGCCTCGACGACCTGGCCGCCCTGGGGCTGCGCCTGGGCGCCGACGTGCCGGTATTCGTCCGCGGCCAGGCCGCCTTCGCCGAGGGCGTGGGCGAAAAGCTCACGCCCGTTTCGCCTGCGGAACCCTGGTACCTCGTGGCCGTGCCGCAAGTCTCTGTAAGTACAGCAGAAATTTTTTCCGATCCGCTGTTGACACGAGACACTCCCGCCATTAAAGTTTGCGCCGTTCTCGAGTGGACAGGTCGAAACGACTGCCAGAGTACGGTCGAGAAGCGTTACCCAGAAATTCGTAACGCTTTGATCTTGCTAAACAAATTTGTTTCAGCTAGATTAACCGGCACTGGAGGTTGCATATTTGGAAGCTTTCCAAATAAGACCGAAGCTGATACAGTAGCTCGCCAGCTACCAGCATCACTTCCAGGCTTCGTGGCCAAAGGTAGCAACGTTTCCATGTTGCACCGGGCGCTGGCAAGCCTGACCAGAGAATGAGTACAGCTAGTACTCTGCAAGATACAGGGGCGTCGCCAAGCGGTAAGGCAGCAGGTTTTGATCCTGCCATGCGTTGGTTCGAATCCAGCCGCCCCTGCCATTTTCCTTCCAAGACCCACCTCAAGCCGCAGGAACTGCAGCGTGTCCAAGATGATGGTCTTCACGGGGAACGCCAACCCCGATCTGGCACGGCGCATCGTGCGCCAGCTGCACATCCCTCTCGGTGACGTCTCCGTCGGAAAGTTCTCCGATGGCGAGATCAGCGTCGAAATCAACGAGAACGTGCGGGGCAAGGATGTCTTCATCATCCAGCCCACCTGCGAGCCGACCAACGACAACCTGATGGAACTGGTGGTGATGGCCGATGCCTTCCGCCGCTCCTCGGCTACCCGTATCACCGCAGTCATCCCCTATTTCGGCTATGCGCGCCAGGATCGCCGTCCGCGTTCCGCGCGGGTCGCCATCACCGCCAAGGTCGTGGCCGACATGCTGACCGTGGTGGGCATCAACCGGGTGCTCACCGTCGACCTGCATGCCGACCAGATCCAAGGCTTCTTCGATATTCCCGTGGACAACATCTACGGCTCCCCCGCCCTGGTGGACGACATCGAAGACCAGCGTTTCGAAAACCTGATGATCGTTTCCCCCGATATCGGCGGCGTGGTCCGTGCACGTGCCGTGGCCAAGAGCCTGGGCGTGGACCTGGCGATCATCGACAAGCGCCGTCCCAAGGCCAACCAGTCGGAAGTGATGCACATCATCGGTGACATCCAGGACCGCACCTGCGTGCTGGTCGACGACATGGTCGACACCGCCGGCACCCTGTGCCACGCGGCCAAGGCCCTGAAGGAACACGGCGCCGCCAAGGTGCTGGCCTACTGCACCCACCCGGTGCTGTCGGGTCGCGCCATCGAGAACATCGACAACTCCGTGCTGGACGAGCTGGTGGTGACCAACACCATTCCGCTGTCCGCCGCGGCCCAGGCCTGCAGCCGCATCCGCCAGCTGGACATCGCGCCGGTGGTGGCCGAAGCCGTACGCCGCATCAGTAACGAAGAATCCATCAGCGCGATGTTCCGTTAAGGGACAGCCGCTCTGGAAGCGCCCCGGAAGGCCGTGATGGCCTACCGGGGCTTTTTAGTCGGTAGGGTCGTGGAACTGGTCGCAAGTTCGCGTCCCGCCGATTCCTTATCCTGGAGATTCACAATGGTTGATTTCACTCTGAATGCCGAAGTGCGTTCCGACCTGGGGAAAGGTGCGAGCCGCCGCCTGCGTCGTAACGCCGGTAACGTTCCTGCCGTGATCTACGGTGGCGACCAGGCCCCGACCTCCATCACCCTGGTAGGCAAAGACCTGGCCAAGATGCTGGAAAGCGAAGCCGCTTACTCCAGCGTCATCACCCTGAAGGTCGGTGGCAGCAACGAAAGCGTCCTGGTCAAGGCCCTGCAGCGTCACCCCTCCAAGGGCTACGTCCTGCACGCCGACTTCCTGCGCGTCGTCGCCGGTCAGAAGCTGACCGCCCACGTCCCGCTGCACTTCATGAACCAGGAATCCTCCGTGGGCGTGAAGCAGCAGGGTGGCGAGATCCTGCACACCATCAACGAAGTCGAAGTTTCCTGCCTGCCGAAAGACCTGCCGGAATTCATCGAAGTCGACATGGCCAAGGTCGAGCTGGACCAGATCGTTCACCTGAGCGACCTGGCCGTTCCGGCTGGCGTCGAGCTGGTGTCCCTGGCCCACGGCAGCGATCTGCCGGTTGCCAGCATCCACCTGCCGCGCATCCGTGAAGAAGCCGAAGACGGTGCTGCCGAAGAAGGCGCTGCCGAGTAATATCTCGCACGCCTGACCGAGAAGGGCTCCTGACATGACTGCCGTCCAACTGATCGTCGGCCTGGGTAATCCGGGCCCCGAATACGACCAGACCCGGCACAATGCAGGGGCCCTTTTCGTTGAGCGACTGGCAGCCGCCCAGGGCGCGAGCCTGGCTGCCGAGCGCAAGTATCATGGCCTCGTGGGGCGCTTCCGCCACGCGGGCAACGATGTTCGTCTGCTGATCCCTACCACCTACATGAACCGCAGCGGCCAGGCCGTGGCGGCGCTCGCCGGCTTCTTCCGCATCCCGCCGGCGGCCATCCTGGTGGCCCATGACGAACTCGACCTGCCACCCGGCACCGCCCGCCTCAAGACCGGCGGCGGCCATGGTGGCCACAACGGGCTGCGCGACATCATCGCCCAGCTCGGCAATCAGAACGGCTTCCAGCGCCTGCGCCTGGGCATCGGCCATCCGGGGCATGCCAGCCTGGTTTCCAACTTCGTGCTGGGCCGCGCACCGCGCAGCGAGCAGGAACTGCTCGACAACAGTATCGACGCCGCCCTTGAGGTGGTACCGGAGCTGCTCTCCGGCGACCTGACCCGCGCCATGCAACGCCTGCACAGCCGCAAGGCCTGACCTACCCTACCCTCTTCCTTTTCTTCCGCGAGGACACACACCATGGGATTCAATTGCGGCATCGTCGGCCTGCCCAACGTCGGCAAGTCCACCCTGTTCAATGCCCTGACCCAATCCGGTATCGCGGCGGAAAACTTCCCCTTCTGCACCATCGAGCCCAACAGCGGCATCGTGCCCATGCCCGATGCGCGGCTGAACGCCCTGGCGGAGATCGTCAAGCCCGAGCGGGTGATCCCCACCACCATGGAATTCGTCGACATCGCGGGGCTGGTGGCCGGCGCGTCCAAGGGTGAAGGCCTGGGCAACAAGTTCCTCGCCAACATCCGCGAGACCGACGCCATTGCCCACGTGGTGCGCTGCTTCGAAGACGAGAACGTCATCCACGTGGCCAACTCGGTGGACCCCAAGCGGGACATCGAGGTGATCGACCTGGAGCTGATCTTCGCCGACCTCGACAGCTGCGAGAAGCAGCTGCAGCGCGTGACCCGCAACGCCAAGGGCGGCGACAAGGAAGCCCTGGCACAGAAGGCCCTGCTGGAACAGCTGATTCCCCACTTCGAAGCCGGCAAGCCCGCCCGTAGCCTGCTGAAGGGTATGGACGAGGAGCAGAAGCGCCTGGTGCGCAGCTTCCACCTGCTGACCAGCAAGCCGGTGATGTACATCGCCAACGTCGCCGAGGATGGCTTCGAGAACAACCCGCACCTGGACGTGGTTCGCGCCATCGCCGAAGAAGAAGGCGCCGTGGTGGTGCCGGTGTGCAACAAGATCGAGGCGGAAATCGCCGAACTGGACGACGACGAGGAAAAGCAGATGTTCCTCGAGTCCATGGGCATGGAAGAGCCGGGCCTGAACCGGGTGATCCGCGCCGGCTACGAACTGCTCAACCTGCAGACCTACTTCACCGCCGGGGTGAAGGAAGTCCGCGCCTGGACCGTCCGCGTCGGCGCCACCGCGCCCCAGTCGGCCGCCGCCATCCATACCGACTTCGAGAAAGGCTTCATCCGTGCCGAAGTGGTGGCCTATGACGACTTCATTGCCTTCAAGGGCGAGAACGGCGCTAAGGAAGCCGGCAAGTGGCGCCTGGAAGGCAAGGACTACATCGTCAAGGACGGTGATGTCATGCACTTCCGCTTCAACGTCTGATCAAATACCCGAATCTTGCTGGACGAACCCTCTCAGGCATGCAGCCTGAGAGGGTTTTTCTTTTCTGACGGATGCATTAGCCATGGCTGGATTGCCAGCCGAGGCGATGCCGCTCATCAGCTCGATCATGACTGTGCCGTCAGCAGGTCGGTTACCTGGATGCCGCTGAACCAGTGGCACATCGCTCGACGAACCAGCTCCCGACTGTCGCTAGCGCCGCCCTTTGCAGTGACCTAACGGGAGCCTGGAGGCAGTCAAGCCCTCTGCTTGGGATACAATCACTGACCTTTGTGTCATCACGACTGGCGCCTGCCCAAGGGTGCCCACAAGAGATTCAGCAATGCCCCTTACGCTGCAACAATTGGAACGTCACCTGTTCAAGGCCGCCGATATTCTGCGCGGCAAGATGGACGCCTCGGAGTTCAAGGAATACATCTTCGGCATGCTGTTCCTTAAGCGTTGCTCCGATCTATTCGAGGAACGCTACGAGCAGGTTGTTGCCGCTGAGATAAGTGCCGGCAAGAGCAAGTCCGAGGCCTGTGCTACAGCGGAAAACCCACGCTGGTATAAGCTCCACGGCAATTTCTGGGTGCCCACGCATTCGCGGTTCTGGTATCTGCGCAACGAAGCGCACATCAATGTTGGCAGCCTGCTGAACAAGGCGTTAGGTGGTATCGAAGACAACAACACCTCCTTGAACGGAGTGCTCGATCATATCGACTTCACTCGCAAGGTCGGTCAGAGCAAGATTCCCGATCAGAAGCTGCGCCAACTCATTACCCACTTCAGTGAAGTACGACTGCGTAATAGCGACTTCGAATTTCCTGACCTCTTGGGGGCCGCTTACGAGTACCTGATTGCGGAATTCGCCGATTCGGCTGGCAAAAAAGGCGGCGAGTTTTATACGCCGCGTTCGGTGGTACGGTTGATGGTGAATCTGCTCAAGCCAACCCTCGAGCACGACATCTACGACCCCTGCTGCGGCTCGGGCGGTATGTTGATTGCCGCCAAGGAATATATCGAAGAACACGGCGAGGATGGTCGTAAGGCCAACCTGTTCGGCCAGGAATTCAACGGCACCGTCTGGTCCATCGCGCAGATGAATATGTTGCTGCACGGCATCAGCAACGCTTGGCTGGAGAACGAAGACACTCTGGCCGATCCAAGGCATATCGAAGGTGGCGAACTGCGCCGCTTCGACCGCATCCTCACTAACCCGCCGTTCTCTATCAACTGGGGTCACACCGAAAAGAATCCGGATGGCAGCCTGGCCTGGAACCCAACCTTCCGCGAGATACGTTTTCCCTTTGGCGAGGTGCCGCTGGGCTCGAAAAAGGCCGACCTGATGTTTCTCCAGCACATGCTTGCCGTCACTCGCGACGAAGGCATGATCGCCACCGTACTGCCCCACGGTGTGCTGTTCCGGGGTGGTGAGGAGCGCGGCATTCGCGCCGGCATCATCGAGAACGATCTGCTCGAAGCGGTGATCGGCCTGCCGGCCAATCTGTTTTATGGCACCGGCATCCCGGCCTGTATTCTGATCCTACGTCAGCAAAAGCAGGAGGGCGCCAACCGCATCAGCAGCAAGCCGGCCGCTCGCCAGGGTAAGGTGCTGTTCATCAATGCCGACCGCGAATACTTCGAGGGCCGGGCGCAGAATTACTTACTGCCAGAGCACATCGAGAAGGTCACCACTGCCTACGATGAATTTCGCCGGATCGATGGACTCAGCGATGTGGTGGATATTGCCACCTTGCGCGCCAACGACTACAACCTGAATATCCGCCGCTATGTGGATAACGCACCGCCACCGGAGCCCCATGATGTAAGGGCCCACTTACTGGGCGGTGTGCCCAAGGCCGAAGTCGAGGCGAAAGCATCCCTGTTCGCCGCCCATGGCCTTGATCCAAACGACCTCTTTGTCGAGCGCGATGCCCAGTATTTCGACTTTCGCCATGAGCAGAGCCGCCGCGCCGACCTCAAGCCGGCCATCGAAGGCAATGCCGGCCTGTTGGCAAAGGAAGCTACCCTGCGCGATACCTTCGAGACCTGGTGGCACCTGCATAGCCCGCGTATCACTGCCCTGGCGGGCAAGTTGGATAACAGCGCCGCCCTGGTCGAGCTGCGCGGCGAGCTACTGAACAGTTTTAGCCAGACCCTGGAAGGCATCGGCCTGCTCGATCCCTTCCAGGTCCGCGGCATCGTGGCCGGCTTCTGGTACCAGAGCAAATACGACTTTCTTGGCCTGATGGCCCGCGGCAGTCGGGGCGTGGTGGATGCCTGGCGTACCAGCATCATCACGGCTCTGGAAGACAAGACCAGCAAACAAAGCCCGCTGGAACACAAGCTGGTGAAATTCCTGCTCGGCGATTTCGTCGCCGGGCTGGCCGAGCTGGAAGCGAAAAAGGCCGAGCTGGACAGCCAGCTCAAGACCGCCGCCCCCAGCAAGGGGGAAGATGCCGACGAGGCAGACGGCCAAGCGGACGCCGATGACGAGGAAAATCCCATCGACGAAGCCCAGCTCAAGGCCTGGAAGGCCGAGCTGGCCAAGGTGAAGAAGCAGCTCAAGACCCAGCAGGAAAACTTCGCCAGCCATCTGAACCAGGCCGTCGACGGACTGGACGAGGCGCAGGCCGCCGAGCTGTTGCTAACCATTCTGCATGACGATATGCAGGCCATCGTCGAGCGCTATATCGCCGCCCAGCGCAAGCAGATCGTTGCTGCCTTCGAGAACTGGTGGGACAAGTATCGGGTGACGCTGAATGAGATCGAACAGAGGCGTGACGCGGCAGCAGTGGCGCTGCAGGGATTTCTGAAGGGCTTGGGGTATGTCTGAGTGGGTCAACGGAACACTGGCAGACGCCATAGCGTCACTCGATGCCGGTGTCAGCGTGAACGCGGAGGATCGTCCCCATGGCGCGGGCGATATCGGCGTGCTGAAGACCAGCGCTATCAGCGGTGGAGCGTTTCGTGCCGAACAGAACAAGACCGTTCTCCAGCATGAACGCAGGCTAGTAGCTGAGCCCGTAGAGGCTGATTCCATTCTGGTCAGCCGAATGAATACACCTGCTCTGGTTGGTGAATCCTGTTACGTGCGCGAGGCGCACCCCTCACTCTTCCTGCCGGACAGACTCTGGCAGCTAAAGCCAAAGGATCGGGCGCAGTTAAACATGCGCTGGCTTTCGTTCGTGCTGCAGTCTGCTGACTATCGCCGCTACGTCGAAGTACATGCGACCGGCACCAGTGGCAGCATGAAAA
This sequence comes from Pseudomonas sp. No.117, assembly GCF_054558395.1. Classification (NCBI taxonomy): domain Bacteria; kingdom Pseudomonadati; phylum Pseudomonadota; class Gammaproteobacteria; order Pseudomonadales; family Pseudomonadaceae; genus Pseudomonas; species Pseudomonas sp. No.117. Next base: position 386,328 of record NZ_BAAJNP010000006.1, read on the forward strand.
ATCTGCCCAAGTCAAAGCTGCTGGCTCTTCCTGTTCAATATCCGGCGACAGCAGAGCAGACAGTCATCGCCCAAATCCTCAACACCCTCGACACCGCCATCCGTGAAACCGAGGCGCTGATTGACAAGCTCAAGGCCGTCAAGCAGGGCCTGCTGCACGACCTGCTGACCCGTGGCATCGACACCAACGGCCAACTACGCTCGCCACAGAGCGAAGCGCCGCAGCTCTACAAGGAGTCGCCGTTGGGCTGGATTCCGAAGGAGTGGAATGTCGTAACGTTGGGTGAGGTACTTAGCGAGCTAGGTCAGGGATGGAGCCCTGATTGCCCATCCGAGCCGGCTGGGGTCGGTGAATGGGGCGTTCTTAAGACGACCTCAGTCGTGTGGGGGGGATACAACGAAGACGAAAATAAGCAGCTACCCGCCCCATTTAAGCCGCGGCCTGATCTTGAGGTTAAAAGTAATGACATTCTGATCACCCGTGCAGGGCCCAAAAGTCGTGTTGGAGTTGTGGTTCATGTGCCGTCCACACGTTCTCAACTGATGATCTCAGACAAGATCTATCGCTTGCGGCTGTTGGGTTCTGAGGTGCCAGCTTACTTTGCCTTGGCGCTATCAGCAGAGTACATGCAAAGTGCGATCTCTCGAACAGTCACCGGTATGGCTGAGTCACAGACGAACATATCTCAAAGTGTCATTAGAGGGCTTGCAATCCTGCGCCCTATGCGAGAAGAGCAACACGCAATCGTCGAACATACCAGAGCTTTTGACGAGAGGTTAAGAGCCGAAGCACTTAGCCTTTCTAAATTGCGGGAACAGAAAAATGGCCTTATGGATGATCTACTAACCGGCCGAGTCCGCGTCACCCCGCTGCTGGAATCCACGCAACAAGCTGCTGCACCAACGGGAGCCTGATATGCCCCAGCGCCTGCCTTCCCGCGAATCCCTTACAGTCGAGTTCAAGAGCGACCGCAGCAGATTGCCTGACCGCGAGCTGATCGAGGCGCTGGTGTGCCTGGCCAATGCGGAAGGCGGCGAGCTATGGCTGGGCGTCGAGGATAACGGCATGCCCAGCGGTCTGCATGCCGATCATCGCCTGCTGGAAGGTTTGGTCGGCATGGTGGCGGCACGCACTTCGCCATCGTTGAATGTACAGGCCGAGACAGTCGAGCTGGACGGCGTGACCGTGGCGCGCATCCAGGTGCCCAAGGCCCAAGGCGAAGTGGCCACCACCAGCGGCGTGTACCTGCGCCGCCGTTTGAAACACGACGGTACCCCCGAATGCGTGGCCATGCTGCCCCATGAGCGCAGCAGCCGCGCAAGCAGCTTTGGCCTGCTCGATGTATCCGCCCAGCCGGTGGCGGGCGCCAGCCTAGCCGACCTCGACCCGCTGGAACGCGAGCGCCTGCGCCAGGCCGTGCAGCAGTATGGTGGCGACCGTGTGCTGCTGGAGTTGGACGACGAAGCCCTCGACGGCGCGTTGCTACTGACCGTGCGCCAGGCGGACGGCAGCCGCGTGCCCACCCTCACCGGCCTGCTGCTGATTGGCCGGGAAACCTCGCTGCGACAACTGGTACCCACCCACGAATTCGCCTTCCAGGTGCTGGCCCAGCAGGCGGTGCGCTTCAACGAGTTCCGCCGCTTCCCGCTGCTCAAGGCGCTGGACTGGCTGGAAACCAACTTTCGCCCCTATAACCCCGAAGAAGAGCTGCAGGTCGGCCTGTTCCGCGTTCCGGTGCCCAAGGTGGACCTCGGCGCCTTTCGCGAAGCGGTGGCCAATGCCCTGGTACACCGGGATTACCATGGCCGGGGGGCGGTACATGTACGCCTCGAAGACGAGGCTCTGGTGGTCAGCAATCCCGGAGGCCTAGTCGATGGTGTGACTCTGGCCAATCTTCTAGTAACCGAACCCCGCCCACGCAACCCAGCACTGGCCGACGCCATGAAGCGCATCGGCGTGGTCGAACGCTCCGGTCGTGGCGTGGACAAGATCTTTCGCGGCATGCTCAAGTTCGGTCGCCCGGCCCCGGACTACAGCTATACCACCGCCCAGAGCGTGGTGCTGCGCCTGCCCACCGCCGAGGCTGACCTGGATTTCCGCCGCCTGGTGGTGGAGCACGAGCGCGCCACCAATGCTGAGCTGCCCATCGACAGCCTGATCGCCCTGGCCGCTTTGCGCGCGAGCAAACGCGTCACTGCCGATGAACTGGCTGTGCAGATTCAGCGCGACACCGCCAGTGCCAAACGCACCCTGGAAGCTCTGACCGAAGCCGGCCTGGTGGAAGCCCACGGCGCCACCCGCGGGCGCAGCTACACCCTGTCGGCCAGCCTGTACCAGGCCGCAGGGGACAAAGCCGCCTATACCCGCCAGGCAGGCTTCGCACCGATTCAGCATGAGCAGATGGTGCTCAACTATGTGCAGCAGCATGGGCAAATCAAACGTGCCGAGGTCATGGAGTTATGTCGGATATCGACAGACCAGGCGGCCAAGCTCCTGAAAAAACTGAAAGATAAAGGCGCCATTGTGCAGAGCGGCAAGAATCGAGGGGCGTCTTACACCATCGCCCCCTGAATTGAGCTGGAATGAGCCGGAATGAGCCTGTATGAGCCCATACACGCCTGAACTGGATTAAAGGAGTAACCCTGTGGGCTGGGAACTGGAAGACGTCGAAAAACCCTTTGTGGCGCAGTTGCAGGGGCTGAACTGGCAGCACACCGAGGGCAGCCTCGACAACCCGGCCACGACCGGCCGCAGCAGTTTCAGTGAAGTCATCCAGCGTGACGCACTGGTCGAACGCCTGCGCGCCATCAACCTGCGCGACGGCCAGCCCTGGCTGGACGATCAGCGCATTGCCGAGGCAGTCGCGGCCATTACCCGCGTGGGCAGCGGCAAGCTGATGGAAGCCAACCAGAAGGTCACCGAGTTGCTGCTCAAGGGCATTACCGTTGACGGGCTTCCTGGCTGGGAGGGTGGGCGCGGCCAAACCATCCAGTACATCGACTGGGACACTCCGGCCAACAATCACTTCAGCGTGATCAACCAATACCGGGTTGATTGCCCGCCAGGCTACAACAGCGGCAAGCAATTCATCGTCCCGGATCTGGTGCTGTTGGTGAACGGCATCCCCTTGGTGGTGGTGGAATGCAAGAGCCCATCCACTCACGAACCGCTGGCCGAGGCTGTCGATCAACTGCGCCGCTACAGCAATCAACGCAAGGCAGCCTTCGAGGTCGAGGAGAACGAGGGCAACGAGGCGTTGTTCGCCAGCGTGCAACTATTGATCGCCAGCAGCTACGACGAAGCACGGGTAGGCTGCATTGGCGCCGGCTTCGCGCATTTTTTCCAGTGGAAAACAGTGGTTGGTCCCGACGCCAACGGCAGTGAACAGGTGGTGTCCGAGCAGTTGGGCAAAGCCAAACTATCCGAGCAGGAGCGCTTGGTGGCGGGCATGCTGACGCCTGACCATCTCCTCGACCTGGTTCGGCATTTCATGCTGTTCATGCCAGTGGGCGGGCAGACCATCAAGACGGTCTGCCGCTACCAGCAGTATCGCGCCGTGAACCGCACGGTGCCCCGTATGAAACGCGGACAGACGCGCTTGGAGCATGGCGAGAGCGACCAGCGCGGCGGCATCGTCTGGCATACCCAGGGTTCCGGCAAAAGCCTGACCATGGTGTTCCTGGTGCGCAAGATGCGCACAGATACGCAGTTGCGCCGCTTCAAGATCATCGTGGTCACCGACCGCAAGGACCTGCAGAACCAACTCGCCGCCACCGCTACCTTGAGTGGCGAGCTGCCCGAGGTGGCCTCCACTATCGAGGGCGTTAAAGCCTTGGCACGCCGCCGGGGGCCCGGCCTGGTTTTCGCTACTATCCAGAAATACCGTAACCCCGAGCAGGACGAGGATGGCTCGACTGCCAGCGCTTCAGAACCCTCTGCCCTCGCCAAAGCCGCGGAAAAACGTGCGCCCTACCAGGTAGGTAAACCGTTCGAGGTGCTCAATCCCGACGAGAGCATTCTCGTGCTGATCGATGAGGCGCACCGCACCCAGGCCGGCGACCTGCACGCCAACCTACTGGCGGGTCTGCCCAATTGTGTGCGTATCGGCTTTACCGGTACGCCGATCATCATGGGTGACAAGAAGCGTACCCATGAGATTTTCGGCGCCTTTATCGACAAGTACACCATCAAGGAAGCCGAGGCAGATGGCGCGACCGTGCCGGTGCTTTATGAAGGACGCACCGCACGGGGCGCCGTGAAAGACGGGGCTAGCCTGGACGGGCTATTCGAAGACTTGTTCCGTGATCACAGCCAGAACGAGCTGGAACTGATCAAGCGGAAGTACGCCACCAAGGGCCATATCCTCGATGCCCCAGCGCTGATCGCGGACAAGGCCCGCGATATCCTCTGCCACTATGTCACCCATATCCTGCCCAATGGCTACAAGGCGCAGGTGGTGGCCTACAGCCGACTTGCAGCCGTCCGCTATTTCCAAGCGCTACAGGCCGCCCGCGATGAACTGCTCGCCGAGGCCGACGCCTTGCCTGCTGATGAGAAGGCTCTGGACGATGAAGCCCTGTGCCAGCGCCCGCCCAAGCTGCAGGCGCAAATACAGGCGTGGCGTTATCGCGACACGCTACGCGGTCTGGAGTTCGCGGCCATTATTTCCGGATCCAATAACGACCCAGCCGAGTGGAAAAGCTGGACGGATGGCAGTAAGCACGAACACCTGATCCAAAGATTCAAGAAACCCTTGAAGCATGAGCAGGCGGGCAAGGCCGATCCGCTAGCCTTCTTGATCGTCAAGTCGATGCTATTGACCGGCTTTGATGCCCCCATCGAGGGGGTGATGTACCTCGACCGGCCGATCAGGGAAGCCGAACTGCTGCAGGCCATCGCGCGGGTCAACCGCACCGGCTTCGGCAAGCGTTGTGGCATCGTGGTCGACTACTACGGAGTCGCCAACCATCTACGCGAAGCCCTGGCTGCCTATGCCGACGAGGATATAGAGGGTGCGCTGAGCAGCATCAAGGACGAGGTGCCGGTGCTCCGTGACCGACACCTGCGGGTGGTGGATGTGTTGCGCCGTCAGGGGATCGAGTCGCTGGACGACGTGGAAGCCTGTCTTACGGCACTCGAATCGGAAAAGGTGCGCGCTGAGTTCGCGGTCAAGCTCAAAGCCTTTCTCGATACACTGGATACCGTCTTGCCGCGCCCCGAGGGCCTGCCCTTCATCAAGGATGCCAAGCGCCTGGCCTATATCCATGCCCGGGCGCGCGGGCGCTACAAAGACCTGCCGCAACTGGGCAAGGATGTTGGCGCCAAGGTGCGCAAGCTGATCGACGATCACGTGATCTCGCTGGGCATCGACCCGAGGATTCCGCCGATCCAGCTCACCGACGCGGACTTCGAAAAGCAGCTATCACGTAGTGTCAACAACCGCGCCAAGGCCTCGGAGATGGAGCACGCCATCCGCTCGCATGTGCGCAAGCATGTGGATGAGGATCCGGTGCGGTATCGCAAGCTATCCGAGCGCCTGAACGAACTGCTCAAGGCGTTTGGTGAACAGTGGGATCAACTTGTTGCGCAACTGCAGAAGCTCATCGACGAGTTGCGTAGCGGCCAAATGAGCGATGACAACAGCTCCCTGGATGTGCCCGAGCACTATGCGCCCTTCCTGCGCACGCTGCTGGATGTGGTGTGCGCCGACGCCACTCCGGAGCCTGCAGCACTGCTCCGACTGAAGGATGTCACGGTAGATCTGGTCGATCTATTGGTGGACGAACTGCAAAGTCACCGTGACATCTGGAGCCCGCGCAAGCGAGCGGCACAGGAGGAGCTGGCCGGGCAATTATTCGACCACCTGATGCGCCTGCGTCCGCCCTTGGTGAACACTGATACGGCGGGGGTATTAGCTGACCGCCTGCTGGATCAGGCCAGGGCCAGCCATGAGCGGCTGGTGCAGTTATGAGCCATCAATCCCTCACCGTTAACGACCTGCACTTGAGGCTGCATCGTAGTGCACGCCGCAAGACGATGCAGATCACCGTCGAGCGAGATGGCACCCTAACTCTTTCCGCGCCACCCGAGGTGGAGGAACAAAGGCTGCGCCAATTCGTAGCGGAAAAAAGCTTCTGGATTTACTCGCGGCTAGCCGAAAAGGATCGCCTGCAGCGAGCTATCCCTACCAAGGACTATGTGAATGGTGAGGGATTTTTGTATCTGGGGCGAAGTTATCGTCTCAAACTGGTAGAGGAGCAAGAGGTAGCGCTCAAACTCTCAGCCGGCCGCTTCTGCTTGTTGCGTAGCGAGCTGCCAAACGCTCGGGAGCATTTTGTCCGCTGGTACAGCGACCATGCGCGCAATTGGCTGGCCTCGCGCGTGAAGCGTTACCAACCCCGCATGGAACTAGCCCTGGGAGGAGTGCGGGTGCAGGACCTGGGCTATCGGTGGGGATCCTGCGGTAAGGGCGCGCAGTTGTATTTTCACTGGAAGACCATCTTGCTGCCCAAACACATTGCCGAGTACGTGGTGGTGCATGAGATGGTGCACCTGCACGAGCCGCACCACACCCCGGAGTTTTGGCTGCGTCTGGAACGCGCCATGCCGGACTACGCGCAACGCAAGGTCTGGCTGGCAGAACACGGCATTGAGGTTGAGGGGATCTAGCCTTTGATGGCCAAGCCGCCATTCTAGTTAAGCGATCGTGCCCCGAGTATTTCCTACTCCAGGATATCAATCCTTAGTCAACCTTCCCGCTGCCTGGATGCCGCCATGAATTTCGAAGACCTGCGCCTGTTCGTCACCACCCTGAACGAGGGCAGCTTCACCGCCGCCGCTGACAAGCTGGGGCTGTCCAAGCAGTTCGTCAGCCGGCGGACCCTGTTGCTGGAGGAGAGTCTGGGGGTGCGGTTGATCAATCGCACCACCCGGCGCCTGCAGGCGACCGAGCTGGGGGTGCTGCTCTATGAGCGGGCGGTGAAGATCCTCGAGGACGTCAACGATACCGAGGAACTGCTTTCCAGCCGGCGGACGGTGCCCCAGGGGGTGCTGCGGGTCAGTGCGCCCATGACCTTTGGCACCCTGCACCTGAGCCCGCTGCTGCCGGATTTCCTCTCGGCCTATCCGCAGATCCGCCTGGAACTGGATCTCAACGACCGGGCGGTGGATCTCCTGGCGGAGGGCTACGACATGTCGATCCGTATCGGCAACCTGGCCGATTCCAGCCTGATCGCCAAGCGCCTGACCGAGATGCAGACGGTGACCTGCGCCAGCCCGGACTATCTGCGCCAGGCGCCGCCCTTGGTGCAACCGGAGGACCTGGCCGAGCACAGCTGTCTGCTCTATGGCCATGGCCGCCAGGTGGAATGGCGTTTCCAGCGTGGGGGTAAGCCACTGGTGCTGCCCATGCAGGGTCAGCTCAGGGCCAACAACGGCGAGGTGGTGCGGGACGCGGCCATCGCTGGCCAGGGGATCGCGGTGCTGCCGACCTTCATCATCGGCGCAGCGCTGGCGTCAGGGGCGCTGGTGCAGGTGCTGGAAGACTTCGCCCTGCCCAGCGCGGCGGTCTATGCGGTCTATCCCCAGCATCGCCAGTCGGCGCGCATCGTCCAGCTGTTCTCGGACTATCTGCGCGACCGGCTGACGGTCTAGCCAGCTCAAGCCACGGCGCCGCGGGTCGGCTGGCGCTGGGGCCATTGCTGCAGGGTACGCTCGGCACCGTCAGCGGCCAGGCGCTGGCCATTCAGGCGATCCTGTTGACGCTGGATCGAGGGTTGCAGGCTGCGGTCGGCACCGTTCTCGGCCAGGGCGCGGCGGTCCAGGCGATCCTGCTGACGCTGGATCGAGGGTTGCAGGCTGCGGTCGGCACCGTTCTCGGCCAGGGTGCGATCGCTCTGCTGGTGCTTCTCGATCAGCGAGCCCAGCGGGCGCAGGGCGCTTTCCTCGGCCTGGGCCGATTGGGCGATGGCGGCGGTGAACAAGGTGGCGGCGAAGAGGGCGGTGAGAGCTTTCATGGCGAGTACCTGTGTCGGGTGGGTGTGGATCCATTGTCGCCACCCGGGTGCTCGCCTAGAAATCGTCCTGCGGGATAGCGATCATCGACCGCACTGATGATCGCTGCGGACTAGCCTTTGGCCTGGCGCTGGCGCCAGAGGAACAGGCACCAGACGACCAGCGCCGCGGCCGCCAGCAGGCAACCGGCGAGGCTCACGCCGGTCCAGCCGAAGTGCTCGTACAGCCGCGCCGACAGCAGCGAGCCCAGGGAGCCGCCGAGGAAGTAGCCGGTCATGTAGCCGGCGTTGAGGCGGCTGCGGGCTTCCGGGCGCAGGCGATAGACCACGTTCTGGTTGCTGACATGGGTGAGTTGCACGGCCAGATCCAGCACCAGGATGCCGAGCAGTAGCGCCGCCAGGGACGTCTGGGCGAAGGCCAGGGGCAACCAGGCGAGGGTCAGGGCCACCAGGCCGATGCTGGTGGCGAGACCGCCCTTGCCCTGGTCGGCCATGCGTCCAGCCAGGTTGGCGGCCAGGGCGCCCACCGCGCCGGCGAGGCCGAACAGGCCGATGGTGCCGTCGCTGAAGCCATAGGGTTCGGCGGCGAGCAGGAAGGCCAGGGGCGTCCAGAACAGCGCGAAGACGGCGAAGCCCAGGCAGCCCAGCAGGGTGCGCAGGCGGTGCAGGGGTTCGTCGCGCAAGAGCACGAACACCGAGCCCAGCAGCCGCGGATAGCTCAAACCCGCCGACTGCTGGTAGCGCGGCAGCGCCAGATACAGGGCCAGGGCGGTCGCCAGCATCAGGCCGGCGGCGACGGCGTAGACGGTACGCCAGTCGCCCAGGGACGAGAGCGCTCCCGCCACGGTACGGGCCAGCAGGATGCCGAGGATGAGGCCGCTCATGACGGTGCCCACCGCCCTGCCCCGTTGCTCCGGCGCGGCCAGGGTGGCGGCGAAGGGCACCAGCACCTGGGCCACCACCGAGAAGAGCCCGGTCAGGGCGGTGCCCAGCAGCAGCCAGGGCAGGCTGGTGGCGCTGGCGCTGAGGGCGAGGCCGGCCGCGGCGATCACGCTCATGCTGACGATCAGCCGCCGTCGTTCGAACAGATCGCCCAGCGGGACCAACAGCAGCAGCCCGGCGGCGTAGCTGAGCTGGGCGGTGGTGACGATGCTGCCGGCCTGGGTGTAGCTCAGCTCGAAGCGCTGGGCGATGGTGTGCAGCAGCGGCTGGTTGTAGTAGTTGCTGGCCACGGCGATGCCGGTAGCGACGGCCATGAGCAGGGTCAGCCAACGGCTGAGGGGTGGCGTAGGGGTCGACATCCGTGCGGTCCAGGACGATGAAAGGCCCCTCAGTATTGGCCACCGGCAGCTATCGGTTAAATGAATCGTTAAGATGGCCTCAATCTCCTTTCACGATGACGTCATGAATCTCAAGCAGCTGGAATTCGCCGTCGCCCTGGCCGAAGAGCGCCATTTCACCCGCGCCGCCGAGCGCTGCCACGTGGTGCAGTCCGCGCTCAGCCACCAGATCGCCCGGCTGGAAGCCGAGCTGGGCGCCACCCTGTTCGAGCGGCTGCCGCGCCAGGTGCGCATCACGCCTGCCGGCGAAGCCCTGCTGGTGCATGCGCACCAGGCGCTGGCGACGGTGGCGCGGCTGCGGCAGGACGTGGCGGCCGCCGTCGGCGCCATTCGTGGCACCCTGACGGTGGGCCTGATTTCCTCGGTACCGCGGCTGGACATCGTCGATGTGCTGGCTGCCTTCCACGTCCGTCATCCGCAGGTGGACATCCAGCTGCGCCAGGACAAGAGCGAGACGCTGCTGGCGGCGGTGCGTGAGCGGCAGCTGGACTTCGCCCTGATCGGCGTCTCCCGCCAGTTGGCGCTGGAGGCCGTGGAGCGCCGGTTGCTGCTCAGCGAGGACTTGGTGGCGGTGCTGCCGGCGGACCACGCCCTGGCCGGACGGGACCGGCTGTCGCTGCATGAGCTGGTGGACCTGCCACTGGTGGACCTGCCCGCCGGCAGCGGGGCGCGACGGCAGACCGACGAGGCCTTCGCCGCCCTGGGCCTGCCCCATCGCGTACGCTTCGAGACCAGCCACATGCAGCTGCTGGAGCGCTTCGTGCGCCGCGGCCTGGCGGTCGGACTGGTGCCGCGCAGCCTCGCGGCCACCTTCGCCGGGCTGACCAGCGTGCCGGTCAGCGATGCGCCGCAGCGGGACGTCTATGCCATCTGGTCGCCCCTGCCGACGCCGGCGGCGCGGGAGTTCCTGCGAGTGCTGGAAGAGGCGCTGGCGGATTAGCTGTCGCTCAGCGGCAGGCCGCGTAGCCGCTGAGGCGATACGCGCGGGCTGCCTGCCGGAGTACGGTCCGGTGACGGAGCCCTGGGCGTGAGGCGCTTCTTGGTCCGCGATCCTGGTGGGAGGCGATTGAATTTCTTGGAGCCTATTTGAGGACTTGCCGCCATGCGCTCGCCTGATGGTCCGCCGATGCGGCCGCGCCTGAAAGCCCGCGTAGGTTGGGTTGAGCGCAGCGCAGCCCAACATGGTCCAAGGCTGAACATCCCTGTTGGGCTTCGACGATGGAGCTGTCTCAACCCAACCTACGGTCTATCGCAGCCATGGCCAGAGCCGTAGCCTGGAAAACGGCGCAGCCTTTTCCAGGGGGACGTCAGTGTGCGGGGCGTGCCCTCACCCCAGCCCTCTCCCAGGGGGAGAGGGGGCTAGCCGTGCAGGCGTTCAGCTCTATCTGAACCGTAGCCTGGAAAACGGCACAGCCTTTTCCAGGGGTGACGTCGGTGTGCGGGACGCGCCCTCACCCCAGCCCTCTCCCAGAGGGAGGGGGGGTTATTCGAGCAGGCGTTCAGCTCTATCGGAGCGTAGCCTGGAAAACGTTACAGCCTTTTCCAGGGGTGGCGTCGTTGCGCGGGGCGTGCCCTCACCCCAGCCCTCTCCCGGAGGGAGAGGGGGTTATTCGAGCAGGCGTGCAGCCCCATCGGAAACGTAGCCCGGAAAACGGCGCAGCCTTTTCCAGGGGTGACGTCGGTGTGCGGGGAGTGCCCTTACCCCAACTCTCTCCCAAAGGGAGAGGGAGCTAACCGAGCCGGTGTTCAGCCGCTGCAGAACGCTCGGCAGCCTGCTGGTCTATCCTCAACCCTCGCTGACCGGCAGGCGGCGCACGAAGTTGCCCACGCGCCAGGCGAACTGTTCGCCCTGGCACTGCACCAGCAGGTTGCGTACTGGGTAGGACTGGCCGGCGACACTGGCGTCGGCCTGGGCTTCGCTGGCGCCGTCGAGGTGGTTGCGGGCGAGTACCTGGTAGCTGCCGGTGGGGCAACGTTCCGCGGCTTCGCCCGCGCAGCCGGACCAGCTGCCGAAGACCCCGTTGCACTGTACCAGGTAGGCCGTGCTGCCGTCCCTGAGGTAGGCGTTATGGGAACTGGCGCAGCCGGCCAGCACGGCGAGGAAGCCGGCGCAGGCCAGCAGGCGGAGGGCGTTGCGAAGGTTGGCGAGGGGCATGGGCGTGGCTCCGGAAGACATGCAGCCATCCTAGAAAGCCAACCCCCTCCCTTATAAATCGTACCGGCGGATAGCGCTTATCGACGGCGCTGATACCCGGTCGCTCAGCCAGGCTCGCCCATGAATCTGAGGATCTCCCCGCGCAACCAGCGCTCGCCCGGATCCTGGTCCTGGGCGGCGCGCCAGACCAGCGACAGCCGAGCCGGCACGATGGGAAAGGGCGGCTCCTCGAAGCGCAGACCGCCGCCCGCGGCCAGCGCCCGGGCAGCGTAGTCAGGCACGGTGGCGAGCAGGTCGCTGCCGGCCAGCAGGGCGCCGAGGCCGTTGAAATGCGGGACGCCCAGGGCCACCTTGCGCGAGCGGCCGAGACGCGCCAGGTCGTCGTCGATATTGCCGCAGAGATCGCCGGACATGGACACCAGCACGTGGGGCCGGGCGCAGTAGTCGTCCAGGCTCAGGGGCGCGGGATCGTGGTCGGCGCGCACCACCAGGGCGCGGATGTGCCTCAGGGTGCGACTCTTGGCGTTGGCCGGCAACTGGGTGGTGTAGCTGATGCCCAGGGAGACCTCGCCGCTGGCGAGCAGGCCGGGCAAGAGCAGGAAGTTGGCGTTGCGCACCACCAGCACGCAGTGCGGCGCCACCTCCCGCAGATGGGCCAGCAGCGGCGGCAGCAGGCCGCATTCGACGTCGTCGGACATGCCGATGCGAAACACCGCGCGGCTGGCACCGGGATCGAAGTCGTCGACCTCGCTGAGGGCGTTGGACAGGCCGTCCAGCGCCGGACGTAGCCGTTCGAGAATGGCCAGGGCCCGTGGCGTGGGCTCCATGGCGCGACCGCTGCGCACCAGCAGCGGATCGTCGAAGAATTGCCGCAGGCGCACCAGGGCGGCGCTGATGGCCGGCTGGCCGAGAAAGAGCTTTTCCGCGGTGCGGGTGAGGTTGCGCTCGTGCATCAGGCTTTCGAACACCACCAGCAGGTGCAGGTCGATGCGGCGCAGGTCGTTGCGGTTCACGGCGTCCCTCCGCGACGGTAAGGCGGTGACGGGTCGACGCCTGGGCAGGCGGCGACCCGTTGCCCCTCTTACTTGCTAGCCAGCTTGGCGTAGCTGGTCATCAGGTTGCGGTAGTTGGGGATGTGGTTGGACAACAGCGCGCCAAGACCCTCGATGTCGTTGCGCCAGTCGCGGTGCAGTTCGCAGGCCACACTGAACCAGTTCATCAGTTGCACGCCGGCAGCGCTCATGCGCGCCCAGGCGGCTTGCTGCACGGTCTTGTCGAAGGTGCCGGAGGCATCGGTCACCACGAAGACATCGAAGCCCTCGGCGATGGCCGCCAGGGCCGGGAAGGCCACGCAGACGTCGGTCACCACGCCGGCGATGATCAGTTGCTTGCGGCCGGTGGCCTTGATGGCGGCGACGAAGTCCTGGTTGTCCCAGGCGTTGATTTGCCCCGGACGGGCGATATAGGGCGCCTCGGGGAACAGCTCGAGCAGCTCGGGTACCAGCGGGCCGTTGGGGCCCTGTTCGAAGCTGGTGGTGAGGATGGTGGGCAGGCCGAAGAACTTGGCGCTGTTGGCCAAGGCCAGGACATTGTTCTTGAAGTCGCTGGGAGTGAAATCCTGCACCAGGGAGATCAGACCGGCCTGGTGGTCGATCAGCAGGACGACGGCATCGTTCTTGTCGAGACGGTTGTAGGGCTTGCTCATGGTGGAGTCCTCAGGGGTGGTGGTTGATGAGGTGACGGGCGGCGCTAGGCGCCGCCCAGGAGATGGCGGATGGCGATGGGTACGCCGGGGGTCTGGTATTGCCGCGCCGCCGCTTCCAGGCGCTGTTCGCCCTGGGTGACGCGGTGGTGGTGGCGCAGGTGCTCCAGCCAGGATTCGTCGCAGAAGAATTCCTGCCAGCGGCGCGGCTCGGCGCTGTCCTGCAGCAGGGCCCAGGAGAAGGCGCCATTGCGCCGGCGCATGCCGCCGACCGCCTGCATGGCCTGGCGGAAGGCCGGGCCGTGTTCGGGGGCGATGTCGTATTCCAGGGTGACCAGCACCGGGCCGCGCTCGCGGTCCAGGGAGTCGTCGAGCAGCGGTGTCGGCCAGTGCAGCGCAGGGGCGATGTCCGCCGCCGGGGTGACCGGCAGGCGCAGGCGCCAGGTCAGGACGATGCCGGCCAGCAACACCCCGGCCGCCGCGCTCAGGGCCACGCTCAGGGAGAAGTGGCCGGCCACAGCGCCCCAGAGGGTGCCGCCCAGGGCGCTGGTGCCGAAGAACACCAGGATATAGACGGCCAGGGCGCGGGCGCGCACCCAGCCGGGGACGGCGGTCTGGGCCGCCACCTGCAGGCTGGAGAGCACGGCGATCCAGGCCAGGCCGCTGGCGAGCATCACCGGCAGCAGCCAGGCGAATTCACGGACCCAGGCCAGCCCCAGCAGGACGAGGGCATAGACGGCACTGGCGCCGGCCACCAGCAGGTCGCTGGAGAGTCTTTCACGCAGCCGCGGCAAGAGCATGGCGCCGCCGATGGCGCCCAGACCCACGCAACCGAGCAGGATGCCGAAATCCAGGGCAGTGCCCTGCAGGGCCTGGCGGACCAGCAGCGGGAGCAGGGCCATGCCGGCGCTGGCGCCGAGAAAAAACGCGGCGGTCCGGGCCAGCACCACCTGCAGCTGGGGGGAGCTGCGGGCGTAGCGGAAACCGACCCGGACCGCGCCCAAGAGGCGCTCCGCGGGCAGCACGGCGGCTGCAGGTTGGCACCGCCAGGTCAGGAGCGCGACGATGACAGCGAAGAAGGACACGGCATTCAGGGCGAAGGTCAGCCAGGGACCGGCCAGGCTGACCAGCACCCCGGCCAGCGCCGGCCCCAGGGCGCGGGCCACGTTCATGCCCAGGCTGGACAGGGCGATGGCCGCGGGCAGCTCGCTTTTATCCACCAGCTCGGGGGTGAGCGCCGACCAGGCCGGCAGCATCAGCGCGGTGCCCACGCCCATGGCCAGGGTCAGGCCCAGCAGCAGCGGCACGCTCATCCAGCCGGCCAGGGTCAGGCCGGCCAAGGCCAGGGCCACCGCGGCCATCCACAGCTGCACGCCGAGCAGGTAGCGGCGCCGGTCGACGATGTCGGCCAGGGCGCCGGCCGGCAGCGCCAGCAAAAACATCGGCAGCGCCCCCGCCACCTGCACCAGGGCCACCGCCAGGGGGCTGGCGGACAGCGAGGTCATCAGCCAGCCGGCGCCCACCTCGTGCATCCAGGTGCCGATGTTGGAGGCGATACTGGCCAGCCACAGCCAGCGAAAGGTGCGCTGGCGCAGCGGCTGCCAGGGCGAGGCAGTGTTGGGCGTGAGGGCGGCGGCGGTCATGGCGGCGGTCCTCAGAAGCTGAAGCAGGAGCAGCCGAAGGCGCCCCAGAAGCCACTGAAGTCGCTGACCGGTACCCGGCTCTGGCGCGCCCGCTCATGGCCGTGGCCATGCACGGAACAGGCGCCGGCGCACTGGTGCACGGCGGCCTGCAAGGGCGCACCGGGTTTCCAGTGACCGGGCACCTTGACCACCGGCGACCAGTCCGGCGTGACCGGCAAGGGCGCCGGCCCCAAGCGATCGAATTCCTCGGCGCCATGGACGATGCGGCCACCGACCACGGTGAGCACCGACTCCAGGTGCTTGATGGCCTCTTCCTCGACGCTGAAGAAGTCCGCCGAGAGCACCGCCACGTCGGCTAGCTGGCCCACCCGCAGCTGGCCTTTCTTGCCCTGTTCCGAGGAGAACCAGGCACTGCCCTGGGTGAACAGCTGCAGGGCGGTGGCCCGCGGCAGGCCCTCCTGATAGAGCGCGAGACCGCCGACGGTGCGGCCACTCACCAGCCAGTACAGCGAGGTCCAGGGGTTGTAGCTGGAGACCCGGGTGGCGTCGGTCCCCGCCCCCACCGGTACACCAGCGGCGAGCATCCGCTGGATCGGCGGGGTCTGCTCGGCGGCCTGGGCGCCATAGCGGTCGACGAAGTATTCGCCCTGGAAGGCCATGCGGTCCTGGATGGCGATGCCGCCGCCCAGCGCCTTGACCCGCTCGATGTTGCGCGGGCTGATGGTCTCGGCGTGGTCGAAGAACCAGGGCAGGCCATTGAAGGGCACGTCGCGATTCACTCGCTCGAAGACGTCGAGCATCCGCGAGATGGATTCGTCATAAGTGGCATGCAGGCGGAACGGCCAGCGCTGCTCCACCAGGTGGCGCACCACGGGTTCCAGATCGGCCTCCATGGTGGCTGGCAGATCCGGGCGCGGTTCGAGGAAGTCCTCGAAGTCGGCCGCGGAGAAGGCCAGCATCTCGCCGGCGCCGTTGTGGCGCAGGAAGTCGGTGCCCTGGTGCAGGGTGACGCTACTGGTCCAGTTCGTGAAGTCGGTCAGCTCTTCCTTGGGTCGCTGGGTGAAGAGGTTGTAGGCGATGCGCACGGTGAGCTGGTCGGCATCGGCCAACTCCTGGATCACCTGGTAGTCGTCCGGGTAGTTCTGGAAGCCGCCGCCGGCATCGATGGCGCTGGTCAGCCCCAGGCGATTGAGTTCGCGCATGAACTGGCGGGTGGAGTTGACCTGGTACTCCAGCGGCAGCTTGGGCCCCTTGGCCAGGGTGGCGTAGAGGATCATGGCGTTGGGCCGGGCGATGAGCATGCCGGTGGGCTCGCCGCGGGCGTCGCGCTGGATCTCGCCGCCCGGGGGATTGGGGGTGTCCTTGGTGTAGCCGACCACCCGCAGGGCGGCGCGATTGAGCAGCGCCCGGTCGTAGAGGTGCAGGATGAACACCGGGGTGTCCGGCGCCGCCTGGTTGAGTTCGTCCAGGGTCGGCAGGCGCCGCTCGGCGAACTGGAATTCGTTCCAGCCGCCCACCACCCGCACCCACTGGGGCGCCGGGGTACGCTCGGCCTGGTCCTTGAGCATGCGCAGGGCATCGGCCAGCGAGGGCACGCCCTCCCAGCGCAGCTCCAGGTTGTAGTTGAGACCGCCCCGGATCAGATGCAGGTGGGAGTCGTTGAGGCCGGGAATGGCGCGGCGGCCGCGCAGGTCGACCACCTGGGTGGCCGGACCGCGATGGGCCATGGCCGCGCTGTCGCTGCCCACGGCGATAAAGACGCCGTCCTTGATGGCGACCGCAGTGGCCTCGGGGCGCTCGGGATCGACGGTGTGGAGCTTGCCGTTGTGCAGGATCAGATCGGCGTGTTGCATGGTGCCTCCAGGGGCAGGGTCGGCGCGTCCGGCCAGGGGCAGGACGGACCAGAGCGCGCCGGCGGCGCCCAGCAAGAGGGCGCGGCGGCGTTGGGGGTCCAGGGGTTCTTGGCGCATGGCGGCTCTCGCGGCCCGGACAGCACCTGCTGCCCGGGCCGGTGCTCAGCTCGCCACGAAGGCCAGCAGGTCCTGGTTCACCTGCTCGGCATGGGTCACCGCGAAGCCGTGGGGGGCGCCGGCATACACCTTGAGTTCGGCGCCGTGGATCGCCTCGGCGGCCAACTTGCCGGTGGTTGCGAAAGGCACCACCTGGTCGGCATCGCCGTGGATCACCAGGGTCGGCACGTCGATCTTGGCCATGTCCGGGCGGAAGTCGGTCTCGGAGAATGCGGTGACGCAGTCCAGGGTGCCTTTCAGCGAGGCCAGCAGGGCGATGTTGAGGGTCTGGGTGAAGACGCCCGCGGAGACCTCCTGGCTCTGGTTGGTGCCATAGAAGATCGGCGCGAAGTCGGCGAGGAACTGGGCGCGGTCCTTGAGCAGTCCGCCGCGGATACCGTCGAAGACGCCCTGGTCGACGCCCTGGGGGAAGTCCGGTTTCTGGCCGAACAGCGGGGTGACGGCGCCCAGCAGCGCCAGCTTGGCCACCCGCGCCGAGCCGTGGCGCGCCAGGTAGCGACTGACGTCGCCACCGCCCATGGAGAAGCCCACCAGGGTGACGTCGCGCAGATCCAGGTGCTCGATCAGCTCCTTGATGTCGTCGGCGAAGGTGTCGTAGTCGTAGCCGTTCCAGGGCTGGCCGGAGCGCCCGAAACCGCGGCGGTCGAAGGCAATGGCGCGATAGCCGTTGGCGGCCAGATGGTACATCTGGTAGTCCCACATATCGGCATCAAGCGGCCAGCCGTGGCTGAACAGCACGGGCTTGCCGCTGCCCCAGTCCTTGAAATAGATCTCGACGCCGTCGCGGGTAGTGAAGGTGCTCATGGTTGTTCGCCTCTAGGGGTGGGGGGAGTGAAAAAGGCGCCCGAGCGGGCGTTGAGCCAGGGCGCGCACAGGCGGCTCACCCTGGGCATGATCAGGAACACCACCAGCGGCACGATGCACAGGGTGATCAACAGGTTGCTCGGCACCGGCCCGGCCAGCAGCGGATAGCGCGCGAACAGCGGCTGCCACAGCGGCGGGATCAGCATGGTCAGGGGCGCGATGACCAGATAGGTCAGCACCGCCTGCTTCCAGGCCGGTGGCTGGCGCACGCCGGGGCGTGGCGGGTTGAACCAGAATTCGGCGTCGGCATGCACCTCGGGGGCATCGGCCTCGCGCAGCAGCGGCGCCACCTCGGCGATCAGCGCCTGGCGCTCTGGCGAAGCCAGCCAGGCCTGTAGTTGGTCGACGTCGGCGAAGCGCACCAAGGTGGTGAAGGCGGCGCCCTCCTCGGCTGGCGGGATGACGTCCACGCCGAGATGACCACAGGCCGCGCGGGCGGCGGTGACCGCGCGCTGCAACCAGCGCTGGTAGGCCTGGTGCTGGCCGGCCAGCGGCTGGTGACGGATCACCAGGGTGACGATGCGGCCGTGGGCCTGTTGCGGGTCTCTCCCGAGTGCGGCGGTCATGACAGCGCCCTTGCGAAGCCGCCCTGGGGCGCGCGGCGGCTGGCCAGCCACGCCGCCAGCGAATAGCGACCCGGTCCGGTGAGCGCCAGGGTGCCGAACAGCACCAGCAGCAGCCAACCGAACTGGCCCTGCTCCAGCGACCACTCCGGATGCACCGCCACCAGCGCGATGAGCAGCAGCAGCAGGATTGGCAGGCAGGCCAGGCGGGTCGCCCAGCCCAGGGCGATCAGCAGCGGGCAGAAGACCTCGGCGAATACGGCGAAGGCCAGCGTCGGCCAGGCGCCCAGGTGCAGCGGGTCCTCGATCAGGCCGAGTTGCTGGCGGAAGTTCAGCGCCTTGGGCAAGCCATGGACCGCCACCAGCAACCCGGCGCCACCCAGGCGCAGGAACAAGAGTCCCAGATCCAGCCGCGTCTCGCGCATGGCCCATCCTCCTGATGAGAGAGTCGGCTGCGAGAAAGGCCTCGCGCCGTCGATGGGGCGGACTTTCGCCCGGACGCTGGGGAGCGGCCTTGGACGTCTGTGCTGGTTTTTGTACGTCTGTGCTGTGGCGTACAGGTGAAAGGATTCAGGTCACAACAACGGCCTGAGTGTGCTGAACAGTCAACTCATGCGTGACGGTAAAACGCCGAACAGCTACTTAATCGACTTCACGGTGGACAGTAATCTGCGCCCATCGCATCCACGCCGGATGCCAGACCTTGAAGGGACAGCTGACCATGAACACCACCCAAGCCTTCACCGCCACCACCGGCCGCCTGCTGCTCGCCAGCCTCTTCCTGTTCAGCGGCGTGGGCAAACTGCTCGCCCCCGCCGCCACCAAGGGCTACATCGCCGCCATGGGCATGCCCTTCCCGGACCTCGCCTACCTCGGCGCCCTGGCAGTCGAGCTGGGCCTCGCCAGCCTGCTGCTGATCGGCTATCGCACCCGCACTGTGGCCCTGGCCATGGCCGCCTTCACCCTGGTCACCGCCGCGGTGTTCCACAACCACTTCGCCGACCAGAACCAGCTGATCCACTTCCTCAAGAATATGGCCATCGCCGGCGGCCTGTTGCAGGTGGCGGCCTTCGGCGCCGGTGCCTTGAGCGTGGATGGGCGGCGGCCGGTGCGGTCGGCGCGGTTGGCCTGACTCCATCGCCCCTTGCGCGCCCGCCTGACCCTCGCGGTCAGGCGGGCGCCGTCACGTCCAGCATCCGGGCGCAGGCCTCGCGCAGCAGGTCGAGGAACAGCCGCAGCCGCGCCGGATAGACCCGGGCGTAGGGGTAGATGAGGTAGATCGGCAGGGGCGCGGCCTGCCAGTCGGGGAGCAGGTGCACCAGCCGCCCTGCGGCGACATCCTCGCGGACCATCCAGTGCGACAGCGCCGCGCAACCGAGGCCGCGCACGGCAGCATGGCGGGCGACGAAGAGGCTTTCGGTGGCCAGGCGGGGGCGCAGGGGCACGATATGGCTCTCGCCCGAGACAGGGCGCTCCAGGTGCAGCTCGCTCTGGTAGAACTGGCTCATGGCGATCCAGGGCAGCGCCGCCAGATCCTCGGGGCCGGTGAGCGGTCCGGCCAGCGCTGGCGCGGCCACCAGGATGCGCTGGACATCGCCCAGGCGCAGCGCCACCGTGTCCGGATCCACCACCACCCCCACCCGGATGGCGCAATCCACGCCATCGGCGACGAAATTGGGCGCGCGGTCGCTCAGCACCCAGTCCACCTGCATGCCCGGGTAACGGCGCAGATAGGCTTCCAGCGGATCGAGCAGTTGCTCCTGGCCGAAGGCATGGGGCATCACCACCCGCAGCCGCCCTTCGGGTTCGGCATGGGCGCCGTGCAGGGCGGCGGCGAAGGCCTGCCAGTCGCCGAGCAGTTGCTGGGCCTGGCGATAGCAGCGCTGGCCGTCCTCGGTGAGTCTCAGGGCATGGGTCGAGCGTTGTATCAGGCGGACCTGCAAGGCCGCCTCCAGCGCCTGCAAGCGGCGGCTGACGGTGGGCTGGGTGGTGCCGAGCTGGCGCG
Organism: Pseudomonas sp. No.117; assembly: GCF_054558395.1. Lineage (NCBI taxonomy): Bacteria > Pseudomonadati > Pseudomonadota > Gammaproteobacteria > Pseudomonadales > Pseudomonadaceae > Pseudomonas > Pseudomonas sp. No.117. The sequence goes on from NZ_BAAJNP010000006.1 coordinate 406,642, forward strand.
CCGCCGCTGACAGGCTACCGGCCTCGACGATGCGGACGAAGGTCTCGAGCAGATCGAGACGATCATGGGAAAAGGTGGTATTCATACGTCTTACGTATACCCCCTGTACCGGGCGTTCGGCTACAAGCTGCCATCCTTCTGGCGAAGAATGCCGCCATCGCATCCCGACCCCGGAGCTTCAGCATGAGCGACATGCCGCTTTCGCATGGCCAGACCCCGCCGCGCACCGCCACCCTCTCCCCGGCCTTGCTGGGCCTGCTGGCCACCGGCGCCGGCCTGAGCGTGGCCAACCTCTATTACAGCCAGCCGCTGCTGGGCACCCTGGCCAGCGACCTGCCGGCGACCGCCGCCGACGTGGGGCTGATCCCTACCCTCACCCAACTCGGCTATGCCCTGGGCTTGCTGCTGCTCGCGCCCTTGGGGGATCGCTTCGACCGCCGCCGCATCATCCTGGCCAAGCTCGGCATCCTGCTGCTGGCCCTGCTCGGCGCCAGCCTGGCACCGGGGCTGCACGCCCTGCTGCTGGCCAGCCTGGTGACCGGGCTGGCCGCCACCGTGGCTCAGGACCTGGTACCCGCCGCCGCGACCCTGGCGCCACCGGCCGAGCGTGGCCGCATCGTCGGCACGGTGATGACCGGGCTGCTGCTGGGCATCCTGCTGTCGCGGGTGGTCAGCGGCCTGGTCGGCGAGCTGTTCGGCTGGCGGACGCTCTATCTGCTGGCCGCAGCCAGCATCGCCGCCATCGGCGTGGCCGTCTGGCGCGGGCTGCCGAGCTTCCCGGCGACCGCCCAGCTGAGCTATCCGGCGCTGCTCGGCTCGCTGGGGACCCTGTGGCGCCGGCATGCCGCGCTGCGCCGGGCGACCCTGGCCCAGGGCCTGCTGTCCGTCGGCTTCAGCGCCTTCTGGTCGACCCTCGCCCTCTATCTGCATGCCGGTCCCTTCCAGTTGGGCAGCGCCGCCGCCGGGGCCTTCGGCCTGGCCGGAGCCGCCGGGGCCCTGGCCGCGCCCTGGGCTGGACGCCTGGCGGATCGCCACGGCTCGGAATGGGTGACGCGGCTGGGCAGCGGCCTCGCGGCCCTGGCCTTCGCCAGCCTGCTCGCCTTGCCTTGGCTACCGGGGATGGCCGGCCTGGTCCTGCTGGCGGTGGCGACGGTGGTCTTCGACCTCGGCGTCCAGGCCAGTCTCATCGCCCACCAGGCCCAGGTCTATGGCCTGGAACCCGAGGCCCGCAGCCGGCTCAACGCGGTGCTCTTCACCGGCATGTTCATCGGCATGGCCAGTGGCGCGGCCCTCGGCAGCCTGTTGCTGGTACGCCTGGGCTGGAGCGGCGTCGCCGGCCTGGCCCTCACCGCCGCGCTCCTGGCGCTGCTGGTACGGCTCTGGCCTGCACGAGCACGCCGGGCCTAGGGCGGTTGGCGACACCTCGCCCAGGGATCGTCAACCAGAACAGGACGACCATTCCGCTTTCAGCTCGTTAATCAAAGTCCGGCTCCACAGTAGGATGACTTCCATGGCGTCGGCACCGACCGCGCCCTCACTTAGACAAGGAGCCTCAGCATGCTGGCCATTCGTAAAGCTTCCGATCGCGGCGCCGCCAACCACGGTTGGCTCAAGTCCTTCCACACCTTCTCCTTCGCCAGCTATCGCAACCCGGCGGAGCAGGGCTTCTCCGACCTGCTGGTGATCAACGACGACACCGTGGCCCCCGGCCAGGGCTTTGGCGAGCACCCGCACCGCGACATGGAGATCTTCTCCTATGTGCTCGAAGGCGCCCTGGAGCACCAGGACAGCCTGGGCACCGGCTCGGTGATCCGCCCTGGCGACGTCCAGCTGATGAGTGCCGGCAGTGGTGTCAGCCATAGCGAGTACAACCACTCCAACAGCGAGCGGGTGCACTTCCTGCAGATCTGGATCGTGCCCAACGTGCGCCGCGCCGAGCCACGCTACCAGCAGCAGCACTTCAGCGCCGAGACCAAGCGCGGTCGTCTGGCCCTGATCATCTCGCCGGACGGCGCCGAGGGTTCGCTGGAAGTAAGGCAGAGCGCCCGCGTCTACGCCGGTCTGTTCGACGGTGCCGAAAGCGCCACCCTGCAGCTGGCCCCCGAGCGCCATGCCTATGTGCACGTCGCCCGCGGCAGCCTGGAGCTGAATGGCGTCCTGTTGCAGGCCGGTGATGGCGTCCGGCTGCGCGGCGAGCGCGAAATTCAGCTGGCCCACGGCACCGACGCCGAGGTGCTGGTGTTTGATCTGCGGCCCAACGAACTGCCGCAAATGCCCTGACTACGATTTGCTGCGCGTCGGCCACACTGCGTTGAAAAGACCCTGGGTCGCCAGCCCGGTCGGAATGCTCATTTACCACTCGTAAACTTGAGCGCAAGTCCGATCCGCTTCCTCAGGTCTTTTCGCCTTGTTTGGCTCTAGCTCGCGAAATCGTAGGCCCCGTTTGCGCTAGGAGGCCGCTCCCACGGCCTCCCCTTGCCGAGAACGCGCCATGAGCACCCAAGCCCTGACCTCCCTGGTGGCCGGTAACGCCACCCTCTGGCTGACGCTGAACGTCTTTGGCGAACAGCTGGGCCTGCCGGTACCGGCCTATCCCTCACTGGTGGTGATGGGCGCGGCGGCCGACGAGGCCGAGTTGCTCCTGGCGCTCCTGGCCAGCGTCGCGGTCACCGGGTTGGCCGACCTGCTCTGGTACTGGGCCGGCCGCCGGCACGGCGCCTGGTTGTTGCGTCATCTGCCGGGGCACGTCCCTGCCGCCACCCGCTTGCCCGGCCTGCTTCTCGTGGCCAAGTTCGTCCCCGGCGCCGCGGCCCTGGCGACCCTGAGCGCAGGGGCCAGCGCCATGCCCCTGCGGCGCTTCCTCGCCTACGACCTTAGCGGCGCCACCCTGTGGATCGGCTCCGGCCTGGCCCTGGGCCGGCTGTTCGACGCCCACATCCTGGCCCTGCTGGACGAACTCGAAGGCTATGGTCCGGCCCCGCTGCTGGTCGCCGCTGGACTGGCGATCGCCTGGTTCGGTTGGCATCTGCTCTCCCAGCGCCGTGCTCGTCACCCCGATCCGCGACACTGCTGCGTCTGACAGGTTGCCGCCTTAACGCTAATTAACGATAGGCAACTCGCAGCCAAGACCCTCGCACGGAATGATTCTCATCCAGACCGCCGCTTCAGGGTTGGTCCGATAGGGAGAGCGCCATGTCCATGACCGTCGATAGCACCCCAGCTCTATCCAGGCGGCCGGATACGCGTCTGGTCGGTTTGGCGGCCTGGCAGGAACGCCTGGCCAAGGAAGTCTTGCTGCAGCACCTGGAGCGCGGCATCAGCGTCAGCCAAGTCGCGTCCGTCTGCGGCCTGTCGCGCAGCCACTTCACCCGGCAGTTCAAGCTCAGCGCCGGGCTCGCCCCGCTGGAATGGCTGCGCCAACAGCGCATCGTCCGTGCCCAGCACTTGCTGGCCGAGCGCGCCCTACCTCTGGCGGCGATCGCCCTGGAATGCGGCTTCTTCGATCAGGCGCACCTGAGCCGGGTGTTCACCCGCGCCGTGGGTGTGCCACCGCTGGCCTGGCAACAGCAGGCCCTGGAACGGCGGCTGCTGGCGGAGCTGACGCAGGTGCAGCCGCAGCATGGCCAGCAGGCGGTAGCCTAGGCGCTCTCCGCCGTCCTCCACCAGGATCAGCGACTTGTCCACCAGTTGGCCCAGCAGGGGGATGAAATGCGCCTCTTCCAGGCCGCGCTGCGCCGCCAGCGCCAGGGCCTGCGGGCGACTGAAGCGCTCGCCCGCCTCGGCCAGGGTTGCCAGCACGGCGAATTCGGCCTCGCTCAGGCTGTGCAGACTCCAGTCCAGCATGGCACCCAGGCTGCGCTGCCGCTGCGCCGCGGTACGCCGGCCCTGCACGTCCAGGTAGTAACCGCCTTCGAGTTGCGCCAGTACCCCGGCGAGTCCCTGGGCCGCCACCTGTTCGGCCAGGATCTCCAGCGCCAGGGGCACCCCCTCGGTGCGCCGACAGATCTCGCCGATCAGTTGCACATCGCTCGGCCGCAGGTGCAGCCCCGGCAGTCGTGCCCGGGCGCGGCGGACGAACAGGCGAAAGGCCGGCTCGCGCATGGCGTCGCGCAGGCGTGGCGACGGTTGGGCAGACACCGCCAGGGGCGCCAGGCGCAGCACCGCCTCGCCTTCCACGCGCAAGGCTTCGCGACTGGTGACCAGCACCTTGAGTGACGGGCAGCCCTGCAGCAGGCGCTCCACCAACCAGGCACAGGGCTCGACCAACCGCTCGGCATTGTCCAGCAACAGCAGCAGGCGGCGCGCGGACATAGCCTCCTGCACGGCGGGCAGTCCGGTACCAGCGGCCAGCCCCAGCTCACTGGCGAGGCGCTCGATCAGCGCCATGACCGTGCCCAGTGCGGCAAGGTCCAGGCTCTGCACGCCGTCGGGAAAGCTCTCCGCCAGGGTGGGCAGCAGGTGCTGGACCAGCAGCGACTTGCCCACGCCCCCGGGCCCGACCACCGAGACCAGCCGCCGCTGGACGAGCGACCGGCGCAGCTCGACGAGGCTGGCCGCGCGACCCTCCAAGGGCGTGAGCGGTAGCGCCGTCTCGGCCAGCGGCAGAAGGTCCTCCTCGCCCAGGCGCTCCACCGCGAGGGCGAAGCCGTAGCCACGCTGGCGGGCGCTGAGGATGGGGTCCTGGGCGCTGTAGGCGCGCAGCACCCGCCGCAAGGCCGCGATGTGCACCCGCAGATTGATGTCCTCGACGACGCTGCCAGGCCAGACCCGTGCCATCAGGGTCTGCTTGTCGATCAACTCGCCGGGCTGCTCCAGCAGCACCCGCAGGAGGTCCAGGGCACGCCCTCCGAGCGGCAGCGGCCGCTCGCCGTCGAGCAGCAGGCGCCGCCGGGGATCCAGGGTCAGGCCACAGAAACGATAGGCACCCGCCATTGCCAAGGGCTTGAGTTCATGCATGACCATGCTGCGCCACGCCACGCCGCGCCAGGCCTGCCGCTGCTCGCGCAGGCGGACCCGTCAGGCGTTTGCGCCTCTCCTTCGCCGATAGGTCATACCATTCTGGCCAATGCCCTGGCAGGAGGGACGACGATCTACGGTCGGAAGCTGCCATCGATGGGCGTGATACCGCCATCGAGGTCGCCTTCAGCTGAATTGGTAGCGGTACTGCGCCGGCGTCAGCCCCAGATGGCCCTGGAAGGCGGCGCGCATGCACCTGTCGCTGGCGAAGCCGCTGCGAAAGGCCACCGTCTTCAGTGGCAGGTCGCTGGTCTCCAGCAATCCACGGGCATGATCGATGCGCGCCCGCAGCACGAACTCCAGGGGCGTCATGCCGGTATCGCGCTTGAACACCCGGGCGAAGTTGCGGGTGCCCATGGTCGCCAGTTCCGCGAGCCGGCTGATGGAATAGGCCTGGTCGATGTTCGCCAGCACATGGCGCTGCACCCGGGTGATGGCGGTGGCCGCCTCGGGTTCGTCGAACAAGGGGCTGAATTGTGCCTGCTTGCCCTGGCGCTGGGTGACCACCACCAGCACCTTGGCCACCTCGCGGGCGATGACCTTGCCGTGATCCTCGGCCACCAGTGCCAGCGCCAGGTCGATGCCGGCGGTGACCCCGGCCGAGGTCAGCAATGGCCCGTCGCTCAGATAGATCTCGTCGGCCGTCACCTGGGCCCGGGGAAAGCGACGCGCCAGGCGCTCGCGATAATTCCAGTGGGTGGTCACCTGGCGCCCATCGAGCAGCCCGGCGCTGCCGAGCAGGAAAGTCCCGGTACAGACCGCGCCATACCGGACGCAATGCTCGGGCACCTGGCGCAGCCAGGCGGCCACGTCCGGGTGCGGCTCCAGGTAGGCCCCCGGCCCACCGGGCACCAGCAGCAGGTCATAGGCTCCGGGCGGCTGCTGGGTGGTAAGGTCCGTGCGTATCGTCATGCCATTGGAGCAACGCAGGGTGCGCCGCCGCCCGGCGGCGATGGTCACGAGGCGATAGTGATCGGCGGCTGGCAGATAGCGATTGGCGATGGAAAACACCTCCACCGGCCCGGCGAAATCCAGCATCAACACCTCGGGGACCAGCAAGAAAGCCACTGTCCTCGTCATGGCGATACATCCTTATCCGTGCAACAGTTTGTCCTTGGAAGGCGGCGCCATCCGGGTAGGTTTGGGGTGAGGATAAGGATTCAGGCCCAGGGGGCAAGGACTGGCATAACGCCAGGCGTCGGGCGCCACGAGACCGCTGCCAAGCCTGAACGCCAGCAGCCGCTTTGGCACGCGGCTCTTGGCCGGCTGGGCAATTGTTGCGGCTCTCAGGCTCGCCGCAACCGGATCAGCGTGATCTCGCTCGGCGCGCCGAAGCGCAGCGGCGGGCCCCAGTAGCCGGTGCCGCGGCTGATGTAGACGGTCAGCTGGCCCAGGCGGTGGATGCCGGCGACCCAGGGTTGCTGGAAGCGGACGAAGTACATCCAGGGCCAGAACTGGCCGCCGTGGGTGTGACCAGAGAGTTGCAGGTCGGCGCCGGCGGCCTCAGCCTTGGGGGCCGAGCGCGGCTGATGGGCCAGCAGCAGGCGGAACAGCCCCTCCGGGGCGCCGGCGAAGGCGGCTGCGGCGTCGCTCCTGTGGCTGGGGACGTAGAGCGGCGCCGAGTAGTCGGTGATGCCGGCCAATACGAAGGACGTGCCCTGGTGTTCCAACACCCGGTGCTGGTCGATCAGCAGCGCCAGCCCCTGTTCGCGCCAGGCGCGCACCCAGGCTTCGGCACCGGAGTAGTACTCGTGGTTGCCGGTGATGGCGTAGGTGCCCAGGCGCGCCTCGAGCCCTTGCAGCGGCAGAAATTCATGGCGCAGTTCGGCCACGCTGCCGTCCACGAGGTCGCCGGTGATGGCCACCAGGTCGGCGTCCAGGCCGTTGACCCTATCGACGATGCGTTGCAGGTAGCCGGCCTTGATCGTCGGGCCGATGTGCAGGTCGCTGAGCTGCACGATGCGCAGCCCGTCCAGGCCGGCGGGCAGCGTTGGCAGGGCCAGCTCCACCTCCTTGACCTTGGCGGTGCGCCGGGCGTTGTAGAGGCTTCTCAGCGCCACCAGCAGCACCAGGCCCAGCACCGCCCAGGCGCTGCCGGCACGCCAGGCGGCGTCCAGCGGGTGGCCGGCCAGACTGGCCAGGGCCATGACCAGGCCACGCAGCAGACTAAAGATCGCCAGGCTGGAAAACACGCCCATGGCGATCAGCGCCGTCCAGGCCAGGAGGCGCGAACGCATGTCTCGCGAGCGAAAGCCCAGGGGCACCAGGACGAACGACAGGAGCAGCAGGAGCCAGAACGGCAGCTGTGCGGGGAGCGACAGGCCGAGATCGCCGATGACGCTAAGGCCAATGAACAGGTGCAGGACGAAAAGGATCAGATACATCATGGCGCGGGAACGGAACATGGAGAGCCCTGGGGCGAGGAGAAGGTCTTACCTTAGCACCCCACCGGTCGCCGCTCGGAGCGCCCGGTTGTTTCCGGCTACAACGATTCAGCCGGCATTCAGCGCTGCTCCGCGTCGCTGGCCTGGACGGCCTGGTCCGCGCGCCGGCCCAGGTAGAAGCCCAGCCAGGCCCAGAGCGCCGCGCAGGCAGCACCGACCAGCGCCGGCAGCCAGGCGCCATGACCGAGCAGGTCCAGCAGGCTCTTGGCCCAGCCGCTGGCGGCGTCGCCGGCGCGGTAGACCACGGTGTCGATGAAGTTCTTGGCCTTGTACTTGGTCTCGGCGTCCAGCGGGGCGAAGAGCATCTCCCGGCCCGGGCGGATGAAGGCGTATTCGCCGATGCGCCGCACGATCATCAGGCCCGCCAGCATGGCGAAGGTAGGCAGCAGCGCGAGCCCCACGAAACCCACGCACATCAGCAGCGGCACCCCGGCCAGCAGGATGCGCACGCCCAGCCGCTGGGCCAGGCGGCCGGTGATCAGCACCTGGCTGGCCAGGGCGCCGGCCTGGACCACGAAGTCCAGCAGGCCGAACACCTGCACCTGACGCGCCCGGTCGGGGAACAGCTCGGCCACCAGCCGTGCCTGCTCGAAATAGAGAAAGGTGCTGACCGTGGCCAGCAGGATGACGAAGGCGCTCACCGCCAGTAGGTAGGGCGAGGCCAGCACCCGGGTGAGACCACTGAAGGGATTGCCGGCCACCGGGCGCCGCGGACTTTCCGTCGGTGCTGCGCCCGGTCGCCCGGCGCCGAGGGTCTCGCGCCACCCCATCAAATAGGCCTTGAGCGCCAGGGCCAGGAGCAGCAGCGCGGCGGCCAGCAGCGCGAGGCCCGCCTCACCGACCAGCGGGGCCAGGGCCGCGGCCAATACCGGGCCGAGCAGGCCACCGACACTGGCCCCGGCGGCGATGAAGGCGAACAGCCGCCGCGCCTGGGCGCCGTCGAAGACATCGGCCATCAGACTCCAGGCCACCGAGACCACGAAGAGGTTGTAGACCGAGATCCAGACGTAGAAGGTGCGCGCCAGCCAGACGCCGTCGCCCAGGCTGGCGAAGCAGGCGGCGAAGGCCAGCAGGTTGAGGGCGAAGAAGCCGTAGACCCAGTCGACGAAGCGCCGCCGCGCCACTCGTGAATTGAGCCAGGCGAACAGGGGTACGGCCAGCAGCATCACCACGAAGGTAGCGGTGAACAGCCACTGCAGATTCTGCACCCCGCCAGCGATGCCCATGGCCTCGCGGATCGGCCGCAGCATGAAGTAGCCGGCGAACAGGCAGAGGAACAACGCGAAGCCCGCAAGGGCCGCGGGCGATTCGCCGGCGCGGGCGTCGAGGACGCGACCGAGCCAGTCCTTCATCTAGGCGAACAGCCCGGCGATGGCCTCGCGCTGGCGCGCATCCGGCAGGCGCCCACGGCCGGCCTGGAGGTTGTCGACCATGTAGCGCGGATTGCTGGTGGCCGGGATCACCGCGGTCACCGCCGGGTCGGCGAGGATGAACTTGAGCAGCAGTTGCGCCCAGCTGGTCGCGCCCAGTTCGGCCGCCAGCGGCGGCAGCGGCTTGCCACGGGTACCGGAGAGCAGGTTGCCGCGCTGGAAGGGTCGATTGATCAGCACGGCGATGCCCTGGTCGCGGCAATAGGGCAGCAGGTGCCGCTCGGCCTCGCGCTCGCCCACCGAGTAGTTGAACTGCACGAAGTCGACCTTCTCCTTTTTCAGCGTGGCCAGCAGATCGTCCAGCGCCACCTCGCGATAGTGGGTGACGCCCACGTAGCGCACCTTGCCGGCCTGCTGCTGTTCGCGCAGCAGGGCGAGCTGATTGGCGGTGTCCTGCAGATTGTGCACCTGGACCAGATCCAGGCGGTCGGTCTGCAGGGCCTGGAAGCTGGCGGCCAGTTGCGCCGCACCGCGCTCACGCCCGGTGGAGGATATCTTGGTGGCGAGAAAGACCCTGTCTCGGGCCTTGGCCCGCTTGACCAGTTCACCAGCCACCCGCTCGGAGTTGCCATAGCTGGGGGCCGTGTCGATGAGGCTGCCACCGCCGTCCAGCAGCGCCTGGAGTACCTCTTGCAGCGGCGCCAGGGCGGCGTCGTTCAGCTCGACGTTCAGGTTGCCCGAGGTGCCCAGGCCGATGACGGGCAGGGCCTCGCCGCTGCGCGGGATCTTGCGGGTCAGCAGCGGCTCGGCGGCCTGGGCGCTCTGCCACAGCCAGGGCGCGGCGGTCACGGCGGCGGCCAGGGCGGTGGTGGTCTGCAGGAAATGGCGACGGGTCGGCATGGCGGGCCTCGCGACGGGCAGTTAGGAAGGATGACCTTTGAGTTAAGCCATTCTTCCGGCCGATCGCCCGCTGGGCTCATTGCGACATGTTGCGGCGCTCTCGTAGGTTGGGTTGAGACGGCTCCTTCGTCGAAGCCCAACAGGAGAATGTCCAAACTCGGGCAATGTTGGGCTTCGCTGCGCTCAACCCAACCTACGACAGGATCTCGTGATCCGTCGGCGGCAGGCTGCCGTCGCCACCCAGGTAGCGGTCGTAGAAATCCCGCACCGTGACGTTCTTGTGCTTGGCCTCGAACATGATGTCGAAGCAGTCGAGGAACTGGCAGGCGTAGCGGTTGCACCAGTCGTTCCACATCATGTCGCTGTGGGCATAGAGCAGCCGCTTGCTGATCTGCTGTAGCAGGAACTTGATGTCGATCCGCTCGCTGGGCGAGACACCCATTTCCATCAGGGCTTCCGGCGGCTGGGAGTAGTGCATGGCCGGACGCACCCCGCGCCAGCTGTCGATGATCCGCGCCACCCGCGGTTCCCAGGGATCGATATAGGCCTCTTCGTGGATCCAGCAGTGGTGGATGTCCAGCACCACCGGGGCGAGGTCGGCCAGTTGCAGGCAGTCGTCGACGCCGTAGGTCTTCTCGTCGTTCTCGAAGGTGATGCAATTGCGCGCCTCGCTGGACAGACGCGGCCAGACCGCGCGGATGCCGGGCACGCCCAGGCGACCGGCGATGTGCACGTTGCACTTGAAGTCCTGGAATTTCTGGCCGTAGCCCATCAGGCGGATCATGTCGGCGTGGTATTCGAATTCCGCCAGGCTGTTCTCCACCACTTCGGGACGATCCGAGCCCAGCACGCAGAATTGCCCGGGGTGCAGCGACAGCCGCACATCGCGGCGGCGCGCCAGTTCGCCCAGGCGGCCGAAACGATCTTCCAGCAGTGCCTGCAACTCCTGGGAGCGATAGAAGTAGGCGAACTCGGCGTGGCTATAGAAGGGCAGCAGGTCGCTGCTCAGGCGCAGCATGCGCAGGTTGGCCGGCAGGTCGGCGACGTGCTCGACGAACCTCAGCTGGGCGTCCAGGTTATGGGTGACCACGTCCAGCAGCTTGGCCTCGGCGGCGGCGCGCTCGACGCTGCCCAGCCAGCGCAGGGTGGTGGTGCGGGTATTGAAGGCCCGCTCGACCTGCTCCAGTGCCTTGAGCGACAGGCTGCGCTCGGGGTGACGGTACATGCAGGCGAAGCCGATTCGATACATGGGACGCTCGGGACAGGGACTATAGGGGTTAGTCCGCAGGGCGCCGCCTGGGTGCGGGTGGGGTGATGGGTGGAACCTGAAAATGTGGTGCCAGGGTTTGCCCTCACCCCGGCCCTCTCCCGGGGGGGGAGAGGGGGCGGTCCGATAGGGAGCGGGGTTCTTGGTGTATCGGGTTAAGTGACGGCAGTCAGTGGAAAACGTTTTGCAGTTTTCCACGCTACGAGAGGTCAGGTGTAGGGTGGAAAACGGCGCAGCCTTTTCCACGCGGACTCCGGCTGGCCTACCCCGGCCCCAACCACACCGTCAGTGCATGCAGCACCAGTCCCACCAGGCCGCCCACCAGGGTGCCGTTGATGCGGATGAATTGCAGGTCCTTGCCGACGCTCTGCTCCAGTTGCTGGACCAGTTCGTCGGTGTCCCAGGCGGCCACCCGGGCGGCGATGTAGTCGCCGATGCGCTGGCGGTTGCGGTCGATGAAGGGCGGGGCGACGGCGATCAGTTGTTCGTTGATCCAGTGTCTCATGGCTTCGTCGCGACTCAGGGTCTCACCCAGTTCGGCCAGCAGCCGGCCCAGGCGGCGGCGGATGCGGGAATCCGGGGCGGCCAGATCGGCCTGCAGCCAGTTCACCAGTTCGTCCCACAGCTCCTGCAGATAGCCGGCCAGCGCCGGGTGTTCCAGCAGCCGGTCGCGCAACTGCTCGCCACGCAGGCGGAAGGCCGGGTCTTCCTTGAGGCGTTCGATGAAGCCGACCAGATAGCCATCGAAGTGTCGGCGCAACTCGTGCTCGCGATCCTGGCTGATCTCGCCGATCAGGCGCGATACCGCCTGCACCACCTTGATCGCCGACCAGCGCCCGATCCGCTCGTCCAGGCCCAGGTACTTGAGGGTGCGCAATTCGCCGCCGATGGTGCGGGCGATCAGCGCCTGGGTGTCCTCGTCCTGCAGCAGGCGGTCGATCTCCTGCAGCACCTCGTCGAGCACCGCCTGGTGGCGGCCGTCGGCGGTCAGCACATCGAGCAACTCGCCGGAGAGCGCTGCTACGTCCAGGCGCTGCAAGCGCTCCACCGCCACCCGGCGGATGAAGGCCTGCACCCGCACCTCGCGCAGGGCCTCCAGGGAGTAGCGGGCGACACCGGTGGCCTGATTGGCCACCGCGGCGGCGTTGTCCGGTTGGCGCAACCAGCCGGCCAGGCGTCCGGCGGCGTCCAGTTCTTCCAGCTTGGCCAGCACCTGGGGCGTAGCGAGGAAGTGCAGGCAGATGAAGTCCGACAGCTTGCGCCCGACCCCGGCCTTGTTGCGCGGAATAATGGCGGTATGGGGAATCGGCAGCCCTAGGGGATGGCGGAACAGCGCGGTCACCGCGAACCAGTCGGCGATGGCGCCGACCATGGCCGCCTCGGCGAAGGCGGCGGCGTAGCCCCAGGCCGGATGGCGCGCCTCCAGGGCGGTGGCCAGGCCATAGAGCGCAGCTGCCAGGCACAGCAGCAGCAAGGCGATGAGCTTCATGCGCCGGACCGGGGCGAGGCCGTCGCGGGAGAGCGTGGTCATGACGATGGGTCGGTCCTCGGGTCTGGAACGGATGCTGGGTAGAAAGCGGCGCCCTGGCGGAGTTTCCGACGCGCCGCCACGGTGCGCCCCGGCCCCATCCTAGCGCAGCGCCCGGCAAGCGGACGCGCAAAGGTTCGCCCAGACGCGAACCAATGCCAATGGCCGGGTCCGCGACCGGGTGCCAGGCATCGGCCCAGAGCCTCGCGCCGAAAGGCCGCACGAACCAATTTTCAATGGCATCGGCCTTGCACTCGCTCCTGCTATCCGGATCCCCCGGCGACCGCGCTGGCAGCGCGCTTGTCGCCGGGCGACCACCCAGACCTAAGAGGCAAAGGTTCGATGCAGATCCATACCGACGACAGTGCCCGCCTGGCCCTGGATGCCTTGCGCAACCTGGTGGCCCAGCAGAGCAGCGTCCCCGACAAGCCGCTGCCGCCGGAGCGCGAGCTGGCCAGTGAATTCGGCGTCAGCCGCCGTTCCATCCGCCGCGCCCTGGCCGTGCTCGAAGCCGAGGGCCAGGTCTGGCGCCGCCAGGGCAAGGGCACCTACGTCGGCCCCACGCCGCCGAGCGCGACCCTGACCCTCACCCAGCTTTCCGGACGCACCAACTTCATCGAAGTCATGGAGGCGCGGCTGCATCTGGAGCCAAATCTCGCCGCCCTGGCCGCCCAGCGCGCCAGTGGCGAGCAGCGCGCGCTGATCCGTCGCATGGCCGAGCGCACCGCCTTCGAGCGCCTGGGCAACAGCGAGGACGCCGATGCCATCGAGCTGTGGGACAGCGCCTTCCACCGCAGCATCGCCGAGGCCGCCGGCAACCGGCTGTTGCTGGACCTGTTCGAGATGCTCGATGCCATCCGCCTGGATCCCATCTGGCGCGACCTGCGCCACCGGGCGCGCAACGCCCAGCGCCTGCTGGCCTACCACGACGACCACCAGGCCCTGGTGGAAGCCCTCGATGCCCGCGATCCGGTGCGCGCCGCGGCGGTGATGCGCGCCCACCTGCGCGCCCTGCAACTGGCGCTGGACAGCGTGCTGCAACAGACCCTGGAGCAGGCCCTATGAGCGCCCCGGTATTGGTGGTGGACGACCTCAGCGTACGCTTCGCCGGTGCCCCAGCCGCGGTGGTGGAAGGCCTGAGCTTCACCGTGCAGCCGGGCCGTACCCTGGCCCTGGTGGGCGAATCCGGCTGTGGCAAGAGCGTGACCTCCATGGCGCTGATGGGGCTGCTGCCGCCGAGCGCCCGGATCCAGGCCCGCCGGGCGAGCTTCATGGGCGAAGACCTGCTGACCATGCCCGAAGCGCGCCGCAGCGACCTGCGCGGCGATCGCCTGGCCATGGTGTTCCAGGAGCCCATGACCTCGCTGAATCCGGCCTTCACCGTCGGCGAGCAGTTGATGGAGACGGTGCTGCGCCATCGCGGTGGTAGCCAGGCGGCTGCTCGCCAGCGCGCCCTGGAGATGCTGGAAAAGGTGCGGGTCCCGGCCGCAGCCCAACGCCTGGCGGCCTATCCCCACGAACTCTCCGGCGGCATGCGCCAGCGGGTGATGATCGCCATGGCGCTGGCCAACGACCCGGCGCTGATCATCGCCGACGAACCCACCACGGCGCTGGACGTGACCATCCAGGCGCAGATCCTCGAACTCATCGCCGGGCTGCAGGCCGAGACCGGCAGCGCCATGATCCTCATCACCCACGACCTCGGCGTGGTCGCCGAGGTGGCCGACGAGATGGCGGTGATGTACGCCGGCCGGGTGGTGGAATCCGGGCCGGTCGCCCAGCTGTTCGACGACCCTCAGCATCCCTACACCATCGGCCTGATGGGCTCCATGCCCTCGCTCGGACCGCGCACGGGTCGTCTGGCGACCATCGCCGGCCGGGTGCCGACACCCGCCGAGATGCCCGCCGGCTGTCGCTTCGCCAGCCGCTGTCCCTTCGCCCTCGACGCCTGCCGCCAGGCGCCGCCACCGCTCGTGGAACTCGCCCCGGGCCAGCAGGTGGCCTGTATCCGCGCGCCCCTGGAACAGCACCTGGAGACCAGCGCATGACTGCCGTGGAACGTCCCATCCTCGAAGCCATCGGCCTGACCAAGCACTTCGGTGGCCAGGCCGGTTTCCTGCAGCGCCCGCGGCCACCGGTGCAGGCGGTCAGCGAGGTCTCCTTCGCGGTGCGCCGGGGCGAGACCCTGGCGCTGGTGGGCGAGTCCGGTTCGGGCAAGTCGACCCTCGGCCGCCTGCTGCTCAACCTGCTCACCCCCACCGCCGGCGATGTCATCTACGAAGGCCGCAACCTGGGCAATCTCAGCCCGACGGCGCTGCGCCAGGTCCGCCAGGAATTGCAGATCATCTTCCAGGACCCCTTCGCCTCGCTGAATCCGCGCATGAGCGTGGCCGACATCGTTGGCGAGCCATTGTGGCTGCACCAGCCGCTGAATCGGGGCCAGCGCGCCGAACGGGTGGCCGAGCTGCTGCGCACCGTGGGCCTGGCGCCGGAACTGGCGGGGCGCTATCCCCACGAATTCTCCGGCGGCCAGCGCCAGCGCATCGGCATCGCCCGCGCCCTGGCTGCCGAGCCGCGGCTGCTGCTCGGCGACGAGCCGGTGTCGGCGCTGGACGTCTCGGTACAGGCCCAGGTGGTGAACCTGCTGGAAGACCTCAAGGCGCGTTTCGGCCTGACCCTGATCATCGTCGCCCACGGCCTGGGCGTGATCCGCCACATGAGCGACCGGGTGGCGGTGATGTACCTGGGCGAGATCGTCGAGCTGGCGCCGGTGGAGGCGCTGTTCGAGACGCCCCTGCACCCCTACACCCAGGCGCTGCTGGCCGCGGTGCCGGTCAGCCATCCGCGGGCGCGGCGACCACGCACCCTGCTCGGTGGCGACCTGCCCAGCCCCACGGCGCCGCCCAGCGGCTGTCGCTTCCACACCCGTTGCCCCCACGCCCGGCCGCTGTGCCGTGAGGCCAAGCCGCTGCTCGAAGCCACCCCCGGCGAGGCCCGCGTGGCCTGTCACTTCTGGCGCGAGATCGCCGGCGCTGGCGCCGCACCGCCACCCGTGATCGCCAGCAGCCCGGCCTTCACCCGCCGCCTGGCCCTGTTCATCCGTCATCAGTCCCTTCTGGAGTCCACCCCATGAAAGCCTCCGCCTGGCTCACCGCCACCCTTCTGCTCCTGGCCGGCGGCTCCGCCGTGGCCGAGACCACCCTGCGCATCGGCATCCAGGACGATCCCGACGTGCTCGATCCGCACCGCTCGCGGACCTATTCCGGGCGGCTGGTCTACACCGCCCTGTGCGACAAGCTGGTGGACGTCTCGCCACAACTGGAGCTGGTCCCCCAACTGGCCACCGCCTGGCAATGGAGCGACAACAACCGCAGCCTGACGCTACAACTGCGCCCCGGCGTGACCTTCCACGACGGCGAGACCTTCGACGCCGCCGCGGTGAAATTCAACCTGGACCGCGCCCGCACCCTGCCCGACTCCCTGCGCAAGAGCGAATTGGCCTCGGTGGATACCGTGGAGGTGGTCGATCCCCAGACCGTGCGCATCCGCCTCAAGCAACCCGATGCCACCCTGCTCGCCCAGCTCTCCGACCGCGCCGGCATGATGCTGGCGCCCAAGGCCTCCGCGGGCGACGTCGGCAGCAAGCCGGTCTGCTCCGGTCCCTATCGCTTCGTGCAGCGGGTGCAACAGGACCGCATCGTGCTGGAGCGCTTCCCGCAGTACTGGAACGCCGCCGCCTACCATTTCGACAAGGTGGTCTTCCTGCCCATCCCGGACACCTCGGTGCGCCTGGCCAACCTGCGCTCGGGTGACCTGGACATCATCGAGCGGGTCGCCCCCACCGACGTCAAGGGCCTGCAGGGCCAGGCCGGCTTCACCCTCTACAACACCCCGGGCCTGGGCTACATGCAGCTGATGGTGAACATGGCCAACGGCGACCGGGCGAAGAATCCCTTCGCCGGCGACAAGCGGGTGCGCCAGGCCTTCGACCTGGCGCTGGATCGCGACGCGCTCAACCAGGTGGTGTTCGAGGGCCTCTATGCGCCCAGCGTGCAGCCCTTCCCGCAGAGCAGCCCCTACTACGACAAGGCCTTCGCCGTGCCGGCCCGCGACGTGGCGCGCAGCCAGGCGCTGCTCAAGGCCGCCGGCGTCGCCCTGCCGGTCAAGGTGGAACTGAAGATCGCCAACAACCCCATCGCCCAGCAGGTGGGCCAGCTGATCCAGGCCATGGCCGCCGAGGCCGGCTTCGAGGTCAACCTGATCGCCACCGAGTACGCCACCCTGCTGGCCGAACAGCACGCCGGCAACTTCCAGCTCGGCCTGAGCGCCTGGTCCGGTCGTCCCGACCCGGATGTCAACGTGCACCAGTTCGTCACCTGCAAGGGCAACCAGAACGACGGTCAGTACTGCAACGCGGCGCTGGACCAGCTGCTCAACCAGGCCCGCACCATCAACGACCAGGCCCAACGCCAGGCGCTCTACGCCCAGGCCATGTCCCTGCTGCGCGAAGAGCTGCCGGTGTTCTACCTCTACTTCGACCCGCGCATCATCGCCACCCGCGCCGACATCAAGGGCCTCATCCCCAACCCCGACGGCCTGATTCGCCTGGCCGGCGTCAGCCGCGGACAATAGCCATGCTACGCCTCTTCCTGTGTGGCCTGCTCAGTGCCCTGCCCACCCTGCTGCTGGTGTCGCTGTTCGTCTTCACCCTGCAGCAACTGCTGCCGGGCGATCCGGTGCTGGCCATGGCCGGCGAGGAGCGCGATCCCCAGGTGCTGGAATTCCTACGCGAGAAGTACCGGCTGAACGATCCCCTGCCGGTGCAGTACCTGCACTGGATGGGCGGGGTATTGCAGGGCGACCTGGGCATCTCGCTGCGCACCGACCAGCCGGTGACGACGCTGATCGCCGAGAAGCTGCCGGTGACCCTGGAGCTGTCGCTGCTGGCCATCCTCATCGCCCTGGCCATCGGCATCCCCACCGGCATCCTCGCCGCGGTGCGCCGCGGCACGGCGGTGGACTACGGCGCCAACCTAGTGGCCCTGTCCGGCATCTCCATCCCGCATTTCTGGCTCGGCATCCTCCTGATCCTGCTGTTCGCGGTGAAGCTGCAATGGCTGCCGGCCTCCGGCTTCGTGCCCTTCCACGAAGACCCACTGCGCAACCTGCGCACCCTGATCCTGCCGGCATTCGTACTGGGCGCCGGACTCTCCGGCACCCTGATGCGCCATACCCGGGCGGCCATGCTGGAGGTGCTGCGCGCCGACTACGTGCGTACCGCCCGGGCCAAGGGCCTGCGCGAGCGGGTGGTGATCCTGCGCCATGCGCTGCGCAATGCGCTGATGCCCATCGTCACCCTCACCACCCTGCTGTTCGGCGAATTGCTCGGCGGCGCGGTGCTCACCGAGCAGGTCTTCAGCATCCCCGGCTTCGGCAAGATGATCGTCGACGCCGTGTTTAACCGTGACTACGCGGTGGTCCAGGGGGTGGTGCTCTGCGTGGCGGTGGGCTTCGTGCTGCTCAACCTGGTGGCCGACCTGCTCTACCGCCTGATCAACCCGCGCCTGAGGCAAGCCGCATGAACGCCCTGACCCTGCCCCGCCCGGCCACCCTGAGACCCGCCCGCTCGCCCTTCTGGCGCAAGTTCAGCGCCAATCGCGGCGCACTGCTGGGCGCCGCGCTGATCCTGACCTTCGCCCTGGCCGCCCTGCTGGCGCCCTGGCTGGCTCCCTTCGATCCGCTCAAGACCAGCTTCCTGGCGGTGCGCAAGGCGCCCTCGGCGCTGAACTGGCTGGGCACCGACGAACTCGGCCGCGACCTGCTCTCGCGCCTGCTATGGGGCGCGCGCAGCTCGCTGCTGGCCGGGGTGGTCTCGGTGGCCATCGCCCTGCTGGTAGGCGTGCCCCTGGGCCTGGTGGCCGGCTACTTCGGTGGCTGGCTGGACGCCCTGGTCTCGCGCCTGGTGGAAGCCCTGCTGTCCTGCCCGTTCCTGGTGCTGGCCATCGCCCTAGGCGCCTTCCTCGGGCCGAGCCTGGGCAATGCCATGATCGCCATCGGCCTCTCCGCCATGCCGGTGTTCGCCCGGCTGACCCGTGGCCAGGTATTGGCCATCCGCCACGAGGACTACCTCGAAGGGGCGCGCGCCATCGGCCTGCCGGATCGCTGGATCCTCTGGCGCTACGTGCTACCCAACATCCTCTCGCCGCTGGTGGTGCAGGCCACCCTGACCATCGCCGCCGCCATCCTCGCCGAGGCCAGCCTGTCGTTCCTCGGCCTCGGCCAGCAACCGCCGATGCCCTCCTGGGGCTCCATGCTCAACACCGCCAAGAACTTCATGGAGCAGGCGCCCTGGATGTCCATCGCCCCGGGCGTCTGCATCTACCTCACCGTGCTGGGCTTCAACCTGCTGGGCGACGGCCTGCGCGACGCCCTCGATCCTCGTCACCAATGAGACCCTTCGCCATGCCCGATCTAGATTATCACAACCCCTATTCCTCGGCCCGCTCGCCGGTCATGGGCCGCAACCTGGTGGCCTGCTCCCAGCCGCTGGCCGCCCAGGCCGGGGTGGAGATGCTGCGCCGCGGCGGCAACGCGGTGGACGCCGCGGTGGCCGCCGCCATGGTGCTCACCGTGGTGGAACCCACCGGCTGCGGCATCGGCAGCGACGCCTTCGCCATCGTCTGGGATGGCAAGCAGGTGCAGGGCCTCAATGCCTCCGGCCGCGCGCCGCGGGGCTGGACCCCGGAGTTCTTCGCCGGCCAGAGCGCCATGCCGGCCCGCGGCTGGGGCGCCGTCACCGTACCCGGCGCCGTCTCCGCCTGGGTCGCCCTGGCCCAGCGCTACGGCAAGCTGCCGCTGACCACCCTGGCCGGCCCGGCGATCCACTATGCCCGCGACGGCTTCCTGCTCACCCCGGTGATCGCCGAGCTCTGGCGCCGTGGCGCCGAGCAGCTCAAGGACCAACCCGGCTTCGCCGCCTGCTTCCTGGCCAATGGCGTGCCCCAGGCCGGCACCCTGGTGCGCCTGCCCGATCATGCGCGAACCCTGGAAGCCATCGCCGAGAGCGCAGGCGCGGCCTTCTACCAGGGCGAACTGGCCCAGGCCATGGCCCGCCATGCCCGCGAGCACGGCGCGGTACTGGACGAAGAAGACCTACGCGCCCACCGGGCCGACTGGGTCGACACCCTTTCGGTGCCCTTCGCCGGCGCCGTGGTGCACGAGCTGCCGCCCAATGGCCAGGGCATCGCCACCCTCGCCGGCCTGGGCATCCTGGAAGCTGCCGGCATCGGCGCCGACCCGGTGGACAGCCCCGCCACCCTGCACCGCGCCATCGAAGCCATGAAGCTGGGGCTGGCCGATCTCTACCAGCACGTCACCGATTCCGCGCACATGCGCGTCCAGGCCGAGCACCTGCTGGACCCGGCCTACCTGCGCGAGCGCGCCGGGCTGCTCGGGCCGCGCGCCGGCGATCCCGGCTATGGCGCGCCGCGTCCGGGCGGCACCGTCTGCCTGTCGGCGGCCGACGACAGCGGCATGATGATTTCCTTCATCCAGTCCAACTACATGGGCTTCGGCTCGGGCGTGGTGGTGCCGGGCACCGGCATCAGCCTGCAGAATCGCGGCGCTGGCTTCACCCTGGCCCCGGACCACGTCAACAGCGTGGCCCCGGGCAAGCGGCCCTTCCACACCATCATTCCCGGCTTCGCCATGAATGCCGACGGCACCCCGCTGATGGCCTTCGGCCTGATGGGCGGCCCGATGCAGGCCCAGGGTCACCTGCAGCTGATGCTGCGCATCCTCAAGTACCGGCAGAATCCCCAGGCCGCCGCCGATGCACCGCGCTGGCGCCTCGAAGGTGGCCGCCGGGTCGCGGTGGAAAGCAGCCTCGACCCGACCACCCTGGAGGCGCTGCGGGCCCTGGGCCACGAGGTGACCGTGGAAGAACCGTCCGGGGTGTTCGCCTTCGGCGGCGCCCAGATCATCCAGCGCATCGCTGGCGGCTACGTAGGTGGCTCCGATCCGCGCAAGGATGGCCTGGTAGCGGGCTACTAAGCGTCCAGCCTGACCCAGCGCTCCTCCTGCGCCGATTGCCGCGCGGCCTGGGCCAGGCGTTCCACTTCCCAGGCTTCCTGGAAGTCGACGCCGGTATGGCCAGGGTTGCCGCCCAGGGCTTCCAGCAGTGAGCGCACCTCCAGGGTCTTGAGTTCGTTGTAGCCGAGCTGGTGGCCGGGCGCCGGGCAGAAGGCGGCATAGTCCGGCAGGTGCGGACCGGCCAGCAGGGTGCGGAAACCGGCCAGGCCGGGGCGGTCGCCTACCTGGTAGAGACGCAGTTCGTTGAGCCGCTCCTGGTCGAAGACCAGGGTGCCGCGGGTGCCGCAGACCTCGACCGCCAGGCGATTCTTGCGGCCGTGCTTGAGCCAGCTGGTGGCCAGGGTGCCGCGGGCGCCATTGGCGAAGCGCAATAGCAAATGCGCCTGGTCGTCGATCTCCACTGCCCGGGTGCCACCCTGGTGCGGCCGCTGGCCATGGGCGGTGTGCAGATCGGCGCAGAGCGCCGTCACCGGGCCGAGCAGGAAGCGCGCCAGCGACAGGATATGGCTGCCCAGGTCGGCCAGGGCGCCGCCGGCCTGGCGGGTCTCGCAGCGCCAGGTGAAGGGTCCCTGGGGATCGCCCATGAAGTCTTCGCTGAATTCACTACTGAAGCTGACGATCTCGCCCAACTCACCGCTCTCGATCAATTCGCGCGCCTGCTTGAGCATGGGGTTCTGCAGGTAGTTGTAGCCGACCCGGTTGACCACCCCGGCCTGGCGCGCGGCGTCGCGCATCCGCGTCGCCTCCTCCAGGCTCACCGCCAGGGGTTTCTCGCAATAGACCGCCTTGCCCGCCGCCAGGGCGGCCAGGGCCATGGGGGCGTGCAGCAGATTGGGCGTGGTGATGGCCACCAGCTCGACCTGGGGATCGGCGATCAGGCGTTCCCAATCGCAGCTACGGGTGAAGCCCCAGTCAGCGGCGCAGCGGGCGGCGCGTTCCGGGTCGGCGTCGGCCAGGGCCACCAGCCGTGGACGCACCGGCAGGGTGAAGCTGCTCGCCGCATGCTGGAAGGCCTGGGCGTGGGCATGGCCCATGAAGCCGGTGCCGATCAGACCGATACCGAGGTCGCGCATGTCACTCTCCGTCAGGGTAGTAGAAAGACCCGGCCGACCAAGCCATCAGCCGGCCGGGTAAAGGGATGGGTGAAGGGTGGGAGCCCCCTCACCCTCACCCCGGCCCTCTCCCAGCGGGAGAGGGGGAAAAGCAATCGGATGCAGGCTTGGCCCTCACCCCGGCCCTCTCCCAGCGGGAGAGGGGGAAAAGCAATCGGGTGCAGGCTTGGCCCTCACCCGGCCCTCGCCCGAGGGAGAGGGGGACGAACGAGCCTCAGCGCTTGGCCTTGCGCTTGTTGCGGTACTGGTCGATGACCACGGCGATCACGATGATCAGGCCCTTGATGATGTCCTGGATGTAGGCATCGACGCCGAGGAAGGTGAAGCCGCTGGCCATCACCCCGAGGATCAGGGCGCCGATCACGGTGCCGGTGATGCGCCCTACCCCGCCCGCCAGGCTGGTACCGCCGATCACCGCCGCGGCGATGGCGTCCAATTCGTAGGACATGCCCATGCCCGCCTGGCCGGTGGCGGCGCGGGCCGAGGCCACTACCCCGGCCAGGCCAGAGAGCAGGCCGGCGATGCTGTAGACGATGATCAGGTGCTTCTTGACGTTGATCCCGGAGATGCGCGCCGCCTGCATGTTGCCGCCGATGGCGTAGGTGTACTTGCCGTACTTGGTGTAGCGCAGGGCGATATGGAAGACCACCGCCACGGCCAGGAAGATGATCACCGGCATGGCGCCCGCGCCGATGGCGGTGTAGCTGTCCGACAGCATGCTGATCGGCTGGCCTTCGGTGTAGTAGCGGGCCAGGCCGCGGGCCGAGACCATCATGCCGAGGGTGGCGATGAACGGGGGGATGCCGGTGAAGGCGATGATGCTGCCGTTGATGGCGCCGGCCAGCAGCCCCACGCCGAGGCCGGCCATGACCGGCACCCAGACCGGCAGGTCGGTCAGCGAGGGAAACACCGCCCGGCCGAAGTCGGAGGTCTGGGCGAGACTCGCCGCCACCATGGCCGATAGCGCCAGCACCGAGCCGGACGAGAGGTCGATCCCCGTGGTGATGATCACCTGGGTCACGGCGATGGCCAGCAGGCCGATCACCGCCACCTGCAGGATCATCAGCACCAGGCGCTGGGAATTTAGCAGGAAGCTCTGGTCGCGCAGCAGCCAGCCGAAGGCTTCGAAGGCCAGGCCGATGCCCAGCAATACCAGCAGGATCCCCACCTCGGTAGGAATCCTGCGGCGGCTGCGCGGTGCGGGGGATTCCGCAGTTTTCTTGTCCAGGATGGCGCTCATAGCGTGCTACCTCGGGATACGTCGGCAGGAGTCGATGGCCGGTTCAATGGAAGACGGGGTTGCCGGAAGCCAGGTGCATGACCCGCTCCTGGGTGGCTTCGCTGCGGTCGAGGAAGCCGGTGACGGTGCCCTCGTGCATCACCATCACCCGGTCGCTCATGCCCAGGACCTCGGGCAACTCGGAGGAAATCATGATCACCGCCAGGCCCTCGGCAGCCAGCTTGGCGATCAGCCGGTAGATCTCGGCCTTGGCGCCCACGTCGATGCCGCGGGTGGGCTCGTCGAGGATCAGGATGCGCGGCTGGGTCATCAGCCAGCGGGCGATCAGCGCCTTCTGCTGGTTACCGCCGGAGAGGTTGGCGATGCACTGGTCCAGCGAGGGCGTCTTCACCCGCAACTGCTTGCGCATCTCCTCGCAGAGCAGGTCCAGCCGCCCCTGCTGGACGAACCCGGCACGGGCGAAGCCGGGTAGCACCGCGACCTCCATGTTTTCCCCCACCGTCAGGCAGGAAAAGATGCCGGTGTCCTTGCGGTCCTCGGTGAGCAGCGCCAGGCCCTTCTGGATCGCCAGGCAGGGATCGCTCATGCGCACCGACTGGCCGTCGATGCGGATCTCCCCCGCCGTGGCCGGGGTCACGCCGAACAGGGTCTCGGCGACATTGGTGCGTCCCGAACCCATCAGCCCGGCGATGCCCAGCACCTCGCCGGCGTGCAGGTCGAAGGAGACGCCGGAGAACACCCCGTCCAGGGCCAGGTCGCGCACCGACAGCAACACCTCTTCACGCGGCGCCGTGCGCTCGGGAAACAGCTGGTTCAGCTCGCGCCCCACCATCATGGTGATCAGGCCATCGCCATTCATGCTGTCGGCGCGCTGCAGGCCGATGTACTGGCCGTCGCGGAACACCGCCACCTCATCGGCGATCTGGAACACCTCGTCCATCTTGTGGGTGATGTAGACGATGCCCTTACCCTGGGCCTTGAGGTCGGCGATGATCGAGAACAGGTGCGCCACCTCGGTCTCGGTGATGGCCGAGGTCGGCTCGTCCATGATCAGCACGTCGCTGTCGTAGGACACCGCCTTGGCGATCTCGACCATCTGCCGCCCGGCGATGGACAACTCGCCCACCGCCTCGTCGGGGTCCAGGCGGATGCGCAGCCGGTCGAGCAGCGCCTGGGTCTGGCGGCGCATCTTGCCGTGATCCACCAGGTGCAGCGCATTGAGCGGCTCGCGGCCCAGCCAGATGTTCTCGGCGATGGTCATGAAGGGCATCAGGTTGAGTTCCTGGTGGATCATGGCGATCCCCGACTGCAGCGCCTGCAGCGGCGTCTCGAAGCGCACCGGCGCGCCGCGCAGGCGGATCTCGCCGGCGTCGGGCTGGTAGATGCCGGCGATGATCTTCATCAGCGTGGACTTGCCCGCGCCGTTTTCGCCCATCAACGCCAGCACCGTGCCCGGCCGCACCCGCAGCTGGACGTGGGACAGCGCCTTGACGCCGGGAAACTCCTTGGTGACGTCGACGATCTCGAGCAGGTAGTCGCTGGCAGAGGCGGCCGGCAGGACGTCGGGCGACGCGGTGGTGGCGGAGCTGAGCATGATCAGGATCTCCTCGCGAGCCACCCGGGGCAGCCCGCGGCTTCAGTCATGGACGCTGGGACTGCTGGGGGTGGTCAGGGGTGACGAGGTGTCGCGACATCCAGGGAGCGCCCTGCCGCGTGACGACCCGCGGCTGACCGCCAGCGGCGCGCGAGTGGGTAGCGACGCGGACGCCTGCGGGAAGGCTGGGCAAACACGGGCGGCGATCGAGAGAAAGCGGGGGAATGCCGCGGCCGCGGGCACGCTCGGCGTTCTGGCGGACGGCGGAGGTGGCCAGAGCGGCGCTGGGCGCAGCGACCTGCCGGGTATCGAGGGCGCGGCCGCTACGCAGCTCCACCGTGGCGACACTGCCGAAGGGCGGCAACGGACCCCGGCAGCTGGGGAGCGGAATGCGGACAAGCACGAGCGCCAAGCGAGCGGACGTCATGATCACACCTTCTTATTGTTGTCGTAGTGGCTGCCCTGGACGAGGCCCAGGATAGCTACCCATGACCCGACTTTGATTGGAAATTATTTTCCAGTCAATATCTTTTTGGAATTTTTATGCTTTCGTCCAACCATGAAAAAGGCCCCCGATCGGGAGCCTTCTGGCGCAGTGCAACCTGCTGCAGGGACCTGCAGAGGTCTCCTGCGGCTGTCGGATAAGTCACCCCGCTCAGGCGACCGCGGCGGGCCACCCGAGCCGGGGCCCCGGCTATTGCTTGAGCATGGCCTGGAATTCCGCCACGTTTTCCGCGGTGATGAGCCGGTAGGGAATGGTCACGTTCTGCTCGACGCTTTCCTTCTTCGCCAGCTTTTCCGCGGCGTTGATCGCGCCCTCGGCCTGGCCGCGCGCATCCTGGTACACCGACACGGTCATCAGGCCGCGCTTGATGGCCGCCAGGGCATCGGGCGTGCCGTCCACGCCGCCGACCAGGACATCCTTCTTGCCGGCCTGCTTGAGCGCCATGGCCGCACCTATGGCCATCTCATCGTTGTTCGACAAGATGCCGTCGATCTCCTTGCCCGCCAGCAGCCAATTGCTGGTCAGGTCCATGCCCTTGTCCCGCAGCCACATGCCGGTCTGCTCCTCGACGATCTTGATGCCGGGATACTTGGCGAGGACTTCCTTGAAACCCGTGGTCCGCACCTGGGTCGAGTTGTTGGACAGCTCACCTAGCAGGATCGCCACCTGCCCCTTGCCGCCCAGCTTGTCGGCGATGTACTGCGCCTGCAGATGCCCCGCCTCCAGGTCATTGGAGGTGACCGTCACCACCCCGGCGGGCAACTTGGGATCGTTCGGCTTGCGGTTGACGAACACCAGGGGAATACCCGCCTTGGTCGCCGACTCGATCAGGTTACGCGTGGCCGCGGTATCCACCGGATTGACGATCACCGCATCGACCTTCTGGCTGAGAAAACTCTGGACCTGGTTCAGCTGCTTGACCACGTCGTTACGGGCATCCTCGAATTGCAGCTCGACCCCGTCCTGCTTGGCTTTCTTGCTCATGTTTTCGCGCAGGTAGGTCAGATAGTTGTCGTCGAAGGTGGGCATGCTCACGCCGATCTTCATATCGGCGAGCACGGAGGTGCTGGCCAGCAGCAGGGACACGGCAAGGGCGGCAAGGCGAGGTTTGCAAGGCATGGACGAAACTCCGTTCTGGGCGGGATGGCGAAGGGGCAGCGCTGTGCCGACGCGAGGTACACCGCGGCCAGGGCCAGGCAAGGTCAGCCCGGCCTCGGGGATACTCGCGATCAGGTCAGGCGGGCGTCACTTGAGTTGGTAGAGGACGGGTGCGCCAGGCATGGCACCGATCACGGCGTCCGAACGCTCGTGACTGCACAGCCGGAGCAGCCATCCCAAAATGGCAGGCAGGGGCGGCGCGGATTCGGCGGCGAAGCTGGGGTTGACCGCAGGGGATACGGAAGTCTTCATGGGGACGGCACCTGATCTTGTTCTTGTTGGTTACGCCTTGGCCGAGCGGCTCAAGGTCGTGTTCGTGCAGCTACCTGAAACCACTGTATTGGAATTTTATTTCCAATACAAACGCTATGGAAAAAATATACAGATCATGTAACAGACCGGCGAAACCCACGCCAGAGCGCTGACGACGCCCCTCGCCCGACGGTCCAGCGGATGGCCAGCGGGCCCGGCTGAAACCTCGGCCGGGTCACGCAGGCGCCAGGCCAGGGTCCTCCCTCAGCAGCGAAAACGCACCTGATAGCGCATGACGACGGTCAGCCGTAGAAGGCCGGCCGGCTGGGCAAGCCGATGGGTTCGATGGCGCCGCTGTCCTGGGCCTTGACGCAGGCATCAGCGGTCACCGCGGCGATGTAGCCGTCCCAGGACGAGGGCCCGGTCAGTTGGCCTGCGGCGAGATCATCGATGAAGGCCTGCAGCTCCACGTCGTAGGCGGCGATGAACCTGTCCTTCCAGTCCATCAGGATCTCGTTGGACAGCCGCGCCTCGCTGCGCAACTGCACCGAGGTCGGCTCAGGCAGGCGGGCGATGCCGCGCTCGCCGACGATCTCGCACTGGATGTCGTAGCCGTACTGGCAATTGACGAACACCTCGACGTCGATGCGCACGCCCTTGGCCGTCTCCAGCAGCACCACCTGGGGATCGCGCAGGTGCTCACGCGCCGCCGGCGCCTTGCGCGGAAAGACCACCTGGGCGGAGACGTAGTGATCGTCCAGCAGCCAGGCCAGCACGTTGATCTCGTGGATCAGGGTGTCGGTGATGGCCATGTCGGTGCTGTAGTGCTCGCTCACCGTGGGATTGCGGTGGGCGGCGTGGATCATCAGCGGCGCGCCGATGCGCCCCGCATCGACCACCGCCTTGAGCTGGCGGTAACCGGCGTCGTAGGGCCGCATGAAGCCCACCTGCACCAGGCGCTTGCCGTGGGCCTGCTCGGCCTCGACGATGCGTTTGCAGCCCTCGGCGGTGGTCGCCAAGGGCTTTTCGCAGAACACCGGCTTGCCGGCGGCGATGGCCGCCAGCACGTATTCCTCGTGGGTCGGGCCCCAGGAGGCGACCACGATGGCCTGGACGTCCGCCGCGGCGATCAGGGCATGGCCGTCCGGGTAGACCTCGGCGGCGATGCCCAGCTCCTGGACCACCCGGGTGGCCTGCTCGGCATTGATGTCGGTCACCGCCACCACGCGGCTGCCCAGCAGGGTATGGCTCAGGCGGCGGATGTGTTCGCGGCCGATGGCGCCGGTCCCGATGACACCGATGTTCAAGGTCATGACTGCAATCTCCTCGTTGGAATTGTTGTGGAGCGAACGGCGATCAGTACTGGCGCGCCTGGGCGGCTTTTTCCTTGAGCACCCGGGCGACCGCGGCGATCTTCTCACTGGTGGAGACCTCGGCCCCGCCCACCCGCCACCAGGACAGGTAGCCGTGCAGCATGGTCTTGGGCAGCACCTTGATGTCGATCAGGGTGGAAACGGTCTGCTGGCGGGCATCGGCCAGGGCCGCCTCCAGTTCCTCCAGGCTGCGCACGCGGTAGGTCTTGCAGCCGTAGGCGGCGGCGCTCATGGCGAAGTCCACCGGCACGAAGTCGCCATCGAGCTTGCCGGTCTCCGGATTGCGATAGCGGAATTCGGTGCCGAAGCTGCCCATGCCGTGGCCGACCTGCAGGTTGTTGATGCAGCCGAAGGTCATGTTGTCGAGCAGCACCACGTTGATCTTGCGCCGCTCCTGGATGGAGGTGGCCAGTTCCGAGTGCAGCATCTGGTAGGAGCCATCGCCGACCAGGGCGTAGACCTCGCGCTCGGGCTCGGCCAGCTTCACCCCCAGGGCGGCATTGATCTCGTAGCCCATGCAGGAGTAGCCGTACTCCAGGTGATAGGTGTTGACGCCCTTGCTCTGCCAGGCGCGCTGCAGGTCACCCGGCAGGCTGCCGGCGGCGGCGACGATGATGGCGTCGTCGTCCAGCCGTGCGTTGAGGCGGCCGAGCACCTGGCTCTGGGTCAGGGAGGAGCCGGTCAGGCGGACGAATTCCTCCAGCACCGCCCGTGGCAGGTCGTCGTCGATCTCGGGGACGAAGTCGGCGCCGGTATAGCCGGCCGCGTAGACCCGCTCCACCTCCTGGCGATAGCGCTCGCGCGCCTCGCCCACCTGGGCACCCCAGCCGGCGCGATAGTCGGAGGCAGCGAGCGCCTCGGTCAGGGCCAGGAGCGCTTCGCGGGCATCGGCCACCACGGCCAGGCCGTCGAGCTTGCCGGCGTCGAAGGCAGCGACGTTGAGGTTGAGGAATTCCACCTCGGGATGCTGGTAGAGCCATTTCGAGGAGGTGGTGAAATCGGTGTAGCGGGTGCCCACGCCGATGATGAGGTCGGCCTCCTTGGCCAGCAGGTTGGCGGCCAGGCAGCCGGTCTCGCCAATGCCGCCGACATTGAGTTCGTGGCTGGAGACGATGGCGCTCTTGCCGGCCTGGGTCTCGGCGAAGGGGATCTCGAAGCGCTCGGCGAAGCGCTGCAGGGCCGCGGCGGCGCCGGAATACTTCACCCCGCCGCCACAGATCAGTAGCGGTTTGCGCTTGCGGGCCAGCAGCCGCACGGCGTCCTCGATGGCGGCGGCCACCGGCGGCCGGCGATCCAGGCGATGCACCCGCTTGGCGAAGAAGTAGTCTGGATAGTCGTAGGCCTCGCCCTGGACGTCCTGGGGCAGCGCCAGGGTCACGGTGCCGGTCTCGGCCGGATCGGTCAGCACGCGCATGGCATTGATCGCCGCGCTCATCAGCTGCTCGGGGCGGTTGATGCGATCCCAGTATTTGCTCACCGCGCGGAAGGCGTCGTTGGTGCTGATCGACAGGTCGTGGAATTGCTCGATCTGTTGCAACACCGGATCGGGCTGGCGACTGGCATAGACGTCCCCTGGCAGCAGCAACAGCGGGATGCGATTGGCGGTGGCGGTGGCCGCGGCGGTCAGCATGTTGGCCGCGCCCGGGCCCACCGAGGAGGTGCAGGCATAGATCTGCCGACGCAGCTTCTGCTTGGCGAAACCGGTGGCGGCATGGGCCATGCCCTGCTCGTTGCGGCCCTGGTGCACCACCAGCTCGCCGGCGTCCTGCTCCAGCGCCTGGCCGAGGCCCAGCACGTTGCCATGGCCGAAGATGGTGAAGATTCCGGCGACGAACTTGGTCTCGACACCGTCGACGCTGAGGTACTGGTTGTCGAGGAATTTCACCAGGGCCTGGGCCATGGTCAGACGTTGGGTGCTCATGGATTCACCTTGTTGTTATGGGGGTCGCGGGCTGGCCGATCACGCCGTCGCCTCGGCGCAGCCTAGCCGCTCCTGGAGCAGTCGCATGCTCTGCGCCAGCGCCGGCGCGATGTCGGGGCGTTCATGGACACTGGCGGCGAAGGGTTCGAAGGACAGCGCGCCACGATAGCCATCCTCCAGCAGTCGCTGGATCTGGGCCGCATTGCCGAGGCGATCGGCTTCCCCCACCAGCACCCGATGGGCATCGCGCAGTTGCTCGACCGGCAAGCCGGCGTCGTCCACCCCGGAAATATGCACCAGCCCGGTCAGCTCGGCGAAGCACTCGGTCTCGCCGGCCAGGTGATGGTGGAAGGTGTCGTGCACCAGGCGGAAGGCATCCAGTCCGCCGATGGCGCGGATGGCGTCCACCGCCTGGCGCTTGAGCCGCAGCGCGCTCTCCGGGAAACCCAGGGGCTCGACGAAGCCCAGCACGCCGTGGTCGCGCAGGATGGGCGCCAACTCGCTCAAGGCGGTGCGCAGGTCCCGGGCGCGCTGGGCCGCATCGCGCGGGTCGTCGCGGTCGTTGAGCGGGCAGAGCACCAGTCCCTCGGCGCCGCAGGCCTGGGCATAGGCCGCGAGCTTCAACGCCTGGGCGCGGCGCTCGTCGTTCCAGACGTCGAAGGGATAGAGCGCATTGATCGACAGGATGCGCACGCCCGCGGCCTGGCACAGCGCCCGCACCTCGCCTGCCGGGGTGCCATCTTCCAATTCGACACCGGCGAGGTCGTTGCGGATCTCCACCGCATCGCAGCCCAGTTGCCGCGTCAGCTGGAGGAAGGCCGGCAGCGCGAGGAACGGCGCCACCATGCGGTTGAGGGCGAAACGCAGGGGTCGACTCATGGCTGCTCCAGCGATGTGGATGGGGTTACTTGGCGGTGGGCATGCTGAATTCGGCGCCCTTGGCGATGCTGTCGGGCCAGCGCTGCATCACGCTCTTGTAGCGGGTGTAGAAGCGCAGCCCTTCTTCGCCATAAGCGTGGTGATCGCCGAACAGCGACCTCTTCCAGCCACCGAAGGAATGCCAGGCCATGGGTACCGGGATGGGCACGTTGATGCCGACCATGCCCACCTTGATGGTGCGGGCGAAGGCGCGGGCGATGCCGCCGTCGCTGGTGAAGCAGGACACGCCGTTGCCGAATTCGTGGGCGTTGATCAGCGCCACCGCACTGGCAAAGTCCGGCACCCGCACGATGCCCAGCACCGGGCCGAAGATCTCTTCCTTGTAGATGGTCATCTCCGGGGTGACGCCGTCGAACAGGGTGGCGCCGACGAAGAAGCCGTGCTCGGCACCGGGCACCTTGAAGTTGCGGCCGTCCACCAGCAACCTGGCGCCCTCTTCCACCCCCTTGGTGATATAGCCCTCGACCTTGGCCTTGTGCTGGCCCGTTACCAGCGGGCCCATGTCGGCATCGGCTTCCACGCCGTTGCGCACCCGCAGGGCATCAATGCGCGGCAGCAGTTTCTCGATCAGGGCATCGCCCACCTCGCCCACCGCCACCGCGATGGAGATGGCCATGCAGCGCTCGCCGGCGGAACCATAGCCGGCGCCGATCAGGGCGTCGGCGGCCTGGTCCAGGTCGGCGTCGGGCATCACGATCATGTGGTTCTTGGCACCGCCCAGGGCCTGGACGCGCTTGCCGCGGCGGGTGCCTTCCTGGTGGATGTATTCGGCGATGGGCGTGGAGCCGACGAAGGAGATGGCCTCCACGTCCGGGTGTTGCAGGAGGGCATCCACCGCCACCTTGTCACCCTGGACCACGTTGAACACGCCATCCGGCAGCCCCGCCTGCTTGAGCAGGTCGGCCAGCAGCAGGCTGGCGGAGGGATCGCGTTCGGACGGCTTCAAGATGAAGGTATTACCGGTGGCCAGCGCCATGGGGATCATCCACAGCGGCACCATCACCGGGAAGTTGAAGGGAGTGATGCCGGCGCAGACGCCCAGCGGTTGGCGCAGGCTCCAGTTGTCGATGCCACCACCGATGTTGTCGGTGTAGCTGGTCTTGGCCAGGTGCGGTGCGCCGCAGGCGAATTCCACCACCTCGATGCCACGGGTCACCTCGCCCATGGCGTCGGACAAGACCTTGCCGTGCTCACTGGTAATGGTGGCCGCCAGCTCCTTGTGGTGCTGGTCGAGCAATTCCTTGAAGCGAAACAGGATTCGCGCCCGGCGCAGGGCCGATTGCTCGGACCACTCCGGAAAGGCTGCCTTGGCGGCGGCGACGGCCTGGTCCACGGTCTGCGCCGTGGCCTGGGCCACGCGCGCCTTGACCACGCCCTCGGCCGGGTTGAAGACGTCGCTGAAGCGCTCGGCCTGGGTCGAGACCTCACCGTTGATGTAGTGCCCGATGACGGGAGTGTCGCTCATGTCCTGAATCCTCGTGTCCTGGGGTCGCCGCCACGGCGGCGGCGAAAGGCTTACCGGGTCAGCAGCCACTCGTGCTGCGGATCGTTGTGGAATTTCCAGATGCGCTTGGGCCCGGCCATCACATTGAGGTAATAGGACTCGTAGCCGTAGGGCACGCTGACCGGGTGATAGCCGCGCGGCACCAGCACCACGTCGTGGTCTTCCACCGCCATGGCCTGGTCCAGGTCGCGCTCGTCGGTGTAGACGCGCTGGAAGACGAAGCCCTGGCCCGGATCGATGCGGTGGTAGTAGGACTCCTCCAGCAGGCTCTCCTCCGGCAGGTTGTCGCGGTCATGGCGATGGGGCGGATAGCTGGAGGAATGCCCGGACGGCGTACGCACCTCCACCACCAGCAGCGAATGGGCCGCCGCCGTATCCGGCAGGATGTCGCAGACATAGCGGGTGTTGGCACCCTTGCCGCGGGTGGAACGCGCCATGCTCGCCGGCTCGATCAACCGCGGCGGCAGCCACTCGCTGGCCACCGGATTGCCCGGAGAGGTGCAGACGGCGATCTCGGCGGGGCTGTCGGCGGTGACCCGCGCCTCGCTGCCCGGGGGCAGGTAGGCGGCATAGGGCGAGACGTCCTCGAAGACGCTCTGGCGACCGGCCAGCCCACTCCAGGCGAAGCCGCCCAGCTGCGGATGACCGCCCTCGATGCTGACGCCGCCGCTGAGCAGCACGATGCAGACTTCCAGGTCGCCTGCCACCACTGGCAGCGACTCGCCCGCGTGCAGGCGATGGGCAGCGAAGCCGACATAGTCCAGGGCACCGGCCGGGACGCTGACGAGGTCGCGGGCGCTACGGTCGGCTTTGACGAGCAGATTCATTTCGGACCTCCTCAGGCGGTGGCCTGCGCCACCAGCTGGCGCAGATGGTCGTAGCCTTTCTTGGCGTATTCGTAGGCCGGCGCCACGGCCGGGTCCTGTTCGGCTTCCACCACCAGCCAGCCCTGGTAGCCGCCGGCCACCAGCACCTTGAGCAGCGCCGAGAAGTCGATGTCGCCGTCGCCCGGCACGGTGAAGGTGCCGTTGAGGATGCAGTCCGGAAAGCTCCACT
Source organism: Pseudomonas sp. No.117 (assembly GCF_054558395.1). Taxonomy (NCBI): domain Bacteria; kingdom Pseudomonadati; phylum Pseudomonadota; class Gammaproteobacteria; order Pseudomonadales; family Pseudomonadaceae; genus Pseudomonas; species Pseudomonas sp. No.117. The sequence goes on from NZ_BAAJNP010000006.1 coordinate 439,912, forward strand.
GGTTGTTGCGCGCCAGCTGCACCACGGCCTTGCGCACGTCCTTGAAGTGCACATGGCAGACCCGGTCGATATGTTGCTGCAGCACGCTCAGCGGCTCGCCACCCCCCATGTAGCAGTGACCGGCATCGAACAGCAGGCCGACGTCCGGGGAGGTCAGCGCCATCAGCCGGGCGATGTCCTCGGGCGCTTCCACATAGGCGCCCATGTGGTGGTGATAGGCCAGGCGCAGGCCCTGGCTGAGGGTGAAGGCGGCCAGGCGGTCGAGCTTCTCGGCGTAGGCCTGCCAGGCGGCGTCGCTGTGGAAACGCGGCCGTTCGATCAGGGGCACGCGCTGGCCCTGGATGGAACCAGCCACCTCGCCATAGACCAGCACCTTGGCGCCGTTCTCGGCCAGCAGCCGGCAATGCGGACGGATCGCCTCGATCTCGGCCTCCACCTCGCGATGGGCCAGGCCGCTGGAATACCAGCCGGACACCAGCTCCAGGCCATGCTGGCCGAGCACCTCGCCCAGCACCTTCGGCTCGCTGGGAAACTTGCCGCCCAGTTCGAAGCCCTGGAAGCCGATTTCCTTGCCCTCGCGCAGGATGGTTTCCAGCGGGGTGTCGCCGCCCAGCGCCGGCAGGTCGTCGTTGGCCCAGGAGATGGGGTTGATGCCGATCTTGAGTCGTTGTTGTTGTGCGGTCATGTCGGAAAGGCTCGTCGGGTGGCGATCAGGCGCGGGCGTCGCGCCAGGCCTGGATCAGGAATTCGAAATTGCCGCGAATCTGCGCGATCAGCCCGGCGTCGTCGAGCTCACCGGCCAGCCAGGCCCGGCTCGGCTGGCCGAAGATGGTCCGGCCCACGGCGAAGCCGCGGCAGGTCGAGCTGCTGCGCGCCTGGCGGAAGCCCTCGGCCAGGTCCTCGGCCGGCGCATTCAGCCCCAGTAGCACCACGCCCTGGCAATGGGGATCACGCTCGGCGATCAGCTGGTCGAGTTGCTGCCAGACCGCCGCCGGCTGGGCCTCGATCTTCCACCACTCCGGGTAGATGCCCAGGTTGTACAGGCGCTTGATGGCGCGATAGAGCACATCGGGCCGGGTAGAAGGATGATTCTTCGGCGGGATGACTTCCAGCAGCAGCGCATGGCCGCTGGCCTGGACCGCCTGGTACAGGCCCTTGAGCTGGGCCTCCTGCTCCAGGCGCAGCAGGGGTTCGTCATCGGGGTGGAATTGCACCAGGCACTTGACGATCTGCTCGCTCGGCCAGCTCAGCAGGTTGCTGCCCACCGAACGACCGTGCTCGAAGGCCAGCGGCCGCGAATTCTGCAATTCCACCGGCCGCGCCACCCACCAGCCGCGGCCGGTGGCGGCATTCAGGGCGTCCTGGCCGAAACGCTCGTCGGCCAGCAGCCCGACATCCGCCGCCACGCCCTGCCGGGTCAAATCCGCCTCTACCTGCTCGATGGCCTGGACGAACAATTCCTTGAGCGCCGGGATCCGCGCCGGATCGGCACCCACCTGCTGGGCCGCCTCCACCAGCTGGTAGCGGTGATCGAAGGCGAAGATGAATAGCTGGCGCCAATCACGCTGCAGGGTGCCGACCCGATGCAGGCGATTGAGCGTGGCATCCAGATCCGGCCGGGTGATGGGCACCGGGCTGGCGAACAGGTAGTCCAGCTCCGCCAGGGTCGGCATGGCCGGGGCGCAGGCATGGCGCGACACCACCAGCCCCCCGCAGGCATTGGCCAGGCGGCAGCACTGGGCATCGTCGCCGCCGGTGAGCCAGCCGCGCAGGAAGCCGGACATGAAGGCATCGCCGGCGCCCAGCACATTGAGCACCTCGACGCGGATGCCAGGATGGATCTCGCCGTCTTCCAGCCGCGCCGGGATGGCGCCATGGATCACCGTGCAGCCCTGGGCACCGAGCTTGACCACCAGGGTCGCCGCGGTCACCTCGCGCACCCGGCGCAAGGCGCTGAGCAGGTCCTCGCTGCCGCCGGCGATCTGGAATTCCTCTTCGGTGCCCACCACCAGGTCGAAGCGCGGCAGGATGCGCTGCACGTGGGCGCTGACCTCGGCGCTGGCAATGAAGCGGGTCTCGCCATCGGCCTTGCCGGTCAGCCCCCAGAGCACCGGGCGGTAATCGATGTCCAGCACCCGCTTCACGCCATTGCGCTCGGCATAGTCCAGGGCCCGGCTGCTGGCCTGGAACACCCCCTCGGTGGAGAAGTGGGTACCGGTGATGAGCAGCGCCTTGGCGCTGGCGATGAAGGCCTCGTCGATGTCGTCCGCGCCCAGCGCCATGTCGGCGCAATTCTCGCGGTAGAACACCAGGGGAAAGGTCTCGCGGTCCTTGATGCCCAGCAGCACCATGGCGGTCAGCCGCTCGCGATCCACGGTGATGCCGCGGGTGTCGCAGCCTTCGCGCTGCAGGGCGCGGGTCAGGAAGCGACCCATGTGGTCATCGCCGACCCGGGTCAGCATCGCCGACTTCAGCCCCAGGCGTGCGGTGCCGAAGGCGATGTTGGCGGAGGAGCCCCCGAGGTACTTGGCGAAGCTGCCGACATCTTCCAGCGGGGCGCCGATCTGCTGGGCATAGAGATCGACACCCAGGCGTCCTAGGCAGATCACGTCCAACTGGCGCCCGCTGGCGAAGAATTGATCACCCATGGGTGGCTCCTGTTTATTGTTATCGCCGCGATCGCTGCAGCAGGATCGCGCGTGTTCGGAATGAACCCAGGCTAGAACGCGAAAATGCAAAAATCAATATTTTTTTCAAATGTAATTTTATAGAATTAATTTTCCAATCATCCACCCTGGGCTTTCGGGTTCGGCGCTTCGACGTCATCCGGCGAATGGGTTACCTTGCCGACAGTACCGCTAAGAGAGACCCTCCATGTCCGCCGAGACATTGCCCGACGACCTGCCTATTGGTGGCCCCCACGCCGAACCGCCCACCAGCGTCGAATCCCTGCTGGCCGCCATCGCCAACGACTACGAAAGCCTGCCGCGCCAGCTCAAGCGCGTGGCGGTCTATGTCAGCCAGCAAAGCGACCGGGTCATGGTCGACCGCATCAGCGACATCGCCAGCCAGTGCGAGGTGCACCCCTCGGCCATCGTGCGCTTCTGCCAGAGATTCGGCTTCCGCGGTTTCAGCGAGATGCAGGCGCTGTTTCGCGAGGCCTACACCCACAAGACCACGCCGGTGCAGAACTACCAGCAACGCATCCGCAACCTGATCGCCAACAAGAGCAAGAACGAGAGCGGCAGCGATCTGGCGCGGGAATGCATCAATGCCACCCGCTCCGGCATAGAGCGACTGGGCGAGGAATTCGACGACGCGGCCTTCGACCAGGCCATCGAGCTGCTGGTCAATGCCGAGAACATCTATGTGGTGGGGGTGCGCCGCTCCTTCGCGGTGGCCGACTATCTCGTCTACAACCTGCAGCACACCAAGAAGCGCATCCATCTCATCACCGGCCTGGGCGGCGGCTACCGCGAGCAGATGCGCAGCATCGCCCAGGGCGACCTGCTGATCGCCATCAGCTTCAGCCCCTATGGCAAGGAAAGCCAGCAGTGCGCGCGCATCGCCCAGCACCACAAGGCCAAGACCCTGATCATCACCGACAGCACCCTGTCGCCGCTGGCCAAGCGCGCCGACGGCCTGTTGCTGGTCAGCGAGGGCAGTGCCTTCGCCTTCCGCTCGCTGACCGCGACGCTGTGCCTCTGCCAGGCACTGTTCCTGGCGCTGGCCTATCGCCTCGAACTGAAGATGGACGACATCCAGCCGGGCCCGGACGAAGACTGAACCGCCGCGACGCGGCCCAGTCCCCGCCGGCGGACGCCTGGGCTACCGAGCGGCCCCCGGCGAAGCGCCAGGCCAGTACCTGTCCACGTACTTCTGGATCTCCTGGCGCATGAAGGCGCTGGACTCGTCGGCACGCTCCTCCCAGCCGAACACGCAGGAGGTGACGATGCCGTCGAAACCCACCTTGGCCAGGGAGGAAAAGAACAGATCCCAGTCGATCTCGCCCTGGTACATATTCATATGCTGATGCACGGTGACCTGGGCACCGGGCGGATTGACGATATAGCGCAATCCGGAAGAGGCCTTGTGGTTCCAGGTGTCGGCGATGTGGACGTGGCCGATCAGCGCGCCGGCATCCTGGATCATCTGCGCCATGTCGTCGCCGAAGTAGAAGGTATGGGGCGCGCAGTAGAGGAACCTGACGTTATTCGAGCCGAGGCTCTTGAGCATGTCGATGGCCGGATGCAGCGTCTCGCACCAGTCCTCGGGGTGCGGCTCCATGTTCAGGGTAATGCCCTCGCGCTCGAAGATTGGCACCAGTTCCTCCATGGAGCGCCACCAGGCCGCCTCGCTGGATTCGTGGCTGTGGCTTCCGCCGCAGCAACTGATCTTGTGGCCCCGCTCGGGTGAAGGACCGCGGCCGAACTCGGAGTTCATGGTGTCGCAGCCCAGCTCGACCGCCGCCTGGATCGCCTCCTTCCAGTAGCCCACGGCGGCCCGGCGCTCGTCTTCGTGAGGACTCGCCCAGCGGTACATGGGCAGCAGCGAGGCCACCTGCAGGCCATGGTCCTTGAGCGCCTTCTTGAACTCGGCGATACGCTCCCGGTGCGCGCGCGGACGCTTCCACCAGGGCAGGAAGTCTTCCCGCGGCGACAGCTCGATGTAGTCGAAGCCCGCTTCCGCCACGTGGCGACAGGTCTCCGCCAGGCTCAGGTTGCGGTACATGTAGGGATCTATGGCTATTTTCATGGTGCTTTCCCCTGCTGTGGAAATCGCCGGACCGGCTCCCGTGCGGAGCCGGTCCTGGGCGACAAGGCCTCGCTAGTAATCGATCCAGACCCCGCCACGATCGGCGGACGCCACGCAGCGCTCTACCCAGCGCACCCCCTCGACCCCGGCATGGATATCCGGATAGCGAAGCTGCGCCAGGGCCGCCGTGTCGCCACGGTTGGCGGCGTCCATGGCCAGGGCGAAGCGGTAGTAGAGGTTGGACCAGGCCTCGAACAGACCTTCCGGGTGGCCGGCGCCGATACGGTCATCCAGCAGGGCGTTGGCGTGCAGATAGCCCATGCCGCGCTCAAGCACCTGGGCCGGCTGGCCCTGCACCTCGAAGCTCAGCTGGTTGGGTCGCTCGTCCCACCATTCCAGGCTGGCCAGGGAGCCGATCACCCGCACCTTCTGGCCGTGCATGGAGCCGGCATTGACCGCGCTGGACCAGACCCAGCCCATGGCCCCACCCTCGTATTCCATCAGGGTGTAGGCGTTGTCTTCCAAGGGCGCGCGGCTCTTGACGAAGCTTTGCCGGTTGCATTGCAGCCGCTTGATCCTGAGGTCGGGCAGCAGGGTTTCGGCGATGTACAGCGGATGGGTACCGACGTCGCCCAGCACATAGCTCGGCCCGGCCAGGCGCGGATCGACCCGCCACTGGGTGGCCTCGCTCTGCGCTTCCACTGGCGCGCTGTGGAAACCGTGGGCGAATTGCATGTGCACCATGCGGATCTCGCCGAGCTGGCCCGCGGTGATCATCTCCCGCGCCTGCTCGATGAGCTGGTGACCGGCATAGCCGTAGGTCACGCCGACGATGAGTTTGTGCGCCTGGGCGATCTCGCGCAGGGTTTCGGCTTCCGCCAGGGTGAAGCACAGCGGCTTCTCGCAGACCACATGGAGGCCCGCCTCCAGGGCGGCCTTGGTGATGGCGAAGTGGGTGCCGTTGGGAGTGGCCACGGAAATCGCCTCGACGCCATCCGCGCGCCCGGCTTCCCCGGCGATGAGGCTCTGGTAATCCGCATAGCACCGCTCGGGCGCAACGCCCAGGGTTTCGCCGAAGGCCTGGCCGCGGGCCGGGTCCAGGTCGAAGGCGCCGGCGACCAGGACGAAATTCTGGTCACGCAGGGCGGCGGAGCGATGGATGTAGCCGATCTGGCTGTTCACTCCACCCCCCACCATGGCCCAGCGCAGGGGGCGGGAAAGACGCTTGCTGCCGTTGATCATCTGCTGAGTCCTTGTTATTGGAAACCGGCACGGGTGAGGTAGGCGCGGCTCTCGGCCACGTCGGCGAGGCTGCCGTTGGCGTTGCGCGGGTCACGCTCCTGCTCCACGGTGATGTAGCCCTGGTAGCCCAGCTCCTCGATCAGCGTGCGTAGCGCGGGATAGTCGATGACACCCCGGCCGAGCGGACACATCACGCCCTGGGCGCAGGCCTCGAAGAAGCGGATCCGCTGGTTCAGCACCCGGTCGAACACCCCTTGGTCGATGTCCTTGAAGTGCAGGTAATCCAGGCGCGCCTGGTACTGCCGCAGGGTGGCGGCAGGGTCCATGCCAGCGTAGTAGAGATGCCCGGTATCCAGGCAGAGCCCGGCGATCTCGTCGGGAATGTCGTCCACCAACCGCGCCAGCTCATCGGCGAATTCGAGGTAGCCACCGGCATGGGGATGGATCACCGCCCGCACGCCATACGCCTGCCAGGCCAGGGTCGCGATGGCGCGGATGTGCTCCATCATGTTGCTCCAGGCCGCATCCTCCAGGCGGGGCGCGCGATCGGAATGGCCGGCGGCGTAGTCCCGCTCGTCATGGCCCCAGTCGATCACCACCAGATAGGGCAGCGGGAAACGCTGCCCGGCTTCCGGCTCCACCGCGGGCAACTGCTTGAGCAGGGCACAGATGTCGTGGGTCTGGGTCAGCAGCGAGGGCAGATTCGCTGGATCGACCAGATCGTCGAAAATGGTGCCGGCCACCACCTGCAGGCCATTGTCGCTCAACGCCTGGCCTACCTCGGCGGCATTCAGCGGCAGGTAACCATAGGGCCCCAGTTCGATGCCGTGGTAACCGGCCTGACCAGCCTCGCGGAGCACCTGGCGCCAGGACGGCAAGAAGGGATTCCTGACGTCATCGACGCCCCAGCAGCAGGGCGCGGTGGAGATGTGAATAGCCATGGACGACTCCATTGTTGTTGTTCTTTCGCCTGGGTCAGGCCTGCCCTGGATGCTAAGACTGGCCCGCCCAGGCTGCTATAGTGCCGGGCGCGAACCTGTCAAAACCCCTCAAGGCCAAGCCGGGAGCCTTTCATTTCATGTCAGATTCCGCAGCCGCTCGTCGCCCCACCATGGCCGATGTCGCCCGTGAGGCCGGGGTCAGCCTGTCGACCGTCGACCGGGTACTCAACCTGCGCGCCGGCGTACGGGCAGACACCGCGCAACGCATCGCCAGCGCCGCCGCCAAGCTCGGCTTCCATGCCCACAGCGTCATCGAACAACGGCTCAGGCACGACCGGCCGACGCTGCGGCTCGGCTTCCTGTTGCAGAAAAGCGGCGTGGCCTTCTATCAGGGCTTGGCCCAGGCGCTGGCCGAAGCCGCCGCGGCGACCACGCGCGCCCGGGTGCGGGTGATGATCGGCTATCTGGATGACCTGGACCCGCTGGTGGTGGCGCGCCGTATCGAGGCACAACGCGACGAGGTCGATGCCCTCGGCGTGGTGGCGGTCGACCATGTGGCGGTGCGCGAAGCGGTGTCGGAGCTGCGGCTGAACGGCATGCCCGTGCTGGCGATGCTGTCCGAACTGGCGACCCGCGCCGGCGCCGGCTACCTGGGCGTGGACAACCGCCGCATGGGCCGCGTCGCCGGCTGGTTCGTCACCCGGCTCGCGCCGCAGCCCGGCCCAGTGGCGGTGATGGTGGGCAGCCAGAGATTCCAGTGCCAGGAACTCTGCGAACTGAGCTTTCGCAGCTACCTGGCCGAGACGCCGGGCGACTGGGAGCTCTTGGCGTCCCGCCTGACCCTGGAGGATCCGGATTACGCCCGCGGCAACACCCTCGACCTGCTGAGCGCCTATCCGAACCTAGCGGGTCTCTATGTGGCCGGCGGCGGCATCGAAGGCGTGATCCAGGCCTTGCAGGAAGTGCAGCGTCAGGGCCTGCAGTTGCCCACCGTGGTCTGTCACGACCTCACCGCCGTCACCCGGGCAGCCCTGACCCAGGGACTCGTCCAGGCCGTGCTCTCCCATCCGCGCGAACAGCTGGCACGCCGCGCAGTGGACGCCCTGGTGACGGCCAGCCTCGATAAGGGGCAACCGGGCTACGAGTTGCTGCCGCTGCAACTGGATGTACCGGAATGTCACTAGCTCGGCGGCGCTGCAGACCGCGACGCCCTTCCCGGGTCGCCAGCCTTAAGCCTCTGATCGGTCAGCAGAAAATTATTCCTTCCCAGGCTTGACAGCCACTCCGCCCTTGCCAATAATGCGCGCCTCGGATGGCTACGTAGCTCAGCTGGTTAGAGCATAGCATTCATAATGCTGGGGTCCGGGGTTCAAGTCCCTGCGTAGCCACCACCTATTTCCAAGGGTCAGCGTAAGCTGGCCCTTTTTTATTGCCTGGATTTTTTCTACGGGCCTCAGAATTCTCCAACCTCCGCCCGTACCGCTCTTGGTCCCCTCTCCCTCTGGGAGAGGGCTAGGGTGAGGGTACCGCCCTCTCCATTCCCAGGACTCAACAAGAGCAGCCTTACCCAGCCTTTCCCACCACCACGAAAAAGCCCGGCCAAAGCCGGGCTTCATCGAAGCGGTCGCCGCTACAGTGCGACCTTCTGCTTACTGACCACCTCTTCTTCCTCGGCGTCCTCGCTGTCGATGGACTGCACCAGGGCCTTGGAGCTGAAGGCCCGCAGGTCACGCAGGAAGTTGTCGCGCCAGGAGGCCAAGTCGGCCTGGCGGATCACCCGCATCATGTCTTCGTAGCGCGACTTGCGCTCTTCCAGCGGCATGCGCAGCGCCCGGTCCAGGGCCTCGGCCATGCCGACATGGTCGTAGGGATTCACGATCAGCGCCGAGTTGAGTTCACGCGCCGCGCCAGCGAAGCGCGACAGCACCAACACCCCGGGATTTTCCGGGTCCTGGGCCGCCACGTACTCCTTGGCCACAAGGTTCATGCCGTCGCGTAGCGGCGTCACCAGACCCACGTCGGAAGAGCGGAACAGCCCCATCACCGTGCGGCGGTCATAGCTCTTGTTCAGATAGCGGATGGGCGTCCAGTCCAGCTCGGAGAAGTGGCCGTTGATATGGCCGGCATGGCTTTCCAGCTGGCGGCGAATGTTCTGGTAGGACACTACGTCCGCCCGCGACGAGGGCGCGATCTGCACGAACTGCACCGCCCGGTGATGCTCGGGGAAATGCTCCAGCAGCTTCTCGAACGCCTGGAAGCGCTCCACCAGACCTTTCGAGTAGTCGAGCCGGTCGACGCTGACGATGGTCTTGTAGGGCACGCCCTCGATGCTGCGCGAGATGAACTGGCGGCGCGTGCGATAGGACTCGGCCTGCTTCTGGATCACGTCCGGCATCACCCCGATGGGATAGACGCCCACGCGGAAGTTATGGCCGTAGGCGGTCAGGCTACCGTCCTTCTCCAGCACACCACGCACCTCACGGGTGATGTAGTCCTGGAAGGCCAGCTGGTCAGTATCGGTCTGGAAGCCGATCAGGTCGTAGAAGCACAGCGTCTTGAGCAATTCATTGTGCGGCGGGATGGCGGTGAGGATTTCCGGCGCCGGGAAGGGAATGTGCAGGAAGAAGCCGATGCGGTTGCGGATGCCCAGCATACGGCAGGCTTCGGCGAAGGGAATCAGATGATAGTCGTGTACCCAGATGATGTCGTCGGGCTTGAGCAGGGGCTTCAGCCGCTCGGCCATGGCCATGTTCACCCGCCGATAACCGTCGTACTCCTCGCGGTTGTAGCGCGCCAGGTCGATTCGGTAGTGGAAGATCGGCCAGAGGGTAGCGTTGGAGAAGCCGCGGTAATAGTGGTCGTAGTCGCGCTTGGTCAGGCCGAAGGTCACATAGTCGATGTTGTCCTTGGTCTGGGTCTTGGCCGGGCCGTTTTCCTTGACCGTCTCGCCATTCCAGCCGAACCAGATGCCACCGGACTTCCGCAGGGCGTCCAGGACACCCACCGCCAGACCACCCGCGGTCGCCTTGCCTTCCTCGATCGGGGCCACCCGATTCGATACCACCACTAAACGGCTCATTCTAATCTCCTTGCTTATAATGTGGCGCGAGGTCACGGCTCAGGTGCTGCAGCCAGAGGGCTACCGCTTCGACCGAAGGCAGGCGCGTCTTGGCGACCGTCTCCCCCTCCCCTACCTTGACGGACAGGCCGCCTCGCGCATTGACGACAGCGAACCCCGCTTCATCGGTGCGATCGTCACCGAGAAACACCGGCAGGCAGCCGGCGAAGGGTTCCAGTTCTAGAAATCGAGTGATGGCTTCGCCCTTGCTCGCGCCCGCGGGCTTGAGCTCAAAGACGCATTTGCCGGGTTGCAGCTTGAATTCGGGATGCTCCGCCGCGATGCATTCTGCCAGTTCACGCACCAGCGCTTCCTTCTCGGGCGCCTGGCGATAATGCAGGGCGAAGGCCACGCTCTTGCGTTCGAGCAACAGGTCCGGGTGATCCGCCAGGGCACTCTCCAGCCGCTGGCCGACCTGGGCCAGCAGGCCAGCGTCCAGTTCGACTCTATGGGTATTGCCTTGCGGATCGCGCCACTCGGCACCGTGGACGCCGGCTGCCGGAAGCTGCAGCGGCGCGGTGAAGCGGTCGATCTCCGCCAAGGGCCGCCCGGACACCACGGCCACGCCATGCTGGCGCGCCAGGAGGTCGAGCGCAGCGAGGGTTTCGGCGGGAATGAAAACCTGTTCCGGACGTGGCTGCAGTTCTGCCAGGGTGCCATCCAGATCGAAGAAAAAGGCCAGGGGCTGGCCCGCTGAGGTAAGGCTGTCGAGGTCGATCATGGAAGGTACGACTGCCGGGTCACCGTATGGTTCGTTCACACCTTCCGGCGGCGCGGAGGAATTCCGCCGGCCGGCTCGGAGTCGGAATCAGGGAGACGCTCTAGCAGCCAAGCCTTTGGAGACCACCATGAACAAGCCCGACATCACCAAGACGCCCGAAGAGATCGACGACATCCAGGACCGCATAGGCGACATGCGCGAACTCGATTTCAGCGACCGCAAGGACGACCGCCAGGGGCGCGCCGGCGACGAGATGGACGAGCGTGATTACGAGGGGCAATTCCCCGAGGAGCGCGTCCGCCAGGCTGGCCTGACCGGTGGCGAGACCCTGGATCACCAGCCGACCATGGACGACGCCAGCCCGGAAACCCTGCTCGACGAAACCGGCGCGCGCTCCCCGACCGACTATGGCGACGCCTGGCCCAACGACAAGGAGCTGAGCGTGGTCGAGGACAGCGACATCGGCGGCGGCTCAGGCCAGGACGAAGCCGAACTGGGGCGCAGCCATCCGCTGGATGGCCAGGCCTGGGATGGCGATGCCAGCGAACCCAACGAAGCCGAAGCGCAGCGGGACGCCCGCTACGCCGATCTGGACGCCAACGACGAAGATCTCGCCGGCGATGCCGCCCTGGATCTCGACGAGAAGCGCGCCGATCACTAAGGCGGCTGAAGGCCTAGTCCAGCAGCGTACAGGCCATCACCAACGCATCTTCCCGGCCGCCGACCGCGGGGTAATAGTCCCGCCGGCGGCCGATTTCGTTGAAGCCATAGCGTTCGTACAGGCGATAGGCCGACTGGTTGCTGGCCCGCACCTCCAGAAAGCATTCGTTGGCCTTGGCCCGCCGCGCTTCCTGCATCAGTTGCTCCAGCAGGCGTAGCCCGAGTCCACGCCCCTGGTTTTCCGGCTTGACCGTGATATTGAGCAGATGGGCCTCGTCGAGGATGACGTTGATCACCCCATGCCCCACCTGCTGGTCACCTACCAGCATCACCCAGCAGTCGTAGGACTTGAGCGCATCCAGGAAGATGCCGCGGGTCCAGGGGTGGCTGAAGGCCTGGTATTCGATCTTCAATACCGTGTTCAAATCGGCTTCGGTCATCCGCCGAAAGCGCACCGCATCGTTCATTGCTGTTCCATCCAGCGGCGCCGCAAGGGGCGCATGGCTTGCCAGAGCGCGGCCTTGCTGGCCGGCTCTTCCATCAATACATCCAGTCCCGGCACCAGCCAGGCTGCGCCCAGTACCGTCTCCTGCTCCACTCCAGTCGCCTGCAGGTCCTCGACGCCGGCGCAACGCCGTGCCGCCACGCCGATCAACCAGAGCCCCAGGCCGTCGCCCAGCCGCTCCTGGTGCCCGGACACATAGCTCTGCACGAACTCGCAGGCCGCCGCCGGCCCCTGATCGAGCTGACCGCTGTTCAGCAGCGGCCAGCGGATGGGCTCCTCGCTGATGATCTTCGGCACGTCCGGCAGGCCGGCGGCGCGCAGCAGATCCTTGAGCAGCAGTGCGGCCGGATCGCGCGACCCCAGGGTGTCCCCGGTCGGCAACTCCAACAGCAGCAGGTAGCGCCCCGCCTGTAGCAGCTGCAGGGCGAAGCGAGGCGCCGGTTCGCGTGGCGGCGAGGGCGCCCGTTCCGGCTCCGGCTCGACCACGGCGGTCGGTGCTGGTTTGAGCGGGCTCGGGCGGGCGATCTCGATCCGCGGCCGGGTCGCAGGGGGCGCCTCGACCGTCGGCACCGCCTTGGGCACCGGCTCCGGTTTGACCACCCTGGCGACGACAGGCGTCTCTTCCGGCGCCTCCACCCACAGCGCCTCCGGCCGTGAAGGCGCCGCGAAGGGCAAGGCCGTGCGCGGCACCCAGACATCCAGTTGCAGCGCCTGCAGATAGGCGCGCCGACGCGCCTCGGCGGCGAGCGACGGACTGACGGAAGCGGCGGGGTCGGGCATGGGCGGATCCTGGGATTCGCAGGGAGCGATTCGGGGCGGCATTGTCGCCCGGATCGCCCCGGATCGAAAGGCCGCCCTGCCCATCGGTCCCACCGCGGTCACATCGAAGGCTCTGGCGTCTGGAGTACAATGGCGCTTTTGCCTGGTGCGGTCCCCGCCATGATCGACCCCAAACGCGTCCTGCGTACCCTCGCCGAACACTGGCACCTCATCGACCCGCTGTGCGCCCACTTCGACAGCGGCACCCTGGGCCTGGCCGAACTGCGTGCCCGCCTGGCCGAACAGTTGCCCGAGCGCACGCCGGCCGACCTCACCGCCCTGCTCGACACCTGGATTCGCCTCGACATCCTGGTGCCAGTGGCCAAGAGCCCCAATCGCTTCGAACTCAACGGCCAAATCCACGACTTCCTCGGCTATCTCAGGCGCGAGCACCGCCTCGGCCTGTGCCTGGAGATCGAGGCCTACCTGCGCCACCTGGAACGCCTTGCCGGCCATATCCGCGAGGCCTTCGACAACCGCGACGGCCCGGACCTGGCGCGCCAGCTGCGCCTGCTGGACATGCGCGTGCGCGACGTGCTCAAGAAGCTGGCCAACGACGGCCACGCCCTGGAAGGCGTCGCCGAACGGGCCAAGACCAGCGATCGCCAGATCCCCCTGCGCCAGCGCTATGCCGAGGTGCTCGCCACCTGGGACGAATACGTCGAACCCATGATCCAGCTGGTGGCCGCCGACGGCGCCTTCGAGCGCGGTGTGCACCGGGTCGAACAGGTCCTGCTGCACCTGCTGGGCGAACAGCAGCGTCTCGGCCACCTGGTCGACGACGACCTGCTGCTGCGCACCCAGGCACGCATCCTGGAGATGCACAACGCCGCCCAGCTGGCGTTGAGACGTGCCCGCGAATTGCTGCTGCCGCTGCGTGAAGAGGCCCGCCGGCACAACGCCGTGACCCGCGGCGCCGCCCTGGCCCTGGCCACCATCCGCCGCAAGGGCCTCGACGCCGTGCCCCAGGCCGCCCTGCCGCTGTTCAGCCGGCCGCAGAGTGTCTTCCTCGGCAGCGCCGCCCAGGTGGAAAGCTACGTCTACGCCCTGGCCCGCTTCGAACCCAAGCCGGCCCGCTTCCCCAGCCAGAGCAACCGGCAACGGGACGCCGAGCGCCCCGCCGCGCCCCGTACCGCCCGTGAGATGCTCGACCTCTGCCAGGACGCCCTGCCGTTGCCCGACCTCATGGCCTGGCTGCTGGAACAGGAGCCGGCCGGCGACACCGACGAACTGCTCTACTGGTTCTCGCGCCTGTCCCGCGATGCGCGCTTCCAGCGCCAGCGCCTGGACCGCCGCCACTACGACACCCTCGAACACCGCGTCAGCCTGTGCTCCTACGCCCTGGCCGCCCGATCCCCCGCGAGCGATGCCCATGCAACTTGATCTCAACGAAATGACCCAGCTCGCGCCCATCTTCCGCGAGCTGTTCAAGGGCTATCACCTGTCCCGCAGCGAGCCCGAGAGCTACGCCCAGCTCAGCCAGCAGCAGGACCAGTACCGCGCCCTGTTCCGCGCCCTCGGCTTCGAACTGGTCTGCGATCCGCGCGGCTTCTATTACTTCGTCCCCGAGCAGATGGGCGCCCAGGTCAACAAGACCGCCCAGCGCCTGGCCCTGTTCACCTTCATCCTGGTGGAGCACCTCGCCGACCAGGGTCGCGACCCCCTGGCCGTACTCGACGGCGGCACCCTCGGCCGGCCCGAACTGCCGGCGCTGCTGGACAAGTACCGCGACCTCTTCCTGCAGGCCGAGGTCACCACCCAGGAGGAGCTGGAAGAAAAGATCCTGCGCCGCCTGACCCAGCTCGGCTTCGCCCTGGACAGCAACGGCAGCTACCGCTTCCTGCCGCCCATGCACCGCTTCCTCGATGTCTGCCTGGCCGTGCAACAGGACCGCGACCTGGCCGCCAGCCTGCACGCCAGCGACCTGCCGCTGCCGGCGCCGACCCTGGCCGGCGATGAGGACGGCCTGGACGAGGAAAGCCCTGACGAAGAAGGCGCCGAGGATGACGAAGAGGCCGCCCTGGCCCGCGCCATCGCCGCAGAACGGGAGTTCGACCTATGATCCGCTACGGCATCAGCCGCTTCGCCCTGCTCAACACCGCCGGCTACAGCCTGGGCCTCTTCCCGCTGGAGCAGCCGCTGTCGGTCTACGGCGCCAACAACCTGGGCAAGAGCGCCTCGATCAACGCCCTGCAATTCCCCATCCTGGCGCGGCTCTCCGACATGAGCTTCGGCAAGTACAGCAACGAGCAGTCACGCAAGTTCTACTTCGCCACCGACACCAGCTACATCCTCATCGAACTGCGCCTGGCCCACGGCCCCCACGTCATCGGCGTGGCCGGTCGCGGCCCGGGCGGCGGCTTCGGCCACCAGTTCTTCGCCTATGCCGGCGAGCTGGACCTGGCGCATTACCAGCGCGACGGTGCCTGCCTGCGCCAGCGCGAACTCTTCGCCAGCCTGGAGCGCGCCGGCCTCAAGGCCTATGAGGTCAAACCCGAGGAACTGCGCCGCCTGCTTGTCGGCGGCCATACCAGCATCCCGCTGGACCTCACCCTCATCCCGCTCCGGTCCACCAGCGAGCAGAGCCTCAAGACCTTCCGTGCCCTGTTCATCAACCTGCTGCACATGCGCGAGATCACCGCGGCCAAGCTCAAGCAGCTGTTCCTCGACGCCTTCGAGCACAGCCTGAGATCCGGTAGCGTCGACTACATCGCCGCCTGCGAGGAGGCCTTCCGCGACGTGCGCCGCATGGAGCAGGACTACCAGTCCCTGGTCGCCGCCGGCCCCCTGGTGGAAGCCCTGGCCAATGGCGTGGAACAGCGCGACCGCCTGAGAGGCAAGCTGCATCGCCTCTCGCCGTTGCTCGACAGCCTGCTCGGCACCTGGCAGCACTACGCCATCGACCGCCGCGACGAACTCCTGGCCCAGAGCGAACACTACCGCCAGGAACAGGACAGCCTGCAGCAGAACCAGCGCAGCGGCACCAACGAGCTGATGCGCCTGGAACGCGAGGTCAGCGGCCTGCAGCGCTGGCTGGCCGAGCTCGCCCAACTCAAGCACCGCTTCGCCCTGGTCGACTCCACCGCGCCCCTGGAAGCCCAGCTCCTAGCCGCCAAGGACGCCCACGACGAACTGGCCGGGGCCCTCTCCCAATCGCGCCAGTTCAGCAGCGAAGACCTCGACCAGCGCGTCCGCGAACTGGAGCAGCGCCTCAAGGGCCTACGGCAGCAACTCGACCACGCCGACAACAACAGCTATGCCCGCCTGCGCGAGGAATTCAGCCAGGCCGACGTCGACCGGCTGATGCGCCTGTTCAACGGCCAGCTGTTCAGCCTGCCGCTGGGATCCAAGGGCATCGAATTGGCCGAAGATGGTAGCTGGCTGAAGACCCTCGAAGGGGTACTGGAACGCTTCCAGGGCGACCGCTTCGAACTCCCCGGCCTGTCCCTCGATCTTTCGGGCATCGAGCCGCCCACTCTGCAGGCACTGGCCGACCGCGCCGCCCTGCGCGATCAGAAGGATCGTCTGGAGCGCGAACTCAAGCAGCTCAAGGCCCAGCAGGGCGTCAGCGCCGACCGCCAGGCCAGCAAGGCCCAGGCCGAGGCCCTGTATCAGCAGGTCCTGGACGCCCAGAAGGCCCTGGAAGACTTCAGGCGCTGCCAGACCCTGAGCGCCGAGGAAAACGAAAAGCTCGAACAGCTGGCCCAGCTGGAAGCCGCCCAGAACGAACTGCGTCGCGCCGGCGATGCCTTCACCGAACGCGTCCAGCAACTCTCCGCCAAGCTGCAACTGATCGGCCGCCAACTGGCCGACCTGGAAGCCAAGGACCGCACCCTGGCCGACGCCCTGCGCCGCCGCCAGCTGCTGCCCACCGATCTGCCCCAGGGCACGCCCTTCATGGAGGCGGTCGACGATTCCCTGGAAAACCTGCTGCCGCTGCTCAATGACTACCAGGACACCTGGCAGGCCCTGCAGCGCGCCGACACCCAGATCGAGGCGCTCTATGCCCAGGTCCGCCTCAAGGGCGTCGCCAAGTTCGACAACGAGGAAGATCCCGAGCGCCGCCTGCAGCTGCTGGTCAACGCCTATGCCCATCGCCAGGACGAAGCCCTGACCCTGGCCAAAGCCCGCCGCGCCGCCGTCACCGACATCGCCCGGACCCTGAGAAACATCCGCAGCGACTACGACAACCTCGAACACCAGCTGCAGCTGTTCAACCGCGAGATCAACCGCAAGCAGGTCTCGAACCTGGAGAGCTTCCGCATCGTCCTGGCGCCGAACAAGGAGGCGCTCAAGCACATCGACCAGATCATCCACAGCGCCGGTCAGTATGAGGAAGGCGAAACCCTGTCGGTCTTCGATCTCACCCAGGACAGCAGCCAGGACCAGAAGAACGAGGACGCCAAGGAATACCTGGCACGCCTGGTGGCCGCCAACGGCAACCAGCTCGGCCTCAAGGACCTGTTCGAACTGGCCTTCGAGATCACCAAGCAGGGCGGCCAGCCGATCCTCCACACCGACATCGACGGCGCCGCTTCCAACGGCACCACCATGACCATCAAGGCGCTGACCAACATGTACCTGTTGCTGCACCTGATGGACCGGGAGCAGGCCGCCAAGATCCGCCTACCCTACTACCTCGACGAAGCCGCCGACATCGACGAACGCAACCAGCAGGCCCTGATCGAGACCAGCCAGCAACTGGGCTTCGTGCCCATCCTGGCCAGCGTCAAACCCCAGGTCAGCGCCCAGGTCGCCATCGACCTCGAAGGCGGCAGCGGCCCCGGCGGCATCTACATCGACGAAGCCGACTGGAAATACATCGCCAAACGCGACCTGGCCCTGCCCGAACCCGCGTAAGCCCCTGCCCAACGCAAAAAGCCCGGCCAATGCCGGGCTTTTTCATGGCTTTGTTTGGGTAGGTTGGGCTGAGCCCAGCGAAGCCCAACATCCGGACTCTCCCCAAAGCTCTGCACCCACGCGCAGCCCTTGCGTGTTGGGCTTCGCAAGCTCAGCCCAACCTACGTATCTATCGCGGCCATGGCGGTCCGCCGATGCGGCCGCTCCTACGCTGAGACGCTCTGTAGTAGCGGCCGTCTCAGCGGACCGCCCTGCCCGCGTTGGCCACAACAGCCCGGCGCAGCCGGGCTATTGCTGCTCTTGCTCTTTGACGGGCGCCAAGCAGCACCTGATCCAGAAGGTAGCACCCAAGCCCCCGCAGCACCGCGCCTAGCCCCCTCTCCCCCCGGGAGAGGGCTGGGGTGAGGGCAACCCCAGCCAGCTGACCTGCCGGCTTCACC
>NZ_BAAJNP010000007.1:0-437772 GCF_054558395.1 Pseudomonas sp. No.117
ACTGCTGCAGATCGCCTATGGCGTGCTCAAGACGCAGCGACCTTATCAACCACGACAGGCCCTTTAACCGGCCTGTTGTGATTGGTGGGAAAGATGGTATCTACGACGGCCCGTAGGAGCGACCGCACCGGCGGACCACACTGAGCAACGAACAGAGACTTCGCGTGGAAAACGCTGCGCGGTTTTCCACCCTACCCGGAGCTTGTCGGTGGCGCCCCCTCTCCCTCTGGGAGAGGGCCGGGGTGAGGGCCGCCCCCAGGAAAAGCCCCGGCATGGCCAGGGCTTCGTGGAAGCGGAACGCCAAGCCCCGCTACCGCCGAGCCTGGGCCGCACTCACCGCCGCGCGCAGTGCCAGCAGATAGCTATCCACCCCAAAACCGGCGATCTGCCCCAGGACGATCTCGGCGAACACCGAATGGTGGCGGAAGCTTTCCCGCGCATGGATGTTGGACATATGCAGCTCCACCACCGGCACCGTAAGGATCGCCAGGGCGTCGCGGATGCCGTAGCTGTAGTGGGTCCAGGCGCCGGCGTTGATCAGCACGGCGTCCACGCCTTCCTCAAAGCCGCGATGGATGCGCTCGACCATGTCCCCTTCGTGATTGGTCTGGAAGCTTTCCACCTCGACGCCGAGCTCAGCGCCCAGGGCAGCCAGCTTGGCGTCGATCTCGGCGAGTGTCACGGTGCCGTATTGCACGGGATCGCGCTTGCCGAACATATTGTGATTGATACCGTGCAACATCAGGATCTTCATGGGTCCGCTCACTGCAGAGGAATGGTCAGCTGGTCGATGACCGGCCGGGTCTCGGGGCGCACGCCGCGCCACCAGGCGAAGGCTTCGGCCGCCTGTTCCACCAGCATACCCACCCCGTCGGCCAGTTGCGCCACGCCCTGCTCCTGCGCCAGCCGCAGGAAGGGCGTCAGCCCCTTGCCATAGGCCAGTTCATAGGCCAGCACGGCCTGGACGAAGACGCCCGCCGGCACCGGCGGCAACTCGCCGACCAGACTGGCCGAGGTGGCGTTGATCACCAGGTCGAAGCGCTCCTCTTCCAGCGCCTCGTAGCGGCTCACGCGCAGCAGCGGATGGCCAATTTCCTCGGCGACTCCAACGGCCTTCTGCTCGTCACGATTGACCATCACCAGCTCTGCCGGCCTGGCCGCGAGGAACGGCAGGAGCGCGCCCCGCACGGCACCACCGGCGCCCAGCAGCAGCACCCGCTTGCCGGCCAGGGGCTGGCCGAGGTTGACCTCGATGTCGCGCAGCAGACCGATACCATCGAAGTTCTCCGCCAAAATGCGCTCACCCTCGAACTTCAGCGCATTGGCCGCCTTGGCCAGGCGTGCCCTTTCGCTGGGCTCGGTGGCCAGTTGGAAGGCCTGCAGCTTGAAGGGCGCCGTGATGTTCATGCCCCATCCACCCTGGGCGCGAAAGCGCTGCACGTCCCCGGCGAAATCCTCCAGCGAGCCTTCGATGGCGCCGTACTCCAGGTCCTGGCCGCTGGTCGCGGCGAACAGGCCATGGATCAGGGGCGACTTGGTGTGATTGATCGGGCGGCCGATCACCGCGTACTGGTCGGTCATGCCGGCATCTCCTGAGTGAAGAGCACGCCGTCAGCCTGCAGCCGGGCGATCTCTTCCTCGCTATAGCCGAGGCTCTGGGCCACGGCGGCGTTGTGCTCGCCGAGATCCGGCGCCACCTGATGGATGGTGGTATCGCACTCGGAAAAGCGGAACGGCAGATTGGGCAGGCGCAGGGTGCCGTAGCGCGGATGCTGCTGCTCCTGGATCATGCCGCGGGCCTTGATCTGCGGATCGTTGATCACCTCGTCGATGCGCTGCACCTTGGCGCAGGGCACGTCGATCTCGTCGAGCAGTGATAGCAGCCGCGCGACCGGATTGGCCGCCACCCAGGCCTTGACGATGGGCAGGATGGCTTCGCGATGGGCATTACGGCCGGTGGAGGTGTGGAAGCGAACGTCGCTCCCGAAGCCCGGCTGACCCGCGTCCTGCTCGACCAGCGCGGCGAAGCGCTTCCAGGAGTCGTCCACCTGGGCGGCGATCACCAGGTCGCCGTCCTGGGCGCGGAACACGCCGTAGAGGGTCGAGGTGGGCATGTCGTGGCCGGTCTGCTGCGGCAGGATCACGCCGCCGGACAGGGTGTAGCACTGCACGGCGTATTCGTGCATGGACACCAGGGTGTCGTAGAGCGCCATGTCGATGTGCTGGCCGCGGCCGCTGGTGACCCGGCCGAGCAGCGCCGCGTTGATGGCGGCCACCGCATGGGCGCCGGTGTACATGTCGCCCAGGGAAATCCGCAGCAGCGGCGGCGCCTCGCCGGGCGTGCCGACCATCTGCATGATGCCGCTCTTGGCCTCGGCGATCAGGCCGAAGCCGGCGCGATGGGCGTCGGGGCCGGTATGGCCGTAGGCGGAAATCGAGCAGTAGACCAGCCGCGGATTGCGCGCGGACAACTCCTGGTAACCCAGGCCGAGCTTGTCCAGGGCGCCGGGCCGGTAGTTCTCGATGAAGACGTCGGCGCTGTCGCACAGCTGCTGCATGAAGGCCTTGCCGCGCGGGTCCTTCATGTTGACGCTGACGCCCTGTTTACCCATGTTGAGTTGCAGGAAGTAGCCGCTCTGGCCATTGTCCAGGACGAAAGCGTGCTGGCGGCCGGCATCGCCGCTGCCGGGACGCTCGACCTTGATCACCTCGGCGCCCAGGGCCGCCAGGCAACGCCCCACGTAGGGGCCGGCGAGGAAGTGGCTGTAGTCGATGACCCTCAGGCCTTGCAGGGGTAGTGGCTGGCTCATAGGGCCCCCTCCCGCCGCGGCACCATCAGCCGGTGTTCGCCGCGCTGGACGACCTCGCCCTTCTGGTTGATCAGCTCCGAGGGCAGCACCACGATGCCCCAGCCCGGCTTGCTCTTGCTGGGTCGCATGGACCCGACGCGCAGCTTCACGTGCAACTCGTCGCCGACGCGGATCGGCAAGAGGAAATCCCAGGTCCAGCCCAGCGACATCCCCGGCAGGAAGCGATAGTCGCACTGGGTCTTGAGTCCATCGGCGATGGACAGCCCCATCAGGCCATGGGCGACCAGGCCGCCGAAGTGGCTGGCGTTGGCATAGGCCTCGTCGACGTGGACCGGGGTGTGGTCGCCGGTGAGGTCGGCATAGGCCAGGATGCGTTCCTTGGTGACCTTATAGCTGGGCGTGATCGCCTCATCGCCTTCGCGGGCGTCCTCGAAGTATTTTTCTTGTACGGTCATGGTCGCTGTCACTCGGTTTGACGGGCATTGACGGCCAGGGCGTCGTGCACGGCGCTGGCGGGCACGGCCTGGATGAATTCCAGCGCCAGGCCATCGGGCAGGCGCAGCCAGTTATGGCCCTGGGGCATTTCCTCAACCCCCTCGAAACGGCGCGCGGCGGCCAGGGCAGCGTCGACGTCCTCGCACATCAGCCCCAGGTGGCCCAAACGGCCCTCGGGGCCGGCGAAGTCCGGCTTGCTCATGAACTGCATGCCGCCCAGCGTCCAGTACTGGGTGGGCTCCTCCAGGGTGCCGTGCACCTCGCGCAGGGTCATGCCGAACACCTCGTGGAAGAAGCGGATATGCCAGTGGATGTCCTTCACCCAGATGGCCACGTGTTCCAGATAGGCCTTGGGAATGCTCATGATGTGGCGTCCTCTTGTTGTCTATCGACCAGGGCGCGCTCGATGCCCTTGATGCAGGCGACCAGCGTGGCATTGACCGGGGTCGGTACGCGGTACTGCTGGCCGAGCCGCACCACCGCGCCATTGATGAAGTCGATTTCGGTGATCGAACCCTTCTGCAGACTCTGCAGCATGGAGGTCTTGAACGAGGGCGGCAGCCCTTCGCGGGCCAGTTGCCAGGCGGCTTCCGGCTCCTTGAGCCCCAGCTCGACGCCAGCGGCGCGGGCCACCGCGATGGCCTCGGCCACCGCCTGCAAGGCGGTATCGCGCAAGAGCGGCTCGCTGTAGAGCTGGCCGTAGGTGAGCTGGGTGATGCCGGTGAGGGCCCCGGTGGCGACGTTCACCTGCAGCTTGTCCCAGAGGGTACCGAGGATGTTGCCGCTGACCGTGGTGGCGAGCCCCGCGCCGGCGAAGGCGTCGGCCACCGCCTGTACCCGCGGCGTGAGCTGGCCATCGAGTTCGCCGATGATGGTCTGCTTGCCCGCCACCCCGCTGCGGATCCGTCCCGGTCCGAGCAGCACCCCGCCGACGTAGGTCTTGCCGGCGATCACCCGCTCGCGGCCGACGATCTCGGCCAGCAGTTCTTCGTGACCGAGGCCGTTCTGCAGCGACAGCACCAGGGTATGCGGACCGACCAGCGCCAGCGCCTGGGTCATGGCCGCCACCGTGGCGAAGGACTTGACCAGCACCACCACCAGGTCGACCACCCCAACGGCGTTGGCATCGTCGGCGGCCTGCACCTGGACGACCCGGTTGCCCTCGGCGGCTTCGATCGCCAGGCCCGCGTGGCGGATCGCCTGGATATGGGCGTTGGGTCGGTTGAGCAGCCAGGTGTCGCGCCCCGCCTCGCTCAGCCAGGCACCGAAGGTGCTGCCGAGGGCACCGGCACCCAGGACGCAGATTTTCATAGGGCATAGGACTCCTTGTTTTGCCAATACCCTAGGCGTGTGTGCCCTATTGAGCTATACAAAGAGCCCAATCCGGCCATCAGAAATTCTAATAATGCACCCGACGGAAGGCCTTCCCGAGCCCAAGCTGCTGATGCTGTTCGAGGTGCTCTACAGCACCGGCAGCGTGACCCGGGCTGCCGAGCAACTCGGGCAGAGCCAGCCCACCATCAGCCTCTGGCTGGGCAAGCTGCGCCAACAGCTGCGCGATCCGCTGTTCGTGCGCACCCCCGGCGGCATGAAGCCCACGCCCCAGGCCGAGGCGCTGATCACCCCCTGCCGCGAGGTGCTGGAATCCCTGCGCCGCCTAGTCGCCTGGGAGGTCGCCTTCGATCCCACCACTGCCCAGCGGCTGTTCCGCCTGTGCCTGAGCGATGCCAGCCATATCACCCTGCTGCCGCGCATCCTGGCGCACCTGCGCGAGGTGGCGCCCGGCGTGCGGCTGGAGATCGCCCGGATCGACGGCAATACCGAGCAGGCCCTGGAGATCGGCGAGGCGGACCTGGCAGTCGGCTTCATCCCCTGGCTGGGCGGCGGCATCTATCAGCAGGTGCTGTTTCCCCAGGACTGGGTCTGTCTGGTCAGTGCCGAGCATCCGCGCCTGCAGGACGGCGTCACGGCGGCGGCCTACGCTAAGGAAGGTCATGTGCTGGTCAGCGCGGGGACCGGTCAGAAGTTGCTGGAGGCGGGACTGGTCCGCGCCGAGGTGCAGCGCCGGATCGTGCTGGAGCTACCCGGCTTTCTCGGCGTGGGCGCGGTGGTCGGCAACTCCGACCTCATCGTCACCCTGCCACGCCACATAGGTACCACCCTGGCCACGACCTACGGATTAGAACTCCACGAGTGTCCGGTGCCCATCGAGGCCTTCGCGGTCAAGCAGCACTGGCATGCCCGCTATCACCAGGACGCCGGCAACCGCTGGCTGCGCGGCGTCTTCGTCGAGCTGTTCGGGCGGAGCCGCTGATCTTCCAGGGTTTCTCCAAGCTGAAACGAAGAAGCCCCAGCACGGGGCTGGGGCTTCTCTGGGCAGGACGCCTGGACGATCAGTTGTCCAGGGCCGGGCGCTGGCCGGAAATGGCGATGCGCTTGGGCTTGGCTTCTTCCGGGATCACCCGTACCAGCTCGATGCTCAGCAGGCCGTGCTTGAGATCGGCGCCCTTCACCTCGATATGGTCGGCAAGGCGGAAGGACAGCTTGAAGGCACGCTGGGCGATGCCCTGGTGCAGGAAGGTTACGCTCTCGGCGCTGTTTTCGCGCCGGCCGCCCTTGACGGTCAGGACGCCACGCTCGACTTCGATTTCCAAGTCATCTTCCTGGAGACCGGCGGCGGCGATGACGATGCGATACTGGTCGTCACCGTGCTTCTCGACGTTGTAGGGCGGATAGGAGCTGCCAGCGTCGTTGCGCAGGGCGGATTCGAACAGGTCGTTGAACCGGTCGAAGCCGACGGAATGACGGAACAGCGGGGCTAGGGACAGTACGTTGCTCATGGTGAATCTCCTGATAGGTTCAGCAAGTTTCGGTATTGCCTGCGGGACCCGACTTCGGCATCCCGCATGAACCTAGATAGGAACCCCCCACAAAATTTCAAGGGCGAATCCCGACGAACGGTCGTTCGCCTATTTCTTCTTCGGCTTGCGCTTTTTCTTCTTGCCACTGGTCAGCGGCAGCGCCTGCTCGAAGGCCGAGCGCACCTCTTGCAGACGGCGCTCCTTGAGGTCGTGGAGGCGCTTGCCGCGCTCGGTGGTGAAATCGATGAGGTTGTTGCTGTCGTCGCTCATGGGGCTATCCAACGAAAGGTGAGATTCAGCCGTACCCCGCTGGCCTTGCGGGTCTTGGCGATCTGATGCTGCCAATGATGCTGGGTCGCGCCGGCCATGACCAGCAGGCTGCCATGACCGAGCTCCAGGGAATGACCGATGCGGCTGGTGCCCTTGCGGCGAAAGTCGAAGCGCCGGGCGGCGCCCAGGTTCAGCGAGGCAATCACCGGATTGCGACCGAGACTGGCCTCGTCGTCGCTGTGCCACCCCATGGAATCCTGGCCGTCACGATAGCGATTGAGCAGCACGCCATTGAACGCCTGGCCGCTAGCCGCCTCGACTTGGGCACGGATGAGCTGCAGCAACGGCGTCCAGGGCAAGGCGGCGTGATCCAGGCCGGCATAGCCGTAGACCACGCCGGGATCGGCATACCAGGCGACCTGCCGCGGTACCGGGTGCCAGCGGTTGAACACCCGCACCTGTGGCTGGCTCCAGGGCGTTTCGGCTTCCAGCTGCCCTAGCCAGGCGTCGGCGGTTTCCGGCTGTAGCCACCGCGGGTGGAAGTGCAGCTCGGCATCGGCCAGGTTCGGGACCTCGACCATGGACTAGACCCGCAGATCCACCTGGGCGCCCACCTGCTCGGGCTCTTCCAGCACCTGGGCGCGCTCGGCACCGAGTCCCTGGCGCAGGGCTTCGCGCTGGCGCCGCCGCCGGCGCGCCTCGCGATCCAGGGTGGCTTCGTCTTCCAGCGGGGCATGCGCCGTCTCGGCCGCGGGCTCCACCGGCGCCACCGGGGCGACGGGCGCGCGCACTGGCGCCGGATCCAACTGGTTCGGCGGGGTCACCCCAGGGGGCGGAATGGCAGGGATCATGACAAGCACCTCGATTTTCGCAGCCTGCGGCAAACAGCAGGTTGGGCTTATGACTCCGCTCTGGCTAAAATAGCCGGCTTTTTGATAGCTGGGGAGAAGCTACTACATGGCGTCACATCAACCGGGACAACGCTGGATCAGTGACAGCGAGGCCGAACTGGGCCTGGGAACCATCCTGGCCCTGGACGGCCGCCTGCTCACGGTGCTCTATCCAGCCACCGGAGAGACACGCCAGTATGCCCAGCGCAATGCGCCCCTGACCCGGGTGCGCTTCGCGCCGGGCGACGAGGTGACCCATTTCGAGGGCTGGAAGCTGACCGTGCGCGAGGTCTCCGAAGAGGACGGCCTGCTGACCTACCACGGCTTCACCGCCGAGCGCGAGGCGCGCAGCGTGCCCGAGGCCCAGCTGTCGAACTTCATCCAGTTCCGCCTGGCCAGCGACCGCCTGTTCGCCGGGCAGATCGACCCCCTGCCCTGGTTCGGCCTGCGCTACCACACCCACGAGCACCGCAACCGTCTCCTGCAATCCAGCCTCTGGGGCCTCGGCGGCGCCCGCGCCCAGCCGATCCCGCACCAGCTGCACATCGCCCGCAGCGTGGCCGACCGGGTCGCGCCGCGCGTGCTGCTGGCCGACGAAGTGGGCCTGGGCAAGACCATCGAAGCCGGCCTGGTGATCCATCGCCAGCTGCTCAGCGGTCGCGCCAGCCGAGTGCTGATCCTGGTGCCGGAAAATCTCCAGCACCAGTGGCTGGTGGAGATGCGCCGCCGCTTCAACCTGGAAGTGGCGCTATTCGACGCCGAGCGCTTTATGGCCAGCGAAGAGGGCAATCCTTTCGAGGACGCCCAGCTCGCCCTGGTCTCCCTGGACTGGCTGGTGCGCGACGAAAAGGCCCAGGATGCCGCCTTCGCCGCCGGCTGGGACCTGCTGGTGGTCGACGAAGCCCACCACCTGGTCTGGCACCCCGAGGGCGCCAGCCGCGAATACAGCCTGGTCGAGCAACTGGGCGAGGTCATCCCCGGCGTGCTGCTGCTGACCGCGACCCCCGAGCAACTGGGCCAGGACAGCCACTTCGCCCGGCTGCGCCTGCTCGACCCCAGCCGCTTCCACGACTTCGCCGCCTTCCAGCAGGAGTCCCAGCACTACCGCCCAGTGGCCGAAGCCGTGCAGGAACTGCTCGACGCCGGCGCCCTGAGCCCGGCCGCCCAGGACGCCATCGGCGGCTTCCTCGGCCAGGAAGGCGAGACCCTGCTGAGCGCCGCGGCCGCCGGTGATGCCGACGCCCGCGCCCGCCTGGTGCGCGAGCTGCTGGATCGCCACGGCACCGGCCGGGTGCTGTTCCGCAACACCCGCGCCGCGGTCAAGGGCTTCCCCGAGCGCGAGCTGCATGCCCATGCCCTGCCCTTCCCGGATGCCTACCTGGACGAGGGCGTGATGCCCGGCCAGTCGCTGCAGCCAGAAACCGAATTCGCCCCGGAAGACGACAACGACCGCTGGTGGCGCCACGATGGCCGCGTCGAGTGGCTGATCGACACCCTCAAGGCGCTCAAGCCGCACAAGGTGCTGGTCATCTGCGCGCGCATGGAAACCGCCCTGGACTTGGAAGACGCCCTGCGGCTGAAGTCCGGCATCCCGGCCACGGTGTTCCACGAGGGCATGAGCATCCTCGAGCGCGACCGCGCCGCCGCCTACTTCGCCGACGAGGAATTCGGCGCCCAGGTGCTGATCTGCTCCGAGATCGGCAGTGAAGGCCGCAACTTCCAGTTCGCCCACCACTTGGTGCTGTTCGACCTGCCGGCCCACCCGGACCTCTTGGAGCAGCGCATCGGCCGTCTCGACCGGATCGGCCAGCGCCACACCATCCAGCTGCACGTGCCCTACCTCGAAGGCAGCCGCCAGGAGCGCCAGTTCCAGTGGTACCACCAGGCGCTGAACGCCTTCCTGGCCACCTCGCCGACCGGCAGCGCCCTGCAGGCGCGCTTCGCCGCCGAGCTGGACGAGCAACTGGCCGGTGGCGACGAGGCCGCCTGGCAGGCGCTGCTGGAGCAAGGCGTCCAGGCGCGCGCCGCGCTGGAGACCGAACTGCACAACGGCCGTGACCGCCTGCTGGAACTCAATTCCGCGGGTGCCGGCGCCGGCGAGCAACTGGTCGAAGACATCCTCGAACAGGACGACCAGTTCGCCCTGCCGATGTACATGGAAGAGCTGTTCAACGCCTTCGGCATCGACAGCGAGGACCATTCCGACAACGCCCTCATCCTCAAGCCCAGCGAGAAGATGCTCGACGCCGGTTTCCCCCTCGGCGACGACGAGGGCGTGACCATCACCTACGACCGCAACGTGGCCCTGGTCCGCGAGGACATGCAGTTCCTGACCTGGGAGCACCCCATGGCCCAGGGCGGCATGGACCTGGTGCTGTCCGGCTCCATGGGTAACACCGCCGTGGCGCTGATCAAGAACAAGGCGCTCAAGCCGGGCACCGTGCTCCTGGAGCTGATCTACATCAGCGAGGCGGTGGCGCCGCGCGCCCTGCAGTTGGGTCGCTACCTGCCGCCGCTGGCGATCCGCTGCCTGCTGGACGCCAACGGCAACGACCTGGCCGCCCGGGTGGCCTTCGAGACGCTGAACGACCAGTTGGAAAGCGTGCCGCGCACCAGCGCCAACAAGTTCGTCCAGGCCCAGCGCGACTCCCTGGCCAAGCTGATCGGTGGCGGTGAAGGCAAGGCCCTGCCTCGCCACGAGGAACGCGTCGCCAAGGCCCGCCAGGCCTACCTGGCAGGCATGGACGAGGAAATCGCCCGCCTGGAAGCCCTGCGCGCGGTCAACTCCAGCGTCCGCCAGGACGAGATCGACCGCCTGCGCCAGCAGCGCGAAGAAGGCCTGACCTACCTGGACAAAGCCTCGCTACGCCTGGAAGCCATTCGGGTGTTGGTGGCGGGGTAAGGCACCTCTGCCAAATCCATCGCGGCCATGGCGGTCCGCCGATGCGGCCGCTCCTACAAGAGCATCGCTTCCTGTAGGAGCGGCCCATGGCCGCGATGGATCACCGAGCATAGCGGTAGGTTGGGTTGAGACTGTTTCATCGTCGAAGCCCAATGCCGGAAGTTGGACCCGCGGCGTTGGGCTTCGCTGGCGCTCAACCCAACCTACGAAAAGCCCTTACGCCGCCAGGGTCGCGCCACCGTCCACCACGATGTCCTGCATGTTGATATGGCTGGCCAGAGCTGTAGCGTGGAAAACGGCGCAGCCTTTTCCACTAGCCTTCGTAGCGAGGGATCCCTCGCCTAACCCTCTCCCGAGGGGAGAGGGAGCTATTCGAACAGGCATTCAGCTCTATCGGCCCGATAAGGCCCAGATAGATCGCCGAGCCTAGCCGTAGGTTGGGCTGAGGCGGCTCTATCGCCGAAGCCCAACACGCGGAGTCGAACCCGCTGCGTTGGGCTTCGCTGGCGCTCAACCCAACCTACGGAAATTCCTTACGCCGCCAGGGTCGCGCCGCCGTCCACCACAATGTCCTGCATGGTGATATGGCTGGCCAGGTCCGAGGCCAGGAACAGCACGGTGTTGGCGATTTCGTCGGGCTGGGCGATCTTGCGCAGCGGGATGCCCAGCTTGAAGTCCTCCGGCAGACCGTCCACCAACCGCTGGTAGCCCTCGGGCGAGCCGAGCATGCCGGCCAGCATGGGCGTCGCCGTGGAACCGGGCGAGACCACGTTGCAGCGTACGCCCGAGCCCGCCAGTTCCAGGGCCACGCAGTGGCTCAGGGACACCAGCGCCGCCTTGGAGGTGCAGTAGCCGGCCATCTGCAGCCGCGGCACATGGGCGGCGTTGGAGGCGATGTTCACGATGGCGCCCCGGCCCTGGGCCTTGAACAGCGGTACCAGCTGGCGGAACAGGTAGAAGGGTCCGGAGACGTTGACGTCCAGCAGCGCCTGCCAATCGTCCAGGCTCAGGCTGTCGCTGGTACCCAGGCGCAGGACGCCGGCGCCGTTGACCAGCACGTCCAGGCGACGCTCTTCGGCCAGCAGGGCCTGGCAGACCCTCTCCACCTGGGCCGCGTCGGCGACGTCTAGCAGTTGGGTACGGAAGGGATAGTCGCTCTCGGCGAATTGCCGGTCGAGGCCGATCACCTCGGCACCCGCTTCCTTGAAGCGCCGCGCCACCTGCAGGCCGATGCCCTGCCCCGCGCCAGTCACCCAGACACGCTTGCCGGTGAAATCCAGTTGTGTCATCAGAGGCTCCCTAGGCGCGAGCGCGCAGCAGGTCCAGCCAGCCCTGCAGGGTCGGCTGAGCGGCGAGATCGGCGAAGGTCACCGGTAGGCCACGTTTTTGCCACTCGCCCACCAGGGTCATGACCTGTACCGAATCCAGGCCGAAATCGGTGAGGTTGTCGTCCAGCGCCGGCTCCTCGTCATCGGCGTCCAGCAGCGGCTGGACCTGGGCGCGCAGCCAGGCTTCGTCCAGGGCTACCGCACCGCCGGTGACCTGGGCGGTGCTGAGGGTGCTGCCGCAGCGGGTGGCCACGTAGCGCAGCGCCATGCGGTGCTCGTCTTCACTGAAGTCGGCCACGGCGTCGCCGATCAGGAAGGCCTGGATGTCCCTCATGAAGGCGTCGGTGCAGGTGGTCAGGCAGCCGATGTGGGCGTAGACGCCGCAGACGATCAGCTGGTCGCGGCGCCACTCGGTCATCAGATCCTGCAGGTTGGAACGGTGGAAGGCGCTGTAGCGCCACTTGGTCAGCACCACGTCGCCGTCCTTGGGTGCCAGTTCGTCCACCACCTGTTGCAGGGCGGGATCGGCCTGGGTCAGGCCCGGCCCCCACATGTCGTTGAGCAAGGCGCGATCGGCGGGCGGCTGGTCGGTGGGCTGGGCGGTGTAGACCACCGGCACGCCCTGGGCATCGGCCCAGGTGCGCAGCGCGGCGATATTGGCCACCACCTGGGCGATCAGCGGGCTGTTGTCGCCATAAAACTCGACGAAGTAGCGCTGCATGTCGTGGATCAGCAGCACGGCGCGGTCGGCCGCGGGTTTCCAGGCGACCTTGTTGGCGGGAAAGCCCTCGGGCTGGGGCAAGGGATAGGAGGCGAGACGGGGGATAGCCATGGGAAACCTTAGGAACGCTCGGTTGAGGGGGTCTGCAGCTGCTCGCGCAGGCGACGCTTGTCGATCTTGCCGACAGCGGTGAGCGGCAGCTGGTCGAGGAATTGGAAGCGGTCGGGCAACTTGTAGTCGGCCACGCCCTGCTCGCGTAGGTAGCGGCGAAGGGCCACCGGCTTGAGCGCCGGGTCGCTGACCACCAGGCAGGCACAGCTCTTCTCGCCCATCAGCTCATCGGCGATGGCCACCAGCGCCGCATGGGTGATGCCGGGATGGCGCAGCAGCAGGCCTTCGATCTCGGCGGCGGCGATCTTCTCGCCCCCGCGGTTGATCTGGTCCTTCACCCGGCCGACCACCTTGAGGTAGCCGGCGGCATCGCGCTGGACCACGTCGCCGGAGAAGTAGAAGCCTTCGGCATCGAACACCTGGGCGTTGTGCTCGGGACTGCGGTAGTAGCCGCGGAAGGTGTAGGGACCGCGGGTGGACAGCAGGCCCGGCTCGCCGTCGGGCACCGGGTGGCCGTCTTCGTCGGTGATGCGCACCTCGTCATCCGGACTCATGGGCCGGCCCTGGGTGGTAAAGATGCGCTCGGGCTCGTCGTCCAGGCGGGTGTAGTTGACCAGCCCCTCGGCCATGCCGAACACCTGCTGCAACTGGCAACCCAGCTCGCTGGGCACGCGGCGGGCCTGGGCCTCGGCGAAGCTGGCGCCGCCCACCTGCACCACGCGCAGGCTGGCGAGTCGCGCGCGCTGGGCTGGTGTGGCCGCCGCCTGCAGCCAGAGCGCCACCGCCGGCGGTACCAGGGCCACCCAGTCCACCTGGTGCCGCTCGATCAGCTCGAAGCAGCGCAGCGGCTCGGGATCCCGCGCCATGACCACGCAGCCACCGGCAATGAAGACGCCCAGGGCGCCGGGCGAGCTGAGGGTGTAGTTGTGCCCGGCCGGCAGCGCGCAGAGAAAGCGCGTCGCCGGACTGAGCTGGCAGATCTCCACGCTACGCCTGAGGCTGTAGTAGTAGTCGTTATGGGTACGCGGGATCAGCTTGGGCGTGCCGGTGCTGCCGCCGGAGAGCTGGAAGAAGGCCACCTCGCCACCGGCGGTGGGCGTCAGTTGGTAGCCTTCGCGCGGGGTATCCAGGCGCTGTTGCAGGCTGCGCGCATCGGCACTGCCATCCAGCAGCACCTCGTTCAACCCGGGCGCCACGTCCCGCAACTCGCCGAGGAAGGTATCGTCACGGAACAGGTTGTGTTCGCTGGAAGCGATCAACAGCTTCGGCTGGATCTGCTGCGCGTAGGCGAGCAACTCCAGCTTCTGGTGGCTGAACAGCGCATTGACCGGCGCGATGCCAGCCTTGAGCAGGGCAAAGAACACCATATAGAACTCGGCCACGTTGGGCAGTTGCACCAGCGCCGTGTCGTGGCGGCGCAGGCCGGCGGCCTGCAGGTGGGCGGCCAGGCGGCTGGAGCGTTCGTCCAGCTCGGCGTAGCTCAGTTGCCGCTCGCCGCAGAGGATGGCTGGCGCCTCGGGCAGAGCCGCGCGACTGCGGGCCAGGATCTCGGTCATCGGCAGGTCGAGCCAGTAGCCGAGGGCCCGATAGCGGGCCGCCAGATCCTCCGGCCAGGGGGTGAATTCCAGACTCACGTGGGGTTCTCCTCGTCGAACAAACCACAGGCGGCACGCATGGTGCCCAGTTTGGCGGTGACCTCGGCCCACTCCGCCGCCGGATCGGAGGCTTCGACGATACCGGCGCCAGCGAACAGCCGCAGCAGATCGCCCTGGACCGTGCCGCAGCGGATGGTGACCACCCACTCGCCGTTGCCCTGGGCATCGCACCAGCCGACCATACCGGTGAACAGGCCACGGTCGAAGGGTTCGATGCGCTGGATCAGCTGACGCGCCGCGGCAGTGGGATAGCCGCAGACGGCCGGCGTGGGATGCAGACGACAGGCGAGCTGCAACGCCGAGGTCTGGCTGTCGGCGAGCTCGCCATCGATGGCGGTGGACAGGTGCCACATGGCGTTGGTGCTGAGCAGCGACGGGCCTTCGGGCACCTCCAGCCGGCTGCACAGCGGCGCCAGCTGCTGGCGGATGTCCTCGATCACCAAGCGGTGCTCGTAGTGATCCTTGCTCGATTCCAGCAGTTCGCGGGCGACCCTTTCGTCTTCCTGGGGATCGACGCGACGCTTGGCCGAACCGGCCAGGGGATTGGTATGGACGCGGGCGCCCTGCTTGCGTACCAGCAATTCGGGACTCACCCCGACCAGCTCACCGCCCTCTGCGGTGGGGATGCGGAACTGGTAGCCGGTAGGATTCTGCCGCGCCAAATTGGCGAGGATGGTCTCCACGTCGGCGGGCTCGGCCAGGCGGATCTCCTGGATGCGCGACAGCACCGCCTTGCTCAAGGCGCCGCGGCGGAAGGCATCGATGGCCTCCTCGACCGCCAAGCAGAAACCCTCCGCACTGGGCAGGTTGCGCACCTCGCGCACCTGGGGTGGCACCGTCGTCGCGGCGCTGACCGGTGCCAGGCGCGCGGTCCAGGCGTGCTCCTGGGGCACGTACAGGCAGGAGGCCTTGGTGGTATCGAAGGGAATGGCGCCCATGACCACCGGCTCGGCGATACCGGCCTGGCGGGCACGGGCGAAGGCGTCCTCCACGGCATGCAGGAACAGGCTGTCCCGGTGGGCGCCGCCGCTCGCGGGCGTCTCGATCCGGGCACAGATGCCACGCCCCTGGAGGACGCGATCACCCGACTGGAACAGGAATGTCGCCCGTTCCTGACGATCGGTGGCCACCTGCCCGATCGCGTCTGCCCTCTTGCTCGTCATTGCTACGGACCTCTACGCAAATGATAATGCTTATCAATGATGCGAAACTAACGTCTGGTTGCTGCAAAGTCAATTCGATAGCTAACGAACGGATTTCCTCCGTCACGTCTAACTCATTGAATTACCTAACTTAATACCGCCGAGCGGAGGACCGGCAGGCTCTAGCTCGGCGCTTTCCCGACCCTTGACGACGGCGAGGGCCTAAGCACCCGAGCTGGCAGCCTTGCCCTCGGCGAAGGCATCTTTGAAAATGAGAGTGATTATCTTACAACTGGAAGGCGTCCATGTTCAGCTTGTTGTCATCCTTTCGCATTCTCATCGTGCTGGCTCTCTCCTTCCTGACGCTGCTGGGCACCGCCCAGGCGGCGGATTGGCCGCGGGAACTCACCGTCGACGGCACTCAGGTGACCCTCCCCGCCCAGCCGCAACGCATCGTTTCCACCAGCGTCACCCTCACCGGCTCCCTGCTCGCCATAGGGGCGCCCGTGGTGGCCAGTGGCGCCACCTCGCCCAACAACAGATTCGCCGACGACCAGGGCTTCCTGCGCCAGTGGGGCGAACGGGCCAAGCAGCAGGGCGTGAAGCGGCTGTACATCGGCGAGGCCAATGCCGAGGCGGTGGCCGCGGAAGCCCCGGACCTCATCCTGGTCAGCGCCGCCGGCAACGATTCGGCGCTGCGCCTGGTCGACCAGTTGAAGGCTATCGCCCCGGTGCTGGTGGTGGGCTACGACAACCGCAGCTGGCAGCAGGTGGTGGAATTACTCGGCCAGGCCACCGGGCGCGAGGCCGCCGCGAAGAAGGTGGTCGACGACTTCGCCCGGCGCGTGGGCGACCTCAAGGGCCGGTTGCAACTGCCGCCGCTACCGGTTTCCGCCTTCGTCTACAACCCGGCGACGCGCCAGGCTAACCTCTGGACCGCGGCCTCTTCCCAAGGCCAGTTGTTGGAAAGCCTGGGCTTCCAGCTGGCGGAGCTGCCGGCCGGGCTGAACACCAGTCACAGCCAGGGCCAGCGCCACGACATCCTGCAACTGGCCGGCGAGAACGTGGCCACCGGTCTCAATGGCCAGACCTTCCTGCTGTTCGCCGCGGACGCCAAGGAAGCCGAGGCGGTGCGCAGCAATCCGCTGCTGGCGCACCTGCCGGCGGTCAAGGACAACCGGGTGGAAGCCCTGGGCGCCGAGACCTTCCGTCTGGATCCCTACAGTGCCAACCTGCTGCTGGATCGCCTGGAACAGCGCTACGCCAAGCCCTGAACCGGGCAGTCGTGGAAAACGCTGCGCGGTTTTCCACACTACGCCAGACCTTGAGCACCCGTAGCGTGGACAACGGCGCAGCCTTGTCCACGCCTTATCACCCTGAGTCCAGTGGAAAACGCTGCGCGGTTTTCCACGCTACGCAAAAACGGCGCTACGTTCTGATCAGGCGCCTAGCCGCTCCGCCCGGCGCAGACCGCTGGCCAGGGCCCAGCACAGCGCGGCCACCAGCATGGCGACCAGGCCGAAGACCAACGCCGCCTGGGCCGGCAGCACCAGGCTGGCCAGGCCGCCGAACAGCGCCGCGCCGATGGCTTCGCCACCAATATTCTGCGCGGTCCACAGCGCATTGATGCGCCCTAGCAGGCGATCGGGCGTCAGCCGCTGGATCAGCGCGTACTGCACCAGGGAATTGAGCGCGCCCAGGTAGCCGAACAGCACCAGGCACAGGGCCGCCAGCCAGAAGCTCGGCAACAGGGCGAAGACCGCCACGGCCAGGAAGGTGGCCACCGCGGTCATCAACAGGGTCCGCCCCGGTCGCGCCGCCTGGTTCAGCCGGCCACTGGTCAGGGCACCGAGGGCGGCACCCAGAGGCGCAGCGGCATAGAGCCAGCCCAGGTGCCCGGTATCCAGGCCCCAGCCCTCCCCCAGCGCCGGATAGAGCACCCGCACCGCATTGGCCATGGTCACCAGGGCACCGACCAGGGCCACGGCGCCGAGCAGCCGGTTCTCGAACAGGAAGGCGAACCCGCCACCGAGCGCCTGCCAGGGCGATTCACGGGGCTGCTCCGGCGGCGGCAAGGGCGGCAGCCGCAACAGCACCAGCAGGGTGATGAGGGTGCCGAAGGCGGTCAGGCCATAGTTCCAGGTCACGCTGCCCTGGGCGATCAGCAGGGTCCCCAGCGGCGGTGCGACGATGGCCGCCAGCCGCACGCTGAGCATGTTCAGCGCCCCGGCCTGCACCATGGATTCCCGCCCGACCAGGATCGGCGTCACTGCCAGCAGCGCAGTGACGCCCAGGGCGCCGAAGAAGCCGTCCCACAGTGCCAGCAGGTAAATGGCGAGCAGCGAGGGTTCAGGCAGGCTGGCGTTGATGGCCAGGCCGATGAAGCCCAGGCCGCAGATGGAGCGCGCCGCCAGGATCAGCCGCCGACGCTCCAGGCGGTCCGCCAGCACGCCGCCGGTGAGCAGCCCGACGAACATGCCGATGCCGGCCATGGTGAGGGCCAGCCCCACCTTGAGCGGCGAGTCGGTCAGCGCCTGGACCTGGATGGGCACCGCCACGGCCAGCAGGCCGAGGGACAGCACGGAGACCAGGCGGGCGATGAACAGAGTGCGAAAGGCGGCGTGGGACCTGAGCAGGCCGAAGTCGAGCAGGAAGGACGTCTTGGACATGAATCACCGGAAAAACACAGGAGACGCTATCGAGCCGCCGAGGCAAGGCTGTTAGCATGTAATACAGACTAGCATGTGTTAATACGCCTTGTTCTCATCTACCCCCTTTCCTGCTTGCCGTCACGGATGACCATGCGCTCGCTTTTCCTTCTCGGCTGCGCCGGGCTGCTGCTATTGGCAGTGATGGCCGCGAGCCTCGCCCTGGGTTCCACCGCTATCCCGCTGGCCGAGGTCTGGCAGGCGCTGGGCCACGGCTGCAGCGATCCCGCCTGCCTGATCGTGCGTGAGGCGCGGCTGCCGCGGACCCTCGCCGGGCTGCTGGCGGGCGCCGCCCTCGGCGTGGCCGGCACCCTGATGCAGGCGCTGACGCGCAACCCCCTGGCCGATCCCGGCATCCTAGGCGTCAATGCCGGTGCTAGCTTCGCCGTGGTGCTGGGCATCGCCCTGTTCGGTGCCAGCGGTCCCGAGCAATACCTGGGCTATGCCTTCGGCGGCGCCCTCCTGGCGAGCCTGGTGGTACTGCTGGCCGGCGTCGCCGGTGGCGGCGGTTTCAATCCCATGCGCCTGGTGCTGGTCGGGGTGGCGCTGGGCGCCATGCTCGAAGGCGTCAGCTCCGGGATCGCCCTGCTCGATCCGCAGGTCTACGATCAACTGAGATTCTGGCAGTTCGGCTCCCTGGACGTGCGCCAGCTCGACCTGCTGCGCAGTGCCAGCCTGCCGGTGCTGGGTGGGGTGATCATCGCCCTGCTGCTGGCCCCAGCCCTGAACGCCCTGAGCCTGGGCACCGACCTGGCCGTTGCCCTCGGCACCCGGGTGCGCCAGACCCAATTGCTCGGCCTGCTGGCCATCACCCTGCTCTGCGGCGCCGCCGCGGCGGCGGTCGGTCCCATCGCCTTCGTCGGCCTCATGGTGCCGCACCTGGGTCGCTGGGCGATTGGGGAGGACCATCGCTGGCTGCTGCCCTTCGTCCTGCTGTTCACCCCCAGCCTGCTGCTGACCGCCGACATCGTCGGCCGACTGCTGGTGACCGGCGAATTGCGCGTCTCGGTGGTGACCGCCTTCCTCGGAGCCCCCCTGCTGATCTGGCTGGCCCGCCGGCAGCGCCAGGGAGTCCGCGCATGAGGCGCCCCGACAGCCTGCGCCTGCTCTGGGTACTACTCGCCTTGACTAGCGCCGCCCTGCTGCTGGCGGTGTTCGCCCTGGGCAGCGGCAGCCTGGCCCTGAGTCCGTCCCAGGTCGTGGCCGCCCTGCTGGGCGAGGCGCCACGCGGCATCGAACTGGTGGTCACCCAGTGGCGCCTGCCGCGGGTGGCCCTGGCGCTGCTGATCGGCGCCGCCCTGGGGCTCAGTGGCGCGCTGTTCCAGTCGCTGCTGCGCAACCCCCTCGGCAGTCCAGACATCATGGGCTTCAACACCGGCGCCTACAGCGGCGTGCTGGTCGCCCTGGTGCTGTTCCAGGCCAGCATCCTGTGGAGTACCACCGCCGCCCTGATCGGCGGCCTGGCCAGCGCCGCCCTGGTCTATGTCCTCACCTGGCGCGGCAGCGGCGTGGATACCCTGAGGCTGATCATCGTCGGCATCGGCGTGCGTGCCCTGCTGATGGCGCTCAACACCTGGCTGATCGTCCATGCCTCCCTGGAAGCCGCCTTCAGCGCCGGCCTGTGGAGCGCCGGCTCGCTCAATGGCCTGACCTGGGCCAAGGCCTGGCCGGCGGTGGTCTTCATCCTGCTGGCAGGCGCGGCCAGCCTGGCGCTGAGTCGCCGGCTGTTCCTGCTGGAAATGGGCGACGACACCGCCTGTGCCCTGGGCGTGCCGGTGGAACGTACCCGGCTGTCGCTGCTGGGCCTGGGCGTGGTGCTCACCGCCGCCGGCACCGCGGTGGCTGGCCCCATCTCCTTCATCGCCCTGGCCGCGCCGCAGATCGCCCGTCGCCTGACCGGAACCCAGCGGCTGGCGCTGCCCGCCGCCGCCCTCACCGGTGCGGTCCTGTTGCTGGGCGCGGATCTCCTCGCCCAACGCCTGTTCCTGCCCTATGTCCTGCCGGTGGGCCTGGTCACGGTGAGCCTGGGTGGGCTCTACCTGATCGGCCTGCTCATCTGGGAGTCCCGCCGCTCATGAACGACGCCCCCTCCTCGCGCCTGCGCGCCGAGCGCCTGACCCTGGGCTATGGCCGCAAATTGATCGCCGAGGACCTCTCGCTGACCATTCCCGATGGCGAGCTGACGGTCATCATCGGTCCCAATGGCTGTGGCAAGTCGACCCTGCTGCGCACCCTGAGCCGGCTGCTGGCGCCCAGCAGCGGCCAGGTCTGGCTGGATGGCCAGGCGATCCAGAGCTATCGCACCAAGGAGGTCGCGCGCCGGCTGGGGTTGCTGCCGCAGAGCTCCCAGGCCCCGGGCGACATCTGCGTCCGCGACCTGGTGGCACGCGGGCGCTATCCGCACCAGTCGCTGTTCGGTGGGGTCCGTGCCGACGACGAGCGTGCGGTAACCCAGGCCATGCAGGCCACCGGGGTCTTCGAACTGGCCGACCGCGCCGTGGACACCCTGTCCGGCGGCCAGCGCCAGCGGGTCTGGATCGCCATGGTCCTGGCCCAGGAGACCCCACTGCTGCTGCTCGACGAGCCCACCACCTGGCTCGACATCACCCACCAGATCGACCTGCTGGAATTGCTGCAAGACCTCAACCGCCAGCAGGGCCACACCCTGGTGATGGTGCTGCACGACCTCAACCACGCCTGCCGCTATGCCACCCACCTGGTGGCCATGCGTGGCGGCCAGGTACTGGCCAGCGGCCGCCCGCGGGACGTGGTCACCCCCGAGCTGATCAAGGCGGTCTACGACCTCGACTGCCTGATCATCGACGACCCGGTGGCCGGGACCCCCATGGTGGTGCCCCTGGCGCGGCGTTCGGCTAGCTAGAGCGCCTTCAGCGCCCGATTCAGCACCGGCCCGATCTGCGCCAGCTGGGCCTGGGCGATGATGTCGACGTGGGCGCAATCCACCTCATGGGCCTGCAGCCGGGTGATCCAGGGCGCCCAGGTGGCCTTGACGTCCATTCCCGCCGGCAGGGTGCGCCGGGCGACGAACATCAGCGCCTCGCCATCGAAGCGGGCGCTGCGCGCGGTGGACAGCAGCCGCACCGAGTCGGCGTAGTTGCCCTCGATGGTGGCGAACAGGTCCGCCCCCTCGCCCAGCGCCGGATCGGCCAGGCCCTGCTGGGCGGCCAGGAAGGCCTCGCGCTCGCGATTCACCTCGGCCAGCACCTCGGGATCCAGCTCGCGCTGGCCTTCGCGCTCCTGCCAGTTCTGGGTTTCCGGCGGGTAGGTATCGAGCAGGCCGAGGAAGGCCACCTCCTCCCCGGCCGCCTGCAGCCGGGCCGCCAGCCCCTGCGCCAGCGTACCGCCCAGGGAATAGCCGAACAGATGATAGGGCCCCTGGGGCTGCACCTCGCGCAGGGTGCGCAGATGACGCTGGATGACGGCTTCCAGGTCGTCGCCCTGGGCCAGGGCGCCGTCGGGGCGCGGCGACTGGATGCCGAGCAGCGACCAGCGCGGATCGAGGTGGCGCTGCAGCACGCTGAATTGCCAGGCGAAGCCCGAGGCCGGATGGAAGCAGAACAGCGTAGGACCCTCGCCCTGGCGCAGCGGCAACAGGGTCTCGAAACCGGCGCGGGTCGCGTGGACGGCATCCTGCTCCAGCTGACGCGCCAGACGGGCGACGCTGGACGCCACCATGATCTGGCCGATGGACACCGGCCGCGCCAGGCGCCGACGCAAATTGGCCGCCAGGCTCATGGCCAGCAGCGAATGGCCACCGAGGGCGAAGAAGTCGTCGTCGGCGCCGACGATGGCGCACCCGAGCACCTCGGAGAAAGCCGCGGCCAGTTCGCTTTCCAGGCCGGGCGCCACCGGCCGGCTCACCGCGCGGGTGGCGCCCTGGGGTGCTGGCAGCGCCTTGCGATCCAGCTTGCCCGTAGCGCCCAGGGGGAATTCCTCCAACTCGACCAGGGCGACCGGTACCAGATGCGGTGGCAATTGCTCGCCGAGACGGGCGCGCAGACGCTCCAGGTCCAGTCCGGCGCCAGGTTGGGCGACGAGATAGCCCACCAGCTGCCGGGCATCCCCGCCCGCGGCATTGGCCACCTCGCCCAGCACCCGGGCATGGGTGACCGCCTGGGCGACGCCCGGCAAGGCCAGCAGGGCGTGATCGATCTCCGCCAGTTCGATGCGCTGGCCGCGGATCTTCACCTGGTCATCGCTGCGCCCCAGGTATTCGACGACCCCCTCGGGCAGCCAGCGCGCCACGTCGCCGGTGCGATACAGGCGTTCGCCCGCGGCCGCGGGCGCGGCGATGAAGCGGGCGGCGGTCAGCTCCGGGCGACCCAGGTAACCGTCGGCCAGCTGTACGCCACTCAGGTAGAGCTCACCGGCCACGCCGGGCGGTACCGGGCGCAGGCGCTCGTCGAGGATGTGCAGCCCGGTGTTCCACACCGGCTTGCCGATGGGCACGCTGCTGCCGCTGACGGCCGCCAGGGCGGCGCCATGGGCGGGATGATAGGAAACATCCACCGCGGCTTCGGTAGGGCCATAGAGATTGTGCAGGGGCACGCCGACCCGGCGCTCCCAGGTGCGGGCCAGTTCGGTGGGCAGCGCCTCGCCGCTGCAGAACACCTGGCGCAGGCTGGCGCAGCGGGCGACGGCGGCCGGCTCGTCCAGGCTGGCGACGAAGGCCGCCAGCATCGAAGGCACGAAGTGCACCGTGGTCACCCGCTCACGGGCGAACAGTTCCTGCAGGGCCGCGGGATCGCGATGGGCCTCGGGCGGCGCCAGGTACAGCCGGGCGCCCACCAGCAACGGCCAGAAGAACTCCCAGACCGAGACATCGAAGCTGCTTGGCGTCTTCTGCAAGACGGTATCGCCTGCCCCTATGGGGTAGCTTTCCTGCATCCACAGCAGGCGGTTGACGATGGCGGCATGCCCCACCACCACGCCCTTGGGGCGGCCGGTGGAACCGGAGGTGTAGAGCACATAGGCCGGATCGCTGGGACCTGGCCCCGCGAACCTCGGCTCCTCATCCAGCCCCACGAGGGGCGCATCGAGGATCAGTATCCGGTCTTCACCCAGCCCGGGGAAGCGTCCGCGCTGGCTGGCATCGGTCAGCAACACCCGGGGGCGGGCATCGTCGAGCATCAGCTGCAGGCGCTCGTCGGGATAGCCGCTGTCCAGTGGCAGGTAGGCGGCGCCCAGCTCGACGGTGGCCAGCAGCGCCAGGGACAGGAACACCGAGCGCGGCAACGCCACGGCGACGATGTCGCCCCGCCCTACCCCGGCCATACTCAAGCGCTGGGCCAGGGCCAGCACCTGCTGGCGGGTTTCGCGGTAGGTGAAGGCGTACTCCAGGTCGGCCAGCGCCGGTGATTCGGGCGTCCGGGCGGCCTGTTCGGCCAGGAGACTGGCCAAGGTGGCCGCCGGTAGCGGCCGTTCGGTCGCATTGAGCGCGTCCAGCCAGTGTCGATCCGCCGGCGCCAGCAGCTCGGCCGCGCCGAGGGTGAGCCCGGGCTGCCGGGCGAATTGTACGGCCAGCAGGCCGAAGCGCTCGGCGTGCCCTTGCAGGAGGTCGGCAGCGTAGCGCTCGGCGTTGCCCAGCAGCTTGATGTCCAGGGCACCGCTGGCCTCCAGGTAGAGGGCGATTTCCAGGTCGCGCACCGGCCCCGAGGCGAGCTCGTGGGTGATGCCGGGCACCCCGGCGAAATCCAGGGTGAAGTCGAACAGCTTGAGGTTGATGACCGGTCCGGTCAGGGGCTCGGCATCCCCTGCCCGGCCCAGGTCGCGGGCGATCTGCTCGGCGTCGTAGCGCTGGTGGCGCCGGATTTTCTTGAGTTCGGCGGCCAGCGCGGCGCCAAGCTCCGCCAGGGTCTGGTCCGTGGAACTCCGCACCGCCAACGGCAGGACGTTGAGCGTCGCCCCGCCCGACTTCAGCGCCACCGAGCCCATGCGCCTCATGAAGATGAAGCCGGCGCTGAAGGCGGGTTGCCCGCTGAGGCGGGCGAACCAGGTGGCCGCCAGGGCCACGGCCAGATCGGCCGGTGTCACGCCCTGGCCCCTGCCCTGCTCGGCCAGGCGTGCGAAAACCTCGCCGGATACCCGCGTCCGCGCCTCCACCACTCGCGGCGTCGGTACCTGACCGGCCAGGCCACCGGGCGCCAGGGACGCCGCCGGCGGCAGCGTGGCGCCCCGCTCGCGCCAGAAGGCCGCATCGCGCTCGCACACGGCCGACTGCTGGTAGTCCTGGTATTCGTGCACCACCTCGGCGAAGGAGACGAAGGGCGAGGCCTCGGCCGTTTCCCCGCGCACACGGGCGCTGTAGAGGGCTGCCACCCGCTTGGCCAGGGCGGCGAAGCCATAGCCATCGATCAGCAGGTGGTGATAGCGCTGGTACCAGTACAGGTGGTCGTCACCCAGCTGGTAGATGCGGTTGAGCCACAGCGGCTCGCCACGGGTGGCACGCAGGTCACCCTCGAGATCGGCGCGAATGGCCGCCCGCGCCGCCGCTTCCGCATCAGCCGCCTCGCGGAGGTCTACCCACGCAGGCGCGGCGATCTCGGCGTCGGTGTCGATCCACTGCACCAGCGCGCCCTCGCGCTCGGCGAATCTGAGCTGCAGGCTGTCCAGCTCGCCCAGCCCCTGGACGATGGCCGCCAGCAGTGCCTGGGGCTGGATCGGGCCGCGCAGCTCGACCAGGTGGGCCACGGCGAAGGCATTGGCATGGGGCGACAGCTGGTCGGCCATCCAGATGCCGGGCTGGGCGGCGACCAGGGGCAGTTCGCGAGAGGAAGCGGGGGCAGAAGGGGACACGGGAACTCCAGTCAGGAAAGCGAGGAAACGACCGGGCGGATATCGCGCCAGTGGGACGCCAGCCAATCGTCGCAGGCCGCACGGGGCGCCGGTCCGAAGACCGGCGCCCAGCCGGCGGGACAGGCCATGGCTTCCGGCCAGAGGCTGCACTGGCCCCGGGCGTTACGCAGAATCACCAGCACCTGCGCCGGGTCGTCGAAGGGATTGAGGGCGTCCATCGGACCTCCGAAGGGAAAGTGTCAGGGGCCGACGGCCACCAGGGGTTGCCAGAGCCGGACCAGGCCGTCGAGCAGGCCGCCGCGCCACCAGAGGGCATCATGGCCTCCGTCGATCTCGCGATAGTCGAGTTCATGGCCCTGCGCCCGCAGGCGCTCGACCAGGGCGCGTGATGCCTCGAGGATGGCCGGCTCACGCAACCCGGCCTCGATGAACAGCCGCAGCGACTGACCCGCACCCTGCCCAGCCGCCAGGGCCTCGAACAGCCGCCCTGGCGCACCGCGTTCAGGCCACCAGAAGGAGCCGGATTGGCTCAGGGCACAACCAAAGCGCTGCGGCCAGTGCAGGGCGGCATAGAGCGCCGCCAGCCCGCCGAAACTCTGGCCGGCCACGACGGTGGTGGCCGGCTCCTGCGCATGGGGTGCCCAGCACCTGACCTGCGGCAGCAACTCCTCCTGCACCGCCAGCCAGAACTCCGGATTGCAGGGCAGCTCGCTGCCACGCAAGGCGCGGTCGCTGTTATCGATCAGCAGGTAGACCGCCTCTGGCAGCAGGCCGCGGTCGGTGAGCTGCTGCAGCGGCGTGCCGATGGGCATGGTCTGCGCCCAGAATTGTCCGTCCAGCAGGATCGCCAGGGGCCGTTCTTCAGGGTTGCTATCACCCGTCGTGAAGAGCCAGACAGGTCGGCTATTGCCCA
The DNA here is from genome assembly GCF_054558395.1 of Pseudomonas sp. No.117. Taxonomy (NCBI): domain Bacteria; kingdom Pseudomonadati; phylum Pseudomonadota; class Gammaproteobacteria; order Pseudomonadales; family Pseudomonadaceae; genus Pseudomonas; species Pseudomonas sp. No.117. The sequence continues at coordinate 25,623 of NZ_BAAJNP010000007.1, forward strand.
GCCGGGCGCTGTCCCACCGGTGCTGCTGCAGCCTGACCCCGGTGCGGGACGCCTCACCGGGGTCCTCGTCGAAGCCGACCCAGGCTGGCTGCGCCGGCGCGGCCGGCAGGTGCACGCCGGATACCGCCAGCCCCCGCCCACCCTGCCAGGCGCGGCGGGGATTGAGCCGATCGGCCTGGGCCAGCGGGAAGACGCTGCGCCACCACAGGCGGATACCCTGCAGGTCGGGCTCGGCGGCACCCTCGAAAGGTGCCGCTTCCGGTGTGGGAATCAGGCAATAGCTGCCGCGCCAGCGCCCGTCCAGCTCGGTCTCCCAGGCCCAGACATCGGTGCCCGGCAGGCGCGCGAGGCTTTGCGGCAGACCCGGTTGATGATGATCGGTGACGCCGGTGATATTGAGCCAGACTCGCCGGGTGTCGGAGTGCTCGGCCAGCCCCGCGGGGTCGCGCCAGAGAAAGGTCAGGCGATAGCGGCCGTCGACGGTGGGCTCGATCAGCGGCGTGCCCCGAGCGGCCACGGCCTGCCACCAGGGCTCGCTGCCCACGTCGTCACGCTGGAAAAGTGGATCGTTCATCGCGTTGCAGTGTGTCGTCCTGGCAGATCGTCGGCGGTGTCGAAACGGTGAGGATGTCTGAGACCGCGGTCCGGGCCGGACGCTCGGCGCGCCGCCCGGACCTCAGGGTCATCAGAAATCGTAACGGGCCCCAACCATCACGCTGCGCGACGGTCCCTGGAAGTTGAAGGTGGAGACCGAACCTACGCGGGACCAGTAATCCTTGTCGAGCAGGTTGTTCACGTCCAGGGTCGCGGTGAGCTGCTTGGTGACCGGATAGGAGAACTTGGCATCGACCGTGGCATAGCCAGGAGCGGAGACGGTGACGTTATTGGTGGTCTGGGAGAAATCGCTCATGGCGGTGACGCCCCCGCCGATGCTGAGGCCGGTCAGCGGGCCACCCGCCAGGGTGTACTTGGTCCACAGCGAGGCCATGTGCTTGGGCATGGTTTCGAACAGCGTATTGGCTACTCCGCTGAGATTCTCGGTGCGCATGTAGGTATAGCCGGCGAGCACCTCCCACTGGTCGGTCAGCTTGCCACTGGCCTCGAGCTCGGCCCCGCGCACCCGGGTCTTGCCGGAGTTGGTATAGAAGCCGGTGGAGACGCCATTGGCATTGAGCAAGGCGGTCGCCCGGTTCTCGTCGGTCAGCTGGAACAGCGAGAGCCGGGTGTTGAGGTCACCCTGGAAGTAGCTGCCCTTGATCCCGGCCTCGTACTGCTCGCCTTCGCGCGGATCGATGGGATCGCCATTGGCCTCGACGTAGTCGGTCTGCGGCTTGTAGACGCGCGAATAGCTGGCATACAGCGAGTGATTGTCGTCGAGATCGTAAACCAGACCCGCATAGGGCGTGACGTAGCCGTTGTGCTGCTGGTCAGCCGGCTTGTTGGTCTCGGCAGCCGTGGCGGTGGCGAAGGTCCGGGTGTTGGCATCGCCGCGATACCAGCCGACTCGCGCCCCGCCGATCAAGGCCAGGCGTTCGATCGGGCGGAAGGTCAGCTTGGAATAGAGACCGAATTCCTTCTCGTCGCTGGTCAGCTCGGTCTGATAGACCCGGGCCGGCTTGGCGAAACGGCTGGGCGAATACGTATTGACGTTTACCGTGCCCAGCACGCCATTGCCGTTGCTGTAGTCGGTGTCGTAGTGCTTGTAGTCGGTGCCCACGACGAATTCACTGACCTGCCCGAAGGTCTCGAAAGGCTGGCTGTAGCTGGCATCCAGTGAATAGGCGTCCTGGTCGAAATCGCGGGTAGTGGTGCGGATGCTGGTATTGCCATTGGCCTGCACGGCGCCGCCGGTGAAGGCGTAGAGGTAGTCCGCCTCACGATGCGATGCCCGCGCCGCGATGCGCCCATAGCCACCATTGTCGAATCTGTGGGTCAGCTCGAAGATGCCGTCGGTGGTCTGGCCATCGAAGTAGTTCCAATCGGCGCCGAAAAAGCGTGACTGGCTGAAGTCCAGCAGGTTGCCCTGGGCATCGGTGGGGAAGCCGTTGTTGGGCGTGATGTTCTTGACCTGATGGATGAGACCGAAGGAGACCTGGGTGGAATCCGACAGGTCGATGTCCAGGTCGCCGTAGTAGCTCTCGTTGGTGCTGGCGTTGTAATCCACCTCGCCATTGGTATCGGCCCGGGAGGCGACGAAGCGACCACGGACGTTCTTGCTCTCGGTGAGCGGTCCGGCCAGGTCGATTTCCTGGTAGTTGGTGTCCCAGGAGCCGTAGCGGCCGGTGATATGGCCCTGGAATTCCTCGGTGCCGCGCTTGCGCACCATGTTGACGATGCCGCCCAGCTCGCTGGTGCTGTTGAACAGCCCGGAGGGGCCGCGCATGATCTCGACCCGGTCGAAGGGCGACAGGATGGGCACGGTGCCGAAGATGCTGGTCATAGGTGCCGGCAGGCCGTCGATGTTGTACTCGTCGTATTCGTAGCCACGCGAATAGATGGAAGAGCGCCCGCTGTCGTTGGTCAGCACCCGCAGCCCGGCGGTGGACTTGGCCAGGTCATCCAGGGTGTTGAAGTTGCGATCCTTGATGTACTCGCTGGTGTAGGAGGTGATCGACTGAGGAATGTCGCGCAGCGCCGCCGGCGTCTTGGTGCCCACGGTCGCCGAATCCACGGTGTAGCCGCCGGTCTGCTCGGAAGGCGCCATGTCGTAGAGACGGTTGCCTTCGATGGTCAGGGTGTCCAGTTCCGTTGCGTTCTGCTCGGCCACCGTCGCGGCGAGGGCCGTCAGGGGAAAGGGGATCAGCGCGCCGACCAGGAGCAGCTGCCGAAGCGCTGCATGACGGGGGCGAAGGGGCTGGCAGAGAATTCCTTGGGTGTTCATGGTGATCCTTGTGACCGTGGCGTTGCAGCCGACGCCGTGCACTTGAAGGCTGCTCCTCGCCGAAGCGCGCGCGAGGGGCGAGCACTTTAAATGATAAAAACTCTCATTATCAAATGTTACGTTAAGAGATGTCGGCGATTGGCGCGGCTGCAGGACAGCCGGCAGTCCCAGCCCCTGGCTGGGCGGAATCTCGCGGAGGTGACGGGCGGATGCGCTGACGGGACCGGGACGGCGCCGTCGACAGGGAGGCAAGGCCGCGGCTGGACGGCCTCGAAGCAGCAGTAGGACGGGAAGGCGCGGTGGCTCAGAGCCCGGAGACGGCGGGCGTCTTGGCGGCGACCTGGCCAATCACCGGACTGGGCAGGCGGCAGACGATCTCGCCGATGGCGTTCATCCGCGCCAGTCCGCCATCGCCCTTGCACGCATGGTAGTCGGCGAGGTGCTCGGAGGGTGAATTGCGCAAGCCCTGATCGAGGGCCACCACCAGGGCGATCATCCCCAGACCCAGGGCGACGATTTCGAACGTGCTACGGGCACGATACCAGTGGATCGGTCGCGAAGGGCTCATGGGCGGCTCCAGGGAGGGTGAACGAGGGCTGGCTGCGGGTTCCCTACTCTAATCGCCTGGCGATGAATGTAAACAACCATTGCTCGGCCCGAGAAAGACCCTCGTCGGCCCGCGCCGCTGCGTCCTTGAGCGGGGCCCGCTCGGTCAACGGGCCTGGCCCTCACCCCCACGGCTGCCCGGCGCCCGCCCAGGAGGCGGATGTCCGGCTCCGGCCGCTGCCCGCAAGAGGACTTCCAGGAACGGTCAGCTCCCTACCCCGCCCACCGCCAAGGGGCCGGTGTGAGCCTACCGTGCAGGATCAGGGATTCTCCTTGCTCGGCGACTTGATGTAGCCGGGCACCGCGGAATCCGGCGGGGTATGGCGTCCTTCGCTGGCCGCGGCCGCATTGGCCTGGGAGCGATCCTCGGCGGCCTTGGCCTGTTCCTGGGAGGCGCGTTCGACCTTGCCTTCGGCGACCTTTTCCTGGGCGGTGTGGCTATGCGCCTGGGCATCCCGGGCGTGGTCTTCGGAGGTCTTGTCGCAGGCGGCCAGGGTGGCGGCCGTTACCAGCACGAGCGAGGACAGTAGCGCTTTCGACATCGGGTTTTCCTAATGAAAGAGACCTCCCAGAGACTGCCGCCGGTCAAGGATGGTTTCTGCCGGGCCGCACTGGCTGTGCTACCTGAGGTGTCCGTCCCAACGCCAAGGCGACGGACGCCCAGGTAGGGACGCCGCCCGGCGCGGCCCTACCCCACCCTGTCCGCAGCCATGGTCCACCGGGGCGGCCTACCGAGGACCAGGCGGTAACCGCCGCGGTGGTCCACACCCCGTCAGGCCTCCGGCAGTTGCTGCCAACCGCTGGCCGTACGGCGCTCGAGGCTGGCCGGTTCCGCGTCGAGCCGGAGCAGATGCAGCCAGCCGTGGCGCACCAGATCGCGCACCACCGGCTGGTTGGCGATCACCTGGTCGAGCCTGGCGCGCGGTGCCTCGATCACCACGTGCAGGCGCAGCGGGCGATGTCGCCACTGCTGGCCGTCGTGCAGCGACTGCCGCGCCAGGCCGATGCGCAGGTCGCCACCGTTGCCCTCGAACACCCCGATATGGCCGCCCACCACGTTGTGCAGCAGCTTGTTGCCGCTGCCGAAGCGCAGGTTGTCGGTGGTCGAGGTGAAGTACTGCAGGTTGATCCAGTGCGCCACCACCATGGGCGCGGTCATGATCGATTCCAGGAGCTGGCCGTCCTCGTCCAGCCGCCAGTCATAGTCATGCAGGAAGGCACGGCCCTGCAGGTCGACGCCACGGGTGCGGGCGCGGGGTGCGGCGATGAAGGCGGCATTGCCGGCCAGCCCCCATTCGGGACGGGTTTGCGCCCAGTCCCGGGCCCGCCGCCGCAGCCGGGCGAGCAGTCGATCCGGCTTGTCCGCCAGGGCTGCCAGGCCCAGCGCGTCGGCTCGTTCGCGCCGCACCGCGGCGGTCGCCAGGTCCAAGGCCGTGCGCAGGCGTTGCCAGCTGGGCTGGAGCGCCGCCGGCAACGCCTCGTCGGCGAAGATCCGCACCTCGTCGGTGGTGGTGTTGTGCAGCCCGGCGAGCACCCGGCACTGCGGCGGCAGGTCGAGACCGCGCGCTCGCAGGCCCACGCGGACCTTGGTCTCGTTGAGCAACCCGGCCAGCAGCCGGGCGTTGATCTCGCCGCTCTGGCCACAGCAGGCGCCGCAGTCGAGCCCGGCCGCCTGCGGGTTGTTGGCGCTCTGGCTGCCATGGCCAAGCAGCACCAGCAGCGCCGGTACTGGTCCACGCAGCCCCATGGCCTTGAGAATCCGCTCGGCCAGGTCGACCTTCTGGGTCAGCGCCATGGCTGGCAGGCGCGGTTGCAGGCGTTGCCATTCGCTGCGGCGCCAGGCGTTGCGGTCCGGCTGCAAGGCGCCGCCGAGCAGACCATAGGTGCGCCCCAACAGGGCACCGGCGTAGCCCAGGCCGACACTCTCGACCAGGGTGAAGGTTGAGGCCGGCAGCCGCTCGAACAGCCGCCAGCGTCCCTGGCGAGCCAGACGCGCCTGGCGCAGCTCGGCCAGCTGTCGATCCTGGGCCTCATCGCCACTGCCCTCGCTGGCCTGCAGCTGGGGGGCCAGCAGACCCGGCAACTGCGGCCGCGTGGCCTGGGTGCCCAAGGGGGTGAAGGCGATGGGCAGGCCGAAGAAGCCGGCGAAGCCGCCGGTCTCCAGCTCCGGACAGGCCTGCTCCAGGGCGCGTCGCAGCGGTTCGGAGCGGACGTCGATGCAGAAGAACAGCTTGGCCAGGGGCGCCTCCGGCAGGCCGGCGGGGACGCCCTGGCAGAGCGTCCGCTGCAACTGCTCCTGCCAGGCCAGTTCGTCGGCGCGCTGCCACAGCTGCAGGGCCTGCCAGCTGGCCGAAGGCGCTCGTTGCAGCTGGGCCGCCCAGGCCGCGCGCCAGCGTTGCCAGCGGCTGCCGGCATCGCGGCGCCGATCGTCCACCAGCCATTCCCAGGCGGCGCGGATGGCCAGCAACTCCTGCATGGTCCGGTCCTCCTCGCCCTGCAGGTTGGCCTGCCAGCGCCGGTAGGCGCACCAGGACGCCCAGCCGAGGTTGCGCAGCAGCAGGCAATCGAACCAGGGCGCCCAGTCTTCCGCCGCCAGGCCGAGGTGGCGGACCGCGGCTTCCAGGGCCGCCTGGGGCTCGGCGGGCAGCGCTGCGATGCGTGCGTGCAGGTCGCGACAGGCACTGAGCACGCTCAAGCCCTGGTCCGCCAGCAGGCTGGCCCGCCAGGCCTGGTACAGCCCGGTGCGGTCGTCCGGGCGCCAGTCGGCCTGCTCCTGATCGAACCAGGCAGCGCAGCTCTGGCCGATCTGTTGGGTGATCAGCGCCGGCCAGCCCGGGAGCGGGATGCCCGGCTCGGCGAGGTCTTCGAGCAGCGGCAGGCCCCGGCCCTCCTCCTCCGGTGCTTGCAACGCCTGCAGCAGCTGGGCGGGCGTCCAGGAGCCGTCGTGCTCGGCCAGGGCCTGCTGCAGATGACGTTCGGCGAGGGTGCCGTCCTGCCAGGCCTGGCGATAGTCCGCGGCACTCAGGGTCAGGCGGCTGCCGGCCCGCTGCCAGAGCTGCGCGGCGACGACCGACCAGGGTTGATCGCAGCGCTCCCACAGCGGGTTGACCGCGATCATCCGATCCAGCGGCCAGGTCGGTGCGATGCGGGCACAGGCCTGCCGCGCGGCTTCCTGCAGCGAGGTCTGGTCGAGGCGAGCGAGGTGTTCGAACGCAGTCATGAACGGTCTCCGAGGGACACGATAAGGGGTTGCGGCGAACGCGCCGGCCACAGGCGAAAGGTCAGGCGGGTGAAGTGCTCATCCAGGTAGAAGCCGGCAAAGGCCAGGGGGTAGAGGCGCTGGGCCAGGGCGCCGCGGGGTCGGGCCAGGAGCAGCCCCTGCAGCAGGTAGAGGCCGAGCAGCAGCGCGACGGCGAGCAGGGTCAGCGGCACCGGTGCCTCGGCGAGCCGCTGGTGGAGAATCCAGCCGGCTGCCTGGTGCCACAGCAGGTAGGCCCCCAGCAACAGGGCGAACACCAGCAGGCCGTGCGCCAGCTGGCCACGCCTCAGGCACCAGGGCGCCAGGCCGATCGCCAGGATCGTCAGGGCCACCCAGGGCAGCTCGTGGTCGGGCAGCAGCAGGGTCCACAGGCCCTTCAGCAGGATCAGCGCCAGGGCGGCCAGCAGCAGTGCGCAGGCCAGACTCGCCAGGCCCGGCAGCGGCAGCCGTGGCTGCAGGGCCTGGCGGCGAGCCAGGGCCACCGCCTCGCCGGCCGCCAGGAAGGCATGGGCCTTGTACAGCGAATGGGCCAGCAGGTGGACCAGCGCCAGCTCATAGAGCCCCAGTCCGCACTCGAGGAGCATCAGGCCCATCTGGGCGCAGGTCGACCAGGCCAAGCGGACCTTGATGCTGATCCGGGTCATCATCACCAGCGCCGCGAGCACCGCCGTCAGGCCGCCGACCAGCACCAGCAGGCTCTGCGCCGGCACTGCGGCGGAAAACAGCGGGGCGAAGCGCAGCAGCAGGAAACCGCCGAGGTTGACCAGCCCCGCGTGGAGCAGTGCCGAGACCGGCGTCGGCGCCTCCATCACCTGGATCAGCCAGCCATGCACCGGCAGCTGGGCCGACTTGAGGATCACCGCCAGGGCCAGCAGCAGCGCCGCCAGCTGCAGGTCCCAGCCGAGCTGGCCGCCGGCCTGTAGCCGGGCATCCACCGCGGCGAGGATCCCGGCGATCTGGCTATCCCCGCTGGCCCGCACCAGCAGCACGGTCGCCAGCAGCAGGCTGACATCGGCCAGGCGGCTGGCGAGAAACTTCTTGTGGGCGGCCACCACCGCCTGGGGACGGTGGCGGTAGAAGGTGAGCAGCTGATGCAGGCTCAGGCTGGAGAGGATCCAGGCACCGACCAGCAGGTACAGGTTGGCGCTGGTCACCACCGTGGCCACGGCGGCCAGGGTGGCCAACAAGGCGAGCCCGTAGCGCCGCTGCCCGGGTTCGCCCTCCAGGTAGCGCTGGGAATACTCGATGATCACCAGGGCCAGCAGGCTGACCAGCCCGGCCATCGCCAGGCCGAGGCGGTCGCCGGACGGTCCACCTAAGGCCGCCTGCAGCCCGGCGGCCACTGCCAGGATCAGGCCGAGATAACCCGCCGCCCGGGCGGGCCACCAGAATCGTCGTGGCGACTGCAGGAAGGCGACGGGGATCAAGCCCAGGACGTAGGCCCAGGGCAGCAAAGATGCCAGGGAAACCGGCAGGCTAGACAAGATGCGCGCTCCTCGATCATGGGGATCGCACTAGTGTCAAGAAATGTCTGATCCAGTTAAAATAGATAGATCAGAATCGATCGTTCACTTAATAAGAACAGCCCATGCGCCGATTGAATTTCCATCATCTGCACTACTTCTGGGCCGTGGCCAAGGAAGGCAACCTGACCCGCGCCGCCGAGGCGCTGCACGTCTCCCAGTCGGCCCTTTCCACCCAGATCCGTGTCCTGGAGCAGCAGCTGGGGCATGCCCTGTTCCTGCGCTCCGGTCGCAGCCTGTGCCTGACCGAAGCCGGGCAACTGGTGCTGGACTACGCCGAGACCATCTTCGCCCTCGGCAGTGAGCTGCAGACCACCCTGCAGCACACCGGCCAGGCCAGTCAGACGCTGCGCATCGGCGCCGTCGCGACCCTCTCGCGCAACTTCCAGGAAAACCTGTTGCGGCCCTTCCTCGGGCGCGAGGACCTGGTGCTCACCCTGGAATCCGGTGGTGTGGAGGCCTTGCTGGAGCGCCTGGCCCTGCACAAGCTGGACGTGGTGCTGACCAACCAGGCAGTCAGCGCTGACAGCCAGCGCACCTGGCAATGCCGGCTGCTGGCCCGCCAGGCGGTGTGCCTGATCGGCCCGCCCCGCCAGGACAGCCGCCCCTTCGACCTGCGGCGGGATCTGCACCAGGCCCGGCTCATCGTGCCGGGGCGCAGCAGCGACGTGCGCAGCCAGTTCGAGGTCTATTGTGCCGGCCAGGGGCTGCAGCCGCTGATCTGCGCCGAGGTCGACGACATGGCCATGCTGCGCCTGCTCGCCCGGGATTCCGGCGACATGGCGCTGCTGCCCGCGGTGGTGGTGCAGGACGAATTGCGCAGCGGGGCGCTGCAGCTGTACGCCGAGGTGCCCGAGATCGCCGAGCAATTCTATGCGGTGACGCTGCAGCGCCAGTTTCGGCTGAACATCCTGGACGAGCTGCTCGGCCAGCCGCTGGCGCAGGCTGTGGCCGAAGGCTAGGGCATCCCTGGCCTCGCCAATGCAGCGAGGCCAGGGATGTCGGCGCGCTAGAAGCGCCAGCTCAACTTGGCACTGAGGTCCTGGTCCTTGCTGCGACCGCTCAGTTGGCCGTCGTAGCCCAGGCCCAGCGACACCGTCTCGGTCAGCGCCATGTCCAGCGCGCCCTGGACCACCGCTGCTTCCCGGGCGATGGGCGCCCCCACCAGCTTGAAGTCCGGTCCCCCGGCGAAGGCCGCCTCGTGCTCCGGAGTGCTATCGCCGAAGGCATGGCGCCAGCCCAGGGTGGCACTGGGCACCACCTTCCAATCGCCCAGCGGCTTGCTGGCCAGGCGCAGGCCCAGGGTGCTGAAGGTCACGTCGGTAGTCTGCCGCGGATTGTCCAGCGCCAGGGCACCGCTGCGCTCGTGGAACCCATCGGTCTGCAGGTGCACCTGGGCCAGGTTGGCGAAGGGCGAAAGGCTCAGGTTGCCCGCGTCGATCCGGTAGGCCAGTTCGCCGAAGGCCTGGGTGGTGCCGGCGTCGTAATCCGGCGCCAGGTGCTGGTCGCTGCCGAGGATCAGGAGATCACGGCGCGCTTCCACCGAGTGCCAGCTATAGGCCAGGCCGAGCTTGAGGCTCAGGGCATCCCACTGGGTACCGGCATAGAGACCCAGGTGATAGTCGGTGCTGTCCACCGAGCCGGATTCGTCGCGCAGGTCGAGATCGGTATGGCCGAAGCCCACCAGGGCACCGGCGCGCCAGCCATTGTCCAGCGGGATGTCCGCGCCGATCAGCAGGCCGCGGCTGTGACTGTCCAGGCTACTGGCGGCGTGGCTGCCGTCATTGCGCCCCCAGGCGCCGAGGGCCTGGGTCCAGACCAGGCCACGCTCGGGGGTGCCGGCCAGACCCTGGATACCGGCGCTGGACGGCGCATCGTTCTGGGCTTCGTGCAGCCGCTCGGCCATGGCGTTGCGGACCAGGCGGCTGTCTTCCACCAGCACCGTCTTGGTGGTGGCGTGCAGTTCGTTGCCCAGGCTCTGGAAGGTCGAGCGAGCACCGGCGGCATTGGTCGCGGCCACCTGATTCCACAGCGCATTGCCGGCACCGGCCGCATCCAGGCCGGCCGCGGCGGCGCGGGCGTTGCGGCCATCGGCCAGGTCGGCGAAGGCCACGCCGTTGCGCGGCAGGCTCAGGGTCGCCTGGTTGGCGCCGTAGCTCAGGGTCGGGGTGAGGAAGGCGAAGTCGGACTGGATCTGTCCGAAGCTGCCGCTCAGGCCATTGCCAGCGCTGAGCAACTGATAGCTGCCCAGCGGCTGCCAGTAGGGGCTGGAGACCAGCGCCAGGGTGGCGCCATTGACCGCGATGCTGCCGTTGGCGACCAGGCGGTCGGCGCGGCCGGTGGCATCGGTTTCGACCTGGTAGATAGCGCCCTGGTCGAGGGTCACGTTGCCATTGACGTTGAGCTGGCCCACCGAGTTACCCGGCGCCAGGATACCGCCCTGGGCCACGCGCAGGCTGGCCAGGCTGCCGTTGCCGCCGAGGGTGGCACCGGAATTGACCGTCACCGCCGAATTGCCGAGGTTGCCGTTGATGGCCAGGCGGCCCTGGTTGACGCTGGTGGTACCGGAGAAATCACTGTTGCCGGTCAGGCTCAGGGAGCCGACGCCGGTCTTCACCAGGCTGCCGGTGCCGCGCAGGTTGTTGGCGAGGGTGTCGTTGACCGACTGGTCCAGCACCAGGGTGGCGTTGTCGGTGATGTCGCCGCTGCCGAACGCGTGAGCGTAGCCGCGCAGGGTACCGCCATCGATCAGCGTACCGCCGCTGTAGGTGTTGAAGCCGCTAAGGGTGAGTTCGCCGCTGCCGCTCTTGGTCAGGCTGCCACTGCCACCGATGTCGTTGCGCCAGGCATCGCGGGCGTTGAAGCCGCCAAGGCTGGCGTCCATGGTGACGCTGACGTTGCCGTTGAAGGCGCCATAGCCGTCGGCGGCGGCCATCAGGTTGAGCCGGCCATAGCCGTTGGATTCGTCGATGACCACATAGCCGGAGGACAGCTCGGTACTGGCCAAAATGTCACGGCGCTGGCTGGCGCTGAGGTAGGGGAAGCGCGTCTCCAGAAGCACCTCAGCGTTGACCGGCACCACCGGCGCCAAATTGGTCGCGCCGATGGGGGCGAAGCCGTAGGTCAGACGGGCCGTGTACAGCGCCTTGTCCTGGGCGTGCTGCGACTGCTGGTCGGTGGCGGGATCGACGCTGGGCACGCAGTTATTGATGTCGCCACCACAGACCTGGGCGAAATAGGCCTGGGCCTGCGCAAAAGCGTCGCTGCGCAGTTGGGCATTGTTGACCAGGTTGTCGATGGCGAAATAGGTGGCGGTGATCCGCCCGCCGATCACGTCCAGCGGTGAGTGCATGCCGGCGACGATGCGGTTGTTGCCCAGCTCGGACGCGCGGAAGAGTTCATCACCCAGTCGCTGGGGCACGGCGTAGCCGTAGCCGATGGCGGACAGATAGGCGGCGTTGGTATGGCCACTGGGAAAGCCGCCATCGGTCTGCGGGGTCTGGCTGCGTTCGGGATGCAGCGAGGGTGCCACGATGTCCTCGCTGGTCTGCCGCCACGGCCGGGGATACTGGTAGAAGCTTTTCGCCGAACTGGTGGAGGCGTCGTTGCGGATCGCCTTGACCAGTTGGGCGACCTTGCCCAGCTGGGAGTTGACGTCGCCGGAGCCGTTGCCCTGGTCCTGGTATTGCACCGTCTGGGTGGAGGCGTCGAACACCGGGATGGTGGTGAAGGCACCCGAGCCGGCCAGGTAGGCATTGGCCAGGGAGCCCAGCCCACTGATCAGGCTGTAGCTCTGGTCGCGGCGATCGTCGTAGTAGGCCGCCACCTCCTGGTCGTGGGTGCGGGTATGGGAGAGGTCGATCACGTACTGCACGTTGCGCTGCAAGATGGGCGCACCCAGGGCGGTCGGGGTGCCGGTGTTCCAGGTGGCTCCCGGCGTCCATAGCTTGTTGTAGCCCGACAGCAGATCGACGCCGTTGGTGGCATTGCTGCTCGCTCGACTGGCGGCCTGCACCGACAGGGCCAGCAAGGAGGCCGTGAATACCGCCGTCATCACCACCGGTTTGTTACCTGAACGTTTCACCCACTCTTCCCCCTTAGCGATATGGATACAATTTGTTACAAGCTATGGGGCGGCGAGCCTAGAGTGGTCGTGTGACGCGGAGACGGCTGTTTCAAGGCAGTTTTGCGACGCTTGGCTTGAGCTGCCATCTCATCGGGGGAGCCGGCGTCAGAAGGATCAGCGCGTGGGGAAAGGCGCAGCGGGGCGTCATTCGGGCATTGCACCGCTGGCCGGTAGCCCCGTGACGACCTGCCACGCCTGATGGGTCCGCTGCGCCAGGGCGTTGCCGACAGGCGCTTCCCGGCCAGGCCAGCGCCCTCTTCCACCCAGGCGGTTGGATCGCCAAAAGGCTCGTGGTCGATCTCAGGCAGCCAGCTACCAGCTAGAAGTCCTCGTAGCTGACCTTCCAGAACAGGTCGATGCTGCCGTCGTCCCGGTGGGCGACGATGACGCCCTCGGTCTCGCCGATCGCCTCGATCAGCAGCTCCCAATCCTCCGCCGCGGCATCCAGCCGCTCCACGTGCACGTGCTTGTCGATCACGCCGCGCGCCTGGTTGACCAGCCGCGACACGCGCAGCGTCAGCCGATCGTAAGGCGTCATCTCGGGCAACCTGTTGCGGTCCATGGGCGCAGGCTCCAGACTGTTCTTTTATACAGTATTAGCCAGGATGGCTGGCTGGCAAGCCATAGGTCCGCGGCGAGACCGGTGATTGATTTTTAATGCGGCTGGCCTGGCTGGCCGTCCCTCGCGTCATGCCGCTCCAGGTTGCCAGCCAAATGCGCGGTCAGCCGCTCTAGGTGATGGCTCTCCTGCCTGAGCCGCCAGGGCACCGTTTATCCCCCGATTAAGCCCAGCGGTCTTCCCGCTAGATGTGACGGAGATCACTTTATTAATCGAGGGGTCAGACTCAACCGCAACGCCTCGACAGCTGCCCACCAGGTCTCGCTCATCCGGCAATCGGGTGGCCGCGAAGCCTGTCCTTGGCCCGTCGCGAGAAATCCCACCCCTCTGAAGACGCGTAGCTGGGGTGCCTTCGTACTTGCACACTTATCGCGATAACAGGATCGTCCAGTGCGAGTGCGCCCCGTCAACCCGCTTTCTATCCAGGTAGTCCTATGCAGCACAACGGCTGGAATTTCCTCAGCAACATCAGCGTCCGGGCCAAGCTGGCGCTGGGTTTCTCGCTTCTGATCGGCATGATCCTGCTGGTGGCCTATACCGGATGGCAGGCCACGGACGCGCTGCGCGATCGCAGCGAGCGGATCGGTGACATCTCCGGCTTCAGCACCCTGGCCCGGGACATGCGCATCGAGCGCCTCGTCTATATCCTCAAGGGCGACGATGCCCAGGCTGCCAAGTGGCTGGCCGCACTCGACAAGATCGAGGCCCAGTTGCGGGGCGTCACGCCCAACTTCAATTCCAAGACCAACGAAGCCCTCCTGGCCGAGGCTCAGGTCGCACTCACGCGCTACCGCGATCTCTACAACCAGGTAGTGACGGCCACGCGCGAGCGTGAGGCCACCCAGAAGGCAGCGACCGCCACGGCAGAGACCGCCAATGCCGCCCTCCTGGCGTTGGCCGAGACCGCCAATGCCGAAGGCGGCCGCGTCGAAGACCGCCAGCAGGTCACCGCGCTCTTCCTCGGCCTGCAGAAGATGCGCATCAGCCTGCGCAGCTATGCGGCCGCGCCAAGCAAGGACACCGAAAACGCCGCACACCAGGCCCTGGACGAGGTCGAGGCGAAGGCCAAGAGCCTTGCCAGCACCACGAGCCTTCCGGCCACCGCCGTCCAGAAACTCGTGAGCGAAATCGCCGGTTATCAGCAACGGCTCACTCAACTGATCGACGGCCAGGCGAAGGTCGACCAGGCACAGGCCGGTATCTCCGGCACCATCACCACCATCCTCGGACTCTCCGACAAGCTCACCGCGATCCAGAAGGAGCTACAGGTAGCCGACGTCAGCGGCGCCCGCCAGTTGCTGCTGGTCTGGCTGGCCATCGCGATCGCCCTGGGGCTGGCCGGCGCCTGGCTGATCACCCGCTCCATCGTGCGGCCGCTGAAGGACACCGTCCTGCTCGCGCAAACGGTCGCCAGTGGCGACTTCACCCACCAGCTGGACGTGACCCGCAAGGACGAACTGGGTGCGCTGCAGGCCAGCATGCAGCAGATGACCACCAACCTGCGCGGGCTGATCGGCGAGATGAAGGACGGGGTCGTCCAGGTGGCGAGCGCCGCGGAGCAACTATCGGCGGTGACCGAGCAGACCAGTGCCGGCGTCCAGGCGCAGAAGGTCGAGACCGACCAGATCGCCACCGCGATGCAGGAAATGACCGCGACCACCCATGAGGTGGCGCGCAATGCCGGTGAGGCGGCCAAGTCCGCGCTGGACGCGAGCCAGCAGGCACTGCAAGGCGACCAAGCGGTGAGCAAGGCGGTGACCCAGATCGAACTGCTGGCCAGCGAGATGGATGCGACCAAGACCGCCATGGCGGAACTGCGCAACCACGCCGACAGCATCGGCGGGGTGCTCGACGTGATCAAGGCGGTATCCGAACAGACCAACCTGCTGGCCCTGAACGCGGCCATCGAAGCCGCCCGGGCGGGCGAAGCGGGCCGCGGCTTCGCGGTAGTCGCCGATGAGGTACGTGGCCTGGCCCAGCGGACGCGGAGCTCCACCGACGAGATCGCCCAGCTCATCACCGGGCTCAACCAGAGCACCGATCGGATGGCGACAGTACTGGAGCAGAACATCCAGCTCACCGGCAGCAGCGTCGACCTGTCGCGGGAGGCGGGAGACATGCTCAAGCGCATCACCCAGTCGGTGCGCAGCATCGAGTCGATGAACGAGCAGATCGCCTGCGCCGCGGAACAGCAGAGCGCCGCCGGGGAAGAGATCGGCCGCAACGTGACCAATGTGCGCGACATCTCCGACCAGACCGCGGCGGCCAGCGAACAGACCGCCTCCTCCAGCATGGAGCTGGCGCGCATCGGCGTCCGACTCCAGGAAATGACCGCACGCTTCAAGGTGTGACGACACCGGCAGGTCCCGTCCTGCCTGGCGAGGAGCCGCCAGGCGGAAGGGACCCACCGTCAGGTTCCCCAACTCAACCGCCGGTCATGCCGGCGGGATCTTGTGGCTGACGACCCTGTCCATGGTGCCATCATATCGCTATCACGACATCCGACGTCGGACATTGCTCCCCCTACCGTCACCACGGGCCACCCATGAAAACCTCTCCAGAGCTTGGTCGGCTGGTCGACCAGACCCTTGCCTTGCCCGTGGGGCCCTTCGCCTTCGCGCCGGCGCTGGAACGCCTGTTCCACCAGGACATCCATGAGCACCGCCGCCGCCATCTCACCCGCTGCCTGCTCATCGGTACCCTGAGCTACAACAGCTTCCTGCTCTGGTGGTGGTTGATGCGGCCGGACGCCCTGCCCTGGGCCGCCAGCCAGATGCTCGGCATTGCCACTCCCTTCACCCTGGTGGTGGTCGGCCTGCTCCAGGTAGTGCTCAATCGCTGGCGGGAAACGCTGGCCCTGCTGCCCTTCTACCTGGGGCTGCTGGTGGTCTACAGCCTGGTCATCAATGGTCCGGCCAGCCACGAGCTGAGCCAGACGCTGTTCATCTTCACCTGGCCGCTGATGCTGGTGTTCGCCAATACCTGCATGAAGAGCCCGCTGTTGCCGGCCTTGCTGTTCAATGGCTTTGCCCTCTCGGTGATCGGCTATGCAGTGCACCGGGCACCGGTGTCGCCCATCGTCGGTGGGCTGATGATCACCAACGCCGTGGTGATGGCGTTCTTTTCGCTGCTGGCCAGCTACTGGCTGAATGTCGAGGGCCGCCGTTCCTACCTGTACAAGCTGCGCGAAGAGGTCCGCCTGGCCTCCCTGAATTCGGCCAACCAGGACCTGCAGATCCTCTCGGAAACCGACTCCCTCACCGGCCTGGCCAACCGCCGGCAGCTGCGCCCCTTGCTGGAAGACTTCTGGCAACGGCGTCTGGCGGGGGAGCAAGGCGCCGTCCTGCTGATCGATGTGGATCATTTCAAGCGCTACAACGACCACTATGGCCACCTCGCCGGTGACGAGTGCCTGCGTACCGTGGCCAAGACCCTGGCCGTCGGCCTCGGCGCCGGTGACCTGGTCGGCCGCTACGGTGGCGAAGAGTTCGTCGTGGTCCTCGAACGAGTCGCCCCGGCGGAGGCCCTCACCGTGGCCGAGACCATCCTGCAGCGCGTTCGCGCCCTGCAGATCCCCCACCAGGGCCGGCAGGACGACAAGACCTACCTCACCGTCAGCATAGGCATCGCCCGCAGCGGCATCGCCGGCCTCAGCAGCGCCGACGATCTGCTGGACTGCGCGGATCGTGCCCTCTACCGCGCCAAGCGCGATGGCCGGGACCGGGTCTTCGAAGGCGGCACCGATGCCGTGCTGGGCGCGCCCCTCGAACATGCAGACCTGCTCACGCCGGACGACATCCGCAAAGGGCTGGCCAATGGCGAATTCCTGCTTCACTACCAGCCCATCTACCGCGTCCAGCCACAACAGGTGGTCGGCTACGAAGCACTGCTGCGTTGGCAGCATCCCACCCTGGGAATGGTCTCGCCGGACCTCTTCATCCCCCTGGCCGAGCAGGGTAATTTCATCATCGCCCTGGGCGAATGGGTGGTGAAGGAGGCCTGCCTGGCGGCCAGCCAGTGGCCGGCCCACCTGAGCGTCTCCATCAACCTGTCGCCACTGCAGTTCGCCGACCCCATGCTGCCGGAACGGGTGGCGGCCGCCCTCCGGCTCTCCCGGCTGGCGGCCAACCGGCTGGTGCTGGAAATCACCGAAGGGGTGGAGTTGGTCATAGACACCAAGACCCGGCAGTCCTTCGCCCTCCTCCAGATGCTCGGCATCCGCATGGCCCTGGATGACTTCGGCAGCGGCTTCGCCGGCCTCGGCCCGATCCTGGAATTGCCTTTCCAACTGATCAAGCTCGACCGGCGGATCCTGGCGATAGCGGATGAAGAGCAGCGCGGGCAGGTCCTGACCTCGCTGTTGCTGCTTGGCAAGGCCATGAAACTGGACGTGCTGTGCGAAGGCGTGGAAACCCCGGAACAACTGGCGCTGCTGCACCAGCTGGGGGTGCGGCTGGCCCAGGGCTATCTGCTGGGCAAACCCGCGGCCGATCCGGCGTCAGAGTACCTGGTGCCCGCGACCAGCGCGCCCTAGCCCCGGGCGCCCTGCCACGGGTAAGCCGCCAGGCGTCAGGCCACGAGGCAGCGCCGGCCATGACCTCGGGCGCACGCCCTCGGGCGGCACTTCCACGACCGAAAATTTCCGCAAAAAGGCTCTAGAACAGGCTAAAGAGCCGGTAACGGCAGCCGACAACCTGGCGCTTACTGCGATCATTGTCTATCTGAAGAGCCACCCGCTCTGGAGCTTACGCATGTCGATCTTTCAACACGCCACCCTGGTGCGAGGCCTCACGCTGACCGCCACTGCCCTGGAGCAGCCGGCCACCGCCGGCCAGCTCGACGCCCTCGCCGGCCCCGCCGTCCTGCAAAGGGTCGCCGGTGGCGTGCGCCAGCTGCTGAGCAAGCAAGACACCCTGGAAGCCCAGCTGCATGAAATGCAAGCAGAGATCGAACAGCTGACCGTGCGCCTGGCGGAGCGCGAAGGCGAGGTCCAGCGCCTGGCCACGCGCTTCGACCTGGTCAACCGCGCCACCAGCGAGGGCCTCTGGGACATGGAGGTGATCGCCGGGGACCCGGTCAATCCACGCAATGCCTTCTGGTGGTCGGATCAGTTCCGCGCCCTGCTGGGCTTTCGCAACGAGCAGGACTTCCCCAACGAACTCGGCAGCTGGGCGAATCGTCTGCACCCCGAGGACAGCAAGCGCACCCTGGATGCCTTCGCCCGCCACCTGAACGATCGCAGTGGCCATACCCCTTACGACATCGAGTACCGGCTGGCCACCAAGAACGGCGAGTACCGCTGGTTCCGGGCCAGCGGTGAGACTCTGCGCGACGGTCAGGGCACCCCGCTGCGGGTCGCCGGCTCGCTGCGCGACATCCATGACCAGCGGCTGCGCGAGGCCGAACTGGAGGTGACCCTGACTCGCTTCGAGCTGGCGCGGGAAATGCTCAACGACGGCCTCTGGGACATGGAAGTGATCGCCGGTGATCCGGTCAATCCACAGAACCCCTTCTGGTGGTCGCCGCAATTTCGTCGCCTGCTGGGCTTCGAGACCGTCGAGGAATTTCCGGACGTCTTGGACAGCTGGGCCTCGCGCCTGCACCCCGACGACAAGCAGCGCAGCATCGACGCCTTCGGCGCGCACCTGAACGACCGCAGCGGCCAGACCGGCTTCGACATCACCTACCGCCTGAAACTGAAGAACGGCACCTATCGCTGGTTCAGGGCCCGCGGCCAGACCCGCCGCGCCAGCGACGGCACGCCGCTGCGCGTGGTCGGCGCCCTGACCGACATCCACGCCGGCCATGAGCAGAACGAGCTGCGCCAGGCCCAGGAAGCCCAGCATCAGGCGATGGAGAGCAACCTGCGCAATGTCACCGAGATCGTCAGCTCCATCCAGGGCATCGCGGCCCAGACCAACCTGCTGGCACTCAACGCCGCGATCGAAGCGGCCCGTGCCGGCGAAGCCGGCCGCGGCTTCGCCGTGGTGGCCGATGAAGTACGGAAACTGGCGACCAGGACCTCCGAGGCTACCCAGCGCGCCGCGGACATGATCCGCCAATGACGGCGAGCTACCCCTGAGGCCTGGGGCCGATACCTCCGGGTGTCGGCCTTCGCCTGCGGCGCCGAGCATCACGCCTGGCCTAGGCGGCCCGCACCCTGGCGTCCCCAGGTTCCGGCAGGCCACCCGCTTCGGCCCTTGGCCAGGGCCGCGAGTCGAACGGGGCAACCCCTGCCAGGTGCTGTACGAACAGTCGCCTCGCCAAGGTCAGGCGAAGCCTGGGCGGCCCCCACGAAAAAAGCTGAGGAAGCGGATCGGACTCGCGCTCGATGGGATCTCGCACGACCGGGCTCGCTCACGACCGGGCTCGCGCACGAGTCTACGAAGGGTGCAGAAGCATTGCGCTGGGCCACCCAGGTCGGGTTGGCGATCCAGGCCTTTTTCAACGAAACAGCCCCGAGCACAGGCCTTTTTCGTGTAGAACCTAGGGGTGACGTCTCCCAGGTTTGGACCCGGCCACCATGCACCTGAACCCTGTGCTCACCCCCACCGCTGCGAGCGATGCCGACCTGTTGGTGAGCATCCGCATCGCCGCGATGCGCGAAAGTCTGGAGCGCCTCGGGCGCTTCGATCCCCAACGCGCGCGGGAGCGCTTCCTCGCCACCTTCGATCCGGCCCTGTGCCATTTCATCGAGGCCGAGGGCGTGCGTGTGGGCTTTTGCGTCGTCCGCCCCCTGGCTGACGCCTGGCACCTGGATCACCTGTACCTCCTGCCCGAGCATCAGGGCAGAGGCCTGGGCGGCGCGATGCTCAGGCAGATCCTCGCCGACGTCGACGCACTCGGCCTGCCGATCCGCCTGGGCGCCCTGCGGGGCAGCAGGGCCAATGCCTTCTATCGGCGCCACGGCTTCGAACAGGTGGGCGAGGCAGAATGGGATATCTACTACCTGAGGCCCCCCTGCGCCCACGCTGAGTCTCTCGATGACCCCCGAAATGTGAACTGAGGATAGAACCGACCAGCAAGGCCAAGGCTGCGCTTGAACCCCGCCAGGTCCGGTCGGTCAACCCTCCTGAGTGCTCCACACTCATCTCCTCCAGGTTGGCGAATCTGTAGGCTTCGAACTGAGTTGTCCCCCGCCCAGGCGGGGGATTTTTTTGCCTGCTCGCCAAGCGCTCTCGCGTCGATCCCCGCCCCACCCGAATCGGGCCAGGGCCGTAACCGAATCGAGACCGCAGCGACACCCGGCGGCCGCGGCGGCTGGCCCGAATCCTTCCGCCACCCCAGAGGAGCACCCTCCTCCCCAGGCGACCCCGTGACCTGGGTGCCGAACACAACCCCAGCGGCCAGGGTCCAACGAATGCCCGCCGGCGCGGCGCTGACATCCACGCCGGTCAATCGCCTGGAAAGGCCTGCCAGTCCGGCAATCTCCCACCGCCTTCCGGGCGAGGGGCACCCTGGTCGACGCCCTGGAGATCGAGTTCTCCTCGAGAGGCATGGCAGCGCTCACCGTTGCCAAGGCGTCCCCCGGCAGGGCGCCAAGGATGAGCCGGGGCGACAGTTGCAGATCAGGCACTGACCCGCAGAGGGTCGGCTCCCGCCCCTGTCAGACGAGATACCAGAGAGTCACGGTGGCGGTTTCCCTGGATCGTGGCGACCCGCCTGTCCTTTCACCTGCCTCTCCGATCCGACGATCAAGTAAAGAGCAATGGGCAGACAGGCCACGCGGAAGTGTTTGGTCTTTAGCCAAACTTTTCAGGGAGATTACTCTTAACTGATATCTGACAAGTTGCCGAATCAAAACCCTATGGAGAGTAAGAAATATTTACTTACCTTTATTAAGCAACGTATTGAAACACTTGCCCGATACTTTATGTGAATTAATCCACACAATTCGAAAGGACTCGTCATGACCTTCCATAAGCACATGCGCCGAGAGATGCAGTGGCCGCTGCTCTTGATACTCCTAGCAGGGCTTGTATCCCTGGCCATTACCTGGAGGCTTAATCCGCTAGGCCCGCGGCCTCTGACGAACCAGGATTATCTATTGGTCTCTTTGTGCCTGGCAACTTCAGCGACAATCGTTTTTACCAGGAACATATTTGTCTGGCGAGCAAGTGGACCACTCCAAATCGTGTTGCTCACCCTACTTTTCGAGCGGGAGATTGCCTATCTCGGCGAGCACATGCATATGTGGGGAATGGTGGCGACGACACTCATTGCCTTGGGCATGTCCATATTCTTCGTCAGTACTAGAGACTATCTCGTTGCGCTGATCGCGGTATGGGCAATCATGTGGCAAGTAAATAGCGCTGGAGGCGATCCGCTGCTCAAAAACCACTTCTATCTGCACGTGGCCGCCACCACCGTCCTAGGAACCTGTCTGAATGCAACCTATGTAAAAACAATGAATAGGCTTTACGAACTGATGAAGAACTACAGGAACCTGTCGCAGATAGACTTCCTGACCAAGGCGCCGAATCGACGCTCCCTGATGGATGCCATCCACACCACGGTGGAGATGTGCATCGACACCAGGTCCGAAAACGCCTGGTTCCTGATGCTGGATATCGATTACTTCAAGAAGATCAATGACAAGCTGGGCCATGCACGGGGCGATGACGTCCTGATCCACCTGTCGCAGCTGATCCGGCAGGATTCCATCAAGCACCATTTCGGCCGGTTGGGCGGGGAAGAATTCGGCATTCTCTACAAGGACTGCAGCGAAGAAGACGTGCGAAAAAGCGTGGCAGCGCTACTGACCTCCGCTCAGCTGTATCCACCCTGCCCCTATAGTTTCAGCGCCGGCCTGACACAAATACGGGTGACCAGCGACCTGTCCACCATCCTCTCCCAGGCGGACCAGGAACTGTACAACGCCAAACGCGAGGGCCGAAGCCGCGCCTATTATTTGGGCAGACCCTTCTACGTCACCTCGGCAACCGCAGTGCCGGGGACTGACGACCTGCTGATCGGCGCCCTGGGTCCGGCAACCTGAAGCCCGCGAAAGCCGCTGCACAAAGCGGTATTCCAACCCTCGGCAAGGGCACCTTGGCCCGAGGCCACCCACCCGAGCTCGCTACACCTCACTCCTAGCTCCTCCGACGCCCCATCAGGGCGACGCTACTGCGCTGGATACTGGCTTGCTGGCTCTGCGTGAAGCACTAGCGCGAAAGGGCGCGCAGGACGGCTGCGCCGACGGGCGTCACCCAAGGGTCTTCGAGAGCGCAGCGTAACGTCCGGAATTGACGCGACCGACTGCCCAGCGAAAGGTGCTGAAGGTTCTACCTGGGCGGGCCTCCCGCCGTCCGTTCACCGCCTGGGAACGCATCGCGCGGCCTGCCTATTGCCTGGGACTCGTTTTTACCTATACTTGTATATACATGACCTATCATTAGCTCAACCGCCCGCAGGACCCGCCATGACCGACTCCACCCGCCATCGCTCCGTGACCATCCGCGCTCCCCGGGGCACCCAGCTCAACACCCGCAGCTGGTTCACCGAAGCGCCCCTGCGCATGCTGATGAACAACCTCGATCCCGAGGTCGCCGAGAATCCCGAGGCGCTGGTCGTCTATGGCGGTATTGGCCGGGCCGCGCGCAACTGGGAGTGCTACGACGCCATCGTCGCCAGCCTCAAGACGCTGGGTGACGACGAGACGCTGCTGGTGCAATCGGGCAAGCCGGTCGGGGTGTTCAAGACCCACAGCAACGCGCCGCGCGTGCTGATCGCCAACTCCAACCTGGTCCCGCACTGGGCGAGCTGGGAGCACTTCAACGAACTCGACACCAAGGGCCTGGCCATGTACGGCCAGATGACCGCGGGCAGCTGGATCTATATCGGCAGCCAGGGCATCGTCCAGGGCACCTACGAGACCTTCGTCGAGGCCGGGCGCCAGCACTATGAGGGCAATCTCAAGGGGCGCTGGGTGCTGACCGCCGGCCTGGGCGGCATGGGCGGTGCCCAGCCCCTGGCCGCGACCCTGGCAGGTGCCTGCTCGCTGAACATCGAATGCCAGCAGAGCCGGATCGATTTCCGCCTCAAGACCCGCTACGTCGACGAGCAGGCCAAGGATCTGGACGATGCCCTGGCCCGCCTCGACCGCTACACCCGCGAAGGCCGCGCCATCTCCATCGCCCTGCAGGGCAACGCCGCCGAGATTCTGCCCGAGCTGGTGCGGCGCGGCGTGCGTCCGGACATGGTCACCGACCAGACCAGCGCCCATGACCCGCTCAATGGCTATCTGCCGGCCGGCTGGACCTGGGAGGAATATCGCGCGCGCGCCCTCAGCGAGCCGGCGGCGGTGGTCAAGGCGGCCAAGGCTTCCATGGCCCAACACGTGCGCGCCATGCTCGACTTCCAGCGCCAGGGCGTACCCACCTTCGACTACGGCAACAACATTCGCCAGATGGCCAAGGAAGTCGGGGTAGACGACGCCTTCGCCTTCCCCGGTTTCGTCCCGGCCTATATCCGCCCGCTGTTCTGCCGGGGCATCGGGCCATTCCGCTGGGCGGCGCTGTCAGGTGACGCCGAGGACATCTACCGCACCGACGCCAAGGTCAAGGAACTCATCCCCGACGACGCCCACCTGCACAACTGGCTGGACATGGCGCGCGAGCGCATCGCCTTCCAGGGGCTACCGGCGCGCATCTGCTGGGTCGGCCTGGGCCAGCGCGCGCGGCTCGGCCTGGCCTTCAACGAGATGGTCCGTTCCGGCGAACTCAAGGCCCCCATCGTCATCGGCCGCGACCATCTGGATTCGGGCTCGGTGGCCAGCCCCAATCGCGAGACCGAGGCCATGCGCGATGGCTCCGACGCCGTCTCCGACTGGCCGCTGCTCAACGCCCTGCTGAACACCGCCAGCGGCGCCACCTGGGTGTCGCTGCATCATGGCGGTGGCGTGGGCATGGGCTTCTCGCAGCACTCGGGCATGGTCATCGTCTGCGATGGCTCCGACGAAGCGGCCGAACGCATCGCCCGGGTGCTGACCAACGACCCGGCCACCGGGGTGATGCGTCACGCCGATGCGGGCTACGAGATCGCCATCGAGTGCGCCCACGAGCAGGGTTTGAATCTGCCGATGATCACCAAGCCTCAG
Source organism: Pseudomonas sp. No.117 (assembly GCF_054558395.1). Classification (NCBI taxonomy): domain Bacteria; kingdom Pseudomonadati; phylum Pseudomonadota; class Gammaproteobacteria; order Pseudomonadales; family Pseudomonadaceae; genus Pseudomonas; species Pseudomonas sp. No.117. The sequence continues at coordinate 49,735 of NZ_BAAJNP010000007.1, forward strand.
GCGTAATAGGTGGCGCGGTGGCGGCCTTGCTGCCGCCGCCAGCGCCTTTCCGGGTTCCGGCCTCCCCGGCTGCCTGCGATGGGCACTGGTGGCGGCACATCATCGCGCAGGTCCTGTATGTCCGAGTCCGCTTCCGCGCCGTCGCTGATCGAACGGCGCTCCATCGACTACATCCCACCCCACGAACGTCACGGCCGGCTGTACAGCCAGTTCACCCTCTGGCTGGGGGCCAATCTGCAGATCACCGCCATCGTCACCGGCGCCCTCGCCGTGGTGCTGGGCGGCGATGTCTTCTGGTCGCTCTGGGGGCTGTTGCTCGGCCAGGTGCTCGGCGGCACGGTGATGGCCCTGCACGCCGCCCAGGGCCCGCGCCTGGGGCTGCCGCAGATGATCTCCAGTCGCGTCCAGTTCGGCGTCCAGGGCGCGGCCGTGCCCCTGGTGCTGATCTGCCTGATGTACCTAGGCTTCACCGCCACCGGCACGGTGCTCTCGGGGCAGGCGCTCGGCCAGTTGTTCCAGGTCAGCGACAGCCTGGGCATCCTGATCTTCGCCGCGGTCATCGTGCTGGTGACGGTGCTGGGCTATCGAGCCATCCACCTGCTGGGGCGGCTGGCCAGCGTCCTGGGGGTGATCGCCTTCTGCTACCTGTTCAGCCGGGTGCTCAGCGTTGGCGACGTACCGACGCTGCTGCAGAATCGGCAGTTCAGCTGGAGCGGCTTCCTGCTCGCCGTGTCCCTGGCCGCCTCCTGTCAGATCGCCTATGGCCCCTATGTGGCCGACTACTCGCGCTACCTGCCCGCCCGCACCTCGCCGCTGAAGACCTTTCTCGCGGTGGGCGCCGGTTCGGTGCTGGGGGCCCAGACCGCCATGGTGCTCGGGGTCTTCGCCGCGGCCATGGCCAACGGCCGCTTCGCCGGCCATGAGGTCGCCTTCATCGTCGGCCTGGGTGGCAGCGGCGCCACGGCCGCGTTGCTCTATTTCAGCATCGCCTTCGGCAAGGTCACCATCTCCACCCTGAACTCCTATGGCAGCTTCATGTGCCTCGCCACCCTGATCAGCGGCTTCCGCGGCGAAGTGGAGATCAGCCCGCGGCAGCGACTGCTGTTCGTCTTGGCCATCGTCGGGGCGGCCACCCTTATCGCCCTGCTCGGCCAAGGCGCCTTCCTGCTGGCGTTCAAGTCCTTCATCCTCTTCCTGCTGACCTTCTTCACGCCGTGGAGCGCGATCAACCTGGTCGACTACTACCTCATCACCCGGGAACGCTACGACCTGGCGGCACTGGCCGACCCGGATGGCCGCTACGGGCGCTGGAACCGTACTGGCCTGACCGTCTATGTCATCGGCGTGCTGATCCAGCTGCCCTTCCTGTCGACCAAGCTCTACACCGGTCCGCTGGTCGCCCACCTGGGTGGGGTCGACATCTCCTGGGTCATCGGCCTGCTGGTACCGGCCCTGCTCTACTGGCTGCTGGCCCGCCGCCGCGCGACCGCCCCGGCCTATCCCCTGCGCGAGGACACTCCATGAAGCTCTGGTACAACTGCCATGCCGCCACCCTGGTCGATGGGGTCTATGGCGTCCTGGAAAATGCGGCCCTGCTGGTCGATGGCGAGCGTTTGCACTGGGTGGGCCCGCTGGCCGAGCTGCCCTCGATAGCGATCAGCGAACGCCATGACCTGGGGGGTGCCTGGGTCACACCCGGCCTGATCGATTGCCACACCCATCTGGTCTTCGGCGGTGATCGCAGTGGCGAATTCGAGCAGCGCCTGCAGGGTGTCAGCTATGCCGAGATCGCCGCGGCCGGCGGCGGTATCGCCAGCAGCGTCCGCGCCACCCGCGCCGCCAGCGAGGACGAATTGCTGGCCAGCGCCCTGCGCCGCGCCCGCCCGCTGCTGGCCGAAGGCGTCACCGTGCTGGAAGTGAAATCCGGCTACGGCCTGGACCTGGCCAGCGAACGCAAGATGCTGCGGGTAGCGCGCCGACTGGGCGAGGTATTGCCGGTCACGGTCCGCACCACCTGCCTGGCCGCCCACGCCCTGCCGCCGGAATTCGCCGGCCGCGCCGATGACTACATCACTGCCATCTGCGACGACTGGCTCCCGCAACTGGCTGCCGAGGGTCTAGTCGATGCGGTGGATGCCTTCTGCGAGCACCTGGCCTTTTCCCCGGCCCAGGTCGAGCGCGTCTTCCAGACCGCCACCCAGCTCGGCCTGCCGGTCAAGTTGCACGCCGAACAGCTGTCGGTGCAGCACGGTGCGGCGCTCGCGGCCCGCTATGGCGCATTGTCGGCCGACCACCTCGAGTACCTGGTCGAGGAAGACGTGGTGGCCATGGCCGCCGCCGGTACCGTGGCGGTCCTGCTACCCGGCGCCTTCCTCACCCTGCGCGAGACGCAATTGCCTCCGGTGGCCGCCCTGCGTACCCAGGGCGTGCCCATCGCCCTGGCCAGCGACGCCAATCCAGGCACCTCGCCGGTGCTGTCGTTGCGGCTGATGCTCAACCTGGGCTGCACCCTGTTCGGCCTCACCCCGGAAGAAGCCCTGGCCGGCGTCACTTTCAACGCTGCCCGGGCGCTCGGCCTCGCGGATAGCTACGGCAGTCTGGAAGCGGGCAAGTACGCCGACTTCATCGCCTGGGACATCACCCGTCCCGCCGAGCTGGCCTACTGGCTCGGCGGCCAGCTCGACACCCGCATCATCCGCCACGGCAAGGAGCTCACCCGTGTCTGACACCTTCAAGTTCACTCGCGGCCAGGTGCCGCTGCTGATCAGCATGCCGCATCCCGGCACCCGCCTCACCGCCGCGGTCGAGCAGGGCCTGGTGCCCGCCGGCCAGGCCCTCGCCGACACCGACTGGCACATCCCCCGGCTCTATGCCATGGCCGAGGAATTAGGCGCCAGCCGCCTGGAGGCGCTCTATTCACGCTACGTCATCGATCTGAACCGACCCGACGATGACGTGCCCCTCTACAGCAGCGCCACCACCGGGCTGTTTCCCGAGGTGCTCTTCGACGGCAGCCCGCTGTTCCGCGACGGCCAGGCGCCGGACGCCCTGGCCCGCCAACAGGCACTGGAGGAAATCTGGCGACCCTATCACCAGACCCTGGTGGCGGAGCTGCAGCGCCTGCGCGAGACCTTCGGCTATGCGCTGCTGTGGGATGCCCATTCCATCTGCTCGCGCATCCCGCGGTTGTTCGACGGCCAGTTGCCGGATCTCAACTTCGGCACCTTCGACGGGGCCAGCTGCGCTACGGAACTGACCAGCCGGCTGCAGGCGGTCGCCAGTGGCCAGCAACGCCTGACCCACGTCTTCAACGGTCGCTTCAAGGGCGGCTTCATCACCCGCCACTATGGCGCCCCCGACCAGCATATCCATGCCGTGCAACTGGAGCTGACACAGTGCACCTACATGGACGAGGCGCCGCCCTTCGGCTATCGAGAAGATCGCGCCATCCCTACCCAGGACGTCCTGCGCCAGTTGCTGGAAGCGGCGCTCAGCTGGGGACGCGAGCGCTACGGCCGCTGAGCCCAAGGTCCCCGACTCGGTCGGGGACCACCTCTCCCGTCAAGCGAGCAGGGTGCGCAGTACCTGGGCGAAATCCTTGGCACTGGCGGCCTCGTCCGGGTGTCGCCCCTCCTGCACGACCCAACGCCCCCCGACCATCACGTCCCTTACCTGGCGATCACCGCCAGCGAACAGCCAACGGTTGAGCACGGCCTCCGCCGGTGCGCTGGACAGGTAGGGATCGGCGCCATCCAGGACCACCCAGTCGGCACGCCGACCGGGCTCCAGCGCGCCAATCTGCTGGCCCAGGGCGGCGGTGCCACCCTGCAGGGCCTGCTCGAACAGCTGGTGGCCGACATTGGGCTGGCGCGCGCCGACCAGGCGGTTGCGCTGCTGGTCGCGCAGGCGCTGGCCATACTCCAGCCAACGCAGCTCCTCGACCGGGCTGACACTCACATGGCTGTCCGAGCCGATGCCGAAGCGCCCACCGGCGGCGAGGAAATCCGTCGCCGGAAAAATCCCGTCGCCCAGGTTGGCCTCGGTGGTCGGGCAGAGGCCGGCGATGGCCCGACTCTGCGCCATCAGGGCGACCTCGTGGGGTAGCGCGTGGGTGGCATGGACCAGGCACCAGCGCTCGTTCACCGCCACCTGGTCGTACAGCCACTCGAGTGGCCGCCGCCCGCTCCAGGCCAGGCAGTCGTCCACTTCCTTCTGCTGCTCGGCGATATGGATGTGCACTGGCCAGCGGGCATCCGTCGCCGCCAATACCGTGGCGAGCTGCTCGCCGCTGACGGCGCGTAACGAGTGAAAGCACAGGCCCAGGCGCTGCCGGTCATCGAGCACCCCCGCCAGGCGGGGCAAAAGTTCCAGGTAGCTGTCGGTGGTATGCAGGAAGCGCCGCTGGCCCGCGGTCGGCGCCTGGGCACCGAAGCCGCTGTAGCTGTAGAGCACCGGCAGCAGGGTCAGGCCGATACCCGCACTGCGCGCCGCCTGGGCGATACGCCCGCCCAGCTCGGCAGGATCGGCGTAGGGGGTGCCCTGAGGATCGTGGTGCACGTAGTGGAATTCGGCCACGGCGGTGTAGCCGGCCTTGAGCATCTCGATATACAGCTGGCGTGCCACCACCTCCAATTGCTCCGGCTCGAGCCGGCCCACCAGGCGATACATCAGGTCGCGCCAGGTCCAGAAACTGTCCTGCGTGGCACCCGCCACCTCGGCCAAGCCGGCCATGGCCCGCTGGAAGGCGTGGGAGTGCAGATTGGGCATGCCTGGCAGCAGCGGGCCTTGCACACGTTCAGCGCCGTCCGACGAACTCTGGGGCTGGACGCTGAGCAGATAGCCCTGCGCGTCTACCTCCAGGCGCACGTCCATCGCCCACCCTTCGGGTAGCAGCGCCCTTTCCGCAAAAAAAGCCGGCATAATCGACCTCATCCTAGCTATGGCTAACATGTATATACATATACAGACATAAGCGAATTCGGTAAACTGCTGTCTGTCCTCCAAGGGGCCCCTCATGCCGTCATCCTCGACTCCCGCCCAAGCGCCCAAGGCCGCACCCGCGCCCTTCTACGAGCAGGTCAAGCAACTCATCCTGCGGCAGATCCATTCGGGCGCCTGGCCGCCGCACCAGAAGATTCCCTCCGAGGCCGAGCTGGTCGCCCAGCTGGGCTTCAGCCGCATGACGGTGCACCGCGCCTTGCGCGAGCTGACCAGCGACGGCCTGCTGGTGCGGATGCAGGGCGTTGGCACCTTCGTCGCCGAACCCAAGGGCCAGGCCGCCCTCTTCGAGGTGCACAACATCGCCGACGAGATCGCGTCCCGGGGCCACCGCCATCGACTCGAGGTGATCCGGATGGGCAGTGAAACGGCCAACGGCGAGCGTTCGATGGCACTAGGCGTCCGCGAAGGCCAACCGGTGTTCCACTCGCTGATCGTGCACTATGAAAACGACGTACCGGTGCAGATCGAGGATCGCTACGTCAATCCCGCGGTGGCACCCGAGTACCTCGACCAGGACTTCGGCAGCGAAACCCCCTACGTCTACCTCAATCGTCTCGCCCCCCTGACCGAAGGCGAGCATGTGGTCGAGGCGGTCCTTGCCTCCCACGAGGAGCAGCAACTGCTGCGCATTCCCGCCGAGGAGCCCTGCCTGTTGATCCGTCGACGTACCTGGTCGGGCCGCCGCACCGTCACCAGCGCCAGGCTGCTGTACCCGGGCAGTCGCTATCGACTGGAAGGGCATTTCGGCTCATGAGCGGATTCACGTGGCTTCCCGCAGCGGGGCACCGGCGCATGCCCTGGCGTAACGGTCTGGGTACCACCCTGGAGATCGCGCGCGATACGCCCGCCTCGGCGGCCGACTTCGGCTGGCGCCTGTCATTGGCAGACGTGACGCAATCCGGGGCCTTTTCCCCGTTCGCCGGCCTGACGCGGATCATCAGCGTGATCGCAGGTGCCGGCATGCGGCTGCAGATCGACGAAGTGACCACGCCAGCCCTGGGTCGCTGGCAGCCATACGTCTTCTCCGGCGAGGCCCGCGTCAGCTGCGAGCTGCTCGAGGGGCCCATTCGCGACCTCAACCTGATCTATCGCGCCGACCGCTATGACGCCGAACTGGAATGGATAGCGGTAGCCGGCGCCCTGCAGCTCGCCGATCCTCGGACGCTGACCCTGTTCTGCGGCGAGGGATCCGTGCAGGTCCTGCACGGCCAGGAGTCGGTGACCCTCGGTCCGCTGGACGCCCTGTACCTGCCACCGCAATCAACGCCACCTCAGTTGACTATACAAGGGACCGCGCAGCTCTGTGTGATCCGGCTGCTAGCCCTCGACTGATTCCCGGAGGCGGCACAGTCTTGCTTCACTCGGCGTCCGGTAGCGATGGAGCATCGAGATCGACGTCAGCGCCCTCGTTATGCCACTTGGGTAGTCGCTTAGCTACAGAACGCTAGCACTACGCGTCTACAGGCTGAAACGAGCCACCTGGCGTTCCAGTCCCCGCGCCAGATCGGCCAGGGATTCGCTGGTCTGCAGGATGTTCTGTACCTCGGCCCGGTTGCGCTCGGACATCTGCGCGGTTTGCTCGACGTTGCGTGCCACGTCCTGGCTGGCGGCATTCTGCTCGCGCAGGGCGAAGGAAATCTGATCCACCACCTGCACCACCTTGCTGGAGCCATCGCGAATCCCGACGATGGCGTCACCGGCCTGGGCCGCCTGGTCGACGCCCCGCTCCACCTCGTTGACCCCGACCTGCATGTTGCTCACGGTATGGCGGACCCCCTCCTGGATCTTCGCGATCATGCCGGAGATCTCCTGGGTCGACTTGCCGGTGCGCTGGGCCAGCAGCCGGACCTCGTCGGCCACCACGGCGAAGCCACGGCCCTGCTCGCCGGCCCGGGCCGCTTCGATGGCGGCGTTGAGCGCCAACAGGTTGGTCTGGTCGGCAATGCCCTGGATGACGCTGACGATCGAGGAGATATGGTCCGAGTGCTGGCCCAGCTCGCTGATCTGTTCGGCGGATTTCTGCACGGTCTGGGCAATGCTGTTCATGCTGTGCAAGGTCGCCTGGATGACCTCGCTGCCCTCACTGGACTGCTGCCCGGACTGGGTGGTCAGGCGGTGGGCTTCCTCGGCGCTCTCGGCCACGTGGCTGATGCTGACCGAGAGCTGCTCGATGGTGGCCGCCATGGACGACGCCGAGTTGGACTGCTCGGTCGCGGTGCCTGCCAGTTGCTGGGAGGCGCCGTTGATCTGGGAGACGGCCTGACCCAACTGGTGGGCGGCGCCGCCGATCTGCTGCACCATCTCGCGCAGGCTGCCTTGCATGCGATCCAGGGCCTTGGGCAGTTCATCGTTGCTGTCGGTGTCTATCCGGGTATTCAGCCGGCCCTCTGCCACCGCATTGGCCGCATCTATGGCCACCTGCAGGCGGTTCCGGGTCCCGCGTCCCAGCGACAGGGAAGTCACCAGCGCCAGCAAGGCCGCCACCAGGCCGCCACCGAAGAGAATCAGCAACAGCTGCCCGTTGGCGGCTTCCAGCGCCTGGGTTCGCGTGGCCAGGAGGGTGCTTTCGCTCTGCGCCATGCGCGCGATGAGGGTCCGCATGCCATCCATCTTCGCCTTGTCCCGGGCTTCGGCGATCCGCGTCACCAGGGCGATATCCGGTACCCCTTCCGCCTGGGCGCGGCGTTGGGCCAGCAGCGGCTGGAGGTCTTCCTGGTCCCAGGCGGTCTGCAGCCTGCGCAGTTCGGCGATACGCTGCTGCTGTTCCGGGTTGTCGGCGGTGAGGTCGGCGAGGCGCTGGACATGGACCCCGAAGTTCTGGGCGCCGCTCTTGAGCGGTTCGAGAAAGGCGTCGCGACCGGTGATCACGTAGCCGCGCATGCCCGTTTCCATATCGACCAGCTGTTGCAGGGTGGTGTCCAGCTCGCGCAGCACGTCATAGGTATGGACGTTCCAGCGAGTGGACTCCTGCATCCGGGTGAAACCGAGATAGCTGACCGCTATCAGGGCAGCGATGATGATGACCATCGCCGCAAAGCCGGCGTGGATCCGTTGCGAAATGCTCAAGCGTGCGAACATGCGGCCACCTCGGTATTGTTTCGATAATCATTGTTACAATATGTACGATGTCGGCTCACCATACGAAAACTTTAATCGGACATGGCAGAGTGCTGGCACGGCCTTGCCAAAGGGGTCACCAGGCGGAAGTCGGAGGGGTGACGGAGCGACCAGGCGCTGGCGCAAAAGGTAGCGAAGCCAGGTGTGATGGCCACCCGCGCTTGGCGCCGCGTTACCGCCTGCTGCCTGGCGGTAACGGACGCTGACGCCTGGTCAGCTTCCCCCTGGGCCTGGACGGATAGAAGAGGCGCTGGCCAGGTTGGGCGCCTGTCAGACTATTGGAGAAACGAGGGCGGCCGTCAGGCTCAGGCCGGTACGACCAGCCCCTTGCTGCGGTATCGGTCGATATCGATGCCGTAGGCACCGGACGGCTTTACGCTGCGGACGCGTATCGGCTGGCCGAGACCATCGAGGGGATCGAGCGCCAGGTCGATGACTCGCTCCGGTCGCGGCTGCTTCTCGGCGTCCAGCACCATCAGCACCCGCGGCTTCAGCTTGCTGTTCGCCTCGACGCCGATGATGATCCCCACCTCGCCGGTATTGAGTTCGACGATCTCGCCAGGGGGATAGACGCCGATCAGCTGGATGAAGGCCAGGACGACTGCCTCGTCGAATTGCGTGCCCTTGGCCTCGAACAGAATGCGCAACGCTTCCAGGCTCGAGCGTCCCTGGCTGTAGGCCCGGTCGCTGGTGATGGCGTCGTAGGCATCCACCACGGCGATGATCTTGGCCTTGAAGGGAATCCGCTGGGCCGGCAATTGGCGGGGGTAGCCCCGTCCATCCATGCGCTCGTGGTGGGAATGGGCCACATCCACTGCCGCAGGAGGCACCTCGCTGTTACCCATCAGCAATTGGTAACCGAAGGTGGTATGGGCCTGCATGACGAGGAATTCTTCCTCGGTCAACCGCCCCGGCTTGTTGAGGATTGCGTCCGGCACCTTCAGCTTGCCCACGTCATGCAGCATGCCGCAGACCCCGAGCTCTTCCAGCTCCAGCGGCAACATTCCCAGCTCCTTGCCCAAGGCGATGGCATAGAGGGAGACCCGCAGGCAATGTTCGGCCGTGTATTCGTCACGGTCCTTGATCCGCGCCAGCCAGAGACTCGCCGCCGGATGCTGCAGGACGCTCTCGACGCATTCGCCGACCGCGCGGCGTACCTCGCCGACATTGAGTTCCTTGCCGAACCTGACCGCATTCAGCATCCGTATCGACACGTCCCGCGCCTCGCGCCACACCGGCTCGGCGACCTGGACCGCGTCCCGGTAGTCGATGGCATGGATCTTGGTCTGGGCGCTGATCGGCGTGGCGGCGGATATCGCCTCCACCGTCCTGCTCTGGCGCCGGTCGACCCAGACGAACTCGCAGGTTTCCTGCAGCGTGCGAATCTCGTGGACGTTCTGGATGGGAAAGCCCTGGAACAGAAAGGGAGTACCTTCCCAGGGGCGATCCAGCTCGCAGACGTACATGCCCAGCTGCAACTGGGTGACATGTAGGCGGACGCTGTAGGGGGACAGAACCATTTTCCTTCCCGGCGAGCGCGGTGAGGGCTCTGTTCGAGATGCGAATTGCACTATCTATTGATAGCAAAAAGCCATGGCGCTTAGAAGCGCACCGGTCTTTCCCACCGATGAGCCGGCAAAATTCGGTAGCCAGAGGTCATCGTGACCGCCCTTTCGCTTATCGAGGGGCGCTATCCCTGACCTCATCCGTCGCGGTGAATCCGCTGTCCCGGCCCAAGGTTTGATATCTCCTACTGCTGCGGACGAGTGCCGCAGAATCGCCGGGATACCAGTTCCTCCCCCTACCGCTTGGCGTTCAACCTGCCATAGGCCGCCAGCAGGGTACGTTCGGACTGGACCAGGTAGCTTTCCAGGGCGGCGCAGGCCGCAGCGGGCTGGCCTTCTTCCAGCAGCTTGATGATGGTGGCGTTCATTTCCAGGTAGGGCCCGTGCAGGAACTCGGGGTCCTTGAGCAGCCCGAAGGCGAGTCTGAGCTCCGCGGACAGCTGCCCGTAGAAGGCCGACAGGCGCGGGCTGTCGGCCAATTCGACGATGGCCGCATGGAAGGCCATGTTCGCCGTACCGACCGCCACCCAGTCCCGGGCATCGCGGGCGTGCTGGGCCGCGTCCACCGCCTCGCGCATCCGCAGGGCGCCGGGATGGCGTGGATAGGCCTGGGCCAGGGCCTGACACTCGATCAGCCGCCGGACCCGGTAGATGTCGACGATGGTGGCCATGTCGGGGACGGAGACGAAGACGCCACGATTGGGTTCGTGCCGGAGCAGCCCCTCCTGGGTCAGCACCCGGAAGGCTTCCCGCAGGGTATTGCGCGAGATCTGCAGGCTTTCCGCCAGCGCCGCCTCGGAAAGCCGCTGGCCCGGCTTGAGTTCGCCGGCCACCAGTTTGCGGCGGATTTCGTCGGTGACCGTCTCCCCCAGGGGCCGGGGTTGGTCAGGCAGCGCAGTGGTCACAGGATCGCTCCGATAGAGGTAGGGCCGCGCTGATGGTGTCTGAGGGGGCCGCCGTACGCAAGCGATGGGAACCGTGCACCATCGGGTAGCACACTTGGGCACTTAGGTAACATCCCGGTGCATTTCGCCTGACCATCCAACCAATATTGTTGAACAATAAATACATCTTCAATCAACGATTTATCCCGTTTTCCTGGTTCATGGCATGGAGGTTGCCTTGCTGGAGGCCTGATTCCTCAGTTCAGGGACGTCCCCCGTGACCCAGACCGCCAGTGCTTTCACCAAGGACCGCCGCTCGTCATTGATCGCCGCCATCTTCCTGATGGCGACCTCGGCCATCGGCCCCGGCTTCCTGACCCAGACCGCCACCTTCACGGCCAAGCTGGGCGCCGCCTTCGCCTTCGGCATCCTCGCCTCCATCCTCATTGACTTCGTGGTGCAGCTGAACGTCTGGCGCATCGTCGCCCTGACCCGCATGCGCGCCTCCGACATCGCCAACGCGGCCGTGCCCGGCAGCGGCTACCTGCTGGCGGTGCTGGTGATCTCCGGTGGCCTGGTGTTCAGCCTGGGCAACATCGCTGGCGCCGGCCTCGGCCTGAACGCCCTGCTCGGCCTGGATCCGGCCTGGGGTGGCGCCCTCAGCGCCCTGGTGGCGATCGGCATCTTCCTGTCGCACCGCGCCGGGGTGGCCATGGACCGCATCATGGTGGTGCTCGGGGTGTTCAAGGTGGCGCTGATCGTGATCGCCTGCTTCGCCTCCCACCCGCCCGTCGGCGAGGCCCTGCGCCAGACGATCTTCCCGGACGTGCTGGATTTCGCCTCCATCACCACCATCGTCGGGGGTACGGTGGGCGGCTACATCACCTATGCCGGCGCCCACCGCCTGCTGGACCGTGGCACCGTCGGGGTGGAAAACCTCGACGCCGTGTCCAAGGCCGCGCTGAGTGGCATCCTGGTCACCGGCATCGCCCGCTACGTGCTGTTCCTGGCCATCTTCGGGGTGGTCGCCAGCGGGGTGGTGATCGACATCTCCGGCCAGGCCGCCAACCCGGCAGCCCAGGCCTTCGACGCCAGCCTCGGCGAATACGGCCTGCGGGTGTTCGGCCTGATCCTCTGGGCCGCTGGCATCAGCAGCATCATCGGTGCCGCCTACACCTCCATGACCTTCATCACCGTGTTCTCGAAGCACATCACCGAACGGGCGCGCAACCTCTGCACCGTGGTCTTCGTGCTGATCGCCCTGGCCATCTACCTGTCGATCGGCAAGCCGCCAGCGGCCCTGCTGGTGTTCGCCGGTGGCTTCAACGGCCTGATCCTGCCGCTGGGCCTGACCCTATTCATGTACGTGGGCTGGCGCCGCTCCGACCTCATGGAGGGCTACCACTACCCGCGCTGGCTGCTGGTGCTCGGCGCCCTCACCTGCCTGCTGTCGTGGTACATGGCGGTCAAGTCCGCCGGCCCCATCTTCGCCCTGCTCAACGCCGCCTGATTTCGGGAGAACCCTATGCCGACCATCGATCTGAACAGCGACCTGGGCGAAAGCTTCGGTCAGTGGCGGATGGGCGACGATGCCGCCATGCTCGACCTCGTCACCAGCGCCAACGTCGCCTGTGGCTTCCACGCCGGTGATCCGGCCGGGATCCTGCGCACCCTGCAGGCGGCCGCCGCCAAGGGGGTCGCCGTGGGTGCCCATGTCGCCTACCCCGACCTGGTGGGCTTCGGCCGCCGCAACCTGGACATCGCCAGCGACGAGCTGACCGCCGATGTGCTCTACCAGATCGGCGCCCTGCAAGCCCTCGCGCGCGCCGCCGGGACGCGGGTGACCTACGTCAAGCCGCACGGTGCCCTGTACAACACCATCGCCCAGGACCAGCGCCAGGCGCAGGCGGTAATCGCCGCCCTGCGCCAGCTGGACGAAGGCCTGGTGCTGGTCTGCCTGGCCGGTTCGCCGCTGCTCGGCTGGGCCCGGGAGGCCGGCCTGACCTGCGTCGCCGAGGCCTTCGCCGACCGCGCCTACACGCCCGAGGGCGCCCTGGTCTCGCGGCGCCTGCCCGGCGCCGTGCTGCACGATGCCGAACTCATCGCCCAGCGCATGCTGCGCCTGGTGCAGGACGGCGTGGTGGAAGCCATCGACGGCAGCCTGACACCCATCGAGGCCGAATCCATCTGCGTGCACGGCGACAGCCCCGGCGCGGTGGACATGGCCCGAGCCCTGCGTCGCCATCTCGAACTCGCCGGGGTCACCCCCCGCGCCTTCACGGAGGTCCACCCATGAATCCGCTTAAAGCCGCCCAGGACGCCGCCATCGCCGCCGCCCGCGAGGCCCGCGCCCGCTACCGCGACGGCCTGGTCGCCCCCAGTGCCGGCGTCGCCCCCGGCATGACCCAGGCCAATCTCATCGCCCTGCCGCGCGACTGGGCCTACGACTTCCTGCTCTATGCCCAGCGCAATCCCCAGGCCTGCCCAGTACTGGACGTCACCGACGCCGGCAGCTACGCCACGCCGCTGGCCGAGGGCGCCGACCTGCGCACCGACCTGCCGCTGTATCGCGTCTGGCGCGACGGCGTGCTGGCGGAAGAAGTGGCCGACGGCCGCGCCGCCTGGGCCGAGCACGCGGACCTGGTGACCTTCCTGATCGGTTGCAGCTTCACCTTCGAGACCGGGCTGCTGGAAGCCGGCATCGAGATCCGCCACATCACCGACGGCTGCAACGTGCCCATGTACCGCACCAATCGCGCCTGCCGTCCGGCCGGCCGCCTGCATGGCGAGATGGTGGTGTCCATGCGCCCCATCCCCGCCGAGCGGGTCGCCGAGGCGGCCACCATCACCGCCCGCTATCCGGCGGTGCATGGCGCCCCGGTGCATATCGGCGAGCCGGCGCGGCTGGGCATCGCCGACCTGGCGCGGCCGGACTTCGGCGATGCCGTGCGTGTCGAGCCGGGCGAGATCCCGGTGTTCTGGGGCTGCGGCGTCACCCCCCAGGCGGCGGTCATGGCTTCCAAGGTGCCCTTCGCCATCACCCATGCGCCCGGCCACATGTTCATCACCGACGTGCCCGATCGCACCTATCACGTCTAGGAGAAGCCCTTGCGTTTTCTGCCCGTCAACCTGGATGCGCTGCTGGTGGAGCTGGCCGATCTCGACGAGACCCTGGCCCTGTTCGACGCCCTGCAGGCGCGGCCGCTAGCCGGGATCGAGGAGATCGTCCCGGCGGCCCGCACCCTGCTGGTCCAGTTCCGCCCCAGCGCCCTGAAAGCGGCCGACCTGGTCGACCACATCGCCGCCCTGCCCCTCGACGGCGGCGGCCGTGAAGCTGGCAAATTGGTCGAGATCCCGGTGCACTACAACGGCGAGGACCTGGAGGATGTCGCCCGGCTGCTCGGCCTGAGCGTGGCCGAGGTGATCCGTCGCCATACCGGCAGCGACTACCAGGTGGCCTTCTGCGGCTTCGCCCCGGGCTTCGGCTATCTGAGCGGCGGGCCCGGCTTCCAGGTGCCGCGGCGCAGCTCGCCGCGTACCCGGGTACCGGCCGGCTCGGTGGCCATCGCCGGCGGTTTCGCCGCCGTCTATCCCCAGGCCAGCCCCGGCGGTTGGCAACTGCTGGGGGTAACGCCCCTGCACCTCTGGGATCTGACGCGCCCGGAGCCAGCGCTGCTGCGCCCGGGCTACCGGGTGCGCTTCCGCGATGCCGGCCCGCTGCCGGCAGGCGGCCTACCCGAGGCACCGGTCGCGGCACCTGCCGCGCCGATCACCGCGGAGTATCTGGACATCCTCAGCCCCGGCCTGCGTACCCTGCTGCAGGATCTCGGCCGTCCGGGCCAGACCGGCCAGGGCGTCTCCGCTTCCGGCGCCCTGGATCGCGGCGCCCTGCGCGCGGCCAATCGCGCGGTGGGCAATGCGCCTGACAGCGGCTGCCTGGAAATCCTGCTGGGTGGCTTCAGCTGCGTCTGTCACGGCCAGGCCCTGGTCGCCGTCACCGGCGCCCCGGCGCCGCTGGAGGTGCTGACCCGTGCCGGACGGCGGTTGCAGCCCGCGCCCTATCAGCCCTTCCTCCTGGAAGACGGCGACCGCCTGAACCTGGGCAGTCCGCCCACCGGCCTGCGCAGCTACCTGGCACTGCGCGGCGGCTTCGCCGTGGCCCCGGTGCTGGGCAGCCTGGCGCGCGACACCCTGGCCAATGTCGGCCCGGCGCCCCTGGCCGCTGGCGACCGCCTGGGCTTTTATCCCATGGTCGGTGGCGCTGCCGTGTCCTGCAGCGAAACTGCCCCCCTGGCGCTGCCCAGCGCCGACCAGGAGGTGGTGCTCGACGTAGTCCTCGGCCCGCGCAGCGACTGGTTCACCGCCGCCGCCCTGGAGACCCTGGCCATGCAGAGCTGGCGCGTCACGCCCCAGTCCGACCGGGTCGGCATCCGCCTGGCCGGCGAGACGCCCCTGGAACGCCAGGTGCCCGGCGAGCTGCCCAGCGAAGGCACCGCCCTGGGCGCCATTCAGGTACCGCCCAACGGCCAGCCGGTGCTGTTTCTCGCCGACCATCCGCTCACCGGTGGCTATCCGGTGATCGGCGCCGTCGCCAGCCACCACCTGGACCTGGCCGGGCAGATCCCGGTCGGTGCCCGTATCCGCTTCAATCCGCTGGGCCCCTTCGCTGAACTGCGCCCCAGCGCCTCCCCTGCTGCCGAGAACACCCCATGAAAAAAGTCCTGATCGCCAACCGCGGCGAGATCGCCGTCCGCATCGTCCGCGCCTGCCGTGACTATGGCGTGGCCTCGGTAGCCGTCTATGCCGACGCCGACTTCGACGCCCTGCACGTACACCTGGCCGACGAGGCCTATGGCCTGGACGGCCAGCGTCCGGCCGAGACCTACCTGGACATCGCCAAGCTGCTCGACGTGGCCCGCCGCGCCGGCGCCGATGCCGTCCATCCCGGCTATGGCTTCCTCTCCGAGCGCGCCGACTTCGCCCGCGCGGTACAGGCAGCCGGCCTGACCTGGATCGGTCCGAACCCGGACACCATCGACGCCCTGGGCGACAAGGTGCAGGCCCGGCGCATCGCCCTGAGCGTCGGTGCCCCGCTGGTGGCCGGCACCGAGGACCCGGTGAGCGGCGCCGCCGAGGTGCTGGCCTTCGCCGAGGCGCACGGCCTGCCCATCGCCATCAAGGCGGCCTTCGGCGGTGGTGGACGCGGACTCAAGGTGGCCTGGCGCCTGGACGAGGTAGCCGAGCTGTACGAATCGGCGGTCCGCGAGGCCACTGCCGCCTTCGGCCGTGGCGAATGCTTCGTCGAGCGTTTCCTCGACCGTCCGCGGCACATCGAAGCCCAGGTCCTGGCCGACCGCCATGGCCGGGTCGAAGTGGTGGGCACCCGCGACTGTTCGCTGCAGCGGCGCAACCAGAAGCTGGTGGAAGAAGCGCCCGCGCCCTTCCTCGACGACGCCCTGCGCCAGCGCATCCACGCCTCCGCGCGCGACATCTGCGCCGCCGCCGGCTACGTCGGCGCCGGTACCGTGGAATTCCTGCTGAGCCAGGATGGCACCCTGTCCTTCCTGGAGGTCAACACCCGCCTGCAGGTGGAGCATCCGGTCACCGAGGAAACCAGCGGCCTGGACCTGGTAATCGAGCAACTGCGCATCGCCGACGGCCTGCCGCTGTCCTTCAGCGAGGTCCCGGCGCCGCGCGGGCACAGCTTCGAATTCCGCATCAACGCCGAGGACCCCGGTCGCGGCTTCCTGCCTACCCCCGGGCCCATCACCGCCTTCCGCGCGCCCAGCGGTCCCGGCATCCGCCTGGACAGCGGCGTGGCGGCCGGCTCCCAGGTGGCGCCCAACTTCGACTCCATGGTCGCCAAGCTGATCGTCACCGGCGCCACCCGCGAGCAGGCCATCGCCCGCGCCCGCCGTGCCCTGGCCGAGTTCAGCGTGGAAGGCGTGGCCACGGTGCTGCCCTTCCACCAGGCGGTGATGGCGCACGCCGACTTCACCGGCGGAGCCTTCGCGGTACACACCCGCTGGATCGAGACGGCATTCGCCGAGCAGATCGCCCTGGCGCCGCGCAGCGAGCCAGCTGACGACGGTGTGCTGCGCACCTTCGTCGAGATCGATGGCCGCCGTCATGCCCTCGGCCTGCCCAGCGCCCTGCTGCGCGGCCTGGCGATGGCAGCGCCGGGCGAAGGGCTGGCCAAGGCGGACGAAGGCAGCCCCGCGCGCCAGGCCAATGCGGTGGTCGCCGCCGTCGCGGGCAACCTGCATGCCTGGGTCGTCGCGGAGGGCGAGACCGTCGCGGCCGGCCAGGTCGTCGCCGTGATGGAGGCGATGAAGATGGAAACCCAGGTGACCGCGCCCTGCGCGGGCCGCCTGGTGATCGCCCAGCAACCGGGCGGCTATCATCCGGCCGGTACGCTCCTGGGGACCATCGAGGACTGAAAGCGCCGCGCCTGCTGCCAGGCGCGCGCTCCGCTCGGGCGTCCAGAGGACGGCGGGGAACTGCTCGGGCCCAACACCAGCTGGGGCCCGGATCAGAAGGCCGCCAGGCCGTCCATCACTGCCGAATAGATCTCGGTGCCGTAGGTGAGCACGCCGAGGGGGATCCCCACCGCCGTGCCCACGATCAAGGCGCAGCCCAGTATCGCCAGCACCGGTATCCCGAACAGGCGCTGCGCCAGGACGGGGCCACGGCTCGCCGAAACCGGGGCTGGCCGAGGGGGGTTGCCGGGAGCGGAACCGGCTTTGGCCGAGGGGCTGGAGGGGGATAACGGTTGCCGACGCGAGGCGTTGGCCTTGCCTTCCATCTCGATGAGATTGGCGATGTCGGCCAGCGTGCCATTGTTGCGGGTGATCTGTTCGTGGGCGGCGCGGAGCGAATCGGGGTTGGCCGTGCGGCCCGGCGTGCGGGAAGGTCTTCGCGAAGCGGTCATAAGTACCGGTAATCGTTGATAAAACTGGGGAATGGTACAGCCTGGGCCGAGGCTTATGAACAGGATTCAGGCAACGAAGCTCAGGGGCACTGCCGCAGGCCGGGACCTGTCCTGTACACCGCCGCAAGGAGCAGCACGACCCCGCCACAGCGAGTGATGGCCAGACCTGGCGAGCCTGTTCCTATCCGCTGACGACCGCGAGAACGGTCAGCGAAACACCCAAAGCGCCTGCTTCGACAGACACCAGGCCTCCGGATACTGGCAGCTATCCGGGGGCGGCCATCATCGGCTCGGAAGAAGCTAGCCGGCATCACTCGCGTGCTCTCCCAGCCACCTATCGGAAAAGGCGACGAACAGGAAAGCACCAAAATCGCCAGCGGCGAGAACGCGCAAAATCATATCGAGATGGATCGTCATGACATCCTGCCTTCGGCACTGATACTGCACGGCTTCACTGCCCGTTCGCCGCTGTAGACCCGCTTTCTCGGCAATTGCTCAATCACGCAGGCCAAACGCCGCGAAAATCCATTCCGCATGGTCTGGCCCGCCTCTCAGCGCACCGGCGAAGTCATCCCCAGCACAGGGTCCGCCCCCGCCCGGAGCTGGGTCCTGAGATCGGTGAGGACGCGGCCTACAGCGGCGGGCCGCCCGCCCGCTTGCTACCCCACAAGACGGCTGGGGATACCCTCGTTCAAGGATGCGACTTGAACGCCACTGGCAACCGCCAAGGCTGGTGTCTAGCCTTAAGGAACTCGTAATCCCCCGAGGGCATGATGAACGCCAGGACGTTGGAGGCATCATGGATCTGATCATTCAACACTTCGAAGGCCAGCCCTTCGTCAGCAACCCGTACGTACCCGGTACGTCGCTTCGCCAAGACCTCTTCGAGCGACAATTCACCATCCGCCTGCATGGGTCGATGGAAGTGTCGGAAGACTCCGGTCGCGGCACCCGCCACCTCGATGGCCATGTCGAGCTCGGCCAGTGCGGTCTGCTCGAGGACATCCTGCCCATCGCCCTGGCGGCGATACGCCAGGAGCGCTATCCCACAGCACCCAAGGTGCTCAGTTTCTGCCCGAAGCGCATTGCCGTTTCCGATCGCCGCGGTCATTTGGTCATGGCCGGCAAGGTGAATCGACTGACCCGCAGCATCGACTGGATCGACCCCTGCCGCACCGTCGAGGAAGAACAGGTCGTGCTGGCGCAGATCCAGCTGTTGCGCTCGCGCTCGGCGTTCCAACACGACTGGGACAATCCCGGTATTGCCTGCCTACCGGACATAGACGCCGACCTGCTCAAAGGGCGGCTGGTCCACAAGGCCTGGCGAACCCATGTCCAGGCCTTGCTGAGCGCCTGATTCCCAGCGCGAGCGCAGCAGGGACGGCTATGCAGCCGGCGGCAAGGGTTTGTGGGAAGGGCGCTGTTCCGGGTAGCGAGTTCGTGGCGGCGTTAGTGCGCAAAGTCGCGGCAATGTACCGAGCAGGCGCTGCCGGAGAACTGCCTTGCAAGGAGCGGTTGCTTGCGAGCATCCGCGAATCCTGACCAGGCGAAGAACGCTAACGGGCACCGCCAGACTGTGGGTACGCTCGGCCGCTAGCGTCGCTGAATGCCGACTAGCCAGGCATCGCTGCGCCACTGATGCTAGCGTTGGTCCTTTAGCCACTGGGCGCAGAGATAATGACGGACCGTCAATTGATCGTTCCGGCCAGCATGACCTTGCTCGTCGAGCGTGCGGGCTACGTTCCCGCAGTAAAGGTGGGAAAGACCCTGTATTGCGCAGGCCAGGTGGGGCGCACTCCGCAGCTGGAGGTCATCCACGACCCGGAGCAACAGTTCCTCGCCGCCTGGGAGAACCTTCGCGTCGTCCTGGCGGCGGGTGGTTGCGGCTTCGAAGATGTGGTGGAGATGACGACCTACCATGTCGACCTGCAGCAGCACATGCCGGTCTTCCGGCGGGTGAAAGACGAGGTCTTTCCCCGCGGCACCTGCGCCTGGACCTGCCTGGGCGTCGCCGAACTGGCTCGCCCCGGCTTGCTCGTCGAGATCAAGTGCATCGCCGTGCAGCGCTAGGCTCGATAGCGCCAGCGCGGGTTGCTCAGGAACTCGGCGATCAGAAGCCTTATCCCGGAGACTTCGCCAGCGAGGCGGTCCAGGTTGGGAGGCCAGCCAGCGCGGCCGCTCAACCGAGAGGTGACCGAGCCGCTGCCTGCTGGCGGAAGGCCGTAGTTCGTCGCACTACCACCCAAGCGGTCGTCCTCAGCCCTTCTGCGCCCAGAACTCTGCCAATTCGCGTACCGAGCCTGCCTCTTCCAGACTCACTATCCGCTCCTGCAATGTCCGTACGGCCTCTGCCGGGAGTGCCTGGCTGGCGCAATTCTGGTACTTGGTCGCGATCAATTCGAAGGGCGCTGGCTGCTCCGCGGTACGGCCATGGGGATGGTCCAGCTGCAGCGTCAGCTGCCGGCCATCGCGCAGGTCCACTTCCAGCCGGGTCAGGTAGTGGCCGGCCACGGCCTGGGTTGGGTCGGGATGGGGGGCGGCGTCGATCCGGGTCATGAGTGCCTGGGCAGCGGGATCCTCGTAGGCCTCGGGCGTGAAGCTGTCGAGTACGATGCGCCCATCCAGCAGGGCACGAGCCAGGCAGTACTGGACGCTGAACTTGGCATCCAGGGCATTGCGCAACTCGGGCCGGTTCACATGGGTCAGGCGCAGCGGATGGATGCGTACCCGGACGGTCTCGACATCGGCGGCGGTGAAGCCCGCCTCGCGCTGGAGACTGAAAAGTGCATCCAGGCTCGCATGGGTGCTGTCGCAACAGGGATAGAGCTTGATACCGATACCGGGGTACTCGATGTCCAAGGGCGCCCCCCAGTCGGCCAGGGCGCGAGTGGCGTCATAGTGCCCGCGACCGTTGAAGACCTCGTAGAAGCCCTGGGGATGCTCCAGGGCGTCGCTACTGGCGGTGAAACCACGCTCGGCCAGCAAGGCGGCCAGCAAGCCGTGGCGCGCGCTGTGACCGACATGGAAGGGTTTGGTCATGGTGCCGAAGTTGGCCTTGACCCCCGAGGCCAGGGATACGCACAGGGCCAAGGCCATGGCCGTGCGCTGCTCGTCCAGGCCGAGCAGCTTGGCGCAGGCCGCGGCTGCGCCGAAGACGCCGAGGGTCGCGGTGGGATGCCAACCCTTGTCGTAGTGATGGAAGTTGACGCTGCGGGCCAGGCGCGTCTCGGTCTCGAAACCGGCGATGAACGCCAGCAGCAATTCCGCGCCACTGCAATCGTGGGTCTGGCTCAAGGCCAGCAAGGCCGGCAACAGCGGCGCGGACGGATGCCCGCCCATGGCGATGTTGACGTCGTCGAAGTCCAGGGCATGTGCGGCCGCACCATTGATCAATGCGGCGCACAGCGGCTCGAGTCGCTCGCGCCGGCCGAACAGGCCTGCCGCGCCCGGCGTGGCAAGGCCAGGCGTGCGCAGCAGGGTTTCCACCACGGGTTCATGGGCGCCCGCCAGTGCGCAGCCCAGGGTATCGAGGATGGCGATCTTGGCATTGGCGAGGGCGGTCGCCGAGAGGTCGTCCCAGGTCAGATCGCAGATCCGCCGGGCAAGCGCGAGGGTCAAGGTCATGGGGCTATCCTGTAGGGCCGTCACGCCCAGTAGAGTTGATCGGGGTTGTCCACCAGCACCTGGCGCTGGAGCTGTGGATCGCCCACCCACCGCAGCACCTGATCCAGCGCGAAGCCGTCGTCTTCCTCGCGGAAATGTTCGATCCCATCTCGACTACGGCGAGTACCGGGTGCCGGCATGGTGTGGGGCCAGTCACTGGCCCAGAGCAACCGGTCGGGCCGCGTCTTGGCCAGGCGGGTGACGAAGGGCGCGACGTCCGCATAGCCGGATTGGGTCGAGACCCGGTATAGCGCCGACAACTTGACGTAGAGCCGCCCGCTGGCGAGCAGCTCCAGCAGTGCGGCATAGCCTGGCTGCTGCTGTCCGGCAGCCGAATCCAGGTGGCCGAAGTGATCCAGCACCACGGGTACCGGCAGGCGCTGCAGCGTGGGCGCCAGGGCCGCCACGGTGGCGAGGTTGGTGTAGAGCTGGAGATGCCAACCCAGATCGGCAATGGCGCGCGCCAAGGCCTGCATAGCCGCCGCGACCCGCGTCGGATCGGGCTGTTTGCCGAAGGTCTCGAGGTTCAGCCGCAAGCCACGGACACCGTCGGCGTGCAGGGCCTGCAGGACCCGGGGCTCCGGTGCTTCGGCTACCACCGCCACCCCCCGGGCCCGCTCCGGACCGAGCTGGCGCAAGGCGTCCAGCATGCAGCTGTTGTCGCTGCCGTAGGGACTGGGCTGGACCAGTATCACCCGCTCGAAGTGCAAGCGCTGCAGGTGTTCGCGCAGGGCGGGGAGCGGGGCCTCGTCCGGGGTATAGACGCGCTCTTCCGCATAGGGAAAACGCTGGGGATCGAAGACGTGCACATGACAGTCGCAGGCCTTGGCCGGTATGGCCACAGCCGGTGTGGCGTAAGGGGTCGTCGCGACCCGGCTCCAGCCGAGGCGCGGTAATACGGAGATACCGGCCCCGAGTCCGATGAAACTCATCACTTCGCGCCGCTTCAGCATTGCGAACCCTCCACCGCTACCTTGCCGGTCCGCCGGCCTCGGTCACGCAGGCCAACCAGCAGCAGCGCCAGAGTGCCCAGGGCAGCCAGTGCCACCAGTGGCGTCAGTGCCAGGGTGAAGCTCCCGGTCGCGCTCTGGATGGCCCCGAGCAGATAGGTGGTGAGGGACGCCGACAGACTGCCCACCGCGCTGACCACCGCGATGCCGGTCGCGGCCGTCTGGGCCGGCAACCATTGCGTGACCATCGCCCAGAAGGGGCCTTTGGCGGCGTAGGTACCGATCAAGGCCAGGCTGAGGATCACGATGGTGGCGCTCAGCGAGTGGAAGAAGGGTGTCGCCGCCAAGGCCAACCCAGACAAGGCCAGCGGCAGCGCGGTATGCCAGGTGCGCTCGTCGCGCCGGTCGGAACTACGCCCCCAGAGCACCATGGCCAGGGTCGCGACGCCGAACGGCACGGAGCTGAGTAGACCGTTCTGCAGCGGTGTGAGACCGAAGGCGCTGATGATCTGTGGCTGCCACAGGGACAGGCTGATGCCTACCGAGATCACCCCCGAGTAAATCAGGCAGAGGACCAGCACGTAGCCGTTGCGCAGGGTCTGTCCGATGCTGAGGCGACCGACCGGCGTCGTCTCCCGAGCCTCGAGGGCCAACCGCTCGTTCAGCCAATCGCGCCGTACGGGAAGCAGCCAGCCGGCGTCCTGCGGCCGGTCGGGCAGCATTTTCAGGCAGCCGAAAGCCAGCAGCACCGCAGGCAGCCCTTCGAGGATGAACAACCATTGCCAGCCACTCAGGCCGTGCCAGCCGTGCAGCTCCATCAAAGCGCCCGACAGCGGTGCGCCGATGAAGCTCGAGGCCGGGATGGCGACCAGGAAGAGCGCCGAGATCCGTGCCCGGTAATGCTTGGGAAACCACTGGGAAATGTAGAAGATCACCCCGGGCAGGAAGCCGGCTTCGGCGGCGCCCAGCGCCAGGCGGAAGGCATAGAAGGACAGCGGTCCCTGGATCAGCGCCATGCCCATGGAGACCGTGCCCCAGACCACCATCATGGTGGCGATCCAGCGGCGTGCACCGATGCGTTGCAGAGCGGCATTCGCGGGTACGGCGAACAGGCAGTAGGTGATGAGGAACAGACTCGCGCCAATACCGAAATGGTGGGCGGTCAGGTCAATGTCGCCGCGCATCTGCAGCGCGGCGAAACCGACGTTGATCCGGTCGATGTAGGAGACCAGATAGCACAGCATCAGGAAGGGCAGCAGTCGCCAGGTGATCTGCCGCATGGTCTGGCCTTCGAGGGAAGCGGGGTCGCGCGTGTCCATGGTTACACCTTCATTGTTGTTGTGTGGCGTTGAATGGGGGATGACGGTTAGCCGTAGAGGGCGTCCGGATTGGTCTGCCAGATCGCCCGCAGCAGCCCCGGATCGGCCAGCCAATGCGCCAGGCGCTGGAGGTTGTCGCCATCGTCCACCGGTCGAAACGCTTCGATCTGGGTCGGCTCGCGCTTCTCGCCAGGCAGGCCGCCGGTGTGCGGCCAGTCCGAGCCCCAGAGCAGACGCCTGGGATTGGCCGCGACCACTGCCGCCACCAGGGGCCGCAGGTCCTCCTGGCCAGGCAGCCGAGACACCCGTGAAGGCGCTGACAGCTTCAAATAGACATTGCCGTCCTGCAGCAGGGCCAGCAGCGCGGCGAAGCCCGGCTGGGCGCCACCCTGTTCCGCCCGGACCCCGGCGAAGTGGTCGAGCACCACCCGGCATGGCAGATTCGCCAGGGTGTCTTGCAGGGCCGCGAACAACGGCAGCTGGCTATAGACCTGGACATGCCAGCCGAGGCCGCAAATGCGCTCGGCCAGGCGTTGCAGCTGCTCCCGAGCCTGGACGGGATCGTCCTGCCCCTGGGTCTGCAGATTGAGTCGGACCCCGCGTACCCCGGCCTCGTGGAGCCTCAGCAGCTCACCCTCGCGCAATTCCGGATCGATCACCGCCACGCCGCGGCAACGGCCCTGCTCCCGTTCCAGCGTATCCACCAGCAGCTGGTTGTCCGTGCCGTACACACTGGGCTGGACGATCACCGAGCGGCCCAATCCCAGTCGTTGGCGCATCGCCCTCAGCGCCGCCAGCGGCGCCTCGCCAGGGGTGAAGCGCCGCGTCGGGCAGAAGGGATAGCGGGCGTCGAAGACATGCACGTGGCAGTCCCAGGCATCGGCAGGCAGCCAGGCGAGCGGCTCGTGCGCGGCTGGTCCAGGGCAGTGGGCAGTCTCGACATCGGGTCGGGATGGGCGAAGGAGATCTAAGGGCATGGGCGGCGTCCTCGTGTTACGCCATTCTTCGCCGCTCCTCCTATAAACGGCCAATCAGAATATGATCGACCTCCATAACTCAGGATTATGACCCGACCATGAATCTCAGACATCTGGAGGTCTTCCACGCCATCATGCGGACCGGCTCGGTCACGGGTGCCGCGCGCCTGCTCAACGTCAGCCAACCGGCTGTCAGTGCAGTGCTCAAGCACTGTGAGAGCCAACTGGGCATGGCCCTGTTCGTCCGTTCTGGCGCCGGGCTCACCCCGACCCCGGAAGCCCTGGCGATCTTTCCCGATGTGTCGGCGGTGTTCGACCGGCTGTCGGCGGTGGACAGGCTGGTACGCGACCTCAGCGGCGGCATCCAGGGGACCCTCACCCTGGCCGGCTGCTTTCCGGTCACCAATGGCGTCCTAGCCGAAGCGGTGGCGTCCTTCATGGTCCAGCGACCGGCCATCCGTATCGCGCTGTATTCGGGCTCCTCGCCGGAAGTGCTGCAGCAGGTGGCCAACCGGGAAGTGGAACTGGGTATCGCCTACGGCCCTATCGTCCATGCAGAGGTCGAGACCGAGCTGCTGTTCAGCTCCAGCATCGCCTGCGTGTTACCGGACGACCATCCCCTCGCCCAGCAGACCAGCATCCACATCCAGGACCTGGCGCCCTACCCGATCATCACCTATCTCAACCAGTCGCCGATGCGCTCCTATGTCGATCAGGCCTTGAGCGAGGCCGGCGTCGTGCCGGATATCCGCGCCCAGGTGAGCCTGGCGTTGACCGGCATGATGCTGGCCCGATTCGGCGCCGGCATTGCCTTGGTCGAGCCCTTTCTGCTTTCGGTCATGAGGCTGCCCGGCCTGGTGGCACGACCGCTCACGCCCAGCATCGCGGTGCGGACGCTCATCCTGAGACACCGCGATGCACCGCGATCCCGGATGCAGCAGGACTTCATCGAGCATCTCAAGCAGCGCTATGCGCGTCCAGGCGAGTTGCCGCTGTTGCAAGCCGTGACCGCGGGACACTGAGTGGGTAGTGAAAGGGTTGCCGTCGAACCCTGGAAGCGGCGGTGGGCCATGCGGTTTGTGCGCCAAGCCAGCTACTGAGCCCCTCAGCGGCCGCACTTTGGAACGGGTTCGCCTCCGGTGAGATTCGTCATTGTAAACACCAAAACGAAATGCAATTCTAAATAACGATGCGACATCACGATCAGTGGCACCCAATAACTCCAAGAGAATGCCAATGACTATCGGCTTCAGAGCCTCAGATACAGGTCCCAACGGCAGCGCGGATCGGCTAGCCAAGGTATCGCTGGCCAACCTGAGCGACACCCTGCAGCCAGGGACCGTCAGCGGCAGTCGCCGCGACTTTCTAACGCTCGCGGGCGTGCCGGCTGGCGCGGTACCCACTGCACAGCATCGCCCGGACGACGAGCTACTAGTACCGGGCATGCTTCCTGCCACGGTCATCGACTTTGGAATAGCGGTGATCGCTGACGAAGGGCGCCAGCGTGACGGGCCAGTGGCTCCTCCAGCTTCCTTGAACCTCCGCGTAACGGTCGAGTTCGAGCGAAAGGACCCGCTTGCCAACCGCGACAAAGCTGCGCAATTGGCCCGTACAGCCCTCGTGCATCGAGGCTGCGTGCTGCCGAACTAACCTCGAGAGAACGGCCTTGGCGAAACCTCCATCCGCTTCACGTTGGCCTGCCGCAGTGCGAGCCCTCGCCCATCGCGACTTCCAGATCTATTTCGCGTGCCAGGGCGTATCGACTCTGGGCAAGTGGATCCAGCAGGTCGCCCTCTCCTGGATGGCCTATCACGTCACCGCCTCCGCTACCTTGCTGGGCGTGATCACCTTCCTGACGCTCGCCCCCCAATTACTTGTGGGGCCGATCGCTGGCGCCTGGATCGACCGCCGTGACAAGCGCCGCTGCCTGATCGCCGCGCAGTCGATGTTGGCAATCCAGTCCCTGTTGCTCGCGCTGCTGAGCTGGCAGGGCTGGATCGACGCGCCGATCCTGATCGCCATGGCCTTGGCCCTGGGCTTGCTGAATGCCCTAGAGACTCCACTTCGCCAGGCGCTGATCGGCAGTTTCGTGGCCGATGCCCAGGATCTGCCCAACGCCCTGGCGCTCAATGCCATGCTGATCAATGCCGCCCGCTTCATCGGCCCGCCGTTGGCTGGTGCGTTGATCGCTGCCAGCAGCGAGGCGATCTGCTTCCTGATCACCGCGATTGCCTTCGCAACCCTGTTGCTGGGCCTGGCCAAGGTGCAGGGCAGCGCGACCGACAGAGCCAGTGGTTCGACCAGCGAGATGTTTCGCGAAGGCCTGAGCTACGTGTTCCGCACCCTCTCGGTCCGGCGGCTGATGCTGGGGGTTATAGCGGTCAACCTACTGGCCTCCAACTACAGCGTCCTGCTCCCGGTGCTGGCCAAGACGCTCTACCTCGGCGACGCCAGAATGCTGGGTTGGCTATGGGGCGCGGCAGGCGCCGGGGCCTTCGTCGCGACGATCATGCTCGCCCTGATCGGTGCCTTGCACCGGCTGCGGCGAGTGATCTTCATCGCCGAGCTGTGCTGCGCCCTGGCCCTGTGCCTGCTGGCGTTCAAGCTGCCGCTCCCCTTCGCCCTCGTGTTGTTGGCTCTGCTGGGCTTCGGCATCACGGCCAATAACGTCAGCACCAACATGCTGCTGCAAAGCGATGCGCCAACGGCGCTGCGGGGCCGCGTGATCGCCCTGTACATCGCCATGCGCTTCGGCTTCGAGGCCGTGGGCGGCCTGCTCGCCGGCCTGCTCGCCAGCGCGGTAGGCGCCCCTATCACCCTCGGCATCGCCGGCCTGCTGCTGCTCACCTTCCGCGCGGTGGAAAGTCACTTCAATTCGGCGAAAGAATGATGGAGAGATTCGACCAACGTGCTGCTGGCCCACCAGGCTGGCGTTTCCTGTCGCATGTGGTGAAACACCCTGGGACCGGGGGCGCTTTGCCTGGAGTCCATACTCTCGCCGATGAGGACCCGACGCGCCTCAAGGAATAGGCGTTGTTGGAAAGTGTGCCGCCAGGCCTACCTTCTTTACCGCGGCATTCGAGACACGACCAGCCGGCTCGCGCGATTGATCGAGCAGGCCATTCTGACAAGGGCGGTTCAGCTTCCCTTGCCGTATCAGAAAGCTGGCTTCGCACTCATCGTCGCCGCATCGGGCACCGGGTTAGTCGACATCCACAACCACCGGCATCTGGCTCCGCCTTTGGAGGCTATGTGGGAATTGGGCCGATCCCGTCTTTCCGAAGAGGGGGCCGCCGAGATCGGTCGCGAGAAGGCGCCCCTGCGAGAAGGCGCCCCTGTTGGCTGCTTTCGAGCGGTATCCCGTAATCAAGGCCGTTACCAAGGTGAAGAACACAGGGCCTGCTCCCCCTTACACTGATCAGCGCCCCAGCGCTAAGCACCTTACAACTCTGCCCAATCGAGCTCGAGAGGTCGATAAGGTTGCACGTCGAAGAGCAAAGCTTCCAAGTAGCGCAGCGGCCAAACAGCGGGCTATATTAGTTGAAGTCCATATCGCCTGGGAAAGTGCCATGCCGCTCTCCAGTCATCAAAGAGCGCAACTTTCAGCTGCTCTAGCGCGCTATATTGCCGACTTAGAGAATGCACAAGACTTGCAGGCACTGGAGATACACTTCCATCGGGCAGGCGCCTATATCGCCGCGATTCGAGACTTGGAGGTATCGTCCACCGGACAGACCGACGGATTGTTGCTCGTGATCGATATGATCTACCGACAGGGTCTGGCCAGGCTCGCGGGTACTCTTACCGGCAACAGCTTTTTCAAAGCTGCATCAGACCCCAGTCTCTTTTTCAAGAATCTTGATCCTAATGACCATAAGAGATAAGAACCCTAAGTATCCACTGACGATTCCAAGGTATAGGGGTTAATCCTCACCCCCCTCCGGTACAACAGCATTAATGCCCCGACTATGCCTGCACAGTTATGACAAGGGTAGCAGGATCATGTCCGAATCCAGCGGGACGTGAGATCCCCTCAACCGCAACTCGTTAACGGCGTGAAGGATGATCAGGTTCAAACTTCCCGCATGGCTTAGCATTGCCTTGGAAATCAAGCGCGTCACCTTTGCCGGTACTCCAGGATCTATCAGCGTCAGCATCAAACCTTCGCTTCGCCACTCGGCAAGGTGCTTTACCGGCGGATCGAGCGAAGCCAATACCTTACCCAGACCCTTCATGGTTAGCTTCCTTACAGTCGGATGGCGAAAAGTTCAGCGCTGGCTGTCTCACTGCTAGGCTATACAACGCTAAAGCGAGGCATGCACGTCGAGGCGACGACTGGGCGGCTTTTATTGTCTGGACTACAAACTTCTGCTAGGGAGGTACAGAATGAATGCAGAAAATCGTCGGCATGGCCTGTACCTCATGGAGCGCCATGCAAAAGCGCAAGACGACATTGACTGTCTCCTACGCCAAATTGAAGAGTGCCGTGGACAAGAACGCTCGCACGCGCTGAAGGAAATGCTCGGTTTATGTGTCATTCAGCAGCGACGAAACCAAGCGACGGTACAAAACGCTTTTCTCTATTTCCTCGATCTGGATGAAAATCAACCTCATGAGCCAAGGCAGCCGCCCTAATGCCGTAGGTATGGCGCTCCAGCATGCCCTTCAATCCTGCCGACGAACTGCCACAGCAAAACTCCGTACAACCTGTCTAATCAATCAGACAACCAACCCAGGGTCTGAATGAAAGACGTCGAAAAAACGCTGCGCCAACATCAACAGTTACAGCTCGAGCTAGTAGGCTACAGAAAACGAGCACGGGTCCTGGCTGTACACATACTTGAGTCTCGAACATTGGCTACCCCTTGGTGTAGCTGGATATCCGAAAGACTGTCCCATGTCACACCGCTCGAACTTCGAGCCCTCACCCGCCTGGAGCTCAAAAGACTCCTGGGTCCTGATCGGCCTCCGAGGGATGGAATCGACGCCGAGTAAATCGACAATAGTGATGATTCAGCTGTCTTCCAAGTCCGTATTTCCCCTCTAGCGTACTGCTTTCAGCTCGACCGGGCTCTTCGCCAGACCCAGTCAGCATTCCGAGGAGTCTCCATTCGGTGAGCGTCTGATCTTGGCCTGCAAGAGACCGTAAAACTATCAGGCGCGCTAAATCTTGATAGGTATCGAGATCCAGACAGATATTAGAGGTAGCGATAGACACGAAATTTTCGACTACCTCTCCTAGCCCCGCTCCATCCGTAGTCTGATGAAAGGGCGGACCGATGGATCATCAATTAGATTGACAGATCCACCAACCCAAACAACACCGAGACCACCATCCGCAATCACATAAAGAAAACGCGCCATCTGCAAGACGCCATCCTACAGACAATGAATGAGCTTAGAAAAAAGAGAGAATGAATGGCTGAGCTAATCGGTGACACGACCCCACAAGGCTCAATGCAAACTCAAGCCAACCATGCCTCCACACGGAAGATCACCACCAATCAAAGATCACGACAGCAATTCCAATCAGGGCAAAGGTACCAACCACGAGAGAGAACAGGATACAGCTTACG
The DNA here is from genome assembly GCF_054558395.1 of Pseudomonas sp. No.117. NCBI lineage: Bacteria > Pseudomonadati > Pseudomonadota > Gammaproteobacteria > Pseudomonadales > Pseudomonadaceae > Pseudomonas > Pseudomonas sp. No.117. The sequence goes on from NZ_BAAJNP010000007.1 coordinate 79,718, forward strand.
GACGAAGCGCCCTTACACATAGAGCTCTCCGATAAGGCGGATTTGCCTAATCCATGGACCTTACTCTCCCATCGTGGTTAGTACACCTCCAACTGAAAGCACAGGTTTCCGACCAGAGGTCGGAGATTGACTCGCTCTTTGATTCAGGAATTAATTCTTGCAATCAACCAGGTATATGGGCAATTAGGGAAGCAGTCAGACGAGAAGCGCGCCCCCGCCGTTTCAGTAGAAAATCCGCGTCTGATTCGCCTTTTCAGGACCTACGTCTATACTCCTCCCTGGAGCGGTCTCTCGTTGGACCCTACGGCTGCTCACCCTACTCTCTTGGCTATGTCGTACCAGACACAGGGCCCCTGGTAATTAGTCCTTACCCTAGGTACTCGTACCATGCCTTCGAAAATATACATCGGTCATGCTGACCTGATATTCGACCATACCTTTCTAAGCCCGAATACCGATATTTTGTTGGAACAACCTGGCGCAAGAACTTTTTTTCTGTCTTTCCGCAGCGCGACAGCCGCCCCAGAAACCTATGAGCGCCTGGCTGTCAGCTTCCCCTCGCACCAGCTGTCTTTCAAGGGACTTATTGTCGGGTTTGGTCAATGCGCGATGTGGACTTCGCTGATAATGGAACTCGAGGGTACCGCGGCTCGATGACGCCCTGTCCTGATTCGGCGGCTCGTGAAGAGCACCTGGCTATCGGGTGATAGCAACTACTAGACAGAGAGGGGTCTTGGCCGCCGAGTCTTGTAGAGGCTCGCCGAAGATCATGTCATCAAGATCGGCGACGAGATGACGGCGCCAGGGGTCGCTCATGGCATCCCGAGATAATGCAGTGAAATCATGGGTGACAGGCTGACGCTCCGATCCTTTTCCCTGGCTTCTGGCCAGGAGCAGTGGCCACCGCCAGCCAATAGCGCTGTTCGCGCTTTCAGCCACCCCGGTTCCTCAAATGGGCCGTCTTCCAATAGTCATTCGTCACCTTGCGCTGCACTGATAGCGAAGCGACGAATGGCACCCGAATAGCTCTGTTTCAAGACCTGCGCCGCTATCCCGCCTGCCTGCACCCTCGTAACCTTGATTGCCTGACAAACCCTTATTGCGCGAGACTTTTCCTTTGGCTTCAGAACACGACCTGGACAGCATCGGCGCCCTTCGCCAAGAGGTCGCCCATCTGCGCCGGCAGCTGGATCGCAAGCAGAGTTACAACCAGTTGGTGTTCGACAGCGCTCTCGATTACGCCATCGTGGTAGGAGATTCGACGGGCAAGGTTACCGAATGGAGCGAAGGCGCCCATCAGATACTTGGCTGGACTCGCGAGGAAATGCTTGGCCAGTCCTTGCACCGTATCTTCACCGTCGAAGATCGAGAGATGGGCGTGCCTGAGCGGGAGATGGGCCAGGCCATCAGCCAAGGGCGCGCCGATGACGATCGCTGGCATCTGCGTGCCGACGGTCAAAAGTTCTGGGCCAGTGGCGTCATGATGCCGATCTGGGACGACGGCCAATTCTCGGGCGTGATCAAGATCATCCGCGACCTGACGGAGCGGGTAGAAGCGGAAGCTCGACAGCAGCGCCATACCGAACAGCTCGCGCAGCAGTTTCAGCAGTTGGCGGAAAATATCCCTCAGCTCGTCTGGATATCGGATCTCAACGGCAACGACCTTTACTTCAACCCTCGCTGGGAGGCCTTCTCCGGCCTGTCCGCCGCTCAGCTCAGCAACGACGGCTGGCACAGCCTCATCGACGAGAACACTCGTGAGCAAATCACTGCCGAGCGCGCCCATGCCCTCGCCACTCAAGGCGAATGGGAAGCCACCTTCAAGATGCGCAGCCGGAGCGGTACCGACCATTGGTGCCTCTGCCGAGCCTCACCTATTCGCAATGCCGAAGGCGAGGTCATCCGCTGGTTTTCCACCTGTACCGATGTGGATGCCATGCAGATACGATCCAGCACCCTGGAGCAGGACGCTGCCGACCTCCGCACCCTTTCAGCCAGCCAGGACGCAGCGCTAGCCCAATCCCACCAGGATCTGAGTAACGAGCGTCAAGAGCGAAGCGCGGCTGAAGACAAGGTTCGCCAGCTGCAGAAGATGGAAGCGGTGGGCCAGCTCACTGGCGGTATCGCCCACGACTTCAACAATATGCTAACGGTCATCATGGGCGGCCTGAACATGCTGATGGTTAAGCAGCAGCGCGGCGATCAAAACGTTCAGCGCTATGCCGACCTGGCCCTCGAAGGTACCGTTCGCGCGGCGGAGCTCACCCACCGGTTACTCGCCTTTTCCCGCCAGCAGCCGCTCGTACCGGAAGTCGTCGATCTCAATCGTTTGGTCAGCGGTCTCTCCGGTCTGCTGCAACGCACCCTGGGCGGCAGCTATCAGTTGGAGATCGTCCGCCACGGCGGGCTGTGGCTGACGCAGGTGGACATCAACAGTCTGGAACAGGCGGTGGTCAATCTTTGCGTCAACGCCCGGGACGCCATGGAGGATGGCGGTGCCATCACCGTTGAAACCGGCAATGTCTATCTGGATGACCACTATGCCAGCGAAGAAGGCGTGCAGGCCGGTGAATACGTCATGGTCGCGGTGAGTGATACCGGCACCGGCATGGATGCCCGGACCCTTGAACGTGTGTTCGAGCCCTACTTCACCACCAAGCCCGTTGGCCGCGGTACCGGCCTAGGCCTGTCCCAGGTCTACGGTTTCGTTGCCCAGTCGCATGGCCATCTCAAGATCTACAGCGAGGTCGGCCATGGTACCGCGGTCAAGATCTACCTCCCGCGCTATCTGGGTGAAGCCAAGCCCGTCGAGCGCCTCCAGGTACCTCTCGATGCAATACCTCGGGCCCAGGAGAACGAGCTGATCATCGTCGTCGAGGACGATCCCCGCGTCCGGCTGCTCACCGTCGAATCCCTGATCGAGCTTGGCTATCGAGCGCTCGATGCTGATAGCGGAGAGACGGCGCTGAGTCTGCTGGCGCTCCACCCCGAAGCCGCCCTGGTGCTCACCGATATCGTCATGCCCGGCATGACCGGTCGCCAGCTGGCCGACCACATCGTTCTACATCAGCCGCTGATGAAGATTCTGTACACCACCGGCTATACCCGAAACTCCATCCTTCACAATGGCACCCTGGAACGCGGGGTCTTCCTTCTGCCCAAGCCATTCACCCTGCGTGACCTGGCGGTCAAGGTGCGGCAAGTGATCGATGCCTAACCATTCGTCTTTCAACGACAACTTAAGCCAAACGTTTGGTTCCAAGACGTATGATGTCAAACTGCTCTTTCGACATGGACGCCCATGACCTGTACGCCCCCGCACATCCTTGTCGTTGAGGACGAGCCTCTGGTACGCGAACTCATATGCGAAGTCCTCACCGATATGGGTGCGGTGGTCACCGACTATGACCGGGCCGATTCGGGTCTCGCGTACCTCGAAGCTCATGCCACCGAAGTGTCACTGATCGTCTCTGACATCCTTATGCCGGGGACGATCAATGGCCATCAGCTGGCCAACATCGTCGCGCTTCGATGGCCTGCGCTTCCGGTGTTGCTGACCTCCGGTTTCTCCGGCGCCCAGACCCATCAACTGCCCGCCAACACGCGTTTCCTGGCCAAACCCTGGTCCTTCCAGCAAGTGGAAGAGGCGGTAAGGGCTCAGCTGCCGATGCGTCGTTAGGTGTCTCGTCGCCGCACTCCTGGCACGCGACGCCTCGCGTCGCGTCGTGCCTTACCAGTCTGTTGGGTGACCATCCTTAGCGTTTAACCTGCGCCCAGACCTGCTCGTCCACCGAAACATCCATTGTCGCAGGCCAAGCCTGCTACCCTTGCTGCCTCCATCCGAGGGCATCCCCCAATTGCTCAATCTGAGTTCCTTCCGCGTGGCCGTGGTAGAAGACGACCCTTTGCTGTGCCAGATCCTGGAAGACGTGCTCCAGGACCGCGGCGCAGACTGCAGGGCTTTTCCCAATGCGGACGACGCCTTGGTTGCCCTGCTCGGCTCCGGACCACCGGATCTGCTGATCACCGACCACCTGGTACCTGGGCAGCTGACCGGCGGCGAGCTGGCCAATCTGCTGATCAGCCGTTGGCCAACCCTGCCGATCATCATCACCACGGGTTACGGCTATGAAATCCAGGCCGATCTCCCAGCCAATGTGGTCTACCTCCAGAAGCCCTGGCTGCCAGAGGCTTTGGAATCCGCGATAGTTCGGGTGCTGCGTTGAGCAGCTGAGGCCAAGGTAGGCGTCAGTTGCCCAGGAGCTTATCGACTCGCGCAGCAAAGGCGTCAACCGAGAAAGGCTTTGCCAGCACTTCCCGGTCCGTCCCGAGCCCCTCATCCTGGAAGGCGTTGTCGGCGTAGCCCGTGATGAAAAGCACCTTCAGCCCCGGACGAATCTCTCTACCCGCATCGGCCAGTTGTCGCCCGTTCATAAGACCCGGCAAGCCGACATCCGTGATCAGCAGATCGACACGCACATCCGCGGCCAGGATCTCCAGCCCGCCCGAGCTCTCGGATGCCTCCAGGGTGGTATAGCCCAGATCCTCCAACATATCTGTCACAAGCATCCTCAGCACGGGCTCGTCTTCCACGACCAGCACCACCTCCCCGTGGCCTTTCGTCTCCGGCTGCCCTGCTTCCCCGCGGCACTCGCCTGGCGCCGATTCGTGTTCGTTGCACCGCGGCACGTACAAGCACAGGGTGGTCCCTTCGCCGAGGGTGGACTCGACCCTGATCAACCCGCCCGATTGCTTGGCGAAACCATAGATCATCGACAGGCCCAGGCCGGTACCCTCTCCGATCGGCTTCGTCGTGAAGAAGGGGTCGAAGATTCGGGCCAGATGCTCGGGCGGGATACCGGTCCCGGTGTCCATCACGCAGAGCGACAGGTAGTCACCCGGCGCGAGGTCCAGATTCTCCGCAGCGGGATCTTCAAAGTGGTGATTGCTGGTCTGGATGGTGATGCGTCCGCCACCCGGCATGGCGTCCCGCGCGTTGATGCACAGATTGAGCAGCGCGTTCTCCAGCTGCGGTGGATCGATACGCGCATGCCAGAGCCCTGGCTCGGCGATGACCACGATGTCGATCTGTGGACCCACCGTGCGACTGATAAGGTCGGTCATATCCGCCACCAGCGCATTGACGTCGGTCGAACGCGGCTCCAGGGTCTGCCGGCGCGAGAACGCTAACAGACGGTGCGTCAAGGCAGCCGCCTTGCTGGAGGCACCCAGTGCCGCGCCGATGTAGCGGTCCAGATCCTTCAACCGGCCCTGGCTGAGCCGCAATCTGAGCAATTCCATGGCTCCGGTAATAGCCGCCAGCAAATTGTTGAAATCGTGCGCCAGACCGCCGGTGAGCTGGCCCACTGCTTCCATCTTCTGGCTCTGCCGCAAGGCGTCCTCAGCAGCGGCCAAGGCGAGCGCCTGCTCCTTGTCTTCGGTGATATCGCGTCCCACCGCAATAATGACGCCCTCCCCGGCCTGTGCGGTCCAGGAGATCCACCGGTAGTCACCGCCCTTGCGGCGATAGCGATTCTCGAACCCAGTGAATCTCATACCGTGCTCAATTACATCTATTGCACCCTGCTCTGTATGAGCGATGTCGTCAGGATGAATAAGGTCGAAAAAGCTCACGTCTATGAGCTCCTCTGGCAACCAGCCTAGGATCTCGCACCAGGCCGGATTCGACCTGATGATGCGCCCTTCAGCGTCGGCTACCAGCATGAGATCGCCAGAGAGCCGCCAGAGTCGATCACGATCGCGGGTTCGGTCAGCCACCTGCACTTCAAGGGCAGCCGCGAACTGCTGAAGCTTCCGCTTGGCCCGACGCCTGCCGGTAGCCGCCTGCGTCAGTGCAGCCACGTCCGCGATGAAGTCCAGCTCCTCCGCCGACCAGAGCCGCGGCCGATCACTGTTGACGAAAAACACCGCCTCCAACTGGCCATCTTCAAAAAGGGGAACATTGACCAACGCGTGGGTGGCGAATGCGGCAAAGGTCGAGGCACCCTTCTGGCTTTGAGGATCATGGGCGATATCGTTGACCACAATGGTCTTGCCATCGCGCAAACCGGTTAGGGCGTTGCCGTAGCTGCTCAGCCAATGTAGACCGGTACCGGAGGGGAAACCTGGGGTGGTCCAGTCACGCTCAATGACCAGCGTCTCTCCACCTGGCTGGATGACCCCGTAGCCGACGCGGCTCGCCCCCAAGGTTCGCCCGGTAATCTCCGCGGCGAGGTAGGCGATGTCGGCAGCGCGCTCGAAGTCGTGCTGCCGGGCACTCAGCTCGATCAGCGCGGCGCGCTGCGCGTCTCGGTTCTTCCGTGCGGTGATATCGGAAAACAGCACGGCAACCTGGTTGGGTGCCTGGGGCCCCAGCGGATAGGCATAAACGTCGTAGTGCCGGTCGTTGAGCGACCTGGCCCGGTGCTCGAAATGCACGGCCTTGCCGGTGGCCAACATCTCGGCGTACCGCTCGGTCCAGGGAGACTCCTGATCGGGCGCGAGGTCACCCATCCAGTGCCCGGTGATATCGGTCAGGCCGGTGATCTCGCCGAATGCCTTGTTGACCTGGAGAAAGCGATAGTCCGCCGGTGCGCCCTGGTCGTCACAGCGGACTTCTACAATGCAGAAACCTATGGCGATAGCGTTGTACAGCTTCCGGTAGTTCGCCTCCTGCTCAGCCACCGCCAGCTCGTTCAGCTTGGCCTGGGTGATATCGCGCGATACGGACAGTAGCCGCCGAGGCTGACCGACCTCATCAAGGATGGGCGTGACCTGCACATCCCACCATTTCGTGTTGCCCTTGAAGGTCTTGGCCTCGCCCTGAAAGCGCCCCATCCGCCCATCACGGGCTGCCCGCAGCGCCCTCTTCGCCTCCTCATGCCCTTCGCCCTCCCAGAAATTGGGCCAGGGGCATCCCTTGATCTCATTGAAGTCGCTGACCTCCATCACCGCCTGGCCACCCTCGTTCATGTAGGCCAGCCGACCCTCGAGATCGAGGACCTTGATGCAGTCCGCGGACGCGGCCAGGATGCTGCGCAGAAAGGCCGAATCCGCCTTGTAGCGCTCGACGGATTCCAGCTCGCGGCGCAGGCGCTCATTCTCTTCGGTAAGCGCGATAATGGTTTTCGCGGAGGTGTCGGTTCGGATAATCATGAAGGAGGCACAGGGAGGGAAAGGGCGTGGCGCGGATTATCAGGTAGGAGCCTGTTCGCCACCTGAATCAGACGACAGATGGCATTTCTGTCATACGAAAGGAGAAGGCCCGCGCCACCTGCTCATCCACTGGCCGCTCCTGGCCTGGACGTTCGGCTGGCGATCCGATGATTTAAAGGCAGCGAATCACAGCCTGTCGGAACAGGCATTTCCGGCCCTGAAGGGCTTTCCCTCCTTTCAAGAGCGACCGGAAAGGCGCCTTGCCATCGACGAATAGAAATTGCTACGCAGGTACTGCAGGCCCTGGCGGCTACAGAACCGGCAAAGGCCATAGGAGCGGCGCTGGGCTCTCCCATCGGTCATGACGGCTTGGGCATCAACTAACCGGTACCAGCGGCACTGAAATGGCTGCCTTGACAGCGGACCGCCGTGGTTGCCGCGCTGGTCCGGGTCTGGTTCAAGACACGCGGACCCATTGTGGGTAGCAGTGTGCGACGGCAACCAGACTGCCCTGGCGGACTTCATCGAGGGCCGCCTGCCCGTGGGCATTTGGGCGTTCGGCGAGGACGTAAGTCCAGCACCTCTACCTGGAGGCTCGCAACACCAGGCTGCCGCCTGCCCTCCTCCCCCAGTCATCGTCCCGGTGCTGCCCAGGGGCCGAGCCCGCTCTGGTACTGCTACCACGCGAGAGGCTACTGCGTCTGCCGGTGATCCTTGCGACCGTTTCCCTCAAGAAGCAGCTGGGCCTTGACCATCCAAGGCTGCCTTCCCTGGCGACTCCAGCTACGTCCGCCGGTGGGGCTGGTCATGGGATTTTGTCTGATCCAACTTCTTCCCGGATAATCCCGTGACGATCATGTGGTGAACCAGCAGATAAATCGCCAGACCCAAGGTACCGAAGAGCAGCATAAGACCGAGCTTTTCGTGTGCGAACATCGGGGACACCTCCGCAACGGACGGGAAAAACTGGACTGCCTATGTTTGTAATTAAACAAACAATCTTGAGCCTAGTCCTCGATCCCAAAAAAGCAAATGCGGCTATCGCCGGCCGGCACCGGACTGCCAAGCACCCAGAATGGAATGCACAGGGCTTTGCAAGAAGGTATCGCGCTCTACTGCAGGTCGCGCTGAGCACCCCGCTCAATACCAAGGCAAGGGCAAGCGGCGAAAAGCCTGGCTACCACGAAGACCGCCAGCTTGCTGAAGGCGGAAGGTACGGCAGCGAGCGGCTGGGTTTCACCAAGCCCTGGCGCCCCGACAACCTCCCACCTGAGAAGCTGCCGTTATAGGGCCATCTTTTCTTGCGGCGTGACTTGGGCGAGCTCCACCTGCCGCACCAGTACCTGACCGTCGGTGAGGTCCAGGGACAGGGTGCGATGACCGGCGCCGCGAAGGTGAGTACGGACGGGGTGGAGACCCTGTTGGGCCAGCTGCGCCAACGCCACGTCGACATTGACGTCACCAATACTCCTGACCCGCCCGCGCAGAATCTGGGGAAACATGTTGCCGCCCCCATAGACGTGGACCTGGTAGCCAGGAAGGTCACCGCCATGGCGGGCAACCGCACCTAGCATGAGTCTCAGGAATTCATCGACGTATTGCCCGTGGGCAGCGGTGCCGAGGGCAGCCCGCTGGCGCGTGGGCAGCAAGGCATGGGTCACGCCACCAAGGCGCCGGCGCGGATGCCAGAAGACGAAGGCCACACAGGAGCCCAGGATGGTACGGATCCGCACCTCACCCCTGCCGAAGCACCACTCACCCGGACGCAGGAAAAGCTCCGCCACGGCAGCCATGGCTAGAACGCCCGTGAATGGATAGGGAGAACGGCCCGCGCCAGGGCGTCAGTCCACCCACCAGCAGTCGGCTCATCGCCATAGGTGTCGTTGCTGGCTCGCAGCCCCCCCCCACCCTCTGGCGCCCCATCACTAGCCTGTCGCTCATTCGTAGCACTCATTCCAAAATCTAAAAGGAATTACATAAATTATTATCGAAACAACTATTTTGTTATGACTTGCCGTCAGCCGCGGGGGCCGGGCCAAGGCGCAGTCCAAGGGACCAGTCATTACCGTTGGAATCGACGCTCGAGGCGCCATCCGCTCAGTGCCAGCATAGAGGGCTTCAACGATCCCAACAGTCATCAAAGCTAATGGAGACGATAGCTTTCGCAGAGCTGGCCGGTAGATCCCCGGCTACCTGGTGGCAAGGTCGACCCCGGAGGTTCTTGAGTCCGTCGACTGACGTGATCGGCGACCCACTCAACTGGTGCTGGACCTCCAGACCGCGAACGCGAGGGGCCCAAGACGATAAGCCACGAAACCGCCGCCTCTCGGCAGACGAGAAGTACACCGTGCAGGGGTAGCTGGTGCCTTGGACGATCAAAATTCCAAGGCTCAGAAACGCAAAAACCCTCCTTGCGGAGGGTTCCTGGTGAAGATGGTGGGTCGTGTGGGATTCGAACCTACGACCAATTGGTTAAAAGCCAATTGCTTTTGATCCACCGCTACACCCAGGCGCGACGCACCTCTCAGCGAAAACAAGCGGCCTCTAATGAACCCATTAGAGGCTGCAAATTTGAAAACTACATCCAAGATTTCTGGCAAGGGTGGCACCGGAAAAACAACGTCGGTAGCCAACCTAGGCGCGTTCTGTGCCGATGCAGGGCTGCGCACCCTACTGATCGATCTGGATCCTGTCCAGCCTTCCCTCTCGTCCTACTACGACCTCATAGAGCCCGCCTCCTGCGGCGTCTTCGAGCTGATCGCCAGCAACGAGACACGCCTCGACCGCATCGTCTCCAAGACGAATATCCATAACCTGTCGCTGATCTATTCCAACGATCCGCACAACCACCTGATCAACCTCCTCCTGCAGGCGCCTGATGGCCGGCTTCGCCTGGCTCATCTCAAGGACATCTTCCAGGACGACTTCGACCTGGTGCTGATCGATACACAGGGCGCCCGTACCGTTCTCCTCGAGATGGTGATGCTCGCTTCGGATCTCGCCGTCTCCCCCCTCCCCCCCGAAATGCTGTCTGCCCGCGAATTCAACCGCGGCACTCTCCAGATGTTGGAGGGACTTCGGCCCTACGCTCGCCTTGGGCTGCCGATACCGCCCATCAAGGCCGTCGTGAACGGCCTTGATCTCACCTCAGACGCTCGCCAGCTGGATGCGACGATCCGCCAGACCTTCAGAGATCATCCCGACATTCAGGTAACGAGCACCATCATTCCTAAGGCGGTCGTCTACCGAGAGTCCGCGACCCGTGGTATCCCAGCTCACCGTCTTGAATACCGCCAACCCTCGGATCGTAAGGCTCCTGCGGCCCTGCAGGTCATACGTGACCTCGCCATCGAACTCTTCCCTGAGTGGACTGATCGCTTCACGGCCCTAGACGAAGCTGCCGTGCATGCCCTGGTGAAAGAGGGCAAGTGAATGGATGCCAACAAGCAGAAGATCCTGGAGCGGGTTGCCAAATGCTTCGCTCTAGCCAAGGACGCCGGCGCCGCGCCGAACGAAGCTGAAATCGCGCTGCGTCAAGCGCGCAAGCTCATGCAGCAGCACAACCTCATGGACGCTGACGTCCAGGCGGTGCTGGCCAGCGAGTCAGTCGTTGCCACCGGCACCCGCAAAGCGCCCGCCCATTGGCTTCACCAGCTTGCACTGGTGTGCGCCCAGGCATTCGATTGCGACCCCCTGGCCTTTCGCGATCAGCGCCTGGGCTGGGCTTTCAAGTTCGTCGGTATTGGTGTCGGGCCTGAGATGGCCAGCTACGCCTATTCCGCGCTCCACCAGCAGCTCCTGGCCGCGCGCAAGGTCTTCGTCCGCAGCCAAACGCGCTGCAAGCTGGCCACAAAACGCCGTCGTGGCCAGGTCTTCGCCGAAGGCTGGATCGAAGCGGTCAGCTTCAAGGTCCACCAGTTTGCCAAAGGCAAGCCAGATGAGACCCAGCGCGTCATCGATGCCTACCTGGCCGTTCACCATCCGGACCTGACCACCGTGGAGCTTGAGCACCTGGAGGCCAAAGGCCACGATGTGCGAGCGCGCTATCAGGGCTACGAGCTGGGGACTCAAGCACAGCTCCACCGCGGCGTTGGCCAGCGCGGCGACCAAGTTGCGCTGGGAGGTCGGCCATGAGCGTCGTTCAGCTCCTGGAAGCCCCCGCCCACGATCACTCCGTGCATGTCTCAGACGCTGAGCGCGTAGCGGCCGGCTTGGTCCCACCTCACTCTCAAGAAGCCGAGCAGTCCGTCCTGGGCGGACTGATGCTCGACAACAGCACCTGGGACCTGATCGCTGACGTCCTACTGGAAGAAGACTTCTTCTTCCGGCACCACCAGCTCATATTTCGGAGAATCGGCCTGCTCGCCTCACAGTCGCGGCCCTTCGATGTCGTGACTCTTGCCGAGGTGATGCCCGACATCGACGAGGTAGGCGGCCTTGCCTATCTGGGGACCTTGGCCAAGGACACCCCCTCGGTGGCCAACATTGTCGCCTACGCGGAGATCGTCGCCCAGCGCGCGCATCTGCGCCGCCTGATCCTGCTGGGCTTTGCCAGCAGCCGCGAGGCGTCAGCACCAGGTGCCAATGCCGCCGAAGTGCAGGAGCAGACAGAGCAGCGGCTGTTCGCGCTTGGCCAAGACCGCAAGGGCGCCGAGTTCTGCAACGTCACGGCAACGTTGAGCAAGCTCATCGACACCATTGACGAGCGCTTCAACAACCCTATGCCGGTGACGGGCGTTCCTTCAGGTCTTACCGACCTCGATACCCTCACATCGGGGTGGCAGGACACCGACCTGATTATCGTCGGTGCCCGCCCGGCTATGGGCAAGACCGCCTTCTTGCTCAACTGCATCACCAAAGCGCTCCACCATGCGCTTGGCAAATCGGTACAGGTCTACAGCCTGGAGATGCCGGCTGAACAGCTAATGCTGAGGCTAGTGGCGATCATCGGCCACATTGATGCCACGAAGCTCAAGCTTGGGCAGTTGGAGGATGAGGACTGGCCGAAGCTGAATATGGCCGTCAACACCATCAACGGCTTTGGCGATCGCCTGGTCATCGACGACCAAGCTGGCCTATCCCCCACGATGCTGCGCGCCAGAGCCCGTCGCGCCGCGCGCCGTTTCGGCCCGCCAGCCCTGATCCTGGTCGACTACCTGCAGCTAATGCGCTGCGAAGGCCAGGAGAACCGCGCGAACGAGATCGCCGAGATCTCTCGCTCGCTCAAGGCGCTCGCCAAAGAGATGAAGTGCCCTGTCATCGCGCTATCCCAGCTCAACCGGGGACTGGAGTCCCGGCCGAACAAGCGGCCAGGCCTTGCCGATCTGCGTGAGTCCGGCGCCATCGAGCAGGACGCGGACGTGATCATGTTCCTGTACCGCGACGAGTACTACCACCCGGAAACTGAGTTCAAGGGCATCGCTGAGCTGATCGTTGGCAAACACCGCAACGGCGAAGTCGGCACGGTCCGCGCCGCCTTCATCGCCAAGCAGACGCGCTTCGAGAACCTGAGCGCGCAAGCCTGGAAGGAGATGAATGCATGAATCTCCTGACCGATGCCCTCGTGCCCGCTACCGATGAGGCCCAACCCTCTTCCCTGCCCTTCCCCTCGATCGATCGCCGGCGGGAGCCGGCAAGGAGCTGCTCGATGAGCCCGCAAGCTATGTTGTCTGGGGTTACTCACCAGTGCCGCAACTGCGGCCATCATCTGTGCCGTCGCCCCCTTACTGCTGACGAATTCATAGTCTGCAGCGTCTGCCATTCGCTGGATGTGGAGCCCCTGCAGCTCGTCGAGCAGCCGGCACCTGGTCCGTTCCACGACACTACTGTCGTCTTCCGCGTCGCCGGTTCCCGCAATGACGCGGCAGGGCTGATCAAGACCCTGGATCTGCTGTTCAAGGACGACGGTCTGGCCGAGATCGTCGCCATCCAGTCGGGCAACCAGCTCCAGCAACGGGCGGGAGGCCAATGACATGCTTCCCTATCACACCCCTGAACAGGATCTCCCCTCTCATACCGGTCGCGAACGTGAGCGGCAAAGACTGAATGCAGCGCTGAACGATTTCCTGGCCAATGGTGGCCAGGTCGTCGAAGTGAAGCCGACCGAGCGCGCCGCCGGTGGCCCGAGTTTCGTCATCAGCGCGCAGCGCGAGGAGCTGCGCCTGCTGGCCGAGGCGAAGCCGGCAACCGAAGTTTCCGATGAGAACCTGGTACAGCTCCTGCGAGCCCGCGCCTTGCTCGGGGACACCCTACGCACAGCGTCCAAGCGCCTACAGCAGCCCCTGGAGCGTTGTCATGCCCTTGCCCGGGCGCATCGCCTGCCTTTCAAAGTGGGGTACGTGAAAGGGGGTAGCCGCATATGACGACGCCCGCCCATGCGCTACGTGGTGCCAACAAGAACCTGCAGGACCTGGTGGCGTTCGCTCTGGACGAGGGCTGGATCGTCGCCCGTACCAAGGGCGGCCACGTCAAGTTCTTGAAAGTCGGCTACTGCCCCATTTTCACATCTTTCACGCCCAGCGATCGCCGCGCCGGCCTCAATGCCCGCGCCCTGCTGCGCCGTGCCCAGACTATGAACGAATTGGACCAGACCCTATGACTACCGCAACCAAGCGCAAGCCATCCGTACGGAAATCTGCAACAGAGGATGAGAAGTTCGTCGTTCGCTTTCCCAAGGGACTCCGTCCTCAGATCGCCGAGGCCGCCAAGCAGGCTCATCGTTCGATGAACGCCGAGATCATCAGCCGCATGGGCCGCACGCTCGAGCTAGAAGATGAGGTCTTTCGCCTGCAGCGCGTCATCGACCAACTGCTGGCCGCCAATGATGAGCCCACCCGGCCGGTGAGTCGTGCTGCTCAGGAGATCCACGCATGAGCAAGCCCACCAACGAAGCAGTCACTCAACGTCTGTTGGCCGGCGGCTTTGCCGGATCAAACGCTCCTGTCGCGCGTCTGGCAGATCCGATCAAGGAAACGCCCATGGTTCTGACGCTGGACGAACTGGCGCCCTATAACCGCAACCCCCGAACCACCCGAAACCCGCAGCACGATGAGATCAAAGCATCCATCCAGGCTAGGGGATTGGACACACCTCCCCCCGTGACCAGACGGCCTGGTGAAGAGCACTTCATTATTCGAACCGGCGGCAACACCCGCCTGGCCATCCTCAATGAACTCTGGAAGGAAACCAGGGACGAGCGCTACTACCGCATCCATTGCCTGTTCCGTCCTTGGACAGACCGTGGCGAGATCGTCTCACTGACCGGGCACCTTGCTGAGAATGATTTGCGTGGCAACCTGATGTTCATCGAGCGCGCTGTCAGCATTGACGCAGCGCGAGAGCTCTATGCCCAGGAGGCAGGGAAGGACATCTCCCAACGTGAGTTAGCGCGACTGCTGAAGGAAGACGGTTACTCGATCTCCAACTCCCATATCAGCCGTATGCAGGAGACGCTCCGCACTCTACTGCCGGCAATCCCTGGGCTGCTTTATTCAGGGCTGGGTAAGCCGCAAATTGAGAAGCTGCTTAATTTGCGCAGTGCTGCTCTCAAAGCTTGGATCAGCTTTAACGGTCATGAAGCTGACTTCGAGATGCTCTACCAGGATGTCCTCAACAGCTTCGACGGCCCCACTGACAACTTCGTATTCGAGACCATCCAGGACGAACTGATCGGTCAAATCCGAAGGACTCAAAATGTCGGCTATGAGGAAGTTCTCAAGGCAGTTCTGGACCATCAGGACAGCAGCCGCCGCTCGCAGCTTGTGGGTGTTCAGGTACCTGACGGTCAAGCTCCGCAGATTCCTGCAACCGGTGTCATACCTCCAGCCCCTGGCAACAGTCCCACGCTGGAACAGCCGCCAGTAACGTCCAGCAAGCAGAAGCAGGGAGCTGCCTCCCCTTCCAAACCACCGTCACTACCTGAGCGTACCGGTGGCTCCGGCGCAGTCGACACCACTCCGCCACAGCACACTCCGCCGGATCCCGAGCAGCTCTCCGAACAGGAGCGTGCCGCTCGCCTGAACGGTCACATCGTCACGCCCGATGGCATCGGCCAGAAGGTAAGGGACGTTCAGCGCCGCATCGCGGCCGAGCACGGCGAGACCCTGCCTGACTTCAACAGTGACGCTCTACGCGCGATCCCTGTCCAGGCCGGCGGCCTGCATGCCATCTCGGATGTCTGGTACATCGAGCGCAACACTGATACCGCTGAGGAGTTGCGTAAGGTCCTGCGAGCGCTGGTCTTCGAAATTGCCCAGCTTTGCGACGTTCCTGGAGAGCTGCTCAAGCCCACCGATTTCGCACTCGGCTTCACGCTTTCTACCCCTCAGTCAGAGCTGACCGCACGCGGAAAAACGTCTTGGCAATTCCTGCAGTCCTTGACGGGCATGTACAGCTACGTGGTGTCGCGTGATCCCGAGACTGCCGAGGAGCTGAAGGCAAGCATTGCGGAAGAGAACGCGACGTTTGCCCTCAACCTGGGCCAGTTGCTCCTCGGCGATCCCCTTTTCGATAGCAAGCCAGCCAGCACCGAAGGCCGCATGACCGATGCCGCCGTCGTGAAGCTGTTCCGGGTAATCCGTCTCGCCCGCCGGCTGATCGAACTCGAGGCCGGGCAGTAGCCCGGTCACCTTCTGGACCTGCATTAGGAAGTCGCATATGTCCACGAAGTACAACCCCATGAACCAGGCGCTGATGGATCTGATCCTCCATCACCTGCGCAACGGTCAGGTCCAGCGCTGCCTAGATATTGGCCTGGACGTTGAAGTCTTGAACCTGCTACGTCAGCCGCAGGCTCACAGCATCCTGAAAAATGCCCCTGCGCGTTGGTGCAAAATCCAGATCGATCTCGACATGGTCAAGAAGCTTTTGGAGAACTGCGAACGCGATGAGCGCGAGACCCGCCTTGTACATCGCGCCATCCAGCTGGGTGCCACCAACGGCATGATCCGCGAGTTCTTCGGCATGGCCCCCAGCGAGATCAGCGTGGTGCGCCAGCTCCTGAACGTCCCCGGCCGATCCGGCCGGGTGGCAGGGCTTAACGATACCGATCAGGTCTGGTATCGCTTTCTCGACCTGATGAGCGCTCATGAGGTGGATCACAAGGACGCCATCGCCCTGCTCGACATCTGCATGATGATCACTGAAGAGCTCAACGGTCCATTCGAGTCCATTAAGGACAAGCACGACCAGATCACCCTCGGCCTCATCTGGAATCTCGTACAGACCTGGCTCAACGAAGGCCTATACCCGCCCAAGATCGCCCGGGCGCCGCTCTTGCTGATTTCTGACGCCCGTAAGCGGCGAGATCGGCAACTCGGTGATGAGCAGGCCGTCGGCAATGCTCTGCCCCAGGCGCAAGAACAGGATCAGTCCGCTGCCCTTGGGCAAATGAGCTTGATCGAACTGGATTCGGCAGAAGGCGACAATAGGTGAAAACCACTGCTCCACGTGGCTCCCATCTACTCGGTCGCGCCCTGGACGTTGCAGCGTCACACCTGAACGTCCATGTCCAAGCCCAGCGCGACTACAAACAAAAAACCGGCGAAGACCTACCGAAGGAATTCGCCGGCATCGTCTTCAGTGGTAACCCTCACGAAACCGTTCCTCGCCGACTGCTGCTCGATGATCGGCTCTCGCCCCTAGAGCGCAATGCCTGGCAGGTGTTTCGCCTGCTCATGAACGGTGATGGGGTTACTGCGTTCCCGACCTACGATCAGCTGCGCCCCTACCTGGGCAACAACCCAGGCCGTCCTGCTTCGCGTGAGACCGTGGCCAAGGCATTGACCGTACTGCGCCTGACTCGCTGGCTGAGCCTTGGCCGCCGTGTTCGCGACGCGATTACCGGCCAGGTCCAGGGCAATATCTACATTCTGCACGACGAGCCCGTGGCCTACTCCGAGGCCATCCAACTCGATCACGACTTTCTGCCACTCGTGGCTAATGGTCTCGAGCACACCAACACCTCAGTCCGCGAGATCGCCGGCCTGACCTTTGACGAGATGCTGGTCAGCGAGACCCAGGACCTGCCCACTCGAGTGGAGGTATTCAGAGAGCGCTTTCGTGCCCAGGGGCTCGAAGATCCGGCACGTGCAGCGACACCTCCCGCAGAGTTCGGATTCCGAACGCCGGTCTTGGCAGCTATGAATCACCTGAGTTCGGATTCCGAACTCAGTCAAAAAAGCACTGTTGATCAGGTCTTGAGCCTCAGTTCGGATTCCGAACTGAGTGCAAATCAGGGGGTTTCACCCTTAGTTCGGAATCCGAACTCATCTAGTACGTATACGAATACAAATACTGATGTATCTAAAAGCTCTGTACTGCGCGAGCAGGCAGACGTGGACCTTGTGTGGCCGAGTGCCTATCAGCGGATGACCTGGGAGCAGCAGCAGCGGGCGCAACTCGCAATCCTGGCTGTTCGCTCTGACATCCGGGCGCCCCTGGTCAAGCAATGGGGCGTTCGCTGCGCCTCGGGCGGGGTAGAGAAGCCCTTTGGCTACCTGATGAAACTCATCCAGAAGGCCCAGACCGGTGACTTCAACGCCGATTGGCAGCCAACCGCAGTTCAATCCGCCGCTCCAGCCATGCCAACCCAGGCCCCTTCGGCGCCAACAATTCCGCGTTTTGAGCCAGCCCCTGTCCAGCCAAGGGCTGTTGCCGATGCTCAGACTGGCCGTGATGCCCTGAAAGGCCTAAGGAAGCTGATGGGGCGTGGAGGCGTTGAATGATTAATGATCATCTGATCCGCAAAACCCTCACCTCGACGGCCGTGAGTGTTGTCACTGGCAACACTTCAGCCGTGAAGCTCCAGGGTGTTGCCACTGGCAATGCTCCAGCCGTGAAGCTCCAGGGCGTTGCCACTGGCAACACTCCAGCCGTGAAGCTCCAGGGCGTTGCCACTGGCAACACTCCAGCCGTGAAGCTCCAGGGTGTTGCCACTGGCAATGCTCCAGCCGTGAAGCTCCAGGGTATTGCCACTGGCAACACTCCAGCCGTGAATCTCCAGAGTGTTGCCACTGGCAACACTCCGGCCGTGAAGCTCCAGGGTGTTGCCACTGGCAACACTCCGGCAATTGGTGGTCAGCGGATCACGCCTCCGCTGGGCATCCATAAAGCTCTCCAACAACCTCCTCGCACCCAAATACGGTTTTCCGCTGCCCTCCAGCGCCGGTCTCGGCACCCTGCCCGAGCGTCATCTCACAACTAAGGAATTCCTCTCATGGCTGATACCTTCCAGCTCAACCTGGGCTCACTCAGATCGAGCGTCAATCTCACCCTGCATACCCATCACGCTTCCCGCCTCTGGTTCGGCCGGCAGCGCTCCGACAATAAGCCCGGCATGATCGGCTTGTCCGGCTTCTCCAACATCATCAACCGCATCTCCGCCGGCGCCGCCAAGGACGATCCCTACTCCGATCTCTTCCTGATCATCATCGAGGACAAAATCGAGGAGTCGGAGCAGCAGCTGACCGCGATCGACGAGCGACTGGACCAGGTCATGGCGATGCTGCCCAAGCAGCTCGACGTAGGCACCAACCTGTCGATCCAGCCGCTCAAGCTGCCGCTGTATCTAAACTCGCCGCTGGCCTTTAAAGGTGTGTATCTGCTCACCCGCTATGACGAGCTGGTTCGCCGGATCCTCCTGGCCGCCCACATCGGCTTGATCGATAACGGTTCAAAGGAGGCCTGGCTGGACGAAGGCGCCGCCGTGCTTCGCCGCCTGTACGGCGTGGGCCAGCGCTACAAGGGCTACAGCGGTGCGTCGCGCGACGACATCGCCGCCAACAATGCCCGCGCCACCAACGCCCAGCAGATGTACAGCTTCCTGGAAATGCCCAAGGACGTCCTGGAAGGAACCCGCCGTAGCAAGTTCGCCCCGGCGATTCAGCGTCCAGGTGACGCCCCGGCCATTTCCAGCGGCGGAGACGACGGCTTCGATGGCGACTCCGCCGACGAGGATGAGCATTTGGACGCTATGGCCAGCGCTCACCCCGTCGCCGAGATGAGTGAGGCCTGATCGCTATGGCACTGCAACAGTCCACTCAAGGCGCGAAAACCGCAGACCTGCAACAGGCCGCCTTCCAGCCCCTGCAACAGGAAGTCTTCGCGAACCTGCAACACGCCCCCTTCTACAAAGGGCTTTTAAAACCCTTTAAAGGTAAGGGAGCACTGGACCAATTAGCCGAGCAGTGCCGTTCCCTTGAAGCCGACCTGAACACCCTGGCCCAGGAGCGGATTCTCGCGCAGGCCCAGCGCTTCCCCTTCACGCTCCTGCCGATCCGGATGACCCACCAGCACACCTCAGCTGGCCCAGTCTTTCTGCGCTGGCAGCAGAGTGGGACACGAAAGATGGGCGTGGGGCTTTGGGCGGACCTGTGCCGCCACGACCTGGTCACCGAAACACTGCTCCAGGACCTGCACGCCATGGAGCTGCAGCGCATTGCTTTGAATATGCAGATCAGCCTGGTCCATGCCATCGGCCGGCAGGCCGCCGAGTGCGCCGAGAAGATGGCCCAGGCCGATGCCGTTTACACCGAACAGCTGCAACAGATCATCCAATCCCGCGGCGAATACGCCGCATCCCAACAGGAGGCCTGACATGGGCACAGCAGTAGTATGGGAAGGCAACATTGGCTCCGCACCTGAGTACAAGCGGTTCCAGAAAGACAATCAGGATCCGCGGCACCTGCTCCGCCTGAACGTCTATTTCGACAACAACATTCGCCTGCAGGACGGTTCCTACGAGGATCGCGGCGGCTTCTGGGCGAACGTCGAGCTCTGGCACCGCGACGCGGAAAGCTATAGCCGTCTGTACCAGAAAGGAATGCGGGTGCTGGTCGAGGGCCGGGCGGTCCTCGATAACTGGAAGGACGGCAACGGCGTCGAGCAGGCCGCGATGAAGGTCCAGGCCAACCGGATTGCGTTTCTGCCCCAACGCATCGAGTCCATCACGATGGGCCAGGGTACAGGCCAGAGCCAGGCGCGACCGGTCACGAACGGTTCGGCACCTGCCCGCGCTCCGGCCTCAACCGGTGAAGACTTCGACGACGATATCCCCTATTAGGGCCCCCGCGAAAATTTCGCCGCCCTCCGCGTGAAGCTGCCGGGAGACAGGACTCACTCAGCGTGGGCCTGTCTCCCCAGGCCGAGCAGTGGCAGAAAAGTCGCGCCACTGCGTGAAGCTGCTGGGAGGGTCACCTTCCACCTCGTGTCTCCCCAGCTAACTACTCAACTCTAGGGTAGGCAGGAACCGCGGCCCAACGTGAACCCGCAGGCAGTGCCTACTTGAACAGCGTGGAACTGCACATGGACAACGCCTACCACTTCAAGCGCGCCTTACAGATTGTCAGCCACGATTTCGATGCTATTCAGCGTCTGTGCCAGGTCAAGGTCAACGAAGTAGGACAGGTCCGTAGACTCCGTGCCATCGGGGACGTCTCAATGCGCGCCCAGGGTTACATCAATGCCTGCCACGATTTTCTGGGCCTACCCGAAGACCGGGTACGACAGCTGGTCTGGAGCCTCAACGAATATCGGATGACTCGACGCGAGCAATTGGTAGGGGCCTATTTCGGCGATGCCCCCGAGGACGTCACCCATGAGGTAGAGCTCGCGATCGACTGGTGGAATGCTATGGATCCGGTCGAGCGAGAGCACTGGCTGACACAGGCGGGTTCCAGACGCCCACGCGATGCACGCCGCGCCTACATGGGCCACCTGAGACAGGAGTGCGAGCGTATGGGGTTTCGCTCATAGATCGCGGCTCAGCGTGACACTGCTGGTGAAATCAGACCCATGAATCGGGACACTGCCATGGTGAGTGAAGCCCAATCTAGCGTTACGTCGATAGGTGGTCGATCTGGAGCGAACGCCCACCGATCAGCCCGGCGCGCGGGTGAAGCCGCAGGTCTGGCCAAGGCCGGCGTTCATACCTGCCCCTACCAGCACCCCGCCTTTCGCTCTTCTTGGCTTCAAGGGTATGCCCAGGCCCAGCAACAGAGCTTCGACTTCTAAGCCAACCTGTTCGGGCCTGAATAGGGTTTCGCCTTTCGCCAGCTGCGTCCCATCGCCACCCTTGGCCTTCTTGCAATCTGTCGAAGGTCTACGCGATGTTCGCTCTGGGTATCCTGTGCTTATCCGTCACCACCGTCCTTGTCGTTGCGGCCGCAGCCCTTTACGGGCAGTACTGCTATTTCGCCCCTGCCGAAGCGCAGTCCCTCATCGGCTTGGCGTTTCGCCTGCTGGCCATTCTCTGGGGTTGGCTACTGACGGTCTGGGTGACCAAATACGCGGTGCTGCTACTGATCGACGCCCGGAAAGAGGTACGGGAGTATCGCCGCCGTAAAGAAGCCGTCGAGTGGTACGTCGAGGCCCTGGGTGGCGATATCACCCAGTCCCAGGCCGATTTCATCAATGAGCGGCTGACCTACGGTGATCGCTGGGAAGCAGCAGAAGGACTGCTCAGGGCCTACTACGGTCCGGGCATAGAAACCAGCGACATCAAGCGTCTGGATGATTTGGCGGATCGCGGCTGGCGAGTTACTGGAAAGCTCCAGGTCGACGCCCTTTGCCTGAGCCTTGCGGGACGTCATCAGATCTACACACCTCTGCGACTGCTGCCCAAGCACTCGAAAACGCCTTTACCGGCCTCGCCTCCTTCTCCCTCGCCATTGAAGCCTTTCCGGGAGAACGATCCCTGGTACTCGCACGACGTGCTGAAGTTCTTTGCCGCGCGTAACACCTTCACGCTGTTCCAGCGGCATGGCGGCATCGATCTCGACTGGAGACGCAACGAGGGACAGCGCACGGACCCTATCAGCCGCGAAGACTGCCAGACCATGCTCAAGAGCATGCACGCCTGGATCAGGCGGAAGACGTCCGAAGCGGAAGCGGTGGCCTTGGGCACAGACCTCGATTATGTCCGAGCAGCCCTTGCCCATATCACCGAGGCGCTTGCCCGTGAGCAGCATCAGCATTGTCACAGCGCCATGTGGGAAGCGGACAGGGACGATAACCGCGAGCGCGATGACGATGAGCGCCGGGCGGATGAGTATTGCCACCGGTTATATTCTGGGCCTGCAGATGAGTGAGGGCCAATCTGCGAGCCTTGAGCCTCTGGTGTGGAACAAACTAATTCAGAGAGTGGGGCCATTAGGCGTGCTCCGCAGTGCTGACCATGGCTAGACCAGTGCTGCGCAACACCTCTGGCACAGCGCAACTGCTACAGCGTGCCGTATTTGACGGCTACGATTTCGGGCTCAAGATGCCGTATCTCGAAGGGGCCAACCGCCTGCTGACGACCCGGAGCGGCACCTTCATTCGCCGCGGCGAACATCCATTGTCTGGATACTGGCGGCTGCCCCAGCGGCGGCTGCTGGAGGACCTGGACGTACTCTTTCACCAGCTGGGCAAGCTAGCCGATGGTCGTTTCTCCCAGGACTGGTCTGGCTTCAGCCGAAAGATCGCCGACGCTCAGGCCGATGCCCGACGGGATCTCTTCGTCTGGGGGATGCGCCTGCGGATCGCGCCGCTGTCCGGTGGCGGCGTGGTGCTCTCCGGTGACTATCACCCGGGCTGCGTCGCCGTGGCCAAGCGCATGCAGGGCCTCTTCCTCTCCACCAGTCGCGCCTGGCGGGTGCCAGCTTCGGCCGAGCTGCTGCGCAGTAACCTCATCCTGGAGCTGGGGCTGCTCGAGGAGCAGTTCGAGATGCTCGACGTGCTCCAGGAGCTGCTGTCGGATGGCTCAGTCAGCGCCGCCCGTGACGTCACCGCGATGTCGATTGGAGGACCACCCCAGGAGCGAATCGCGTCTTCAGCCGACGAGGACAGTGCGGCGGACGTCTACCTGGCCGCGGTGCCCGACATCGCCAAGACCAGCTGGACACTGCAGGCGATTGAGGCCGAGCTCAAGCCGTATTCGCTGATGTCTCACCAGCCTGCGGGGATCCGCCACCTGCTGCAGCGCACCAGCGCACTGCTGGCCGATGACATGGGGCTGGGCAAGAGTCGCCAGGCGGTGATCGCCGCAGGCATCCAGTCTTCTGGCCACCAGATCCTGGTGGTGGTGCTGGCCAGCCTGGTCATCAATTGGGAGCGGGAGATTCAGGCGGTCTATCCGGACGCGCGAATCGCTCGGCAGCGGTATCAGGCTGATGCCCAGTGGGTGATCGTCAATTACGAACGCCTGGGCGATTTCGTCGCGGTCGCTGATCAGTTCGCGGTGATGATCGTTGATGAGGCCCACCGGCTGAAAGAGCCCACGGCCGCCTGGACGCGCAACGGTTTCGACATAGCCGCCAAGGTGCCCAATCGCTACCTGCTGACCGGGACACCGGTGCTCAATCGCGAGTCGGAGCTCCATACGCTGCTGCGCCTGTCGGGCCACCCCATCGGGCAGCTGCCGCTCAAGGACTTCTGCGAGCGCTTCGCCGGCAGCTCTGAATTTCGCCAGGGGCTGCGTGCCGAGATCGGCGACTGGATGCTACGCCGCCGCAAGGACGTGCTGCCCGACCTTAAGGGCAAGCAGCGGCAGACAGTGCCAGTCGTGCTCGATGAGGCGCAGCAGGTCGAGTACAACGCCATCCGCAACGC
This sequence comes from Pseudomonas sp. No.117, assembly GCF_054558395.1. Lineage (NCBI taxonomy): Bacteria > Pseudomonadati > Pseudomonadota > Gammaproteobacteria > Pseudomonadales > Pseudomonadaceae > Pseudomonas > Pseudomonas sp. No.117. The sequence continues at coordinate 103,460 of NZ_BAAJNP010000007.1, forward strand.
CGATCAGCCCGTATTCGCGCGGTTGGGTCGGCTTCGCCAGCTCCTGGAGCGCGTGAAGGTGCCGGTGGTGATGGAGCTGCTGGGTGAGCTGGATCCGGAGGACAAGGTGATCCTCTTCTGCGAGTACAAGGAGACAGTGGCCACGCTGCAGCAGCTGTGCGAGGCCGAAGGGCTGGGATGCGTCACCCTGGTAGGCACTGACAGCCTCACGAAGCGGCAGAAGGCAATCGATCGCTTCCAGCAGGACGTCGATTGCCGGGCATTCATCGGCACGACGTCAGCGGCTGGAACCGGCAACAACCTGACCGCTGCCAACTACGTGTTTTTCCTGGGGCTACCCTGGACGCCGGGGCTGCAGGACCAGGCCGAGGACCGCGCGTACCGTAACGGCCAGCGCCGCCTGGTGGTGGTGAAGATACCGCTGGTGGAGAACAGCATCGATCTGCAGCTGTGGCAGATGCTCCAAGACAAGCGGCGGATCGCACAGGACCTCATCGAGCCAGACGCGGTCAATAAGTCCCAAGAACGAATAGCCAGAGACCTCTGCCCTTGAATGATGTGCATGTAGCCCGGGCATTCGTCGCCCGACTCGAGCGTGAGCTTCCTCACTGCAATTGCTTGATGAGCGTGGTGTGCCCGGACCGAGGTGCGGCTGTGCGTGTGATACCTAAGCGTGGTGATACTGCCCTCACCCTTCAGCTAGACGTTTCGCGGCTGAGCGATTCGGGGTATGTGGAGCAAATGCTGAAAGTCATCCGTGATCAAGTGCAGCGCGGTTGAACAACGGCAAACGACGGGGGTCACTCTTTCTGAGTGCTCCACACTCATCCCCTAGAGGTTGGCAAATCTGTAGGCTTCAAACTGAGTTATCCCCTGCCAGGTGCAGGGGATTTTTTTGCCCATTGCTAATCGTTTCTGTTGCGCAGGCTGATGCTCCAACCGCACGCTGATTAAGTGGCACTTCGCCGCGTGACAGGAGCTATTCATGGAAAACAATAACGACAAAACTCATCAGCCGGGGGACCGTAGCAGCGTCGACCTAAACACCCCGGAGGCAATGGAGTATTGGCTCGCTTTCTTCGGCTGCGACCGGGCCGACCTGATACGGGCCTGGAGGTCAGTCGGTTCGGGATCAGTGGCAAGTATCCAAGGAATGATTGCATATCTGGAAGGGCGCGAAGTCCCACCAGTACCAAACCCACCAGTACCAAAAAAGCAGAAGCGCAACTACGACGACCCCTCGCCTAGATAACCGGAGCACTTAATCTCTTTCGCTCTAGATACGGTTATCTCCTGCTTTCCAGACAGGTGCCTGGCACCGTGAGCCCCACTACGAAATGGGGCCACACCGCACATGATCTGGAAGCTCACAACCCTCTCGCCGCTCGCCTTCGCCCTCGCATTGGCAGGCTGTGCCCAGCAGGAGCCTGCGCCCAGCGCACCCGGCCCCGACAGCTCGCGTAATCCGGAGCTGCTACAACCCGATCTCTATCCGAAGGGCGCTGTGTCAGAGCCCCAGGTCCGGTACGGCCGCTACACCCTGGTCAACACCGCCCCGGAGACCGAGCAGCGGGACCTGATGACCCAGATCATCGACGTGAACATCCCGGCCAATATGAAGCCGACAGTTCGCGACGCGATGCAGTACGTGGTCAACCGCTCTGGATACAGTCTGTGCGGCCCTGAGCAGGGACACGTCAACATCCTCTTCACCCGGCCGCTTCCGGCTGCCCAGTACAAGCTCGGCCCCATGAGCCTGCGCAACACCCTACAGGTGCTGGCCGGCCCCGCATGGCAGGTGAAGGTCGACGAAGTCATGCGGTCGGTGTGCTTCGTGCTCCGCCCGGGCTATCAGCTGCCGGAGGGTCAGCGCTACGCCGCTGCGCCCGTGGTTACCCCGATTACGGCTACCACCAAGCCCTTATCCTCTGCCACCAGTTCGGTGGTGACCGTTGCCCATGTACCTGCTGCCAAACCGCTGGAGACTTCCACCACGCCGGCCAAGTCTACGGCCCCTCTCACGAACACTACGTCCGTACAGGTAGTCAAACCTGAGCCCGCCGGCGCGGCGCTGACATCCGCACCGGTCAACGCGCCTGGGAAGTCATTGCATGTCGGGCAATCTCCAAATGCTTCCCAGGCGAAGGGCACCTCTGCCAAAGCTGCTGCTGTAGCGGCTTCGGCTCCTGCCAAGTCAGCTTCTTCCGACGCCGTCCCTAGCGCCAAGCCGTCGACTACAGCGGCAGCCGCTGCCGCGAGCACCTACCCCCTGCCCTCGGTTCGCCTGACCGAACCGGCCTCGGCCATGACACAGACCTGGGATGCGCCCATTGGCAGCACTCTGCGACAGTCCGTCGAGGCCTGGGCCAAACGCGCAGGCTGGCAGGTGGTCTGGGAACCCGATGACCTGGACTACCCCATCGAGGCCGCCCTTCACTTCCGCGGCACCTTTGCCGAAGCCGTTGCCCAGGTCTTTCCGCTCTACGACGGCGCTCGCCGTTCCTTCATCGTTGATGGCAACTCCAGCCAGCGCATCGTTCATGTTTCCGAGAGGAAGAAGTCATGACCCGCCCCCTTCGCCTGAGCGCCCTGGCCGCGGCGCTCCTGCTCGCCAGCTGCTCGGTGCAGCGGGTGGACGAATCGGCCCAGCGCGCCGAGAACGACGCCGCCATGGCCAGCCAATACGCGGCCCTGCTGCGTAATCAGCAGCAACAGCCCAAGCGCGAGACGGTCGTGTTCAGCGACAAGCCCTGGGTCTCCACGCAACCGGTGGTGGCCAAACGTGGCATGCCCTCGGCGCTGGACTGCGAGCTCAGCTATCGCCCGTCCGGCAGCGTCGGTATCACCGAGATTGCCCAGTACATCACCAGCCAGTGCGGTATTGCCGTGCTGGTCTCGCCCGATGCACTCAATCCCAATGCCGCCGCGCCCAGCTCACAGCCGGCTAGCACCGCGCCGGCGCCAATCGGCAATCCTAGCCCGGATAGCCTGGCAGGCCTTCTGCCTGCAGGGGTCATCACCAACCCGGCGACGATGGGCGCCGCGGCGAGCTCCACTGGTTCGGGGTATCGCGCCTCCGACTTCACCAGCCCGGGCGGCGGCAGCCAGGTCAGCGGCCTCAAGTACAGCGGCAAGGCCTCCGGCCTGCTCGATGAGGTCACCGCGCGTCTGGGCTTGGGATGGCGCTACTCACCCGTCGAGCGCGCCGTGCGCATCAGCTATTTCGAGACGCGGGTCTTCGACGTCTGGTCCTTTGGCGACAAGCAGGTCATCGCCAGCACCGTCAAATCCGGGATGGCCACCGCCGCCGGTACCAGCGGGAGTAACTCGGGCGGATCCAGTACCAGCTCCGGCGTCTCAGGCGACTCGGGCAGCAACCAGAGCACCACCGTGACCCTGGAGTCCTCAATTCTCCAGGACATCCAGAACAACGTGAAGGCGATGCTCAGCGTCGCCCCGGCCGGACGGATGTATTTGGCCCCCTCCACCGGGACCCTGACCGTCACGGACCGCCCTGAGGTGATCTCGCGGATCGAGACCTACCTCAACACCACCAACCGCGCCATCACTCAGCAGGTACTGTTCAACGTCAAGGTCTTCGAGGTCACGCTGACCGACACTGACCAGTTGGGCCTCAACTGGGCGGCGGTCTATAAGTCCCTTAACACCAAGTGGGGCCTGTCGCTCTCCAATACCGTCTCCGGCATCAGCACCAGCGCGACCTCGGCTTCCGTCGGCATCGTCGATACCGCCAATTCCGCCTGGGCGGGCTCCAACGCCATCGTCCAGGCACTAGCCGAGCAGGGCCGCGTTTCCAACGTCCGGTCGCCCTCAGTCACCACCCTGAACCTGCAGCCGGCACCGCTGCAGATCGGCAACGTCCAGGGCTACCTCGCCTCCAGCTCGACGACGACTACCGCCTCGGTGGGATCGAGCACTTCGCTGACGCCCGGCACCATCACCAGCGGCTTCAACATGACGCTGCTGCCGCGCGTGCTCGATCACGACGAGATGCTGCTCATGGTATCGATCAACATGAGCAGCAAGCCGTCCTTCCAGACCTTCACGAGCAACGGCTCTAGCGTTCAGCTACCCGACTATGACGCCAAGTCGCTGTCGCCCAAGGTCAAGTTGCGCAGTGGCCAGACCCTGATCTTGTCCGGTTTCGAAGAGCTCAACGAGAACGCGACGAAGACCGGGGTCGGTGATCCCAGTTTCTTTGGCCTCGGCGGTAGCCGTACGCGAGCCTCGGGGCATAGCGTCCTGGTGGTGCTGATCACCCCGATCGTGACGGGGTGACGACATGGCCCTCGCCAGTACCCCACCGGCCGCCCCTGCGCAGAACGTGCAGATCCTGACCTACCACGGCAAAAGCTTCGTGTCTGGCCTGGACTGGCACCCGCTGGACAGCCCTACCAGCTACATGAAAGAGGCCCGGCAGTACGGCCGCCTGCACAAGATGGACATCATTGCCATCCGCCGGGCCCGTAATGTCATCCAGGCTGGCTTCGTCGCGCGCAGCGCCGGCGCCATGAAGGGCATGTATTCCTTGGCGGCGACCCTCGCCGGCCAGTTGGGAGACTCCTGGCTTGCCGCCTGGCGGGTCTCTCCGGATGAGCCTCGCTACGCGCTGGTCGCCGTCTTGGACGGGGCGATCATTCCCAACGCCGACCTGGTCGGCACGATGGCCGATGTCCAGAAGCGCGTCGCTCAATTGCTGAGTCGGTCCATCACCTTTGACACGATGTTCCTGCCCGAGGAATTCGGGCTGGGCGGCCAGCCGCTGGACATCGAGGCGCTGCTACAGCCTGGCAATCTCAAGCGCGAGTACGCGCTGCGTCCGCTCGCCTTTGGCATGAGCAAGAGCGAGTGGATCAAGGTCGCCCTGCTCGGCCTGGTCGTTGCCGGCGGCATAGCCGGCTACGGACAATGGAAAGCGCATCAGCATGAGGTGGCGAGACGAGCGGCCGAGGCTGCGGAGGCCGCGCGGCAAGAGGAGCTCAGAACCCTGAGTCAGCGTTCCGGGGAGCAGCTGCCTGTGCAGGCCTTGGAGCACCCCTGGGTCAGGCGTCCCGGTGTGGCGGCCTTTCTGGCGACCTGTAACGGCGCCATCGACCAGCTACCGCTATCGATCGCCGGCTGGCTCTTCACCTCGGCGCAGTGCGACGGCGTGCTGCTCTCCACCAATTACAGACGGGACGGCAACAGTACCGCCTCCAGTTTCTTGGCCGCGACCCGCGGGCACTTCGCCGATCAGCCGGCCTTCTTCGACGAAGGCAATGGCGCCGCGCTCAAGCTGACCTTCGAGCCGCCCCTAGCCGGCGACGATGAGTTGTTGGAGGCCGGTCCGGCGCTGGCCGACCTGACGTCCTGGCTGCACGGCCAGGGCCTGGCCCCAACGCTCAAAGAGATCCCAGTCGTCGTGCCGGCCCCGGAAGCCTTGCCCGGCCAGGCGGCACCGCCGCCACCGCCGCCACCGGACTACAAGCACTTCGAGCTGGCCTTCAACACGGCGCTGCCGCCGGCCATCGTCCTCAAGGACGTACCCAACCAGGGCCTGCGGCTGCGCGAGATCAAGACCCTTCTGCAAAGCGATCAGCTGGCCTGGTCGGTGACTGGTGACCTTTATGTCAAATGACCTTTCCCTCGCCGTGATAGGCGCCCTCCTGCTGACGCTGGCCGGGCCCGTGCTGGCTGCTGATACGAAGTCGCCTGATCCAGACGGCATCACAGTGGGCGAGCTGTCCCAAGTGCAGAGCGAAACGATCCTGTTCAAGGCCCAGGGCGAGCGCGCCAAAGCACTGCGCGAGATCAATGGTACTAGCGCTCAAGCCACCACGCCTCAGCCCAGCTACCTGCCGCAACCTGTTGTAGCACCCAGCAGTCGGGTCAGCGGCGCGGCGGAGCAGACCGGCACCGTCGAGCAGCTGCCGGTGGTGAAACTGGTCTACGGCGGCGGCAAGGCGCTGCGTGCCACCCTGCTCTATGCCGGAGGCTTCGAGATCGATGCCTCCACGGCATCTACCGACCTGCCGGGCGGCTATCGGGTCGCCAGCCTGACCCTGGACAGCGTCGTGCTCAGCCGCGGCGGAAAACGCTTCCCGCTGGGCTTCTCCAATCGGGCGCCGAGCTATCCGATAGCGACGGTGGCGACGGGCCAAGCCTCGGTGCTGCCAGTCACCGTCACACCGATGAATTCACTGCCCCCGACACCTGTGGCAGCACCGACACCTATTGCCCTGCCGGGCGCCACGCCTGCGGGCCTTTAAGCTAGAGGCCTCCTGATGACTTCGATCGTTTCCATAGAAACCGATGAGCCCGAAGACGCTTCCAAGGCTCTTGGCCAGCGTCTGGCAGGTGAGCTGGTCAGCGAGTTGCTGCCGCTGCAACCCCGTCGCGTCCTCACCGCCGAGGGCGCCCGCTGGGGCTCGGTGAAGCCGGAACTACGACAGCTACTGGCCTTAGTTGAAGGCGCACGCGCAACTGATCGCGCCCAACTGCTTGTCTCCGGTCAGCACCTGCGCGATCCCTTCGTAATGGCCTTCATGGGCCAATTGGACCGGGCTGACCTGGACTACCAGGTGGTGCCTAGCACCCTCAGTGAGATCCAGGCCCTGTACAAGGTGGAGACGGCGACCGGTGTCGTCGCCATCGCCGTCGATGGCACTTCACGGCAGCAGGAGGTCATTCGCCTACTGGGCGAAGCTCATGCCCGCGGCGCCTCCGACGTCCACTTCGTCGTGGGCCGCGAGATCACCCACGTCCTCTTTCGCATCCATGGTCTCCTGACTGAGTACGGTCAGATCCAAAGCCGCATGGGCCGCGAACTCTGCTCGGCGCTCTACAACTCCATGTGCGACGTCGCCGAGGAACACTATCAGCCAGAAATCAGCCAGGACGCCCGGGTCAAGCACGACTTCGTGGCGCAGCTGGGTCTATTTGGCGCACGTGTCGCCTCGCGCCCTTTGGTGGGTGGACCTCTCATGGTCCTACGTCTGCTCTATGACGAGAAAGCCAAGCAGTCCCTGGACGAGCTGGGCTTTCTCCCCGAACAGATCGCCCTGCTCGATCGGCTGCGCAGACTCCCGTACGGCGTCATTCTCATTACTGGCCCGACCGGCTCTGGCAAGTCGAAGACCCTGCAGGTAACCCTCAATACGTTGCATGGCGAAACCGAGGGCACTCGCCACATCCTCACGGTCGAGGATCCACCCGAGTATCCGCTCAAGGCGAACCAGTCGCCGTTGGGTCATGCCGAAACCTGGGACGGCGCTATCACCAACACCATGCGCCTGGACCCGGACATCCTCATGTACGGCGAGGTGCGTGACCTTGCCACGGCCCAGGCCGCTTTCCGTGGCGGCATGACCGGTCACCTGGTCTTCTCGACCCTGCACACCAACAACGCGGTGGCGAGCCTGCAGCGCCTCATCGACATGGGCGCCGACCCGAGCCTGGTAACGGACCCTGCCCTCATGTCAGGCCTCATCAACCAGTCGCTGCTGCCCGTGCTGTGCAGTCACTGCGCCCAGCCGCTGGCCAGCCAGCAGGACCAGTTGAACCCGGCCCTCGTCGAGCGACTGGAGCGGGTCATGGAGACGGAGCACGTCAAACTGCAGGGACCAGGCTGCGCGCATTGCCGCAACCTGGGCGTCTCCTCGCGCACCGTAGTCGCCGAAGTGCTGCTGCCCAACCAGCGCTTCATGCAGATCTTTCGTGAGAACGGAGCCAGTGCAGCGAAAACCTACTGGGTCCGGGAGATGGGCGGGATCACCAAGATCCAGCACACCATCCGCAAGGTCGCCGCCGGCCTGATCGATCCCCGCATGGCCGAGACCATCGTCGGCCCGCTGGATTTCGATCTCTATGTCCTGGAGCAGCCCCATGTTCAGTAGGGTCCTGGACAGCGTCAGCACCTTCGCCGATACCTTCTATGCCAAGCAATTCGGCAGTAAGGAGCGGATCCAGTTCTACGAAAGCCTCTGCGCGCTGATCGAGAACGGCGTCGGGATCGATCAGGCGCTGGACGAGGTCCGAGGCATTTACAGCGACAGTGGCAAGAAGCCGCGTCACCCGGTAGCGCTGGCCAGCGCCGGCATGGTCCAGGGCGTGCGCAACGGCAAGTCCCTGGCCGAGGCCTGCCAGAAATGGATGCCCTACCAGGAAGCCGCCATCATCGGCGCCGGCGAGCGCTCCGGCGCTCTGGTCCAGGCGTTCCTGGATTGCGTCCGCATGATCGAAGCACGCAGCAAGATTGGCTCACTGGTGGTGAGCACGACGCTGTACCCCTGCTTCATCTGGGCCCTCATGGCGTATCTGCTGCATGTCGTGGCGACCCGCATGGTACCCGCCATGACGCGAGCCTCGAACCCGGACAGCTGGTCGGGCGCGCCGCGCGTGCTCTATCTGCTCGCCACCTTCCTCCAGGACTGGGGCACGCTCACGCTCATCACGCTGGTAGCCCTGCTGATCGTCATCCTCGCAACGCTGCCCTACTTCACCGGCCCGCTGCGGGTGAAGCTCGAGGACCTGCCGCCGTGGTCGATCTACAAAGCCCTTCACGGTTCCACCTTCCTGCTCAACATCTCCGTGATGCTCAAGGCCAACATCAATCAGGTCGAGGCCTTGGAATCCTTGCTGCAGGGCGCGAAGCCGTGGCTGCGCGAACGCCTGCACGCCGCCATCTACGGCGTGCGCATGGGCAAGAATTTCGGTGAGGCACTACGCCTGGCGGGACACGATTTTCCGGACAAGACCGCCGTCCAGTTCTTGTGCGTGCTGGCCACTCGTAAGGGTTTCTCCGAGGCCATCCACCGCTTCAGCATCCGCTGGCTGGAGCAGTCACTCAAGATCGTCGGACGCTACAGCAAGTCCGTGCTGACCCTGTCAGCCATAGCCATGGGCTCCCTGATGATCCTGGTGCTCTTGGGCACCTACGGCATGCAAGAAGCCGTCACCTCAAACGTACACCGCTGATTCAACCCAACCCCCCTGCAGTGAGGAAGTCGCAGATGCGTACCCAGAGCTTTACCGGCAGTCGCCGTCAACGTGGTTTCTTGGAGCTGAGCACCCTGTTCGTGCTGATCGTCGTCGCCTTGGGCATCGCCCTGGCCGTGTCGTCCGGCCTGGGTCTGCTCGGCAGTTCCGATGTCAGCAACGAGCAGTCCAACATCGGCACCCTGATCGCCAACACCCGCAAGCTCAAGAGCAGTTCCGGTTACGGCACCTCCGGCACCAACCTGGTCTCTCAGCTGGTCACCACCAAGGGCCTGCCGAGCATGAGTCAGTCGGGCTCGAACCTCTACAACAGCTGGAATGGCGCGGTCACCGTCGTCTCCGGCGGCATGACCTTTACCGTGACCGAGAACGGCCTACCGGCGGATGCCTGTGCGACCCTGGCTACGAAGATCAGCCGCGGCACCAAGGTGACGACCACTATCAATGGCGGCACGGCCATTACCGGAGAGGTCGACTCCGCCACCGCCTCGAGCGGGTGCAGCAAGGACAGCAACATCGTCGCCTGGACCGCCTACTGAGCCGGTATGAGCCTGATCACGCAAGCCAACTTCGTCGACCTCTTTCTCGGTCCGGACTTCTCGGACGTGAAGGGCTTAGACGGCTCGGGCAGCCGGCGCGAGGCCGCGCCGGCTGCTTGGAATAACGAGCTCCAGGCACTGCGTGAGCGGTGCCTGGCGACCCTCCTCGATCACGGCGATCCCGAATTCTCCCTGGTCCAGGACAGCATCGTCCTGCGGGTGACGCAGATCAAGGACGCCTTCGCGCATGACGTCTTCATCATCCGCAAATCCAATGCGCAGATTCGCCCCTTCCACCTGCTCGGTTTTCCCGAGCCGTTGGCCAACGCCATGCTCAATGACCAGGTGCGTGGCCTGGTCATCTTCTGCGGCGAGATGGGTACCGGCAAGACCAGCAGCGCGGCGTCCCTGATCGCCGCCCGCCTGCAGGAATGCGGGGGTACAGCGCTGGCGATCGAGGATCCGGCGGAAACCAACCTTAATGGCCTTCATGGACAGGGTCGCTGCATCCAGATGCAGGTATCCCGCCGCACCGGGGGCTATGAGGAGGCGCTGCTGCGCGCGTTGCGCACCGGCGCCGACATGATCTTGATTGGCGAGATCCGCGACACCGCCACGGCCGTTCAGGCGGTGCGTGCGGCCATCAACGGGGTCTTCGTCGTCTGCACCTTTCACGCCGGCAGCCCAACGCAAGCCCTTGACCGTGTCCTGGCGCTTGCCAGCAACGAGATTAAGAACGCCCGCGAGATTCTGGCCCAGGGCCTGGTCGCCGTCGTGGCGCAAACGCTGGAGACCCAGAAGGATCGCCGGATCCTCAAGGTACGCAGCCTGCTGCTAACCGAGGCGGACGGCCCCGCCATCCGGGAGAAGATCCGCAAAAACGAGATTTCGAGCCTGGACCAAGACATCGAAAACCAATCCACCAGGAGTCTGTGGGCATGAGCATGCAAGACAATGGAAAGCAGGCCGGCTTCATCGCTGTGGAAGTGCTCTTCGGCCTGATCGTGTTGTCGATCCTGGCCGGGATCGGCATCAACCAGATGATGAACCGCATGGACTCGCAGAACTACCAGATCGCCGCGGACCAGCAGAAGCAGGTTGCCGACGCTGCGGCCAAGTACCTCAAGGACAACTTCGCCACCGTCTACGCTGCGGCCGGTACCACAACGCCCGCGCAGATTACCCCGGCGATGCTGCGCAACACCAACTACCTCCCCGCTGGCTTCACCGACGCCAACGCTTTTGGCCAGACCTTCGTGGTGCTGGCACGGCGGGTCGCGACCAACCAACTCGAATCCATCGTGCTCACCACCGGCGGCCAAGCCATAGATGAGATGGGCACCCGCGAGATCGCCGAGAATCTTGGCGCCCCGGGCGGCTTCGTACCGGTGGCCAACACCGGCATCATCCAAGGCGTGCGCGGAGGCTGGTCGCTGACCCTGAGCAACTACGGAGTGAACCCGGGCGCGGGCCACACCGCCAGTGCCCTGTTCCTGCAGGATGGCACCCTGGCCAACGACTATCTCTACCGCAATGCTATCGCCGGAAAGCCCGAGCTGAATCGGATGAACACCGCCCTGAACATGGGCGGCAACGACCTCAACAATGCGGCCAATATCACCGCCTCGGGTACCGCCAGCATTAGCGGCGATGTGAACGCTGGCCGCAACGTCAACGCCAGTGGCAACGTAAACCTCAATGGTACGGTCACCGCTGGCGGAGACCTTCGGGCCGGCTCGATGTACCTACAGGGCAATGCCACCATGAACGGCACCGCTACGGTCGGGGGCAACGTAGCGGTCTCTGGCGATACCACCACCGGCTCGATGTACGCCCGGGGCAACGTCCAGGGCGTCACAGCCAGCATGTCTGGGGAGACGTACACCCAGGGTTGGTTCAGGACCCGCGGGGACACCGGCTGGTACAGCGAGAAATGGGGCGGTGGCTGGCACATGACCGACAGCGACTGGGTACGGGCCTACGCCGGCAAGAACGTGTACACGTCCGGCCAAATGCGCGGGAACAGCCTGTTCTCCGACGGCAGGACGTACGTTGGTGAGTACATCCAGCTGATCGGCTCGGCGACGGAAAACGCGGGCTGCGCCACCAACGGCTTGGTCAGCCGCGACGGTGGCGGCGCCTTGCTTTCCTGCCAGAGCGGGTTGTGGAAGCGCCAGGCCAGTAAGACGCCTACCTGCCACGCCTACACCATCCCGGGTTACGACCCGAATGACGTAACGACCTATGCCTGTCCAGTCGGAACCAAGGTGGGCTGGGACACCGGTGGTAGCGGTCAGCGCTGGGCGTCCACGCCTAATATCGCAATCGGCCAGAACGATTATGCGACCATCTTCTGCTGTGAATTTTGAGGCAGCCGCATGTACGACATTCCGACCCTGCTAGCGCTGCGCCTGCTGGCCAGCGCTGTGCGTGTCCAGCAGCAGACGCTGGAAAACATGGCCCTCGACGAGCCAGGAACCCATCAGGCCCGCGAGCTGCTACACCAGGTCGACGCCCTGCTCGAGGAGATGATCGATCCAGAGCAGCTCGAGACTCTGGTGCAAGAGCAAAAACGCCTGAGCCGGAAGGTGGGCTAGGCCATGCCCATGCTGTGGATCATCCTGGTGGTAATACTCGCCGGAGCCGGGCTGCTGAGCGAGCAGTTGCAGCGCAGCGACAATCGTCGTCAGACCGTCGACGTCTCTGCACTTGCCCATAATCTGCTGATCTACCGGAACGCCCTGGCCGAGTACGCCTACAACAACCCGGGCCTCTCAGGCGCGCCGGCGGATTCCGCGCTGGCCTTGCCCACCTGGTGGGTGCACGCGGCAGGGGTGAGCGGCTATGTGCAGGCCGGATCCAGCTACGCCTACTACGCAGCGCCCCCCAATGGCCTGGTGACGACGCTGGCCGAGCTCACCGAATCCGCCGCGGTGGGCTACGCCACAAACGGGCAGCTTGTCAGCCCCTCGTCTGGCGCCACCGGTATCGCCCTCCCAGCAGCCGTCCCTGCCGGCGCAGCCGTGGCCTATCGCTAGACGAACAGTTCGGCAAGCAAGGCAACGCCGCCGGCCAGAACGGCGCCAGCGGTCAATGTCAGAGCCATCATCAGGCCACTGGCGGTGACAGCGATCATGTCGGTCGGATGGTCTTCAGTGTCCATGCTGAGATCCTTGATAGGAGATCATTCTGGACCGGTTGGGTAGCATGAAAATTCAGGCAACCGTCCACAGGCCTGGACCAATGGAAGCTTTCGGGGTGTGACTGGCAGGACTGGAGCAAGGCAGAGAAGCGACCGGTGAATCCCTAGAACAGGCAGGTTCGAAAAGTGACGTTTGGGTCGCGTGGCGTCCATCGGGCGAAGTACAATTTCAAGGCGTCAAGAATGGACCTTTCGCTATGCAAGCTCTCCCCCTCCCGCGCACGTCACCGGATGATGATGCCCCGAGGCATCTGCCGCTGATCTCCGTGATCGTGCCCTGCTTCAATGCCGGCCGCTACCTCGAGGAAGGCCTGGCAAGCATCTATGCCCAGGACTACCCGCACTTCGAAGTCATCGTGATCGACGACGGATCGACCGACGACAGCGCCCATCGCCTACTTGCGCTGCAGGCACGCTATGGCTTCACGTTGCTCACGCAGATCAATGCTGGCGTCAGCGCTGCGTTAAATACCGGTCTCGCCCATGCCCAGGGAAAATACGTCGCCACACCGGATCTGGACGACGTGATGCTGCCGCACTCCTTGCGAATCCGCGCGGCCTATCTTGAAGAGCATCCTGAGACTCCTTGTGTGGGCGCCCTGGTCAGTTTCATGGACAGCGACGGCAATTGGCTGAAGGACCAGCACGCAGCAGGCGTTCAGCTGCTGGACTTCGATGAGATCCTGCGCAAGACCCAGGTGGTGGGCGCACCGGTTGCGCTCTATCGCAAGGCGGTACTCGATCAGGTCGGGGGATACGATCCGGCGATTCGCGTCCAGGACTTCCAGATGACGCTCAAGGTCGCGGCCCTGGGCCGACCCATTGCGATCTTGCCCGTAACCGTGACGCGCTATCGCCGCCACGGGGGCAATCTTTCCCGGCGGTACCGGCTGCTACTCGAGGCGGACCTGCTGGCCATCGCCCCCTACAGGGATCACCCCGGCTATCCCGAGGGGCATACGTCCGTCGTCAATAAGGCCCTGAAATACGCCGTGCGGCACGACAAGCTCGAAGCGCTGCGCATGCTGCGGCTGATTCCGCTACGCGACATGGATCGCACCACGTTGCACCGTGTTCGTCGCCTGCTTACGCCCTACCGACCTGCCAGGAAGTAGCGTCATGATCTCCATCGTCATCTGCTCGGTGAAGCCTGAGCTGCTGGAAGCCGTTACCCACAGCATCGAAGCCACGATCGGCGTGCCCTACCAGCTGATTTCCGTCGACAACCGCCAGGCGAACCGTGGGCTGTGCGCCGTCTACAACGAAGGCGCCCAGCGGGCTCGGCACGACATCGTGTGCTTCATGCACGAGGATCTAGAGTTCTTGGAGAAGGACTGGGGCCTCCGGGTGGTCGACCACTTCCAGGAGGACGTCCAGCTGGGTGCGGTCGGCGTTGCCGGGGCCCGCTTCAAGAGCCGCGGCCCCTCCGGCTGGATGGCGGCCGGCAAGGCTGAGACAAACTGCATGCGCCTCCACCAGCGGCATCGTGACGGCACGGATAACCTCTTTCACCTTCGTCCTGCAGGCGATAAGCGTTCGCGTCAGCCCGTTTGCACGCTCGATGGGGTCTGGATCTGCGCGCGCCGCGAGGTGGCCCTCGAGCTGCCCTTCAACGAAGCCCTCCCCCCCTTCCATTTCTATGACATCGACTTCGCCCTACGGGTGAGCCGGCATTATGGGGTGGCGGTGGTCTACGACGTCGGCCTGCGCCACTTCTCCGAGGGCCATTTCGATGCGCGCTGGATGCGGGCCGCGCTCGACTACCAGGCGCTGCGCGAGGAAGCGGTCGCCCGCGTTGCACTTGGTGCCGATGACCTATCGGTGAGGGTGCTGGAACAACGCGGCGCGCGCTTCTGGATGAAATTCTTGCGCAAGGTCAAGGCGCCGTGGCGCCTGCGGTGGGAGTGGGTGCAGGCCAGCGGCGCGCTCGGCTATCCCAAGCTGTGGTGGCTAGTAGCCAAGTTTCTCTGCTATTACCCGCTTAAATTCCGCTAGGTCTGTCAGGCCTAGACCACTGATCGAATCAGCGTACCCGCGGGCTTCGAGTCAAGCCCGGCTGATGGCGTTATACCAGAGGTTTTGCGAGGTCGTCCGGCTCTTGGTATTCAGCGAGACTAGGACCCGATAATTTGTCAGGCCCTGAGCGCTGTGCACGTTGGTCGAATACCCGATTCACCACGACAAATTCATGGTGATCGACGGAAAAACGGGCCTGATGCATACCGGAAAGGATCTCTCCATCCGGTATCCCTTCGCGGATGTCAGCATCGATCAGGACTGTCAGCTGAAGCGCCAGCTAAAGACTCCGGCCATGCAGCCGAAGACACTGGGGAACAAGGGCCTCTAGCGACGCATGCCAAGATCTAAAAACCGCTCAGTTGACCCTATATGATTTTTCTGTAAGGAGCTCACCATCATGGATGATCACTTCACCTACGCCCGGTTCTGGCGCTGCGCTCTGCAGGTCAACCCGTTTTCTTACCATGCGGCATACCGAGGTGCCGATCACCAATTAGACGAATCCGCTTACAACCAGGCTCTACTTCAGAAATGTCTGGAACTGGATATCAAGGTAGTTGGGATCGCTGATCATGGAAGTGTTGAGGCGATAGATGCTCTGCGGCAGGTACTGACCCAACATGGGATCGTGGTCTTTCCTGGCTTTGAGATTGCCGCAAGCGACAAAACACATTTTGTCTGCCTGTTCCCTGAAGACACCTCGGTACAGTCCCTAGAACGCTACCTAGGGAGTCTTGAGCTGCTGGATCCTCATGAGTGCATTCTTCCATCTCAATTAAGCTCCATCCAGTTGATCGACAAGATCGAGCAGATGAATGGATTTATCTACGCTGCCCATTGCACACACGACAGCGGGCTTCTGAAAAATCGCCTGGCCCATGTCTGGAAGCACCCCAGACTTAGGGCAGCTCAGATACCTTTTTCCGTTGACGACCTGGCGCGTGAGGAGAGCGGTTTCTACCGTCGTGTGCTTTTGGGGCGGGATGATGCTTATCGTAGGCAGAGGCCCATCGCAGTTATCAATGCAAAAGACGTCGCTAAGCCTGATGACCTTGAGAAGCCTAATGCAACGTGTCTGATCAAGATGACCCGCCCAACCTTCGCGGCTTTCAAGGTGGCATTCCTCGATCCCGATTCACGCATACGACTGAACTCAACTGAGGCCAAAAGCCCAATTGGCCGACTGATCAGTATGAACGTAGCCGGCGGTTACCTTGACGGACTGCATGTCAGTTTCTCCGAGCATCTGAATACCGTCATTGGAGGACGAGGCACAGGCAAGTCAACGCTTATCGAATGTGTACGTTTCGCTCTCGATTGCAAACCCAAAGGGAAGCAAGCTCAAAGGCTGCATGCCGAGATCATCAAGGAAAATATAGGCCTTGAGGGTGGCCGCGTTGAACTGACATTGGTTTCGTCTTCACAGAACGGTCGCCGATACACCATCAGTCGGCGCTACGGCGAACCTCCAATTGTTCGAGACGAAAACGGCGCGCCATCGACCATGACACCCGGTGATGTGATGCCTGGAATCGACATCTATGGTCAAAATGAGATCTATGAGCTTGCACAGGACGAATCCAGCCGCATTCAACTACTCGAACGCTTTCTGCCAGAAGAAGGTGATTACAACCTCAAGCGAGCCGATGTCCAGCGTCGGTTGAAGGCAAACCAAGAGAGTATTTCTGAGGCGCTGGGGGACATCGACGATCTGGCTGCGAAGGTTAATCGCCTCCCTAACCTAGAAGAACAGTTGCGAGGGTTCGATGACCTAGGGGTAAAGGAAAAGCTGGCCAAAAACTCTTTACTCGCTCGCGAACGTGAGATCGCCAAAAGCGCCCAAAAGGCGATTTGCAACGTCCGAAACGGAATACCAACGTTCGGGGACCACTTTCCAGACCTTTCATTTATCAATGACAAGGCGCTGGAAGGTGTGCCTGACATCGATGCTCTCATCGCCATGCGAGGCACGTTGGAAAAGCTCGCAACGGACTGTGCCATTCACCTTAACGCGCTGCAGACGCTCGCGGACGAGGCAGTGCAGTTGTTCAATACACAGCACGACGCCTGGGAGCAGCAAATCAAAGAGCACGATACAGAGCTTGAGAAAGAGCTTCGTGCCTTACCGGACGCAGCAGGTAAAACGGGGCAAGAAATTGGTGTGGCATACCAACGTATACAGGAAGAAATAGAGCGCATTAAGCCTTTGAATTCCAAGCTGCCCGGTCACCAGACACGGCTCGATGAGCTCCAGCAGGAACGCCGTACTGTCTTAGCTGAGCTCTCGGATCTGCGGGCAGAACGTATTAGCGCCCTCGTAACAGCTGCGAAGAGAATGAGCCGACGGCTTCAAGGCAAGCTCAAGATTGAAATCGTTCCTGAAGCAGATAGATCTCCTATTCTTCAATACCTTCTGGCCTGCAGGCTCGAAAGCATTGGCGAAAAAAGACTTGGTTGGATTGGTGCGGCTGAGTCCATCACGCCGATAGCTTTGGTCAAATCCATAAAGGAAGGCCCTGATGTTGTCTGCCGTGACTGGGGCACAACGCAGATGGTGGCCGACGCTCTTGCCAAATTGCAGCCATCTCAAATAATGGAGCTCGAAGCACTGGAGTTGGCCCATAGAGTCGATATCTCCTTGAACGTCGCTCATAGTGACGCCGAGCCAGCGTTTAGGCCGCTGAGCAAGCTATCCACGGGGCAGCAATGCACAGCTATCCTTCATATGCTGTTGCTAGATAATGCTAGCCCGCTGCTCATGGATCAGCCGGAAGACAACCTAGACAACGCATTCATTGCCGAGAGGATCGTCGCTGAATTGAGGGACGCCAAAACTTCCAGGCAGTTCTTATTCGCTACCCATAACGCAAACATTCCTGTTTTCGGTGATGCCGAATGGATCGGAGTTTTCACTGCCGAGGAAAAGCGGGGGTCGCTAACCCTAGAAGCTCAAGGATCAATCGATGTGCCGGCGATCCGGGATCAAGTCGCGAAGATTTTGGAAGGTGGCAGAGCTGCCTTCATTCAACGCAAAGAAAAATACGAGTTTTAGAGCCCTGAAACGATAGCCATCTTCCCGTCCAGGGTCTGGATTGGCCATTGATCATGCCATGCAGGCCCGTTCGCCGCTTATGTTCCAATTCAGCCTATCCATCACCACCTTGCGAGGCTGTATGGGTTCGCATCTCTGCTTTTCGAGATCCTGCTGCAGGGACAACGTCGTGGACTTGTCGTAGCGTTTGGCGATTGCAGCGGGTACCTAAGACGCAAGTGCTCGGCGGGGACGGTTTAGCTCACGCTGTACCTGATGCGGACACGCCCGCGGAAAGACGTCCCCGGGTATCAAGCTCTGCTGGGAGAGGTTGATGATACGTCGCCCTTCTGCGGCCAGCACGCCAGCGGCCAGCTCCATCGCTGGCAGGATTCGCGTCTGCAGGTGCTGATCCAGGCCGCACGGCGCTGACTGCCCAGGAGCAGTCTCGTAGAAGCGCGGTGCTTGGACATTGAGATCGACCCCTGCCAGGTAAATCTCATCGAAGCCCAGGTGATAGGCCAGCTGCAGGCAGATGTACGCAACCGTGCGTACGTCGAAAACGCCGTAGTCCATGTCCTTGCTAAAGCCAATGTCCCGCGCCCGTTTGCTGAAGGGCGAGACCAGGCGCACGGCCTGGCCCTGATCGCGGCCGAAGTAGTCACGAAAGCTTGCCCGGGGTGCCTTGCGAAGCGCGTAGACCTTGCCAGCATATCGGCTGGATAGCCGCTGGATGTCCTCAGGCCAAAGGGCTAGGCCATGCGCTTGCTCGACTGCGGCCTCATAGAGAGCCGGCTGCTGCTCCTGGAAGCTGCGATCGCTGCAGACGTAGTACAGCGGTCGAATGGATGCCTCGAGGAGCTTGGTGACTGCGCCATTCATGGTGATGATCGGCACGCCGGCCCAGCGATGAATGTCGAGCTCGGCGGATGAAGGACCGGACGCCAAGATCAGGACGGCGCCCCGATGGGCATTTTTTTGCGACGCGAAAGCGCTTCCCACGTGGAAAATCTCCATAGGCGGGCCAGACAACTTGACCTTGGCCAAGCGCGAATAGGGTTCGTTCGGAAGGGCTTGTTGTTATCGAAAGCGAGGGGGCTGTTGCAGAAGATCCCGCTCGGAAAGCAGAAAACGCTGGCAGCTGGTGTCCGCTGAAAATTGACCCAGGTCGCTATGGTCCCAAACCAAGTCCTCCGCCGGCAATGATCGTTAGCGGGACAACTATCTCCAAGCTGTAACCATATCTGCACCAGATTCGGTTAAGCGCTGCCCGGAAGTACCGCACCTGCCACCGTTCGCCCTGTAGGCCAGATGGCCATCGACAGGGGAATCCCATGCGTGTGTTTTTGTGCGAGAAGCCCAGCCAGGGCAAGGACATTGCCCGGGTGCTCGGCGCCACTGGGCGCGGTGAGGGCTGCATTCGCGGCCAAGGCGTGGTCGTCACCTGGGGGATCGGCCACCTCCTCGAGCAGGCGCCGCCCGAGGCATACGATCCGCAGTTGAAGTCCTGGTCTCTGGACGCGCTGCCGATCCTGCCGGCGAGCTGGAAGGTCGAGGTCAAGCCCAAGACCAGCAGTCAGTTCAAGGTGGTCAAGACGCTGCTCAAGGAAGCGACCGAACTGGTCATCGCCACTGACGCCGATCGCGAGGGCGAGATGATCGCCCGCGAGTTGTTGGAGCACTGCGGCTACAGCGGCCCCGTCCAGCGCCTGTGGCTATCGGCGCTCAACGACGCCTCGATCCGCCAGGCCGTAGCGAGCCTCAAGCCCGGGGCCGAAACCTTTCCCATGTATCACTCCGCGCTGGCTCGCTCCCGGGCGGACTGGCTGATCGGGATGAACTTCACCCGGCTGTTCACCCTGCTTGGCCGCCAGGCCGGGTACAGCGGGGTGCTGTCGGTAGGACGAGTGCAGACGCCCACCCTGCGCCTAGTGGTCGACCGCGACCGAGAGATCGCCCACTTTGTCCCGGTACCGTTCTGGAGCCTGGACGTGTTGCTGGCCGCCAACGGCCAAACGTTCACCGCGCAGTGGCGGCCTGCCCGCGACATCACCGATGACGAGGGGCGCTGCCTGGATCAGCGCCATGCCCAGGCGGCGCAGGCGCGCCTCACTGCTGGATCTTCCGCCATTGCTGTGTCGGTCGAGACCGAGCGGGTCAAGGAGGTGGCGCCCCTGCCCTTCGATCTGGGCACGCTGCAGGAGATCTGCTCCAAGAAGCTCGGCCTCGGGGCCCAGGAGACCCTGAACGTCGCCCAGGCGCTGTATGAGACGCACAAGGCGACGACCTACCCCAGGACCGACTGCGGTTACCTGCCCACCAGCATGCTGCCGGAGGTACCGGCCGTGCTCGAGGCGATCCGGCGGACGGATCCGTCCGTTTCCCCGGTGCTGGCCAGCATTGATCCGGCGCAGCGCTCGCGGGCCTGGAACGACGCCAAGATCACCGCGCACCACGGCATCATCCCGACCCTGGAGCCCGCCAACCTGGCGGCCATGAGCGACAAGGAACGGGCGGTCTATAGCCTGATCCGCGCGCATTATCTTGCCCAGTTCATGCCCCACCACGAGTTCGACCGGACGGTGGCTGATTTCGACTGCAACCAGGTGGCGTTGCGGGCGGTGGGCAAGCGCATCGTCGTGGCTGGCTGGAAGACGCTGTTCCAGGCTACGCCTGCTGCTGAGGAGGATGAGGACAGCAAGGAGAAGGACCGCTCGCAGATCCTGCCGCCACTGCAGAACGCCTCTCGCGCCCAGGTGCAGCAGGCCCAGCTCAAGGCGCAGCAGACGCAACCACCCAAGCCCTATACCGAAGGCGATCTCATCAAGGCGATGAAGACCGTGGCCAAGCTGGTGACCGACCCGCGCCTGGCCGCCAAGCTCAAGGAGACCACGGGCATCGGCACCGAGGCCACCCGGGCTAGCATCATCCAGGGGCTGATCGATCGTCAGTTTCTGCTCAAGAAGGGCAAGGCAGTGCGGGCATCCGACGCCGGCGTCTCGCTAATCGCCGCGGTGCCGCCGACTGTGGCCGACCCGGGCACTACCGCCATCTGGGAGCAGGCGCTGGACATGATCGAGGCCGGTACCATGCAAATGGATGACTTCATCGCCAAGCAAGGTGCCTGGATCGGCAAGCTGGTCGCCCAATACCGCCAGACCACGCTCACAATCAAGGTCCCGGACGGCCCGTCCTGCCCGCTCTGTCAGGGCAAGATGGCGCAGCGAAAGGGTAAGAGCGGTGACTTCTGGTCCTGCCTGCGCTACCCCGACTGCAAGGGCCTGGTGAACATCGAAACATCAAAAGGGAAAGGCAAGGGCGGCCCAGGAAAAGCCAAGCGCAGCAGCGCTTCCGCGTAGGATTGAGGCCTCCGGGAGCTTTCTTGCCTTTGTCACGGTCAGAGCCCCATAATGCAACTGTTCCACCCCGCTCGCGCGCTGGCGGTCATCAGCGGCAACCCCGGAGTTTCTCGACCTAGTCCTGAAGCTCCACCCCCAAGAGCACGCTAAGCATCGGGTAGGGCGTGTAGATCTTTGCGTGATGCTCTCCCTGTGTCTCCCTGCTCCGCAGCTGACACGCAGCCGTCTAACTACGTGAAAAGCGGGTTTACAGGCACATAGGGCTCACAGAAGGTTCGGTGCATACTAGACCTAGGGCCAACCTGGTGTGTTGGCCCACACTGTTCCTCCCTTCAGCTGCATTCGAAGGGTAGCCTGGTCCTCTCGGCATCGCCTGGTGGACGAGGCTACCCCTCGGGTAGCCCTCCTCTCTGCCGGTGCCCGCCGGCGCAAAAATGGGATCCCTTTGTGCGCGGATGCGTGCCTTGCGATTACTGGCCCTAGCCACGATAACGGGTCGGGTGAATGCGACGATCATCAGGACGGTAGGTCAATGCCCAGGGACCACCAGCGCCGGTGCTCACGCTCACAGGTGGCATCTTTCTCTTGAGCTCTACTAGCCTCACTCTCGCCGAGGCGCCTTGCTGCTAGACCCAGCGCTGCGCCTGGCGCGCTTCTCCTGCCTCCCTCCTCGCTCGATCGCCGCTTCCGCTCCTGCCTCGCTCTGCCCTCCTTCCGCTTGACAGCCCTATCCGCCGCCTCCGATGATTGCCCCATGTTCCGCTGACGTCGTCAGCAACATGCCCAGGCAGCTCTGGATCTCAAGACTGCAACGTGGTCATCCACGTCGATCCGCACCCATAGTTCGCCAAGCTTCCGGAGGCGCGAACGGTTGACCGGTTCTACCGGTTGATGGAGGCACCTCACACATCTGCTTTACCTACCCAGCGGGGACACACTCCTCCGCCCGGGATCAGTGTTTCTCCGCATTACTCACCTGCAGGAGAAACACCATGACCACTACTACCCTGAGCTATCGCTTTGGCGAATCCGTCGGTACTGCCCTGCGTGAAGTCATTCGCTCCGTGCGTAATGCTCAAGCCCAGGCACGTACTGCGCGGCCGTCTGTAGCAACGCTTGAGCGGCGTGTCGTCGAGTTTCCGCAACCGATCGTATCGGCTGCTGTGCTCGAGGAGATGGATCACGTGCCGGCGTTCGTTCGCCGCAACGCGATCAACCTCAACACCTGGTTCAAGCAAAACACCCAGGAAGCCCAGCCTGAAAAGCCCAAGCGCGAGCGCAAGCCGCGCAAACCCAAAGCTGCTGCTTCTGCCGCTGAACCTGTCCAGTCTCCAGCACCTCGTGTGCTGCGTCCGGGCTCCTTGGACCAGCTGATCGCCCCGGTCGACCCTGAGGTCGCGCTGGCCAGCTGATTCACACCTTACCCACCCCTGTCGGGAAACCTCCCGTCAGGGCAGTTTTCCTGACTTTACCCTTGAAGAAGGAAGACTATGAAACCTAAGCGTCAAGCTGCCCTCGCGGAGGATCTTCGTAAGATCGGTACAACCGCTGTAGCAGCTGCTGTCGTAGGCCTTTTCCTCAGCGACCACAAGTCGTTGACGGCTTGCGCACTGGTAACTGGTGCAGTAATTTGGCTGTATGGCATCTACCTAACCAAGGAGGAATGACATGAGCCAGACCGCCTTCGGGATACTCATGCTGGGAAGCCTGCTGACTCTGTGTACTGGTTTGACGGTCTGGGCTGACTGGCCCAACCTCAAGCAGAAGGCTCAGAAACTGCTAGGCCACCACTGATTGATGCGCCGCTCTACCAAAGCCCTCCTCGGAGGGCTTTTTCATTTCAAGGGTATTGACAAGCGATACGGCCCTGAACATTCTGAGGGTGTATGCCGCTGACGTTGTCAGCAACATGCCCCAGGCAGTCTCGGATCTCACGACTGCAATGCGCTCCAAGCGCATTGATCCAAACCCAAGTTTGCTAAGCATTCGGTAGCGCGAACGATTGACCGGTACCCCCGGTTGATGAATGCACCTTCCACCCACCCTCGACGGGACTACCCGTCAGGGCCGGTCTCCGTTACAACCTGGAGACCTTCAATGAAAAGCAGCTTTGCGTTGTACCAGGCGTTGATTGCGATCAATGTCCCGGATGACAAAGCCACTGCTGTTATCGATGCTCTGGAGTCCGATATGCAAAATCAGCTCGCTACCAAAGCTGACTTAGCAGACATCAAGGCTGAGCTCGCTCAGCTGGAACTCAAGCTCACCATCCGCATGGGCGTCATGCTTTCTGCTGCTGTCGGCATCCTGCTGGCCGCGATGAAATTCATGCACTGACCTGGCACCACCCTTTCTGGCTACACCCACCCACGCGGGGAATACTCTTCCCCTCCCGGGCAAGGTGTTCTCCGTTTTCACCTATTGAAACTGGAGATACACCATGAGCAACCAAGCCAACGAAAGCCAATACTTCGACCTGCACACCACCGGTATCGGTTACCTCAACCGCATCCGCGAAGTGAAACCTAAAGGCAGAGGCGCCAAGCCATTTTTGGCCGTCACCGTAGCAGCCCTGTGCGGCAGCAAAGAAGCGGTGGAATACCGCTACATCGACTGCAATGTCGTCGGCGCCGAAGCTGAAAAGCTGGTTCGTCGTTGCATTGAAGCCGTCAACGCTGAGAAGAAGGTCCTCGTGTCCTTCCGCATCGGTGATTGCTGGGCTGATCCCTTCACCTACTCTTCCGGACCGAAGCAGGGACAACACGGCGCAAGCCTGAAAGGTCGCCTCCTGTACATCGGCTGGATCAAAGTAGAAGGTGAGTTCGTCTACGAAGCCAAACCGCGCGACGCAGCCCCGGCTGAGCAGCAAGGTACGGATCAAGGGGATGACAGCGACCAATCGGCCGCTTGAGTCACCCAGTTCTTCCAGGCGCCCACCGGGCGCCCCTGCTCTACCTAGGCTTTGCCACCTTTCTCTTCGCACACCCATCCGGGGGCACCATCCCCGGACCGGGGCATGGTGATCTCCATTAGCTGAATTTTTGGAGCCCATCATGCAAGTCATCGCCACCATCAAGTCCGAGCTGCCCGCCCTGCCCATCGTTGCCGAAGTCTCCTATGACGACGTCGCCGAAGAGCTGCTGAGCAGCGACCTGTTCTGCGACAACGCCTGGTTTCTGTTCGAGATGAACGCCACCAGCGCTGATCGCGTCCAGGCCTGACTGACCACACCCTATAGGCGCCCTCGGGCGCCTTTGTCTTTTGGAGGCCCCATGGCAACCGATACCGCACCTGCTCACAGCAAGTTTGATCACGACGACGCCGGCAACAACTACCCGTTGCAGGTCCTGCAGTCCCGCCGCGGTTTCTACCTCGGTACCCTGGACGATGAAGGCCTGCCCTTTAGCCGTGAGTCGGCCGAATACTTCCGCAGCCATAAAGCTGCAGCAGACGCTCTTCATTCGGGAAAGTGGGCTCGGCATTCGCTGAGCATCTGACCACCTGAACACCACCCACCAGGGCTCTCTCCCTGGTGGGATATGGCCCTGACGCACCTAGGTATTTGCCAGCTAGCTATCGATTGCTATGCTGCAACCTCAACAGGATGTGAACCATGCCATATAACGTTGTGATCTCAGGATGCGTCGAGTGCGCGGTCGTCAGCCTGGAGGCTGCCGGTCAGGCCCTCACCTTCTACCGAGCACTAGGCCACAAGCCACGGTTGTTCTACTCGATGTCCATCGATCACCTCGGTGATGAGATTGATGACGCAGGCAAGACCCTGCGCGAGTACAAGTCGATGAGCGCGGCGGAGTTTGCCGAGTACCTCAAGAGGTTTCGTCAGGTCCGATACGCCCGCGATCACGATCTCGACCGCCCCACCCTATCAGCGCCGCTTTTCAATGTGTTCGGGGCCTACAAGGGTCGTGAACGCTTCATAGCTGAGCTTCACTACCAGGACGGATCAGAGCAACCCTCTGACATTCGCGTCCATACCCATCTGCTGCGTGTCACCCAGGGCCTCATGGCACTCGAAGACCTGTAGCAACACCTGACCATTACCCAGAGGGGCTGACCCTCTGGGCAGCTCTTCGTCCGAGGAGCTGCACATGAACAATGATTCGACTTCCGCCACTCAAGCCATCACCGAACACTCCGGCCTGGTGGCCGTGCTGGCCGACCTGCAGCGTCAAGGTTGGCGCGCAGCCGAGCTTTGGGATGGCGAGGAATGGGTTCCCATCCAGGCCACCTGGTCCGCAGACGAGATAGCCGAACACGCAGCAGAGACCGAGCTGTCCCGAGTGCGCTTCCTATCGGAAAACCGCGCGGGTCACGAAGGCACGATGCTGCTGGTGTGGGGCAACAGTCCCATCGAGTTGATCGCCGACATGACCATAACCCATGGCTTCGCTGAGGCCGTCGAAAGTGCTCAGCGGACGGTCTGGCCACACTACCCTGATGATGAAGCTGCCATCTGCTGGACTTGCCCAAAATGTGGATCGACTGATGTCTCGGCAGAAGGTGGCGTGAACTCCCCTCACCCTGTGACAGATTCTCTTGGGGATGGTGAAGCCGTCTGCGACGGCACCTGCGAGATGACCTGCAACACCTGTCAGCATCAAGACAGCGCCATGTTCTTCGCTGACGATCTAGACCAGCTGTAACCCTTCTTAACCGAACGCTACCACTACACAACCCAGAGGGGCCGACCCTTTGGGCGGCTCCTCGTTTTGAGGAAACGCCCATGACAACGCCCAACCCTTTCATCCGCGGTTACCAGGACCTGTACATCCGCCGCGAGCTGCTGATCACCTACGACGACCACTTCCAACCCTGCTACCGGCAGATACCCGATGGGCAGAAAGATCCAGCCGACCAAGAGGTCGCAGGTCACTACTGCATCTTCAACGATACCCATGCTGTGGCTGTGGAGCCCGGTGACGTCACGGAAGACCAGCACACCCTTTACCCGGCAAACGGCCAGATACGTGCTGTGGTCTACGCGGTTCGGGCTATGGAGAATGGCCAGGAGCTCCACCTTGGCGACACGGAAACGCTGGAACGGGCCCAAGGCCTGCTCAAGCGTATCCAGTTCGAAACCGGCTTCTATAGTCGCGCCTTCGAGATCACCTCTTCCCATTTGCCTGATGACGAATGGGATGAGCTGCAGGACCTGGTGCAGCATGCCGATACCCACCAGCTGCTTTTCGAGTGCTTCACCTTGCCAGACAGCGATGCCGTCGGCTTCAAGCTGCACTGTACGCCCTGGACGGATGAGCATCTCGCTTATGCCTGCGCTAGTTCACTTTCGGACGTTGAAGCTGCTATGGATAGCCAAGGATTCCTGCCCGAAACCATACGGGTGCTCAGTCTAGCCGGCCAGGCCGACGTCCGGATCCTTATTCTTGATCCCAACGGCTGCCTGCTCGAAGGTCTGCCTCAGTTTTAAACCCCCTTATTAGGCTTCGGGCGCCTTTCTTTTGTCCGGCCTATTGACCAGGTACGGCGCCGCTTTCAGAATTCGTCCCACATGCCGCTGACGTTGTCAGCCATGCCCAGGTGGTCAGGATCTCAAGACCACGGCGCCCTGCGCTGATCCAACCCCAAGCTTGCCGAGCATCCGGTAGCGCAAGCGGTCGGCTCCGTCGATGGATGCACCTCTCACCGTTTTCCCCCACAGGGTACCCATCCCCTGTCGGGCATGGCGTGCCCCCTTTTCACGAGGACCGCCATGATCAAGATCCCCGGCCATCTGGCCATCCGCACCATCCAGGGACGCAACGGCGCCTTCAACGTCGGCCGCCTCTCTACCTCTATCGGCGAATTCGTCATCAAGGACGCTGTGCTCGAGCAACACGTCGAGGGCAAGTATCGCGGCGAGTTCGTCATCACCGAGATCCGTGCCTCGTCCTACAGCACCGGCGGCCGCCTGGTCATCGAGATTCGTGCGCGCCTGGACAGCATGGTGCTCGAGGACCTCGATACCCTGACGGCTTACGACAACGCGCAGATCGATGCGCAGTCACCGGATCCGCTCGATGAAGAGCAACCTGTCGCGGCGCCCCCGCCGAAGGCTCGACCCCAACCCTCTCGTTCTGCCAGGCCCGCCAGCGCTCCGGTCGCGCCTGCAGACGACAACACCCCCTTCGGGATGCCGGCATCACCTGCCTCTACTCAGCTGATACCTGAGCCGGATGTCGATGATGCTGACCAGGAGCTCTTCGGTACGGTCTGGCCACTTGGCGAGACCGTGCGGCTGGACTCTACGGTCGACCGGCAACGCCTCCGGCAGCAATGCCAGCGGCTCGGCCAGCTGGGCTACACCATGGACTTCAAGTCGCAGGCCTGGAACCGCGCGGCCTGACCTCACCCTTCAAAACCACACCCGGCTGGGACCTCTCCCAGCGGGAAGGCCTGGCCATCACTTAAGGACCTTCCCTATGGGCTGGCTGTTTTCTCATCCCACGCGCGATGCGCTGATCGCCGAACTCACCGCCGACGGCGAAACCGACAACTGCACCCGCACGGTCATCGATCATCACCTGGTCGACAACGTGCTGTGGCAGGTCGTGAAGCTGGTCCCCAAGCGCGATGGCGTCTTTCCCGGCGTCGCCGCCGGTGAGGCTTGCGTCTTGATCGGTTGCGACCTACTGGACATTCACAGTGGTCAATGGGGCCATAAGTCCCTGGACGAAAGCTCGGGCCCCTTCTACTGGAGTTGCCCGCTGCACTTCTTGCCCAGGGCCACCCACGGCATCAACCCCGAATGGCGCGAAGGCGTCCGGCGATACCACGCGGCGCGCTGAGCGCCTTCTCTCACCCACCTCGGGGCAACCGCCCCCTGGGCGCGTTGCCTCCCTCAGGAGCTGACGATGCCCCTCTACCCTATCGATGAGTGCCCCGATCTGCTGGTGGACGCCTGCGTCTGCGATGAAGAACGGCGGCTGATCTTTCTCTCGGCCTGGGGCCGCGACACCGCCGTCCAGGAGTTTCTGGCCAGGCTTACCCTGGGACGCAGCGAAGGCGGCCTCGAGCAATTCCACCTGGTCCAGAGCGGCCGCAGCCTGCCGGTCTTTCCGGACGCCGAGCGGCTAGAGAAACGCACGACCCGCCAGCTGCGCGGCACCCTGTTTGGCAGCCTGCTTCACGTCTGGCTGTTCGACGGGCGCTGCGCGTTACCGGATCGCGCCAATCACCTGGCCTACGCCCTGGTGCGCGACAACATAGACCCTCTGGCCAGCCTCTGGCCGCTGGTGGTCGATACCTGCCCTCTACCGCTTCTGCCGCACTGGCAGGGACCGGTCATGGAGCTGCTCCTGCAGGAGCAGATGCTCGAGCGCCTACCTGGCGCCCTGGGCGACCTGGCCGGCTGGCGACTCCGACTCAAGCTCGACGAGCTGCAGTACCACCTTGTCCGGCGCATCCGTGCTGGTCAGCTCACCACCTCCTGATCGGGCCGCTAGCGGCCCTTACTCATTAACGTTTTTAACGTTCCTTAACGCTGACTAACGGGAGCTTTACCCATGGCCCTGATGTTTCCGCGCCTGGCGCGCAACTTCGCCAAGAACGGCTATTACCCCACCGATGAGGTCACCCTCGAACGTACTCTGCAGGCCCTGAGCCCTGCCTCCACCGGCACCATGCGGATCCTCGATCCGTGCGCCGGCGAAGGTGTGGCTCTGGCAGAAGCCGCCCATACCCTCGGGCGTGAGCGCGTCCAGGCCTGCGCGGTGGAATACGACCGGGAGCGTGCCGAGCACGCCCGCGACCTGCTCGATCGCGTCCTGCAGGGTGACCTGATGGACACCATCATCACGCGGCAGGCCTATGGGCTGCTCTGGCTCAACCCACCCTACGGCGATCTGGTCGCCGACCACAGCGGCGCCACCCAGTATCAGGGCAGCGGCCGCCGGCGACTGGAGAAGCTGTTCTATCAGCGCTCGCTTCCGCTGCTGCAGTACGGCGGCACCCTGGTGCTGATCGTGCCGCACTACGTCCTGGACGATGAGCTGTGTGGCTGGCTCTGCAACCACTTCACCGGCCTGCGGATCCACGCGGCCGCGGATCCGACCTTCAAACAGGTGGTGATCTTCGGCATCCGGATTCGCCGGCAGGACCTGGCGAGACCCGCTGACGTCAAGGCAACCCGAGAGCGCTTTCGTGCGATCGGCAGCGGCGAGGCCTCGGCTGAACCGCTACCGGAGGTATGGCTCGGGGAACCCTATGGTGTGCCGGCCGCCGTCACGGAGCTTGAGCACTTCTACCGCGTCACTCTGGAGCCTGAGCAGCTCGCTCTGGAGACAGGTCGATTGGGCGGACTCTGGAGCGACTTCACCCTGCACTTTGGCCAGGCTGGCCAAGTACCACGCCCACCGGTCAAGGCGCTGTCGCAATGGCACCTGGCTCTGGCCCTCGCGGCCGGGGCGATCTCGGGCGTGGTCACCGCTCCCAATGGGCGCGTCCTGGTTCTCAAGGGCGACACCTACAAGGAGAAGGTCAGCCGCACCGAGTTCACCGAGGATGAAGACGGCAACGTCCTGGAGTCGCGGATCCTGACCGATCGTTTCGTGCCCGTGATCCGGGCCTGGGACATGACACCAGGATCTCAGACGCTGGGACAGGTTCTGACCATTACGTCGGCGCCGGCGGACGAGCCACCCGCACCGGCAGCACCTGAACCGCTTCGGCCACCGTCAGGACGCTTCGACCCTGGTCGGATCGTCATGACGGCAGCCGTGAGCGAGCTGGTGGAGCGCGGTGAGCTCAACCCCGTGACCTACCTGCGGCGTCATCTGCAGGGGGACTGGGGCGAGCTTGACCAAGAGGACAAGCACAGCAACGCCCAGGCCCTGCGCCTGGGCAATCGCCTGTTCTCCAACTACGAGACCCCAATGTCCGACGAGCCACGGCTCTGGATCATCACCGAAGCTGACCGCAGCGTGACCACGCTGCTGTTGCCCTCGGACTACTAACCATCACCGCCCGCTGGCGGAACCGCTCCATCACCTCAACCCCTCGGGTACGCCGATACCCGTCCGGGGTCGGTCGTGCCCGCTTCTCACATCAGGAGATCCACATGACCGACCAAAACGCTGGCCAACCTGCCCTGCTCACCACCGTTAGCCTGACCGACTTCATCGCCGAGTTCGGCGACGGTCTGCTCGACTCCCTCAACCGTTCCAACCCAGCGGTCTATGCCGGCGCCGCTCACCCCGGGCGCCAGGCCGTGATGGCAGGTCTCAAACGCACCCCCTTCCCGGCGCAA
The DNA here is from genome assembly GCF_054558395.1 of Pseudomonas sp. No.117. Classification (NCBI taxonomy): domain Bacteria; kingdom Pseudomonadati; phylum Pseudomonadota; class Gammaproteobacteria; order Pseudomonadales; family Pseudomonadaceae; genus Pseudomonas; species Pseudomonas sp. No.117. Next base: position 133,872 of record NZ_BAAJNP010000007.1, read on the forward strand.
GCCGATGTCGTCCAGGCGATCGCTGCGCTGCTACTCGACCGCGGCGAACAGGCCGGCATCATCAACGCCGAGATGGGGACTGGAAAGACCATGATGGCCATCGCTGTGGCCGCTGTACTCCACGCGGAAGGCTATCGCCGCACCTTGGTCGTTTCGCCGCCCCACCTTGTCTACAAGTGGCGGCGTGAGATCCTCGAAACCGTTCCAGGCGCGCGCGTCTGGGTACTCAACGGACCGGACACCCTGGTGAAGCTGCTCAAGCTCCGCCAGGCCCTGGGCGAGCCGTACGATGGTCGTCAGGAGTTTTTCATCCTGGGCCGCGTGCGGATGCGGATGGGCTTCCACTGGCGGCTGGCGTGCGGTACGCGCCGCGCTGCCGGCGGAAGGCGACTGGCCTGCTGCACGGACTGTGGTCGCGTGCTCGAGGATGAGGAAGGCAACTACCTCATCCTGGAGGACTTCCAGCGCGAGGAGCGGCGCCGGCAGTGCCTGAAGTGCAAGGCGCCCCTCTGGACGCTGATGCGCCCGGGCAAGGCCGCAGGCGGTGACAGGCGCAGCGTGATCCTCAAGTCGATGTGCCGCATACCGACCATCGGTCCCATCCGGGCCGAAAAGTTGGTGGCGGACTTCGGCGAAGAGTTTCTCGCCACCATGCTGGCTGACAACGTCCACGAGTTCATCAACCTGATGGACGCCAAGGGCAACTTTGTCTTCAGTGACCGCCAGGCTAAGCGCATGGAGCGGGCGATGGCCAACCTGGAATTCGGCTTTGGCGAGGGCGGCTACCAGCCGACCGAGTTCATCAAGCGCTACCTCCCGGACGGTTACTTCGATCTGCTGGTGGTTGACGAGGGACACGAGTACAAGAACAGCGGCTCGGCCCAGGGCCAGGCCATGGGGGTGCTGGCAGCGAAAGCGCGCAAGACGCTGCTGCTGACGGGCACGCTCATGGGCGGCTACGCCGACGACCTGTTCTACCTCCTGTTCCGGATCCTCTCCCGGCGCATGATCGAGGATGGCTACCGACCGAACGCACGCGGCAGCATGGCCCCCGCGGCCATGTCGTTCATGCGCGACCACGGCGTGCTCAAGGACATCTACACCGAGCGCGACAGCCAGTCGCACAAGACGGCCCGGGGCAAGAAGCTCTCGGTACGGACGGTGAAGGCCCCAGGCTTCGGCCCTAAAGGCATCCACCGCTTCGTACTGCCGTTTACCGTGTTTCTCAAGCTCAAGGACATCGGCAACAATGTGCTGCCGGCATACCAGGAGGAGTTCGTCGACATCCCGATGGAGGCGCACCAGGACGCGGCCTATCGGCAGCTGGCTGGCAAACTGACCGCGGAGCTGCGCCAGGCATTGGCACGGCGAGATACCACCCTACTCGGGGTGGTGCTCAACGTGCTGCTGGCTTGGCCAGACTGCTGTTTCCGGCCGGAGGTGGTGAAACACCCTCGGACCCGGGACACGTTGGCCAGGGTCGACGCGATCTTTGACGAAGACCAGGCCAGCCCCAAGGAGGAGGCGCTGATCGAGCTGTGCCGGCAGGAGAAGGCGCTGGGCCGCAAGGTGCTGGCCTACACCGTCTACAGCGGCACCCGGGATACGACCAGTCGGCTCAAGCGGTTGCTCGAGCAAGCCGGTCTGAAGGTGGCGGTACTGCGTGCTTCGGTGGACACGGCCCGGCGCGAGGACTGGATCCTCGACCAGGTCGACCGCGGCGTCGACGTGCTGGTCACGAACCCGGAGCTGGTGAAGACCGGTCTGGATCTGCTGGATTTCCCGACCATCGTCTTCCTGCAGACGGGCTACAACGTCTACACCCTGCAGCAGGCAGCGCGCCGGTCGTGGCGGATCGGTCAGAAGCAGGCGGTACGGGTGCTGTTCTTCGGCTATGCCGGCAGCTCGCAGATCACCTGCCTGCAGCTGATGGCCAAGAAGGTCGCGGTGGCTCAGAGCACGTCGGGAGACGTTCCAGAGTCAGGGCTCGATGCGTTGAACCAGGATGGTGATTCGGTCGAGATGGCGTTGGCGAGGCAGCTTGTGAGCTGATGACATAAGCCCCTCTTAGGAGGGGCTATTTTTAATCGATCAGTCAATAGACTGACAAAGCAACACCTAATCTTTACTGTGCTATGGAGATTTCTGTAGGCTGATTTTCTCCACGAACAAACGCGAGCTCTTAATAAAGCAGAGAAAGGCAAACACATGAAAATTAGTTTTATTGTTTTAGCACGTGGAACATGGATCACAACGCCAGCTTTAAATACAATGTTCTTAATACCGAGCGACTGGGATGACTATTCATATAAGACATCTTTCGCCGCAACACTATACGACTCAAAAGGCACAAAACTAGAATTAGGAACAGTTAAGATAGGATATAGAAATCAGCCTACGGGATGGACCGCTGACTCTATACCGAATAGCTTTGCGAGTCTTCCAGATGAATGGTTTTCACTTGGTCAAGACGTCAAATATTATAAAATCTTAGCAAACCACCTCGACTCAAAAGAATGGAACCTTTTACTAGACTCCCTTGGGGACATAGTCTTTGATAATAAAAAACTCGACTCATGCAAGGATGAAAATGTATTTAACTCCTCCTTGATGCGCGGAGTGAGCCTCTCTGTTATATATGGGCAATTTAGAAGAGTTCTCCAAGGGCATGCAGAGCTAACAGATTTTTCTTTTAACTATTTTGATCCTGGTGACGAACGTAATGCGCAAGTAAAGCTTGAATTTGACGTAACCCCTCTATCAAAGCCATCGACGAACATTCATGTCTTGATCGGACGCAATGGAGTAGGAAAGACCACTCTATTAAATAACATGGTTAGCGCTATTGCATCCCCTAGCGATAAACAAAGATGGAATTTTTACACAAAATCTCGCTGGGGAGCACCTGCAAAATTAGATCCAAATTATTTTAGCAGCGTAGTATCAGTTTCTTTTAGTGCATTCGATCCATTCATACCACCTAAAGAGCAGCCAGACAGAAGCAAGGGAGTTGCTTATTTTTATGTTGGCATGAAAAAACACCGAGCGGGAGAAGCACCTACACCACCCAAATCTGAACACGACCTAGTTGCCGACTATATAGAGAGCTTGGAGTCTTGCTTCAGTCAAGATAGCAAGAGAAAAAGATGGAGCGACGCAATTTCCCGGCTCGAGTCAGACAGCAACTTTGCAGACATGGATCTGAATAGCTTGTTGAATACTGAGCCTGCAAATCTTAGAAGAAACGCAACTATAAAAATGTCTTTAATGAGCTCAGGCCATAAAATCGTCTTACTAACCATAACCAAGTTGGTAGATACAATCGAAGAAAAAACGCTTGTATTAATGGATGAGCCAGAGAGCCACCTCCATCCGCCGCTTTTATCTGCCTTCACCAGAGCCTTATCTGAGCTCCTTCAAGACAGAAACGGTGTTGCAATAATTGCGACCCATTCTCCCGTATTAGTTCAGGAGGTACCAAAATCATGTGTTTGGAAGCTTACACGCTTGCGCACCGCAGGTAGAAGCGACCGACCTGAGAGAGAAACCTTTGGCGAGAACGTTGGTGTACTGACACGCGAAATTTTCGGCTTAGAAGTGACAAAATCGGGATTTCACGAGGTTCTACAAAACGCCGTCGATGAAGGTGGCAATTTTGAAAGCATTATGTTCGATTACGAAGATCAGCTAGGTATAGAAGCCCAAGCTCTATTGCGCACACTTTTGGCCACCCGGAATGCGACTGGGGGAAATACCATATGAAGAGGCTTGCACGCCCTGAGCTTGAAGCCTCAGTGGTTTTTGATGCGTGTATTGGAGACATAGATGACCCTATATTGGCCAACAAATTTCTCGCGGCACGCGCCGATGTTTTAGAATTATTTGAAGAGTACGAAAACCACGCCTCTTCAAATACTCTTTTTACGTTCAAAAACTGCCTTAGAGGTAGAGACGAGCAAATTGTAGTCGGTGATTTGACAAAAGGCGAGCTGGTCGATCTATACACATCTAAATTCGCCGCCAAAACTTGTAGCGCAAGAAAATACTATGATAAAATCATGCTACTTGCACCATTCGGAAAGTGTCCATTTTGCTCCTGCGGCCCAGCCGAAACACTTGATCATTTTATGTCGAAGTCCATTTATCCTGGATTTTCGGTTTTGCCTACAAACTTAGCACCCGCCTGCATTAGCTGTAACAAAGGCAAGGGCTTCGCTGCGCTAAATCCGGGTGATCAGGTTTTGCACCCTTATTACGAGCCAGAACTTATTGATACGACAACATGGCTGTATGCTGAGATTGTGGAGACCATACCCTCCGCAGCCATATTTCACGTCATCCCACCTGGAGATTGGCCTCCCGAGCTTGCGATTAGACTTACCAATTATTTTCGTGAATTTAAAATGGCGTGGCGATTTGGAATCGAATCCTCATCCGAGCTTACCAGTCAAGCCGCATATTTAGTAGATCTTGAATCACACCAGGAAAGACGCATCCATTTAGAAAGAGCGGCAAGAATAGAGCGTAGAGATAGAAAAAACTCTTGGAAAGCTGCACTATTCGAAGCTTTATCACAAAGCTTATGGTTTCAGCAGGTTGGGTGTGAATTACACAGCCGAGGGCTTTAGGACCTATTTTATAACGAGCGCCATTGCAACTAATAGGTCGCATGGCGCACAAAGATTTAGCCAAGGCCATGTTTAAGCCATCGCAATCAACGCCTACAAAATAGCCAGCTCTTTACCTATGCAACGAATTAAGCTGTCTCAGCCCTATCAATCGCTTACTCAAGGTAAACGGCTTTTTCGATGGCCTGCTTTTTGACTGCCATAACTGTACTTGGTGAGCAATTTAGTAAATGGGCGATTTTGCGAACAGAATATTGCCCACCGAGCATGTCGCGAATCTTCTGATGTAAAACTTTGTTAGGCGCCTTCCCCCGATACAAGCCCGCAGCCTTGGCCTTCTCGATACCCTGTCTCTGCACATGCCGGCGGCGTTCATAATCCTTCCGCGCAAATGCGGCCATCACGTCGAGCAGCATGTTTGTCATGGCGCTCTGCATCCACACCATCATTGGATCGCCTTCGATCCGCCTAAGCGCAGCCCAAGTCATGGGCATGTCGGCTGCCACAATGCGCAAACCCGCGCTCTCGATTTGAGCCCGGAGCCGCTTCCAGTCGTCGTGCTCGTGGCGGCTCAGCCGGTCAACCGACTCACACAGCAACACCTCGCCATCCTGTGCCTCATTTATCAGCCTCTGCAGCTCTGGACGGCCGACCGTGGTCCCTGATTCATTCTCAACGTAGAACGTAGTGATTCTCGCTTCATGGCTTGACGCAAACGCCTTGAGCTGGCTCCTCGCTCGGCTGGCGTCCTGCTCCTTCGTCGAAGCTCGCAAATAGGCGCGAATGATCATTTCGGCTTCCGTCTGTACGGTTTTAGTGTGTGGTTTAAGTGGCGTGCCATTTTAGTATCTTTGACCCACTCTAAACCATACAGAACAGCATGGGTTAGGGTGTATGGCTTAGGGGATACCCTAAATGCACACCGCAATGGCGCATTTTTAGATCGTCCAGACCTGGTCGACCCTAGTAGTGAACCCCGGGCTGAGCAACTCGCGTCGCATGCTCCATCCTGGTGCTTCGCGGATCCGCGCTGCGCGCAAGGTGCCACGGCCGTACTTTCGGTTCACCGCATCCAGGGTGGCCATCAGCTGATCAGCAATAGCAGGCTGCGCAGGCGTGAAGAGGTCACCGGTGATCTCGCCGCGCTGGCAGATATCGGCCAAGAGAATCTCGGCCTTGGAGTATGCGTACCCTTCCCGGAAGATCCGGGCCAGCCCGAACTGGGCGTACTGGATCAGTACCCGGGTGTCATCAGTGGGATAGGGCAGCTGTAGGGTCACGCTATTGGCATAGCGGGGCTGCTCGGGATTGAACATGCCGGTCTGAATGCCGACACGAAGGATCTGACACAGGGAGTTCTGGGCCCTGAGCTTTTCTGCCGCTCGCGAGGTGTAGCTGGCCACCGCCTCAGCCAGATCAGAAAGCTGATACTGACGGGTGCCAAACATCCGGCTGCTGCAGATCATCTGCTTAGGCGGCTCGACCTCCTCGAGATCAAGACAGCGCACACCCCGGAGCTCCCGGGCAGTCTTCTCCAGAACGACGCTGTATTGCTTGCGCAATGACCACGCATCGTACTGGGCTAGGTCCCAAGCCGTTTGGATACCCATCGCTTCGAGCTTGACCTTCAGCCGGCGGCCGACGCCCCAGACCTCGTCGACAGGCAGCTTCCGCAGTACCTTATCTCGTAGCTCCGGGTCACGGAGATCGACCACCCCGCCGGTACGATCGATCCAGCGCTTGGCCGCATGATTGGCGAGCTTGGCCAACGTCTTCGTGTCGGCGATCCCAACACCAACGGGGATCCGTGTCCACTGAAAGACCTTGTCCTTGATCGCCCTGCCTACGTCTTTTAGCGGCTCTGGTATACCAGTTAAATCAGCGAAGCACTCGTCAATACTGTAGATCTCGTAGGCGGGCACCATGCTTCCAATAGTCCGCATCACGCGATCACTGACGTCACCATAGAGAGCGTAGTTGGAACTGAACGCCTGGACGCCGTGTTGACGCGCGAATTCGCGTAGCTGGAACCATGGCGTCCCCATCTTGATGCCCAGCTGCTTCGCCTCGGCGCTGCGCGCGATGACACAGCCATCGTTGTTGCTGAGGACCACCACCGGCACGCCGTTCAGGTCCGGCCTGAACACTCGCTCGCAACTGCAGTAGAAGCTGTTGCAATCGATGAGGGCATAGACCTGGTCAGGCATGACCGAGGCGCCGCAGGCAATCGGTAGCGATGCCCCAGACCTCGAATTCATCTTCTTCCCGTACCGGGATCGGTTTGTAGTGTCGGTTGGCCGAGTGCAGCTCGTATTGGCCAGCAGCATTGCGCTGCAACGTCTTGATCAAGGGCTCACGGTTGAGCGCCGCCACCACAACATCACCTGGCACTGCTTCACGTGCCCGCGTGATGATCAGCAAGTCATTCGGGAAGATGCCGAGGCCCATCATGCTGTCCCCGGTAGCGCGGACGATATAGGTATGCGGGGCCTTGATATTCAGCAGGTCATCAAGCGAGATGACCGACTCGAGATGGTCCTGCGCGGGGGATGGGAACCCGCAGGGGACACGGAAGAGGAAGACCGGTAGGGCTGTTTCAGACGGAGCCAGATTGGCAACAAATTCGATAGACATGGCAAGGCGAGCCTCCTTTCGTCAGACTGTGTATTTATACAGTTAGCAAAGGAATCGCTATGCTGTCTATCTGACGTCACTCGTCGCCGACGACTGGAGATTTGTACATGCCTAAGCCCACTCAGCGTGATCTGACCTACTGCACGCTAGCTCTGCTGCTGACGGTAAGAATTCACGGGACTGAAAGTGCCGTCCGCGATACGGCCAGGCGCTGCGTAAAGCTTCTTCCTAAGCGGCAGCGCGACCTGATGCTGAACGTCGTTCAGGCCCAGTACCCCCTGGATCTTGTCCGCCATATCGCCCGAAACCTAGATGCATGACATGGCCATTTCGACGGCAGGGGATCTCGACGGCCAAGAGCTCTACCGATCTTGAACAGCTAGGAGCTTTCGAGCAGCTCCAGCAGCTCCTGTGCAGAGTTGCACTGAGGCGAAAGCAGAACCTGCCGTACCTTCTCATATGCGCGAGCGGCTTGCTCATAGGGCAGGTGACTCTCGTCATAGTGCCAGCCCGCTCTTGCCAGAGCTGCGCACTTCAACTGACGTGCTGCACCCCATCCTTTCCAGCCTTCCCAGCTGGGCTGTGATCTGATGACGCCTACGCCTCGCCCAAGCTTTTCTAAGAAGCCGGTGTTGGCTTTCGCTTCAGCCTCAGCTAGCTCTGCAAGCGCACGTTCCACGTATATATAGCTCGGGATAGGTCCTTCAAATCGGTACATTTCTGTGGCCGTGATCGGTTCGATGTCCCGAAGTTCGTCTTTAAATCGCATTGCTCAACATCCTGCATAAAGAAGGGAAGGCATCTCGATAGCAACGGGAGACGAATCAGACTCCGTCGAAGCTAGCGATCCCCGCTCGGAAGGGCTTCCATTCATTCTCCGGCGTACCAGGCAGGCAGATTGCCACGCTCACCTGCTGCCCAGACTGCGGATCGGCTGGTTTTATCGCCACATGACGATAAACGGTGAAGTCGGGCCTATACATCGTCGAGCTCTGGCTCCGATGGTATTCCCAGATGCCGTACCCGTTCGAGGTACTCACCTGGCGCTCCAGATTGATCACGCCACCTTTTTCCAGCCGAATCACTAGCACCTTGGTAGTCCTCTCAGCCAAAGCGCGCATCATAACCTGCCCGCTCTCAGCACCTGGCCAAAGGGCGACCTATAGGCTGTTAAACCCCGAAACCTAACCTCCTGAGACCTGGATAAGGTTTCCTACTGACCCCCTTCAGTGCTTCTGCGACCGTGCACGGCATCTTGTGCGAGGTCTCCTATGAAGCGCCCTTCCCTATCGCAAACACTCGTCGCGACCGGCTTTGCCGCCTTGTCTGGTGCCTGCCTGTATCTCTACGTTGAGCTGTCCCATGTGAATCGCGACCTGAACGCCACGGCTGACCAGAACACGGTCCACGCCATCACCCAACGTCTGGACAAGATGCAGGACCAGATGGATGGCTTCGCCGGCGGCAAGCCGGTCCAGGATGCGGACTTCAGGGCGAGTCAGCAGGCACTGTCACAGCGCATCGATACCGCCCAGGCCATGCTGGTGGAGATCCAGCGCGCCAATCAGACCGCTTTGCAGGGGATGGCCCAGGCGGGTGACCTGGTCGTGCTCGAGGCCAAGCTGGAAGGCCTGCAAAACGACCTTGGGGACCTGCGCAAAAAAGCGGCGGAGCCTGCCAAGGCACCGCCGCCGCTGATCGTCCCCAAGCAGCGCAGCGCGCCGGCAATCGTGCGTAAGCCCGAGCCGCCCAAGCCGGTCGACACCCCTACCCCCTTCACCGTCGTCGGCATCGAATACCGCGGCGGCGAGCGTTTCCTCTCCGTCGCTCCGCCCGGCAGCACCCAGCTCAGCGAGCTCTACCTGGTGCGCCCGGGGGACAACGTCGGCGGCACCCGCTGGCGGCTGGCCAATCTCGACGACCGCCAGGCGCAGTTCAGCGTCGACGGCGCGACCCGCACCCTTTCCGTCAAGTAGTAGAGGCAACTCATGCGCCCCCAGTCCCCTCTCTTCCCGGCGAGCCTTGCGATCGCCCTCATCCTGCTCTCGCCATCCGCACCGGCACTCACCGCAGACCTTGTCGCCCCCCAAGTCTTCTCCGGCGAAACGGGTAGCGCTGAGCGCCAAAGCGCGGTCCAGCGTAACGACAGTGCCATCGCCCAGGAATGGGGCCTGAGCAGTCAGGAATTCCAGCGCTACCGGACCCTGATGCAGGGCAGTCGTGGCGTCTACTCACCTGGTCTGGATCCGCTCACCGCCCTGGGCATCGAAGCCCAGTCCGATACCGAGCGGCGCCGCTATGCCGAGCTGCAGGTTCGTGCCGAGGCGCAGCGGGTACAGAAGGAGCTGGCCTATGACCAGGCCTACCGCGACGCCTGGAATCGCCTCTACCCGAACCTGCAGCCGGTGCAGGCCGGTGGCCAGGCAGCGCCTCAGGCCAGTCCAGCCGTACGCGGCAATGGGCGGCTCGCTGTGTTCGTGACCGATAGCTGCGCCGCCTGCACCGACCGGGTTCAGGCGCTGCAGAGCGCGGGCCAGGCCTTCGACCTCTACCTGATCGGCAGTCAGAACGACGACGCCCGGATCCGCCGCTGGGCCGTGCTCGCCGGCGTCGATCCGGCCAAGGTGCGCGGGCGGCAGATCACCCTCAACCACGACGCCGGCCGCTGGGTCCAGCTGGGCCTGGGCGGCGAGCTGCCGGCCGTTGTCCGCGAGGTGAATGGGCAATGGCTACGGCAATGATCAAGGCGCTCGGCGCCGGCGTGATCCTGCAGGCACTTGCGCTCGGGGCCCAGGCTTCCGAGACACCGCCGCCCGCCTATCAATTGGCTGCCCATCAGGCGGGCATCCCCTCCGAGGTGCTGTACTCAGTCGCCCTGCAGGAGAGTGGTACCCGACTACGCGGCAGGGGCGCACAACTGGTCCCCTGGCCCTGGACGCTCAATGTCGCCGGCGCCGGCTATCGCTTCGCCACCCGCGCTGATGCCTGCACTGCGCTGCTGGTCGCGCTGAGCACCGCCGGCGCCAAGCGCGTCGACGTCGGCATCGCCCAGGTCAACATGGGCTGGAACGGCCATCGCTTCGGCCGCAGCGTTTCGCCCTGTGAAGCGCTCAACCCTTACAAGAACTTGGAAGTCGCAGCGCAGATGCTTGCCGAGCTGCGTGCCCAGGGCGGTGACTGGATCAACGTCGCCGGCCGCTATCACCGTCCCGCTGGCGGCGCCCCCGCTGCCAAGTACCGCGAGCTCTTCGCCAAACACCTTAGCCGGGTCACCGGCGTGACCTTGCTGGCCTTGAACCCATGAAGCAGACGCTCCCGCTCCTCATCCTGACCGTGACCCTGCCGCTGGCTGCCCAGGCTGCCAGTCTCACCGTGGTCGAAGATCGCGGCGGCGTCTCGGCCCTGCCCTACTACCAAAGCCTGAATCCGGAGCCGGTGCAGGCACAGCAGCAAGCGCCGCTGCCCCAGCCTACCCAGGCCCTGGGTTTCCCTGTGCGATCGCAGCAGCTCACCCCCGGCACCGTCCAGGGCCGCGCACTCAATGCACCTGGCCTGCAGCCCTTTTTCCTGATCGGTGACGACGAACTGTCTCGCCAGTGGCTGGCCAGCCGTGGCGAGACGCTGCAGCGGCTCGGCGCCGCTGGCTTGGCGGTCAATGTCGCCAGCGCGCAGCGCCTCGCCGCGATCCGCAGCTGGGCCCCCGGGCTGGCCATCAGCCCCGTGGTCGGCGATGACCTGGCCGCCCGCCTCGGGCTCAATCACTACCCCGTGCTCATCACCCCCACCGCTCTTGAGCAATAGGAGATCCCAGTGCCCAGCTCTCAGACTCCACACTCAGCCGCTGCTAGTGCCCTGAAACAGGATGCTCCTGAGGTGAGCCCACCTCAGAACGAAGGCTTCGGTCATCACGTCACCTTCGGCCCAACACGGTCAGGTGCTTCGTTCTATCTGACTATGGTCATTCGTCTACCTGACCATGAAAAAGCACGCGCCGCCCTGGCAGGTGACGTCGAGGTTCTGGTCGATCTTCATGGCGGCGAGATCACCGGACGCTCTATGGACGATGAGATAACCCTCTGTGAGCGCTTCGAAGCCGCGCTGTCGCGTGGCCAAGCCGAGGCTATCCGCAAAGAGCACGCTGCGGCCCTGCCGCTGCCAGACGCTGGCGAGCTGGAGCGCTGACCATGGCCCGCAATCATGCCCTGGACACGCTGCTCCGGCCTGCGGTGGAGCTCTACACGGTACAGGTGAGCCTGGCCATGGCCTTCCTGTGCGTGTTCGCGCCTTGGGCCGTCGCCCTGACGCCGCTGTTCGGCCTGGTCACGGCCGTCGCCTTTCTTGGCTTCGGGATCTACCGCCTGCGCCAGGCGCTGCGCGTGCTGCGCTACCGGCGCAACATCCGGCGCCTGTCGTACTACAGCATGACCAGTAAGGAGATTCCGGTCAGCAATGAGAGGCTGTTCGTGGGCAAGGGCTTTCGCTGGGAGCAGAAGCACACCCAGCGCCTCGTCGACACCTACCTGCCGCAGTACGCACCCTATGTCGAGCCGTCGGAATGGACCAACAAGGCGCGGCGCCTCGAGGCGCGCCTGGAGTTCGCGCCCTTCCCGCTCACCCTGCTGGCCAAGGCCACGGCCTGGGATAACGCCGTGAACCCCTTCCGCCCGCTGCCCCCAGTGGGCGGCCTACCACGGCTGCATGGTATTGAGCCCGAGGAGCATGACGTCAGCCTGCCGCTGGGCGAGCGGGTCGGTCACTCCATCGTCCTGGGCACCACGCGGGTAGGCAAGACACGTCTGGCCGAGCTCTTCATCACCCAGGACATCCGCCGCAAGCGGCGCGGCCAGCATGAGGTGGTGATCGTCTTCGACCCCAAGGGCGATGCCGATCTACTCAAGCGCATGTACGTCGAGTGCGAGCGTGCCGGCCGGGCCAATGAGTTCTACGTCTTCCACCTGGGCTGGCCGGACCAGTCGGCGCGCTACAACGCCGTGGGCCGCTTTGGCCGGATCTCCGAGGTGGCCACCCGCGTCGCGGGCCAGCTGTCCAGCGAGGGCAATTCGGCGGCCTTCAAGGAATTCGCCTGGCGCTTCGTCAACATCATCGCTCGGGCCCTGGTCGCCCTCGGCCGGCGGCCGGACTACCTGCAGATCCAGCAGCACGTGATCAACATCGAGGGGCTGTTCCTGGAATACGCCCAGAAATACTTCGATGAGCACGACCCCAAGGCCTGGGAGAAGATCATCTTCATCGAGAGCAAACTCAACGACAAGAACGTGCCCTTCAACATGAAGGGGCGGCCGTTTCGCGTGATCGCGATCGACCAGTACCTCAACCAGACCCGCGTGATGGATCCGGTCATGGACGGCCTGCGCAGCGCCGTGCGCTACGACAAGACCTACTTCGACAAGATCGTCGCCTCGCTGCTGCCGCTGCTGGAGAAACTCACCACCGGTCGCATGGCCGAGCTGATCGCTCCGGACTACCACGACGTCAACGACCCGCGACCGATCTTCGACTGGATGCAGGTGGTGCGCAAACGCGCCGTGGTCTATGTGGGCTTGGACGCCCTCTCCGACACCGAGGTCGCCGCGGCGGTTGGCAACTCCATGTTCTCGGACCTGGTATCGGTTGCCGGCCATATCTACAAGTACGGCATCGATGATGGATTGCCCGGGGAGGCCAGCGGCAAGGTGGCCATCAACCTGCACGCCGACGAATTCAATGAGCTGATCGGCGATGAGTTCATTCCCATGATCAACAAGGGTGGCGGCGCCGGCCTGCAGGTGACGGCCTACACCCAGACCCTGTCCGACATCGAGGCCAAGATCGGCAACCGTGCCAAGGCCGGACAGATCATCGGCAACTTCAACAACCTCTTCATGTTGCGGGTCCGCGAGACGGCGACGGCTGAGCTGCTGACCAACCAGTTGCCCAAGGTGCAGGTCTTCACCGCCACGCCGGCGAGCAGCGCGAGCGACGCCGTCAACGGCAAGACCGCTTTCACCTCCAACACCCATGACCAGCTCAGCGCCACCAGCGTGCCCATGCTGGAGCCCGCCCATGTCGTCGGCCTACCTAAGGGCCAGTGCTACGCGCTGATCGAGGGCGGCAACCTGTGGAAGGTGCGGATGCCGCTGCCGGCGGTGGATCCGGATGAAGCGATGCCCAAGGACCTGCAGGAGCTCGCCGAGAAGATGCGCAAGGCCTACCAGGTGGGCCAGGCCACCGGCAGTGAGTGGTGGGAGGCCCCAGGCCAGCGTCATGTCGCGGATGATCTGCCTCTGGATCTGCAGGACGACTTCAAGAGGATGACCCAGGAATCGGAGGACGCGGCATGACCACAGTCCGCCTCGTCGCTCGGCGCGTCAGCGCTAATCCAGGAGGATGCCGCTAATGGCCGACGTCGCCCAGCGTGCTCAGCAGCAACAGGTCAAGGAGCAGACCTTCATCGGGTCGGTGCTCAGCTTCCCTTTTCACTTCATCGGCGTGATGTTCCTGTCCCTGGGCGGCGCCATCCTGGTGGACTGGCTCTGCCTCTACTTTCTCTGGCCAGAGGCCGGCTGGCACCATGCCAAGGGCATGCTCGATCACGAACTGGCCTGGCTGTCCCAAGGGTTTCTAACAAGCGTTGTGGTCCAGGAGCCCGGGCACACTGCGACTTGGCTGGTAGGGCTGCTCTATGACTGGCTGTTCATGAAGACGGGGCTGATCCACTGGCTGACCGGGATGCAGCAGTTGGCCGCCGCCGGCCCGCGCGGCGAGCTGGATCTGCGCTACATGGCCGCGCAGGGCATCACCACGGTGCAGACCTACGGCCTGTCTGCCCTCTTCACCGTGCTGGTGTTCTGCGTGCGCCTGGTGATCTTGGTGCTCGCCGTGCCGCTCTTCGCCATGGCCGCCCTGGTCGGCTTCATCGACGGCCTGGTGCGGCGAGACATTCGCAAGTTCAGTGCGGGCCGCGAGTCGAGCTACTTCTACCACAAGGCCCGCAGCACCATGCTGCCGCTGGCCCTGCTGCCCTGGTCGCTGTACCTCGCCTTGCCGTTCAGCGTGAGCCCGCTCCTGGTGCTGCTGCCGTGTGCAGCGCTGCTGGCCCTATCGGTGAACCTCACGACCGCCTCGTTCAAGAAATACCTGTAGCCACCGGCCTACTCAGCGGCCGCAACCTGGCCACAAGGAGCGCCCGCACGCCCTTCAGTATACAGGGGTGGTATTGAATCCCTGTCCCAGCCGATCTGGAGTTACCCCATGCAGTGGACCCCTGAGCAAGCCCCCGCCATCGCATCAAACGCCCGCAAGCTGCTGATCCAGGCCTTTGCTGGCACCGGCAAGACCACCACCCTGGTGGGCTACGCCAGTGCCCATGCTGACGTGAAGATGCTCTACCTCTGCTACAACAAGTCGGTGGAGATGGCGGCGAAGAATCGCTTTCCGCGCAACGTTACCTGCAAAACCGCCCACGGCCTTGCCTATGCCGTCTATGGCACCCAGTACCAACACAAGCAGGCCGGCAACCTGCGCATCACCGAGGTCGCCCGGGTGCTGGATACCCAGGACTGGGAGCTGGCCAGGGACGTGGTCAACACCCTCAACACCTTCATGGCCAGTGCCGACATGGCCCTGGACGGCCGGCACTTCACCCGCTACGACGGTCGCGGCCTGACGCCGCTGCAGGAGCGACGGATCACCCAGGTAGTGGGCATGGCCATCAGCGTCTGGAAGCGCATGATCGACCTGCAGGACGCCGGCGTGCAGATCACCCACGACGGCTACCTCAAGCTTTACCAGATGAGCCGCCCGGACCTGTCCAACCGCTTCGGCGCCATCCTGCTCGATGAGGGCCAGGACGTGAACCCGGTAATCGCCGACCTGGTGCAGCGGCAGCGCACCATCCATGTCATGGTCGGCGATCGCCACCAGCAGCTCTACCGCTTTCGTGGTGCCCAGGATGCCCTGAGCGCGGCATGGATGGCCGATGCCGAGAAGCACTACCTGACCCAGTCATTTCGCTTCGGCCCGGCGGTGGCCCACGTGGCCAACGTTATCCTGTCGTTCAAGGGCGAAACGGTGAAACTGCAGGGGCTCGGCCAGCGCACCTTGGTCAAACGCACGCTACCGGACGACCTCGCACACCGGACTTGGCTGCATCGCACCGTAAGCGGCGTGATCGAGAACGCCCTGCGCCTGGAGAAGCAAGGTGGCCACCGCATGTTCTGGATTGGCGGGATCGACAGCTACTCCCTGCGCGAGCTCGAGGACCTGTTCCAGTTCAGCCGAGGTCGCAATGACCTGGTGCAGCAGAAGAAGCTCTTGCGCGACTACCGTGACTTCGAGCAGTACCAGGAGATCGCCAAGGCCACCCAGGATCCGGAGATGCAGCGCTCGGTGCGGATCATCGAAGCCTACTTCGACCTGCCCAAGCGCATTGAGCAACTGCGGCGCTGCGCGGTGGCCAGCGAGCTGGACGCTACCGTGACACTGACCACAGCGCACAAGGCCAAGGGTCTGGAATGGGACTTCGTGGGGCTCTACGACGATTTCAGCGCGGATCCGCTCGCACCGGAGACTGACCGGGCTAGCCGCGACGATGAACTGAACCTGCTATACGTGTCGGTCACCCGGGCCATGCAGATCCTTGCAGTGAACTCGTTGGTGATTGACATCATGCAGCGATACAAGGAGCTGCATGGAAGCATAGCACCGGTTCGCTAGGTAGATTTTGGTCTCCCCAGAAAGGTGGGGAAAAGATGTCGATGAAATGATTAGGCACTAGGGTCCGAGAAGGGTGGTCCATGACTTCATAGCAGTTCGCTGGAACATTCCCACCTTCACCGCGCCAATGCTATTGGCGATGAGGATACTGACCCATGAGCACGATCACCCAGCTTGAGCAAACGCTGATCGACATCGCTACCAACTGCCTCTCTAACGTACTGGAATACAGCGCCAAGCGCAGCCAGGGCGATGTTGCCGCTGAAGATGCTGAGGCGTTTGAAGAAAACCATATTGCGCTAATGACGCTGGTGCAGCTTGCCCATCTGACTCACAGTGGCTTATCGGAGGACGCGCGCACCGCGCTGTTGGACATCGAGGAAGGCGAGACAGCCCTGCTACGCAAGTTGGTCAACTGATCCAGTCTGAACGCTGGGTGGAAATCACGATGAATAGCGAACGAATGGTTGCCTCTGCCCGCAAAAAAATCGATCAGATACGCGATGCCAGTGATGTGCGCGATCTGGTGTATCGCCATGGAGTAGCCAGCGGCTGGATCGCAGCGCTCCGTCTGGAGAAGTTGATCGACGCAGAGATTTTTCAGGCCCTAACAGCGGAGGTAGCCGAAGTGGTAGATGAGGTGAGCAAGACCCTGCCGGACGAATGAAGCCGGTCATATACTGAAGCCGCTGCACAGACGCCTCCCGAGGAGAGTTAGCAGACGACCTAGTCAGCAGGCATGAGTGTATCCGACGCGAGTCTTAAGCATAGTGGCAATGTCTCCCATCGCCATGACGTCAAGCACCTGAACCGCCGTTGTTTCGTAAGACGCCAAATCGCCTCCAGGCGTCGCAATCCTGATAAGCAGGGTCTCTTCGTCGTTGTCGGCAAAGGCTACGTCGACGTGAAAATCTTCCGGGAAGTAGCCCGCGACGTAGTTCGAAAAGCGCGCGTGATATTGCGGCAGCATGGTTGGTTCCTATGCCATCTGAACATGAGTTCAGGCTGATTCTGCCAGAAGGTCAGTCGCTTCGATCAAGCGTAAACGGCCATTGAAGGTCGATCCTTTCGCTAGCGCCATGCGCCATGTATCGTAAGATCCCGCCAGCGTTGTTTGGCTTCGTCGGGGAGAAACGCAATGTCGGTCATACGACCTCCCGTGATTTTTCTGAAGACAGCATAGCCAAGCGGTTTGTTCGACGCCCTGATCGTAACCTCTTGAGACCCAGATACGGTTTCGCCTGGTGAGGCTGCAGTGGGCCACAGGACGATGGCCACCCCATCGAACTGGAGCCGTCCATGTCCCCTGCCCGCTTCGAATACCACACTGAATTCTCCCCCCTCACCTACCGCGTCCAAGAGCGCGGGTGGCTGATGTTCAAGCACGAACAGCAGACCGGTACCCCTGACGTCGCTGCTTTCCTGGCAGATCCAGAACGGCAGGCTCGCCTGCAGGCCCTGGGCGCGGACGGCTGGGAATTGGTCAGCGTGCAGCCGGTGCTGGAAGGCCGCGCCCAGATCGGTCAGCAGACCGCCCAGGGCAACCAGGGGTGGGGCGTAGGCTACGCCGTGGCCACCGGCTTTCTGCTGTTTTTCAAGCGCCTCATCACCCCTTCGGAGATCCAGTAACCAAGCGGGTTTGCAACCTATTTGGGTGCAGTAATGGTTTCCCGCTGACCTCCCCGGTGGCCCTCGGCATCCTGTGCGGCATCAACCCGCTGCCCAGGGCCCCGCTGTGAAACAGTCCTCTACCCCTCGCAAGCCTCTCGCCGGCACTGGTCTCGCCAGTGGCCTAGTCGTCGCCATCGGCCTCCTGGCGCACCCTGCTCACGCCGCCGGCACCGCCAGCGAGCAAGCCAACGTCGACGTGATGATCCGCCAGCTCAACGCCGTCGAGGCGGTCGCCCGCCGCAGCGCTGACCTGCCCAGCGATGGCAGTTCCCGCTATCACCTGGATTACAACCGTCTCGCCGCCGACATTGCTCGGATCCGCCAGGGCCTGCAGGACTACCTAGCCCCAAGCCGTGCCCAGCCGCGCGATGCGGCCGAGCTCTCCGGCCAGTACCAGCGCGAAGGCGCCCAGCCATGAGCATGACCGCCGCGCAGACCGCTGCCTTTCAGGCGGCCAGCGGCCTTACGCCGGCGGCCAGCAACACCTTCTGGCTATCGGTGGCCATGGCCATCACCACGATCTGGTTCGCCTGGCTTTCCATCAGCCTCTACAAGGGCTGGGCGAACCAGAACCTCAAAGCCGCCGCTGCCAAGGGCGCCCTCATTCGTGGGCTGCTCCTCTACTGCGTGCTGTCCTGGCTCATTTTGCATTAACCCCTCGAGGAGAAATCCATGCTGTCCCTCAAACGTCTGTTCGCCCTCGGCGTTCGCTCCAAAACTCAGCTTGTCTTGGCCAGCGCTGTGCTAGTTCCAGCAGTTAGCCAAGCCGCCCTTCCTCAAGCCCAAGCCCCCTCGCGAGGCGAAGGGTCTACCTGGCTGGAGACACTGAAAAACTACGGATTTGACCTCATCTCGCTGTTCGCGCTGGCCTTGTGCGCCCTCTGCCTGATCGTCGTCGCGGCTCACGGCATTACCGTCTACCACGAGATCCACCTGGGCAAGAAAACCTGGAAGGACCTGGGTGTGACGGTGACCATCGGCGTCGTCCTCATCGGCCTGGTGATCTTCATCGTCACCAAAGCCACCGGCATCATGTAAGGCAGGACGGCGCCGATGGACATCACCCAAGACCTGCATGAGGACGGCACCCTTCGCTTCCTGCCGAATCGCCTCAACACCCAACCCGTCGTCGTCGGCGGCCTGACCACGGACGAGATGTTCGCCACGGTCGGCATCTGTGCTGCATTTGGATTTGCAGTCGGCATCCCGTTTGCGTTTTTCGTCACACCGGCCATGCCGATCTTCGCCGCCCTGGCGTGTGGCGCCCTGGGCCTGGTATCCGCAGGACGGATCCTGCGCCGTTGGAAGCGCGGCCGCCCGGAAACCTGGCTCTGGCGCCAAGTCGAGTGGCGCCTTGCGCATTGGGGGTTGGCAGGTCGCCGCCTGGTCATCCGCAGTGGTGCCTGGACCTGCAAGCGGATGGTGGGGCTATGAGCCGCGCGTGGAAGCTGTCCGATTCGCAGCGCGCCCATATCACCACCCTGCGCCTTGCCCTGGGCCTGGTCAGCGGCATCGCGATCTGGAATGGCTACGGCTGGTACAGCGCCCCCAAGGATTTGACCGTGCACGTCCCGCCGGACCTACGCTCTGGGAGCACACGCCCCTGGTGGGAGATCCCTCCCGAGTCGGTCTATTCCTACGCCTTCTACATCTTCCAGCAGATGAACAGCTGGCCATCTGACGGCGAGAAGAACTACAGCGACAACATCGCCCGCTTGACCCCTTTCATCACCCCTTCGTGCAAGGCCTATCTGGAGGGGGACGAAGCACTCAAACGCAACAGCGGCGAGCTGCGCAAACGCGTGCGCAATGTCGCGGAGATCCCCGGATCAGGCTACGGCGACGACCCCACCCGCCGCGTCCAGGTGCTCGGCAATAGCGAGTGGACGGTCATGCTGGATGTCGTTGCCAACGAGTACCTGGGTGGCGAGAAGGTCAAGACGGCGCTCACCCGCTACCCGCTCCATGTCGTCAGGTCCGACGTCGATCCCGAGAAGAACCCCTGGGGCATGAAGTGGGACTGCTACAGCGGTCAGCCACAGCGGATCGAGGCCGGCGTCGAAGTCAAAGCTCGAGGTACACCATGAGATCCCGCCACTCTCTCGCCCTGGTGCTGGGCGGCCTGCTGCTCAGCAGCCTTGCCCAGGCCATCGAGATCCGCAAATGGGAACGCGTCCCCATGGCCATCCCGCTCGTGGTCGGCCAAGAGCGGATCCTATTCGTTGATGCCAACGTGCGTGTCGGCGTCCCTCCTGCCATCGCTGACAAGCTCAGGGTGCAGAGCACTGGCGGCGCGATCTATCTCAGGGCCAAAGACCCAATCGAGCCCAGCCGGCTGCAGCTGCAGAATGCAGCGACCGGCGAGATCATGCTGGTCGACATCGCCGCAACGCCGGCGCAGGAAGGCCAGGTTGCGCTTGAGCCCATCAAGATCGTTCCGGGCGACACCACGCCTACTCGCTACGGTCAGCCCGCGGCGACTGCGCCTAAATTGGCAGCCAAGGCCAGCCGCCAGGCCGATGAGGAAGAGGACGAGCCGGCGCCACCCAAGCGTGAAACACCTATCCCCGTCGTGCTCACCCGCTACGCCGCCCAGATGCTCTATGCGCCGCTGCGCACCGTGGAGCCGGTGGAGGGCGTCGCCCAGGTCAAAGTTGATAAGCGCCTGGACCTGTCGACGCTGCTGCCGGCGCTCCCGGTTGAGGCAAGCCAACTGGGCGCCTGGCGCCTGGACGATCACTGGGTGACCGCCGTGAAGCTGCGCAACCAGACCGGCCAGCGTCTCGCTCTGGATCCGCGTGAGCTCATGGGCGACTTCGCGACCGCGACCTTCCAGCACCCCTACCTCGGCGCCCGGGGCGATGCCAGCGACACCACGGTGCTCTACCTGGTCACCCGGGATCATGGCCAGTCACTGCTGCCCAGCCTGGGCGCCGCAGATCCTCGCGTCACCGCGGAGGCCCGTCATGCAGCTCAGAAGTAATCCGCTCCTCAAGTATGCGCTGCTCGGGGTTCTGGTCCTGGTTGTCTACGTCGGCGTGACCCTACTTGGTAAGGGCAAGCCACAAACGCCCGAGCAACCACAATCTGCCCAGCTCACGCCTGAACAGGCCAAGGCGCTGGGGATCGAGGGCGACACGGCCAACGACACCCTGCGTACCATCGTCGTCGAAAGTCGCCAGCTCAAAGAGCAGTTGAACAAGGTCCTGAGGGACAACGAAGAGGCCAAGCGGGAGAACGATGGTCTCAAGGCCCAGCTGAGCAACATCAACACCACGGTCGATAGTCGCGTCCAGGCGGGCATCAACCAGGGCCTTGAGAACCAGCAGAAGCAGACGCAGGGTCTGTTCGATGGTCTGCAGAAGCAGCTCAACACCCTGTCCCAGATGGGCAACCAGACGGGCAGCGGTACCGGCTCCAGCGCCGACATGCCCATCGGACTTGGCATCGCCCCTGGGGAAGGCAATCAGTTCAAGAAAGGCGGTTCGGATCTCGTCTGGATCGAGCCGCAGGATGGCACCGCAGTCGACGCCAATGGCAAGCCCCTTGCTGCCGGCAGCGGCCAGGCCGCCAGCGGCTTCGCCTTCCCGACCGCCTTCGGCGCCGCTGGCCAGAAAACGCTGGATGCTGCCTCAGGTGGCGCTCAGCGCGCAGCCGATGGCATGGGCAGTGATGAGCAGTCCCGTAAGAAGGTCCGCAAGGTCTACACCCTGCCGCAGAACTCGACGCTGATGGGTTCGGTGTCCATGACCGCCCTGGTGGGCCGCGTGCCGGTTGACGGCACGGTTAATGATCCCTACCCCTTCAAGGTCCTGATCGGCCCCGACAACCTGACCGCCAACGGCATCGACCTGCCCGACGTCGCCGGCGCCGTTGTGAGCGGGACGGCCTCGGGCGACTGGACGCTGTCTTGCGTGCGCGGCCAGATCCGCAGCATGACCTTCGTCTTCACCGACGGCACCGTGCGTACCCTGCCGGCGCCCCAGGAAAACGCTGGTCAACAGAACAACGGCCAGAACAACCAGAACGCCTCCACCAACGGCCAGCCCGCTGCGGTTCAGGGTGGCATGGGCTGGATCAGCGATCCGTACGGCATCCCCTGCATCGCCGGCGAGCGCCGTAGCAACGCCTCCCAGTACATCGGCTCCCAGGCGCTCATCACCGCTGCCGGCGCCGGCGCCGCCTCGCTCATCAAGAACGACGGTACCAGCTCCAGCTATGTCCAGACCCCGAACGGCACCATCGGCACGACCGGTATGTCCGGCAACGAGGCCATGGGCAAGATCCTGAACCAGGGTGTCAGCGACATCTCCACCTGGGTGAACAAGCTCTACGGCCAGGCCTTTGCCGCCGTCTACGTGCAGCCCGGAGCGAAGGTGGCCATCCACCTCGACCAGGAGCTGGCCATCGACTACGAACTCAGGGGCCGCAAGGTCGACTATCGGACAGGAGCTCGCCATGCCTCGGCTGCCCTCGATTAATCGCACACGACTTCATATAGCGGCTGTCCTGGCCCTCTCCCTGCTGGCCAGCGGCTGCGCGGTCGACAAGGAGAAAATGCTCCCCCATGGCGACCAGACCATGATGGACGTCTGGAACGCCGGTACCACCGGTTCCGCCGGCAGCAGCCAGGGTCGCCAACTCGTCGATGCCCGGGCAGAGCTGCGCCGTCCTGTGGACACGGCCCAGGCTCGGCCGCTGGCTGACAACGCCGGCTATTCGCGCACCGCGCAGAACGAGATCTATAGCCAGTTCAAGCGCCTGCCCAATCCGGACCTGGTCATGTACGTCTTCCCGCACCTGGCCGGCTCCGACCCGGCACCCATCCCCGGCTATACCACCGTTTTCCCGCTCTACCAGCGTGTGCAGTACGCCATGCCCGGTGAGCGGGTGGAGAACTATTGATGGGCATTTTCGAACGCCTGCGTGGCCGCAAGGCGGCTAACACTGTTGCAGCCGAACCCAGAGTGGAATCGGATCAAATGGATGATCCGGGTCCAGAGCTGCATGTGCCAGAACCTGAGTCGGTCCTTTCGATGCCCGCTACAGCGGGTCCTCATCCTGAATCCATCCGTGCCACCCGCGCCCTCGAGGTCGACGAGGAAGCCGCCTACCAGCGCTACCTGGATCGCCTGAGAGCTCACGGTATCCCGGAGCCAGGTGCCTGGATGACGGGCAAGGAAAAACCGGCGACCGTGGCAGATGTGGCCAGGCTCTACGACGTCAATCCCAGCTTCACCAACCTGCTGCCTTGGGTCGAATACCTGCCCGAGCACCAGGCCATGCTGCTGGAAGACGGCAAGTCGCTGGCCGCCTTCTTCGACCTGGTGCCGATAGGCACCGAGGGCCGCGAAGCCAATTGGCTTCGCCAGGCCCGCGACGCCCTGGAGAACGCCCTGCAGGATGCCTTCGATGAGCTGGAGCAGAGTCCCTGGGTCATCCAGTTCTATGCCTTCGACGAGATCCAGTTCGATGGCTATCTCACCGGCCTGGCCAACTACATCCAGCCGCGCGCCCGTGGCTCCGAATTCACCAAGCTCTATCAGAGCCTGATGAAGCACCACCTGCATGCCATCGCCAAGCCTGGCGGTCTTTTCACCGACACGGCCGTATCCCACCTGCCCTGGCGTGGTCAGCATCGGCGCGTCCGGATGGTCGTTTCCCGCCGCAGCATCGGCGACGGTCTGGTCAGGGGGCAGGCACCTGCCGCCTACCTTGCGAACATCTGCAGCCGGCTGACCGGCGCCCTGCGCAACGCCGGCGTGACGGCTCATCGCATGGACGAGCGCGCCATTCGCCACTGGCTCCTGCAGTGGTTCAATCCGTGCCCGGATCACCTGGGCACCTCGGCCAAGGACCAGCAGCGGTTCTTCGAGGTGGTCAACAGCGCCTTCGACCAGGACGAGTTGCTGGCCGAAGGCACCATTCCCTTCCTGGCCAGTGGGACTGATTTCTCCCAGTGCCTAATGTACCGCGAGCCTCGCTCGGATGCGCAGAAGGGCCTGTGGTTTTTCGATGGCCAGCCCCACCGTGTGGTGATGCTGGATCGGCTGCGTAACGCGCCGATGACCGGCCACATGACCGGCGAGCGCAGCTTTAGCGATGCCCTGCATGCCCTCTTCGATGAGATGCCCGAGGACACCGTGCTGGCCATCACGCTGGTGGCCACGCCCCAAGACACGCTCGAAGCCCACCTCAACAACTTGCACAAGAAGGCCGTTGGGGACAACCAGGCCTCTGCCCTCACCCGTGAGGCCATCAAGGACGCCCGCCAGCTGATCGGGCGTAAGCACAAGCTCTACCAAGGCAGCGTGGCCTTCTATGTGCGGGGTAAAGACGAGCATGAGCTGGAGCAGCGCTGCAACCACCTGACCAACACCCTGACCAGTGCCGGTATCGAGCCTGTGCGGCCTGAGGATGAGGTGGCTGCACTCAACAGCTACCTGCGCTGGCTGCCCGGCAACTTCGATCCCAACCAGCCGCGGGCGCTGCAGTGGTACACCCAGCTTATGCTGGTTCAGCATGTCGCCAACCTGGCGCCCATCTGGGGCCGCTCAACCGGAACGGGACATCCGGGCATCACTCAATTCAACCGCGGTGGCAGTCCGCTGACCTTCGATCCGCTCAGCAAGCTCGATCGCCAGATGAATGCACACGGCTTCGTCTTCGGTCCTACCGGTGCTGGCAAATCGGCGACGCTCAACAACCTCTTGATCCAGTGGCTGGCCATCTACCGGCCGCGCATCTTCGTGGCCGAAGCCGGTAACAGCTTCGGGCTGCTGGCGGACTTTGCCCAGCGTCTCGGCCTGACCGTCCATAAGGTCCGTCTGGTCCCCGGCGCCGGGGTCAGCCTGGCGCCCTTCGCCGACGCCATCCGTCTGGCTGAGGATCCGGCTCACGTGGCCGTGCTCGATGCCGAGGATCTCGACGCCTCAGACAAAGCCAGCAGCCCGAAGCCCGACCTGGAGGACGATCAACGCGACGTGCTCGGCGAGATGGAGATCGTGGCTCGCCTGATGATCACCGGCGGCGAAGAGAAAGAAGACGCGCGCATGACACGCGCCGACCGCGCTGCCATCCGGCACGCCATCATCAATGCCGCCAAAGCCTGCTCCAAGGCAGAGAAGACGGTGCTCACCCAAGATGTGCGCGACGCACTGAGCGAAGCTTCGCGTGACGAACGCCTGCCAGCGCAGCGCCGGGAGCGCCTGCAGGAGATGGCCGAAGCCATGGAGATGTTCTGCATGGGCGCAGATGGTGAGATGTTCAATCGGCCCGGCACGCCCTGGCCCGAAGCCGACCTGACGGTCGTGGACTTTGCCACCTACGCCCGTGAGGGCTATCAGGCACAGCTCGGCATCGCCTACATCTCACTGCTGAACTCGATCAACAACATCGCTGAGCGTGACCAGTACAAGGGCCGGCCGCTGATCAAGCTGACCGACGAAGGCCACATCATCACCAAGCACCCGCTCCTGCTGCCCTATGCGATGAAGATCACCAAGATGTGGCGAAAGCTCGGCGCCTGGTTCTGGTTGGCGACTCAGAACATCGATGACATCCCGATTTCCGGCGCGCCGATGCTCAACATGATCGAGTGGTGGATCTGCCTGAACATGCCGCCGGATGAAGTCGAGAAGATCTCCAAATTCCGCAACCTGAGTACCGCGCAGAAGGAGCTGATGCTGTCGGCGCGCAAACAGAGCGGCGCCTATACCGAAGGCGTGGTGCTCTCCAAGTCGATGGAGACACTGTTCCGTGCGGTACCGCCCAGTCTTTATCTGGCCCTGGCTATGACCGAGCCTGAGGAGAAGGCGGAGCGCGCCCAGCTGATGGAAGAGCTCGGCACCGACGAGCTGGGCGCCGCGCTGGCCGTCGCTGCCCGTTTGGACCGGTTGCGAGGGATCGAACCCTACCCCTTCCAGCTGCCACCGGCTCGAGGAGCCCGGCGATGAGAGTGATGGACCAATTCACCCAGGACCTCATCGACAGCCTGACCGGCTTGCTTCGGCAGCCACATCTGCCGGAGACGCTCACGGCCCTGCAGATCTGTGCGCCGGTCTTGATCAGCAACCTGCAGGCAGTGAAATCACGCGCGGTGGATCGCCGTGAGATAGTGGTCCAGTTGGACACGGCGCTCAAGGACTGGCTGGCCAAACATCCGCAGCCGGATGACGCACAACAGGCGCTGCTGGAGGTGCTGCATCGCGACGTGCTGGGCCGGCAACTCGATCAGCCTTCTGCCCATGAGGCTTCGGCATGATTAGGGGAGCTGTATCTCGGCAACCAGCAGCAATGGCACTCATACTGCTGGCCGTGTTGCTCTATGTCCTATGGCACCTCTTTGGATGGCTCGCAGCAGTAGAGCCACGAGTTACTCCTGAGCCACCGACGTTCATCTATGGGAATGCCAAAGCCCGCTTCACGCTGATCGAGTACGGCGACCTGGAATGCCCTTACTGCAAGGAAGCCTTCCCGCAGGTCAAGCAGCTGATCGATCGGCACGAAGCGCTGAACTGGCAGTGGCATCACCTGCCGCTGCCCATGCACGGCGATGCGGCCCAGTACGAAGCACGGCTGGTCACGTGTGCGGGATGGCTGGGCGGTAATCCGGTGTTCTGGCGGGCGGTCGAAGCGGTCTACCAGCACAGCCGTGGCAACGGTGCCGGCCTGGCAGTGCCGATCGAACAACTCGGCCTGCAACCAGCCGTATCGCTGCAGCACCTGCAGGCGTGCATCCAGGACAATACGACAGTGCGGCAGGTAGTGGCTGAGCAGACCGCAACCGCAGCGCAGAAGCGGATCGATGCCACCCCGACCTTCGAGCTCCGTGACAATCGGTCCGGCCGTACGATCCGGCTTCCAGCAATGCTTGACGAGGCCGGCATGCTATCGGCCATGGATTGGCTGGCAAGTCAGGGAGATGCGGATGCGCAGCAGCGCCAATGACGTCCCCCCTTGGCTGGCCAGCCTTTCCGATCGGACCCTACGGCGGCTCAACAGCCGCCTCACCCATCTGCTGCGGATGATCGATGCCGAGATGCAACGCCGCGACTCCCCGCACCACCGCTCCCTAATGCCAGGCAATTCCGATGAGCAATCCCGCTGATATCCCCCTCCCCTGCGTCACCGCTGAAGTACCGAAGCTGAGGATCGCGTTTGAAGCCGGCAGCGCACTTCCGCCCATCAAGCTGGCACGAGTCCTCCAGGGATCCAGTCAACAGTGGCTGTTCCGAGTGGGCGCCTATGAACATCAGGAGTCTTACGGCAGTGAGCGGGAAGCAATGGAATCGGCCGAGCGATTGCTCTTCACCCTCTTTCGTGACATCGCGGATGAACAGGTGCTGGCTACCCTTCGCCGAGGAGATACCGCCCTTGCGATGCGGTATGCCGAACGCCGAGGCTATTGGCAGGGACGGCGAGAAGAGAAACACCTGCACCAGGTGGCCGTAGGCAGCGCATTAGCAGCGCTGAGACATCTCACCTGAAGCAGACGCCGGCTTTCGAAATCGTTGTGGAGTTCTGAAATTACCGAAATAGCGCATGACAGCAATCGACCCATAGCAGCCGTTCGCTGCTTTTAAATATCGGCCAGACCTCGCGATGGCTCAGTGGGATACCTCATCCACATGGCCCATGTCGGAGTGGCCCTGCTAGGTTACGGCGAAGTCCGTTGGGGCGGACGCATCCTCAGCGCCAGCGATGCTCTGCAGACCGCACAACAGCCGCCGCTGGTACTGGTGCCACGGACGGCCTGAGCCTGGTCAATGGCACGCCCTGCATGACGGGGCTGAGCTGTCTTGCCCTGGCCGATGCCCACAACCTCGTAAAGTGGGCTGCCCGATCGGTGCCATGAGCTTCGAGGCCCTCGGCGGTCAACTCGATGCGTTCGACGAACAGGTGCTGGCTCTTAAACCCACCCCGGTATGCAACAGGTAGGCGCCAATCTGAGAGCCCTGCTGGCTAACAGTGAGGTGCTCGCAAGCTTCCAAGGCGAACGCACTCAGGATGCCTTAAGTATCAGATCGATCCCGCAGGTGCTGCATGGTGCCTGTCGCGATCAACTCAGGCATGCCGAGCAGTAGATCAACCTAGAACTAGCGGGGGCGACCGACAATCCGCTGGTGCTGGGCACGCCGAATGACTATCGCGTGGTATCCCAGGCCAATCCCCATGGCGAGTCTGTCGCAATGGCAGCCGACCAGCTAGCCATCGCTCTGGTCGAGCTCGGCGGCATTGCCGAGCGACGCTTTGATCGCCTGGTAAATCCCATGGTCAGCGGTCTGCCGCCGTTCTTGGTCCCGCATCCCGGCGTGAACTCAGCGATGATGATCGCCCAGTACGTGGCAGCCTCCCATGCCGGTGAAAATCGCCAGTTGGCCCAACCGGCCGTAGTGGAAAACTTCATGACATCAGCGCTCCAAGAGGACCATCTCAGCATGGGAACGGGCGCATCACTCAAGCGCTTGCGAGTAATTGAAAATCGCACTCGAATCCTGGGCATCAAGTACCTGCTGGCTGCCCAGGCGTTCTAGTGTCTGAAGGCGCGTCGCTTCGGCGAAGGCACCGCAGCAACGTGGCAGCGCTTGCCCGGCGTGGTACCACCGTACGAACAGCATCGATGGGTAGCA
Source organism: Pseudomonas sp. No.117 (assembly GCF_054558395.1). Taxonomy (NCBI): domain Bacteria; kingdom Pseudomonadati; phylum Pseudomonadota; class Gammaproteobacteria; order Pseudomonadales; family Pseudomonadaceae; genus Pseudomonas; species Pseudomonas sp. No.117. The sequence continues at coordinate 162,151 of NZ_BAAJNP010000007.1, forward strand.
CCGGATATCGCCAACGCAGTTGAGGTACTACCTGGTATGGCGTGAAGGCGCCAAGCGGATGAAGCATAGGCGGCCGGCAGTACTGCACGTCATCGAAAGACTGTATGCATGGCCCGGCCGCCTACTCACCTGCCGCCGACTGCCGGTTCGAGATAACAGCTTCGCGACACACGTCCAGAATCTCGTCGGCAAGGGGTGAATCATCCGGACAAGCCCGCGACAGCATTAAAGCGCCCACAACCTGGGCAACCGCGCTCAGGTGCACCGCACGAGATCTAGCCTCAGCCATACCTTCAGGCCCTTCTGATGGCCCAGCTAGTGTAGCGAGCATAGCTTCGAGGCCAGCCGCGAAAGCTGCCTTGGTCGCGGCGTCCTGCCGGGCTGCATCCCCGCAGAGTGCGGCCATGGTGCAGCCATCTCCGCGACTGTCTCGGTGCGAGCGGGACAGGTAGTGGTTCACGAATGTTTCAGCATCTACTCCCTCGGCCTTGATTGAGCTCTGGGCGATGCCACAGGCAGAAGCCTCTGCCATTAGGTCAGCCTTGGAGAGAAAGTGCTTGTAGAACCCACCATGGGTAAACCCAGCAGCAGCCATTAGGTCGGCGATGCCAACACCATCAAAGCCTTTCTCGCGGAAAAGCTGTGATGCGGTTTCGACAATGTGCGCTCGATTCGCCTGAGCCTGCGCCTTGGACACCTTCACGTTTTACCTCCTCAGACATAACCCTCATTGCACGGCCACTATACATTGATGTCGATCATCATCAAAATTATTGACGACTTAGATTACGATTGACATCATTAAGCCCTCTTTCGCTGAGGGATGCCGATGTGAGCCATACACACCTGACCGCTCCGACCCGGTTCATAGAGCTTGGAGCAGATTCCTTCGCCTACCGGCGCTGGGGTAACACCGCCACTGATCAACCGCCGCTGCTGCTCATCCAGCACTTTCGTGGAGGTATGGATCACTGGGATCCCATGCTCAGCGACGGGCTGGCTGCAACGCGTGAGGTCATCCTGCTCAACGGCCGAGGCGTCGCGTCTTCAACCGGCGTACCACGCAATCGAATTGAGGACATGGCGGACGACATAGCCTCCGTTATTCGTGCGATGCGGCTACCCCAGGTAGACCTACTTGGTTTTTCTATTGGTGGCTTGCAGGTGCAAGAGGTCGCGCTGCGGCATCCCCAACTGGTTCGCAAGCTCCTCCTGCTGGGGACAGGCCTAAGGGGCGGCGATCCGAAAATGGAGCCCAAGGTCCTAGAGGTGGCGCCAAAGCCGGTACCGGAAGCCGAAGACTTCCTCTACTTGTTCTTTGGTCGCTCGGCGTCAGCGAGACAAGCTGGCCTGGCATTCTGGGACCGCCGACACCAGCGTTTTGACCAGGATCCCCCTAGCTCGATGGCCGTTGCTCAAGCGCAAGCTGAGGCCCATGCCGCCTATCTTCGACCGCTGCAAGCTGCCAATCCCTACGCCTTTCTCCGCTCGATCACGCAGCCCACATTGATCCTCAATGGCGTCAACGACGTGATGATTCCATCGATCAATTCCTGGCATCTCGCCCAGAACATTCCCGACGCACAACTGCTCCTTTACCCCGACGCCGGCCACGGAGCCCATTTTCAATATCCAGAACGCTTTCTGAAGCACGCGACGCAGTTTCTGAATGAGTGAGTTCGCTGTCTTCACCCGCTTTTTACAGAGAGGAATTGCTATGACCGACCAGATCCTGTTTCAGCGCTACACCCTAGGTTCAATAGAACTTTCAAACCGGGTCGTGATGGCGCCCCTTACTCGCAACAGAGCCGGCACGGACCTGGTGCCTAGTGAGCATGCAGCTCTCTACTACAGTCAGCGGGCTACGGCAGGTCTGCTGATCACCGAGGCTACTCAGGTATCAGCGCAAGCCCAGGGCTATCAAGACACGCCTGGTCTTTACACGCAGCAGCAGATCGAAGGCTGGCGAAAAGTGACCGACGCAGTACACGCCAAAGGGGGACGCATCTTTGTCCAGCTGTGGCATGTTGGACGCATCTCACATGTGGATCTCCATCCTCAAGGTGCTAGCCCCGTTGCACCTTCAGCCATTCGCGCCAAGACGCAGACGTTCGTGAACAATGGGTTTGCCGACGTCTCGCAACCTAGGGCGCTTGAGACAGCGGAGCTTCCTGGCATTGTTGAAGATTTTCGCCAGGCGGCTGCCAACGCGATCAGCGCAGGCTTCGATGGAGTGGAAATCCACGGCGCCAATGGCTATCTGCTGGATCAGTTCATCAGGGACGGCGCGAACGCCCGTAACGATGCCTATGGCGGCACCGTTGAGAACCGTGCTCGCCTGCTGCTGGACGTCACAGAAGCAGTAGCAAAGGAGATAGGCGCTGGTCGCACAGGTGTTCGTATCTCCCCGGTCTCGCCGGTCAATGACATGAGCTGCAGTGATCCTCAACCCCAATTTGACTACATCGCTGAACAGCTCAGTGCGCTGGACATCGCCTATCTGCACGTAGTGGAGGGCGCAACCGGCGGACCTCGCGACAGCGCGTCATTCGACTATGAGGCGTTGCGCAGCCGCTTCAAGAACACCTATCTCGCCAATAACGGCTATGACTACGAGCTGGCCAGCGCGCAAATCGCCCAAGGCAAGGCGGACTTAATCGCCTTCGGCCGGCCTTTCATCAGCAATCCAGACTTGGTAGAGCGACTGCAGAACAATGCACCTCTGACGCCACTCGACCCCACAACGCTCTATGGCGGCGGATCCAAGGGTTACACCGACTACGCCACTCTCGCTGAAGCGAGCGCCTGAGCACGACACACCTCGCAGAGATCCGCGCTCAAATTTCTTAACACTCCGAGTAGATAACCATGACCTCTTCCACCGTTCTTATTACAGGCGCGTCGATCGGCATCGGTGCCGTCTATGCAAACCGCTTTGCTCGCCGCGGGCACGACCTAGTGCTCGTCGCTCGAGACCATGAGCGTCTGGATGCCCTGGCAGCTCGGCTCACCGCCGAAACAGACAGCAAGGTCGACATCATCCAGGCAGACCTCACGCGCGCTGCAGATCTGGCTGAAGTCGAAAAGCGTCTACGTGAAGACGCAACTATCGAGATTCTGATCAACAACGCTGGCGCTGCTCTGTCTGGTCAACGAACAGTCAACCGAGGACATAACGCGCCTGATCACGTTAAACGTCACCGCATTAACCGTGCTTGCACACGCCATCGCACCGCGGCTCGCGGCCGCGGGCCAAGGGGCTATCGTCAATGTCGGATCAGTGGTCGGCCTAGCGCCTGAGTTTGGTATGTCCGTCTACGGCGCAACGAAGGCCTTCGTTCTGTTTTTGTCCCAAGGGCTCAGCCTCGAGCTCGCGCCTAAAGGCGTTTACGTGCAGGCGCTGCTTCCCGCCGGCACACGTACCGAGATATGGGGCCGTGCGGGCATTGATATCAACACACTGCCCCATCTTATGGACGTCGAACAACTCGTCGACGCGGGGTTGGCAGGCTACGATCGGAGGGAACTGGTCACGATACCGGCGTTGCATGACGCCGCTCACTGGACGGCACTGGATGTCGCCCGGCAGCTGCTTGTGGGCGACATCCGTCAGGCGCATGTTGCCAACCGCTATCTGGCGGAACCGGATTCAGTCGTCTGAGTACGAGAAGATAGCGTGTTTACTCGCAGACCGATCAGGGGCTTCTTTCTGATCGGTTTCCGCTACCGCATTTGCCGGATGCCGACCCGGGAGGCCTTGATGACTTCAAGACCGATAGCTACAGAACAACACCCTACTACTGCGCCGTCCTACAAAACTGTCCAGACCCAATCGGCCCAAGTGGACGGGACCGCGTTTGCTTATCGTGACCTGGGACCACGTGAAGGCATTCCGCTGATCCTGCTGAACCACTGGGGTGCGGTCCTCGACAACTTCGATCCGCGCATTATCGAAGGCCTAGCTTCCTCGCGCAGAGTCATCGCCATCGACTATCGAGGAATTGGAGCTTCAGGCGGAGTCGCCCCTATCACGGTTGCTGAAATGGCCAGAGACCTGATCGCCTTCATTCGAACCCTCGATCTGGGACAGGTGGATCTGCTCGGCTTTTCGCTCGGCGGCTTTGTTGCCCAAAGTGTCGCGCTCCAAGCGCCCTGCCTGGTCCGGCGTCTCATCCTGACCGGCACAGGGCCGGCGGGAGGAGAAGGAATTGGCCAGGTAGGAAGGGTCTCCTGGCCCCTTATCCTCAAAGGAATGCTGACGCGGCGCGACCCCAAATATTATCTATTCTTCACCTCATCCAGCACCGGCCGACAAGCCGCACAGGACTTCCTCGATCGCTTGAATGAGCGGACGACCAACCGCGACAAGGAACCGACATTGCGAGCCTTTTTCAGGCAGCTGAGAGCGATTAGGGCGTGGGGGCGGCAAGCGCCACAGGATCTTCGAAACCTAAAGATTCCCGTACTGATCGCCAATGGCGATAACGACATCATGGTACCAACGGAAAACAGTCGGGATCTCGCTAGACGCTTCCCTGACTCTACGCTAGTCATTTACAGCGACGCTGGCCATGGAGGTATTTTTCAATATCACTTTGAATTTACTAGGACAGCTCTAGACTTCCTTGAAAAGCCGGCGGCGGATTTTTACTAAGAGAGGCAACGGCAATCTCCTTCTCACTCAAAACGCAGAGAACATTTCATAATGAAAGCCTTCATCATAGATCGCTATGAAAAGAAAACATCAGGCCGCATTGGTGAGACAGCTCTGCCGGAGCTGCAGAACGACGAAGTACTTATTCAAATTCATGCTACCAGCGTAAACGTGCTAGACGTCAAAATTAAACGTGGCGAGTTCAAGCTGATACTTCCCTATCAATTGCCGTTGGTTTTAGGGAACGACGTCGCCGGGACCATTTTGAAGGTGGGCGCTCAGGTGACTGCTTTCAAGGCTGGAGATGAAGTGTTTGCTAGGCCCGACGATGATCGAATTGGCACCTTTGCGGAAGCCATAGCGATCAAGGCGTCTTCGGTAGCACTCAAGCCATCCAACCTCAACATGATCGAGGCTGCAGCCCTACCGCTTGTAGCATTGACCGCTTGGCAAGTTTTGGTTGAGACAGCGAAGCTAAAACCAGGCCAGAAGGTTCTGATACAAGCAGGCTCCGGTGGGGTAGGAAGTATCGCCATCCAGCTGGCCAAGCACTTAGGTGCTTTCGTTGCGACTACTACCAGCACTCCAAACATTGAGTGGGTGAGAGCGCTAGGCGCGGACGTCGTTATCGATTACAAACGACAAAACTTTGCAGACGAGCTTCGCGACTACGACGTCGTGCTGAATAGCCTGGGCAGTGAAGAGTTGAAAGAGTCCTTGCAAGTCCTGAAGCCTGGTGGGCAACTGATCTCTATATCTGGCCCTCCTACTCCAGCGTTTGCAGACGCTCGCAAATTGGCCTGGCCGCTCAAGCAGATTCTACGTCTGCTTAGCCGAGATATTCGAAGGAAAGCCAAGCTCCAAGGAGTCGACTACACCTTCCTCTTCATGCGTGCAGACGGCGAGCAGCTTGAGAAGCTTGCAGCCATTGTTGAAAGCGGCGCGATTCGACCTGTAATCGACAGAGTGTTCTCGCTGGAGGAAACAGGTGAAGCATTAGCGTACGTAGAGAGCGGACGTGCCAAAGGCAAAGTAGGAATAAGGGTTGTTTAGTTAGTACCAATTAAGCTTAGACGTAACGAAGCCTCCAACCGATGCTAGCTTTCTATCCAACTAAGATTGAAAAACATTCACCCCTTATCAATGAGGAGTTCACTTACCGCCCAAGTACTATCCAAATGCGCCCAGAGGGCCCGACCAAGGCGGGGCTAAACTACGTACTTATCCGAGATAATCTATGGCTTCTGCTCGCCTCGTAGCCCTAGTTACCGATGTTTCGTCAAAAATTGGGGCGGCGATAGCTAATCGCCTCGCGATTTCCGGCTACACGGTATATGGCGGCTGTATTGAAAGTGGCGAAGCTGCGTATGCTACATTCGAGAGACTGGATCTCGACATCACCGACGAAGACTCGGTGGAAAACGCGATCACCGAATTGATCAAGCTTGAAGCACGTATCGACCTACTGGTTAATACCGCCGAATTGAAGCTAATGCCGGCAGGTGCTGAAGAAAGCTCTATCGAGCAGGCCAAGGCACTGTTCGACATAAACTTCTTCAGCATGGTTAGAATGATCCGTGCAGTCGTCCCAGTCATGCGGACTCAGCGTTACGGGCGTATCGTCAACCTCGGCCCCGCCTTGTCAGGAGTACCGCTCCCTTACTTCGTCAATTATTCTGCTAGTAAGTATGCCGTTAAGGGCTACTCCCATGCTCTCGATCACGAATTGCGCAGTCACGGCATCAGGGTTTCGGTAGTTGAGCCAGGCTTCATCAAGACCCTTCTAGACGACTCCTGTGTGGAGCCCGACTTCAGGCTACTAGCATACGAACATGTCGAATCCATTCTTGCAAACCGGTTGCACCCAGCTCTGCAGCACGCCGATGCCCCCGATGTTGTTGCCAGGGCTGTAGTTAGGGCCGCCACCTCCAAGCGACCTAAGCTTCGCTATACGGCTGGGAGCACTTCTGGTCGTTTGAGCTTGCTACGTGCTCTTAACTCGGAAGCGCATGTCAGGACCGACGGCGAAGAGTGTTTACGACAGGTATCGGGTGGTCGCTCTTTGGATCGGCTTCACTAGGGTGACCGATAGTGCTTCCATAGCTCTCCCTCTGTCCTTCAGTCGCGCGCGGGGCAGGTAGGTAAGGGTGGAGCCCAGAAGCAGGAGTTGCAGCGGACGGTAGATTTGCATCGAGAAGAGTTGATTATGAGCTCTCGATTTGACCTAAGCCTCCCCTCGTCCACGGAATTCTCCAGGCTGGAGCCCATAACGCGCCAGCTTGACGTACAACCCGGCGCGCGAGATACCTAGACGTGCAGCAGTCTGTCTTAGGTTTCCACCTGTCTGTTCTAGTGTCGCGCGGATGAGGTCGCGCTGGCCTAGATCCAATGGCGTCAGGCGGCCGCCTTCCGTTATCTTTGATGCGGCCGCAATCGGAGCGAGCAGTTCGGGCGGCAAGTCCGCCGATTGGATGTGCATGCCCTGGGCCAGGTTCATTGCTCGCTCTATGACGTTCTCCAGCTCCCGCACGTTGCCGGGCCAGCCGTGCGCAATCAGCAGCGCTAGAGCTTCATCCGCGATAGCCAGCGGCGGCCGCTCCAGGGTCCGGCCGATGCTCTGAAGCAGGGTCGCTACAAGCAGCGGGATGTCTTCGCGGCGCTCGCGCAGCGGCGGGACTCGCAGAGTGAGAACGTTGAGACGATAGAACACGTCCTCGCGAAAGCTGCCATTCACCACCGCCTGGGCTAGGTCTCGATGGGTCGCAGCGATGACCCGGACGTCCACCGCCTGGGCCTTCTTGGCACCGACCCGGGTCACTTCGCCTTCTTGGAGCACGCGTAGCAGGCTCACCTGGGCCTCCAGGGGCATGTCGCCGATCTCATCAAGGAACAGGGTCCCACCATCAGCTAGCTCGAACTTGCCCGCCGAACCGCCGCGGGCGGCGCCAGTGAAGGCTCCCTCGACGTAGCCGAACAGCTCGCTCTGCACCAGGTCGCGGGGGATGGCGCCGCAATTCACCGCGACGAAGGGCCCATGTCGCCGAGCGCTAGCGTTGTGGATAGCCTGGGCGAACAGCTCCTTGCCTACCCCGCTTTCCCCCAGCACCAGCACCGTGGCTTCGCTGCGGCTTGCCGCCTGCGCGAGGCGCAGGCTGCCCTGCAAGGCTGGCGAACGCCCTTGAATATCGGCAAAACTATAGCGCGCTCGGGTGCCCAGCAGTTGGCGGGTGATCTCACGGATGCGGCGGTTCTCTCGCAGCGATAGCACCCAGCCGCCCTGGGCGATGGGCGCGGCGGAGGCCAGGCACGGTAAACCGCTGCCATCTGGTAGCAACAAGGTGAGGTCGCGGTCCTGGCGCTCCCAACGACAATCCAGCCAAAGGTCGAGGTCAGTGTCCTTGGTGATGAAGCTGGCGAAGGGCTGCCCCCGCTGTGGATCATCAAGCTGCAGCAGGCGGCGCGCATAGCCGTTCAGGCTACGGATGCAGCGGTCGTCGTCGAGCAGGATGACGCCTTCATTAAGGACCTCCAGCACCCGCTGCTGCTCGTCCAGCAGTGCGGTGAGCGCCAGCTGGCGGGAGATCGCATCGGCTGCAGCCTGGACCGTGCCCAGAGTATGGCAGTGAAAGTTGCCCACCGCCGCGGTGAGGGTTAGGGCGCCGATCAGCCTTCCCTGGGTGTCGCGGACCGGCGCCGAAGCGCAGTGCATCCGCCGCTCGCGCAGCTCGCGCTTGAAATTCTCGCACGCTAGGACGAATACCAGCCGCTGCTCGCGCAGGGCCAGTCCGGTGCAGTTGGTGCCCTGCACCGACTCCAACAGACGACTGCCTAGTGGCGTGAGATCCAGCCCACAGGCGGCAAGGGTTACGCCCTCGGCATCCGCCAGGTTGAGGTGCCCATTCGGGTTGTAGCGCAACAGCTCGGCCATCACCGGCGCGGCGATATCCAGCAGCTCGCGCTGCGACTGTAGCCGGCGCGTCAGCTCCTGCGACCCGACGAACTCGTAGTGGAATTCTTCCGCGACGATGCCCGCCGCGCGGCTGCGCAGCCAGGACGCCCGTATCACCGGCCGTACCGGGGCCAATTCAGTGGCCCCTGCCACACAGGCCGTCCAGGCGGCATCTAGCTCGCGCTGGACACCTTCGGCGACCGAAGGCCGCCGCAGCTCGCTGACGAATTGCAATTCCAGCGTCAGCTCGCTTGGGGCGACCTGCTCCTGCATGTTCGGCTCCTCGTCCATTCTTTGGACATGCCCAACTGGACATGTCTTTTTTATAGACATAAATCCAGACTGGCAAGTCCGTCAGCCCGCAGCGTGGCTGTCTTTCCTGCCCTGGCATGGCGGTTGCTCTCTACCTTTCGGGCTTATCGCCCACGCCTATAACAACCACAAGAGAACGCCTCATGCCCCAGACGAAGCCCCCCCTTTCCCTCGGCCTCATCGGTACCGGTCGCATGGGTACCTTCCATGCCAACGCCCTCGCCCGCCACCTGCATGGCGCGCGGCTGGTCGCTCTGGCCGATCCGGCGCCTGGCGCTGCTGCCAGGCTTGGCGAGATCCTGGACGTCACCCACATCCACACCGACCCCCAGGCGTTGATCGAGGATCCCGCCGTTGAGGCCGTTGTCATCGTCGCTCCTGCCCGCAGCCATGCCGAGCTAGTGGTGTCCGCTGCCCGGGCCGGCAAGCCGGTGTTCTGCGAGAAACCCATGGCCGTGACCCTGGAAGAGGCCGATCGTGCCATCGCTGCCTGTGCTGAAGCAGGCGTTGCCCTGCAAGTGGGTTTCAATCGGCGCTTCGCCACCAGCTTCCGAACCGCTCGCGAGCTGATCACCCAGGGACGCATCGGCACGCCTCAGCTGCTGCGCTCGCTCACCCGCGATCCAGGGCTGCACAACCCGGCGGCGGTGAAGCCCTGGACCATCTTCCTGGAAACCCTGATCCACGATTTCGACACCCTCAATTTCTTCAACCCGGGCGCCCGGGCGACCCAGGTGTACGCGGTGGCCGACGCCTTAGTGCGTCCCGACTTCCGCGACCAGGGGCTGGTGGATACCGCCGTAGTGACCGTTCGCTACGACAATGGCGCTATCGCCACCGCCGAGGCGAACTTTCAGGCGGTATATGGCTACGACGTCCGCGGCGAGGTCTTTGGCAGCGCAGGCATGCTGACCGCCGGCGACGCCCGTACCAGCGAGTTGGTCTGCTACGGCGCCGAGGGCATCAGCCAGACCACGCAGCGCTCCGACGCCGAGCTACTGCGTGAGGCCTATCTGGCCGAACTGCGTGCCTTCGTCGACGCAGTGCGCCAGGGTACGCCGGTGCCGGTAGGAGGCACCGATGCCCGGGCCGCGTTGGCCATCGCCCTGGCCGCCATCGAGTCGGTGAAAACCGGTCAACCGGTCGCCGTCGCGGAGTGATGCCATGACCTCATCCCCCTTCATCCTGGCGGTCAGCGCCGAAATGGTCTTTCTCGATCTGCCCTTCGTCGAGCGCGTCCGCCGCCTAAACGCCTTGGGCTTCGCTGTGGAGATCTGGGACTGGACCCGACACGACATCGATGCGCTGGCCGCCACCGGCGCGCGCTTCACCTCCATGACCGGCTACGTCTCCGGCGATCTGGTCAGCACCGAGGGCCGCGCGGCTCTGCTCGCCAGCGCTCGGGAGTCCCTGGCCGTGGCCGAGCGCCTCGGCTGTCCCTCGCTCAACCTGCACGGCACCGGCCTGGACAGTCGAGGCCTGCCAGTCAATCCCCTGACGGCGGTGAGCGGCGGCCAATGGCTGGTAGCCGCTGCCACCCTGGACGACATCGCGCGTCTGGGCGCGAGCGCCGGCAAGGTCTTTTTGCTGGAAAACCTTAACACGGCCGTGGATCACCCCGGCGTTCCCTTCGCCCGTGCCGAAGACACTCTGGCCCTGATCGAGGCCGTTGCCAGCCCATACCTGCGGCTTAACCTGGACCTCTACCATGCGCAGATCGGCGAGGGAAATTTGATCGAGCTGATTCGTCGTGCAGGGCCGGCCATAGGCGAGATTCAGGTAGCCGATGTCCCCGGACGCTGCGAGCCAGGGACCGGCGAAATCCACTACCCGGCGATCGCCCGAGCACTCGCCACCCTCGGCTATCGCGGTGTGGTCGGCCTCGAAGGCTGGGCCTCGGAAGGTGATACCGAGCGCGCCCTGGAACGTTTCCGAACGGCCTTCTCGCTGTAGTCCCGGCTCGCCACTGCAACATCAATAACAACAAGAGGAAACCGCCATGATCCTTCGCAAATTACTCTGCGCTACCTTTGCCTTCGCTCTGATGCCTTTCGCCCTGGCCGATTACCGCATTGGCGTCAGCATTGCCAAGGTCGACGATAACTTCATGACCTATGTGCGTCGTAATCTGGAAGAGGCCGGTAAGGCCGAAAAGATCAGCATGCAATTCGAAGACGCCCAGGGCGACGTCGTGCGCCAACTGAATCAGGTGCAGAGCTTTCTAGCCCAGAACGTGGATGCGGTGATCGTGCTACCGGTGGATACCGCGGCCACCGTCAACATCACCCGCGCTGCCACCACCGCCAAAATCCCACTGGTCTACGTGAACCGGCGCCCGGACGATCCCAAGCTGCCTGCCGGGGTGGTCGCCGTGGCCTCGGATGACCTGCAAGCCGGGCAGCTGCAGGGACAGTTCATCGCCAAGCAACTGAACGGCAAGGGCAATATCGCCCTGATCATGGGCGAGCTGACCCAGAACGCCACCCATGGCCGCTCCGAAGGTCTCAAGGAAGCGCTCAAGGCCTATCCTGACATCAAGGTGATCGCCCAGCAGAACGCGGACTGGGACCGCAGCAAGGGCATGGACCTCACCAGCAACTGGCTGACCGCCGGCACCCATTTCGATGCCATCGTCGCCAACAACGACGAGATGGCCATCGGCGCCGCCATGGCGCTGCAACAGGCCGGCATGGGCATGGGTAAGGTTCCGGTGGTAGGGGTGGACGGGCTGCCCGACGGCCAGGCGGCGATCAAGCGCGGACTGCTGGCGGCATCGGTATTCCAGGATCCGCGGGGCCAGGCAATGCAGGCGGTGCAATCTGCGCTCAAGATGATCCGCAAGGAACCGGTCCAGGCGGATGTCTGGGTACCCTATGAACTGATCACGGCCGATAACTTGGCGACCTACGCAGCACGCTTCAAATAACGAGTCGAGGCACGCCAGCCTAAACCTGGTAGCGTCCCGGAGGTGTACGGGGCGCTGCCAGAACCGTGGGATCGCACTGCAAGAACGCCCCTCGAAGACCGGAGACGAGCCCCTGTCGCATCACAACACCTCGTCTAGCGCTGGAAAGATGTCAGTACCCGATTCGTACAACCGCTGGCCCCTTGTCATGGCCAGTCTTTTACCAGCGACCTGAAGTAAAGGGTGAAGATCAGTCGTACATCCATGAGCGGTGCGAAGATGTCCTGGTCACGCAGGATGCCTGCCAGCGTGCCGGAAAAGAGGCTATGCAACTGCAGGCTAGCATCTCTCGGTGTCACGCCGGCCTGCAGGCGCTGCCGTTGGCCGTCGAAGAGGCGCTCGACGAGCGCCACGAATTCGCGAGTCAAGGCATTCTCACGTTGCTCGACTTCGTACAGTTCCTGGGTGAACTCGCAACGGTGCATAACGATGGTCATGACACGCCGTTCCCGTCCCGGCTGTACGAATTTTTCCATGCACTCCACGCACAGCTCGTACAGCCTTATCAGGCAGTCGTCCTCCCCATCCGCACTCAACTGCTGGGTGAATTCATCGAGTGGAATACGGATGCGATTGAGCATCTGATGAATCAGCTGCGCCTTGTCCGCGAAATGCCAGTACACCGCTCCTCGAGTGACTCCACACTGTCTGGCGATCATTTCGAGGCTGGTGCGTGATACACCATTGTCGAGAAACAACGCCTCGGCTGCATCCAAGATGGTCTGCCGGGTTTGCTCAGCGTCTTCCTTCGTACGGCGCATTAGGTATCTCGCTCCAGAGGCGTCTATCTCGGCAGTCTACCGTTTGGCCTGCCCTTTACAAACATTCGCGCATGTATGCGTCCATAGGCTACCCCTTCGGTATCTTCACAGGATGCGTGCTCGTCAGCGCTAGGACCTGCTCAGATGCCATCGGCCTAGTTAGGGCAGCCGTTGAAGAAAAACAGGAAGAGAGCCATCTCTTCCTGGTGGACTCAATTTCTAACTGAAGACGACGCAGGGAAACGCCGCTCCTACCGCTACGCGAGTCCAAAAAAAACTAGCGCAACGCTGCAGGCCTCAGCGGCCGCGCTGCGCGTGCTGCCGAATTCAGCAGCGATCAGGCCCCTGTCCAACGCTTGAACAGCACGCTGGCGTTCACCCCGCCGAAACCGAAGCCGTTGGATAGGGCATATTCGATCGGCAACTGCCGGGCCTGCAAGGCGACGAGGTTCAGACCCTCGGCGGCCGGATCAGGGTGGTGGAGGTTCAAGGTCGGCGGCACCACCTGATCGCGCAGGGCGAGCACGGTGAAGATCGCCTCGATGCCACCCGCGGCACCCAGCAGGTGGCCGGTGCTCGACTTGGTCGAGGTGATGGCCACCGGAGCGTGATCACCGAAGACCGCCCGGATGGCCGCCAGCTCGCCCTTGTCGCCCACCTGGGTGGAGGTGGCATGGGCATTGATGTGCTGCACCTCGGTCGCGTTGATCCCGGCCTGGCGCAAGGCCTGCGCCATGGCACGGCGGGCGCCGCTGCCGTCTTCCGGGCCGGCGGTGAGGTGATAGGCATCGGCACTGGTGCCGTAGCCCACCAGCTCGGCCAACGGCTGGGCGCCGCGTGCCAACGCGTATTCCAGGGTCTCGATCACCAACAGCCCGGCCCCTTCGGCCATGACGAAGCCGTCGCGATCGCTGTCGAACGGCCGAGAAGCTTCCTGCGGTCGGTCATTGAAGCCGGTGGACAACGCCCGGGCGACGGCGAAGCTGCCGAGGCTGACGCGGTTGATGGCTGCCTCGGCGCCACCACAGAGGGCGATATCGGCTTCGCCGCTACGGATCAGCCGGGCGGCATCGCCGATGGCCTGGACACCGGCGGCGCAGGCGGTAATGGGCGCCCCCAGCGGACCACGGAAACCGTACTGGATGGAGACGTTACCCGCCGCCATGTTGGCGAGGAACGAGGGCGCGGTGAACGGCGAGAGCCGGCGTGGGCCGCGGGCATCGGTGGTCCGCACTGCCTCGGCGATTGCGCCGAAACCGCCGACCCCGGAGGCGATGATGGTCGCCGTCCGCTCCCGTTGCGCCTCGCTGGTCGGCTGCCAGCCGGCCTGATCGAGCGCTTCCTTGGCCGCCACCAGGGCAAACTCGATGAAGCGATCCATCTTCTTCAGGTCCTTGGCGGCGATGGCCACCAGGGGGTCGTAGCCCGCTTCCGGATCTTCCGCGCTGTCAGGAACCTGACCGGCGATGAGACTGCCCACCCCGTCGCTGACCTCGGCCGGCAACAGGCTCAGTCCAGAGCGACCAGCCAGCAGCCGCGCCCAAACGGCCTCCGTACCGCATCCCAGCGGACTGACGGTACCTACGCCGGTGACCACGATGCGTGTTCTGTCGTTGCCTTGCATTGCATTACCTCTTCTCTCGATGGACGAGGCGCCCCCGGGCGACCTCGCGTCTTGCCCGCGCCCGCTCAGGAATCCCCGGCCAGCGCGGCTGGCACGGCGTCCTGGTGGGCGGGCGGCTTGATGCGAAACCAGATGGCGTACATGGCCGGCAGGAACACCAGGGTGAGCATGGTGCCCGCGACGGTGCCGCCGATGAGGGTGTAGGCCAGGGTGCCCCAGAACACCGAATGGGTAAGCGGAATGAAGGCCAGCACCGCCGCCAGCGCCGTGAGGATCACCGGGCGCGCTCGCTGGACGGTGGCCTCGACCACCGCCTGGAAGGGCGGCAGGCCGTCCTGTTCGTTCTGATGGATCTGGCCGATGAGGATCAGGGTGTTGCGCATCAGGATGCCGGATAGCGCGATCAGCCCGACCAAGGCGTTGATGCCGAAGGGTTGCTGGAACAGGATCAGCGTAGGTACGACCCCGATCAGCCCCAACGGGCTGGTCATGAAGACCATGATCATCGCGGCCATCGAGCGCACCTGCAGGATGATGATGAGCAGCGTCAACGCGATCATCAGGGGGAAGATCGGCAGCATCGCCTCCATCGCCTTGCCCGATTCCTCGATGGCGCCCGCCTGCACGATCCGATAGCCAGCCGGCAAGCGGTCGATGATCGGCTGTAGTTGCTTGAGCACGGCAGTGGAAACGTCCGGCGGTTGCAGGTCTTCGGCGATGTCGCCGCGCACGGTGATGGTCGGCACCCGATCGCGCCGCCGCATGATGGGCTCTTCCATCTGCACCTCCACGTCGCCGACTTGCGCCAGCGGAATGCGCTGGCCCTGAGCGCCGACCAGGGTGAGATCGCCCAGACGCGCCGGATCGAGGCGCACGTCGCCCGCCGCGCGGGCAATCACCTGGACGGTGCGGATATCTTCGCGGACCGCCGTCACCGGCACGCCACTGAGCAGGAATTGCAGCTGCTGCGCCACGGAGCTCGAGCTCAGGCCTATCGCCTGCAGGCGATCCTGCTGCAGCTTGAAGCGCAGCACCGGCGTACGGGTGCCCCAGTCGGTGTTGACCGTGCGCATCATCGGACTGGCACGCATCACCTGCTCCACCTCGCCCGCGATCCGGCGCAGCACCTGGGGATCGGGACCGCTGACCCGGTAGGCGACCGGGAACGGCGAATAGGGACCGAACACCAGTTGGGTGACCCGCAGTCGTGCCTCGGGCGCAAGTCCAGCGGCGATGGCCTCGCGCAGGCGCAGCTTGAGCGCTTCGCGGGCCTCTGGGTTGTCGGTGCGGATGATGATCTTGGCGAAGGACGGATCCGGCAGTTCCGGGCTCATCGCGAGGAAAAAGCGCGGCGCGCCCTGCCCGATGTACGAGGTCACGATTCGGGCATCGTCCTGCTGGGCGAGCCAGGCCTCGACCTTGGTCGTCGCCCGCTCGGTCTCGGTGATCGAGGTGCCATAGGGCATCTGCACCTCCACCATCACCTCGGGACGATCGGAGATGGGGAAGAACTGCTTCTTGACGACAGCCATACCTAGTATGGCGCCGACGAACAGCGCTATTACGAGAATCGCGACCAACCACTTGCGCGCGATCACCTGGCCGAGCACTCGGCGAAAGCGGTTGTAGCGTGGCGTGTCGTAGAGGGCGGTGTGGCCGCCTTCGACGGTCTTGGTTTCCGGCAGAAGCTTGACGCCCAGGTAGGGCGTGAACACCACCGCCACGACCCAGGAGGTGATCAGCGCGATGCCGACGATCCAGAACATGTTGCTGGTGTATTCGCCTGCGGTTGAGCGGGCGAAGCCATTGGGCATAAAGCCCACGGCCGTCACCAGGGTGCCGGCCAGCATAGGGGCGGCGGTATGGCTCCAGGCATAGGCCGACGCCTTGACCCGGCCATAGCCCTCCTCCATCTTCACCACCATCATCTCGATGGCGATGATGGCATCGTCCACCAGCAGACCCAGGGCCAGGATCAACGAGCCGAGGGTAATGCGATCAAAATTCTTGCCCGTGGCGGCCATGATCAGGAAGACAGCGGCCAGCGTCAGCGGCACCGCCGCGGCTACGACGATGCCCACCCGCCAGCCCATGCTGACGAAACACACCACCATGACCACCAGCAGCGCAACGAAAAACTTGACCATGAACTCATCGACCGACGAGGCGATGTTGACCGCCTGATCGGTCACCTTGGTCAGACTCATGCCCAAAGGCATCTCAGCGTTTATGGCGCCGACTTCGCTTTCGAGTGACTTGCCGAGATCCAGGCCATTCCAGCCGTCGCGCATGACGATGCCAAGCAACAGGGCTGGCTCGCCGCCGCTGCGGATGACGAAGGTCGCGGGGTCTTCATAGCCACGCTTGACCGTCGCGATGTCCGTCAACTTGAAGGTGCGGCCTTTGACGATCACCGGGGTATCGCGAATGGCATCGAGCTGATCGAAAGCCCCATCCAAGCGGACAAACACCTCGGGGCCGCGGGTTTCGATGGAACCCGCGGAGGTCAGGACATTTTGCGCATTGAGCGCGGCGAAGATGTCCTGGGGCGAGACGCCCAGGGTCGCCAGGCGATCATGGGAAAATTCCACATAGATACGCTCGCTCTGCTCCCCCAGAATGTTGACCTTCTTGACCCCCGGTACATGCAGCAGGCGCTGGCGCAGCGTCTCTGCCTCGCGCGCCAGCAGCCGCTGCGGCTCGCCCCGGGCCTTGAGCGCGAAGAGCGCGAAGGTGACATCGGCGTATTCATCGTTGACCATTGGCCCGATGACTCCGGCAGGCAAGGTCTTGGCTTCGTCACTGATCTTCTTGCGCGCCTGGTAGAACTCCTCCGGTACATCGGCCGGCGGCGTGCTGTCGAGCAGCGTCAAGGTGGTAAAGGCCAAACCCGGACGGGTATAGGTTTCCGAGCGGTCGTACCAGCGCAATTCCTGCAAGCGCTTCTCCAGCTTCTCGGCAACCTGATCCTGCATTTCCTGCGCCGTTGCACCTGGCCAAGCCGTAATGATGGTCATGACCTTAACCGTAAAGGCCGGGTCTTCCGCCCGGCCCAACTTGAAGAAGGCCAGCACCCCACCAATCGAAATCAGCAGGATCAGAAACAGGGTGATGGAGCGCTCGCGGACGGCCAGCGCCGACAGATTAAATCGGCTGTCGCTCACGGCTGCTTTCCTTCAAGGGCACTGTTGGCATCTGTGGCCAACCGGATCGGTTGGCCTTCATGGAGCAGATGAACGCCGAGGGCCACGACCCTGTCACCCTGCTGCAGCGGCCCGTCTACCAGAGCGGTGTCATCCGACACCTGACGAACCTGCACGGGTACCCAAGCAACCTGTTCGGGCGAGCCCTGGATACGCCAGACCCCCGCGCCCTTGCCCTCGTCGTACAGGGCGCCCAATGGCACCTTCAAGGCGTTCGCCCGCTGCACAGTGTCTTCTGGGATGCGCAGTGTCACCGTTGTGCCCAGGGGAGCACTGGCCAGCGCCCCTTCGAGGACATAGCGCGCCTCAAAGGTACGCGTCTCGCGATCGGTGCTATCCGATAACTGCCGCAGCCGTGCCGGTCCCGGCTGTTGAGCACCACCTAAACGGCTGGCTTGTGCCAGTGAGCCAAGCGCCGGACGCAAGGTTTCCGGTAGCTGGACGACGACCTCGCGGGCGCCCGCGCGGGCCAGGCGCACCACGATCTGCCCTGCTGCTACGACCTGCCCGGGCTCGGCTAAGGTGTCGACCACGGTGCCATCCGCATCGGCAACCAAGACGGCATAACGGCTGGCATTGAGCGCTACTTCGGCCTGGGCTTCGGCGGCCTTGAGCTGGGCCCTGGCCGTATCCGCAGTGGCCTTGATCTGATCGTAGCCGGAGACCGAAATTGCCCCTGTGCCTCGCAGGTCGCGATAGCGAGACTCATCGTCTGCCGCTTGCCGAGCCCGCGCCTGGGCAGCTGCCACGGCTTCGCGCTGAGCCTGCAGGGCCAGCTGCAGATCGATGGGATCGAGTTTCAGCAGCGGCTGCCCGCGCTTGACGGTTTCCCCGATGTCCACCAGCCGTTCAGCGACCTTGCCTGTCACGCGAAAGCCGAGATCGCTCTGGATCCTCGCGGCGACGATACCGGTAAAGGTACGACTAGCGCTCTCGGCGGGCTCCGCCACTGCAGCTCGCACCAAAGGCGCCTGCGTACGGGGGTCTTCTTGGGAAGGGGCGTTGCAGCCGGCAAAGGACAGCGGAAGGACTGTAGCCACCACAGCAGTGGAGAGCAGACGGCGCGCGAACATGGAAGCTCCGAGAGGATGCCAGCAAAGCGCGCAATGTGATACGAGTGACCTTTTTAGTCAATAGTCACGAATCGATTTAGGGGGCGAGGCTCCGCAGCACCAGGTTGGCCAACTCGGCAGGAGCGACGTCAAAATGCTCAAAGCTGTACTGGAGCATCAGTGGATTCAGATAGGGTCGCAACACGAGATAAGTCGCCAGTGTCACGTCGTCGATGGGCGTCTTGCGCTCGAACTGTCCCTCCCAGCGGCCCTGCACCAGGATCTCCTTGAGAAGCTCCTGCACACGTGCTTCGTAGCTGATCGTGGCAGGCCAGCGACCCGTCGCCGCAGAGATGGCAATTTCATATAGTTTCCGATCATCTGAAAACAACTGAAGCGTTGCAGTCGGAAGGCTCTGGAAAAGCCTTCTTAGCTTCTCTGGAGGTTTAGTGGTCGAGGCAACCGCTGCCCTGGCCTCAGCCTCAATTTTCTGGAGGCAATCCGCACAAATAGCTTCGCCGATCGCCTGCTTCGAATCGAAGAATTTGTAAATGTAAGCCTTGGAAAACCCGATGCTTTTGGCGAGTTCGGACACGGTGGTTTTCTCGTACCCGTAGAGGCTGAAGTGCTCTTTCGCTGCCACCATGATCTGGTGACGGACGTCGTGCTCGGCCGGTCCACGGGACAGGCCAGATGAAACGGATTCGGTAGTCATGGGATAGGCGTTCCGGCAGTTGCAAAAGGAAACGGAAGGTGACCAATATACACATTAGTCACACTAACCGTTAGGCGTTGCTCAGGATAAAAGCCCATGCGTTCCAGACTCCAGATTATTCTGCTCACCAGCGCTACCCTGATGAGCGGCTGCGCAGTAGGACCCGACTACCAGGCCCCTGTAGTCGCATTACCTGCAGCTTTTCAGCAGAAGCCGGTGGGGGCGCCCCAAGCCGATCAGTCCCTTGCTGGCTGGTGGGACCGTTTCAACGATCCACTCTTGAGTCGCCTAGTGGAACAGGCCCTTGCGCAAAATCTCGATCTGGCCCAGGTTAACGCACGCATTACTCAGGCTCGCGCCGGTGTTACGGCGGCCAAAGCCGCGCTATTGCCAGTAGGCGATCTTGATGGCCAGGCCGGTCGCGCCTATCAGTCTCTGGAAACCCCGCTTGGACGAGTGCTTAATTCATCGCCCGGCTACGACAGGAGTGGTTCATCTTATGAAGCCAATCTCGGTTCAAGCTGGGAGTTAGACGTGTTTGGCGGGCTGCGGCGAGGCCGTGAGGCCGCCCAGGCCGACTACCAGGCTTCCTTGGCCGGCGCGAGTGCCGTGCGCCTAGCCGTGGCTGCCCAGACAGCCGATCTTTACCTCGATATCCGCGGTCTGCAGACTCGCCTGGCGATCGCTCGGCGTCAGGTCGATATCCAGCGGGGACTGCTGTCGATGGTCACGCTATTGAATGGCAAGGGATTGGCAACCGACAGAGAGCGTAACCAAACCGCTGGTGGGCTAGCTGAGGTTCAGGCGACGATACCGGCTCTGCAATACGCTCTAGAACAGGGGCTGAACGCCCTCGACGTCATGTTGGCCAAGCCGCCTGGCACCTATCGAGCTGAGCTGGCAGCGGTAGCACCTATTCCCACGGCGCCTCGTATTGAAACAGCTGGCAGTCCCACCAACCTGCTCCGCCGGCGTCCCGATTTGATTGCAGCCGAGCGGCAACTGGCTGCCGCAAATGCACGGATAGGCGTAGCGGTTGCCGAGTATTACCCCAAGTTGTCCCTGAACGCGTTGATCGGCAGCGCGACCACAATCTCCGGCAGTAACTTGTTCAGCCACGATGCCAATCAGGCCCTGGGCGCTCTGGGCGTACGTTGGCGACTATTCGACTTCGGTCGCATTGATGCTCAGATCCAGGCGGCCAAGGGCCGCGATGCGGAACTGCTGGCGGCTTACCGGCTGGCGGTGTTGCGTGCTACCGAGGACGTTGAAAACGCCCTCACAGCCCAACTCCGCCGAGAAGAGCAGGCAGCATTGCTTGCCTCTGGTGAAGCCTCCCTAGCTCAGGCTCGCCAGGCGTCATCGCTTGCCTACCAAAAAGGTGTAGTGCCCCTGATTGAGGTCCTGCAGGCCGACGAGCGTTTGTTGCGGACCGCAGACGCACGTGCTCAGGCGCAAACCTCTGCTGCGCAAGCGACGATCGCGACGTTTAAGGCGCTGGGGGGTGGATGGCGTTCGAATGCAGCCGCTCAGCTTGTGACGAAGAAGTAGGTCAACGCGAGCAAAAACCTTTGTCTCATCTAATTCAACGCGTGAAATCGAGCGAGACCTCGGTGTTTCCAGAGCTTTAGATTCTGGCTCTACATTTCCTTTGCCCTTCTATCGCGCGTGGGGGGCGGTGGATAGAAGGGAAAACCTAGACTGAGGGGATGCAGGGGGTGGTGGACGCGAGCGGTATGTGCAGGGGTGACATAGTTATCGTACCGGCTGATTGGTCTTGCATTTCAGCAGCCGCGCGTACGTCAAGGCTAGATCTCTCGCCTGGGTCCCGAGCACCGTTGCGATAGGAAATAGAGCCGCCGCGGCCGCGGACTGCGGACTCTCTGAAGAGGAGCTCATCGCGCTGCATGGCGCCGAGGTCACGGTGCTGATGCTCGGCTTCGCATCTGGACATCCCTACCTTGGCCATTATGACGAGCGCTTGGCCCTGCCACGCCGCCGCATGCCCCGTACCCAGGTACCCAGGTACCGGCCGGCAGCCTGGGCCTGGCCAATCGGCAGAGCGTCATCTATCCCAAGACGCTCCCGGGCGGCTGGTCGCTGATTGGCCGTACGCTTTGGCGTCTGTTCGATCCGCAGGCAGAACAGGCCTGTCGGCTGCGCGCCGGCGATCGAATTCGCTGCGTGCCGATTGATGCGGCCACCTTTGCCGGCCTGCAGGAGGTACGGCCATGACCCTGGAAGTCTTGACCCCAGGCCTGGCCACCACCTTCCAGGACCTCGGCCGTCATGGCTACCAGCATTGGGGCGTGCCGGTGGGCGGACCAATGGATGAGGTATCCCACCGCCTGGCCAACGCCCTGCTCGGCAATGCCGCCGGACGCGCCGGTGCTCGAGATCACCCTGCTCGGGCCAACGCTGCATTGCCATGGTCGCTGGCGTCGTGCCCTGACCGGTGCGGACCTGGGCGCGTCGCTGAGTGGCCAGCCTTGGCCACCCGGCGAGACGCGGACCTTGCGAGAGGGCGACCAGCTAAGCTTCGGTCGCCGTCGCAGCGGCGCCCGCGCCTATCTAGCCGTAGCCGACGGCTTCCGCCTGAAACAGGTGCTGGGCAGTCGCACCACCAACCTACGCGCCGGCTTCGGTGGAAGGCATGTCTGCCGGCTGGAGAAAGTGCCGGTTTCCGAAAATGCTGCAAAACTTTGGGAATACCCAAGCCGAAATCAGCCAATGACAGCAATCGACCCAAAGCAGCCGTTGCCGTAGGGCAGCAAACGGCCAGAACGCGCACTTAAAAAAAGCGCTCAGTCCAGAGCGCTTAACGTTGAGATACAGCTGAACGATTGACGATAGCTAAAGGAGGCCGTCAGTAACGGAACTGCGCCACCAAACCCTGGAAAGAAATAGCGAGACGCGAAAGCTCTTGGCTAGAGGCAGCTGTCTGCTGGGCGCCAGTGGCTGTCTGGGTGGCCAGATCCTGGATGTTCACCAGATTGCGATCCACTTCTCTTGCGACCTGGGCTTGCTCCTCGGCCGCGCTCGCAATGACCAAATTACGCTCTTCGATTTCGACTACACCGACGGCGATCCGATCCAAGGCTTCGCCCGCTTGGTGCGCACGCTGTTGAGTGTCGTCTGCCAAGGCTTTGCTTTTATGCATTGCATTGACCGCATCCTCCGCGCTGGTTCTGACGGTGTTCATCATGCGCTCGATCTCACCGGTTGATCCTTGCGTCCGATGTGCCAGCGCCCGGACTTCATCAGCTACCACAGCGAACCCCCGCCCTTGCTCGCCGGCCCGTGCGGCTTCGATCGCCGCGTTGAGCGCCAACAGGTTCGTCTGTTCTGCGATACCGCGGATCACATCCAACACCTGGCCGATTTCGCGTATCTGAACTTCAAGCGTTTGCACCTTTTGAGTAGAGTCGCTGATCTCGCCAGCCATTTCGGTCATGGACTGCGCCGCCTGTTGTACTTGGTGACGTCCATTCTGAGTTTCGCGACTCGTCTGCTGCGATGCGCCAGAGGTGGTAGCGGCATTGCGTGCCACCTCTTCAACGGCTGCGGTCATCTCGTTGACGGCAGTAGCGGCCTGCTGCACTTCGCTATGCTGACGAAGCTGACCATTTGCCGTCTCTTCGGTAACTGCATGAAGCTCCTCAGCTGCCGCGGCCAGTTGTGTTGCCGCGCTATCCATCTGCTGGACAGTACTCTTCAGGCTGCTTTGCATGGAACCCAATGCCTGAAGCAGTTGGCCAGCTTCATCGGAACGACTGCTGAGGACGGGGTGAGTCAGGTCGCCCTTGGCGACGCGTTCGGCGCTGGCGACGGCCTCGCGGATCGGAGCGACGATGAGACGTGTAATGACAATGCCCAGTGCTACCGCGCAGAGTACGGCAAGCGCCAAGCCGCCACCCAGCAGCCAAAACGCCCCTTGATAGGCGCTGATCGCGGCGGCGCCTGCTTCGCGGCCTTGGCGTTGATTGGATTCGACCATGATTTTGAACGACGCCATGGTCTTCCGATAGCTGGGCTGGGCTTGTTCGTCGATCACACGAGACGCCCCGGCAACATCATTTGCTCTAAGCAGGCCTAAGGCTGCGTCCACACCTGCCAAGTAACCTTTCCAGTCCTGCTCGAACGCATCACCTGCCGCTTTTTCATCGCCCTCCAGTGGCGTTGCGCGATACGCAGAAAATGGCTTTTCCACCTCGCCCTGATTACCACGCAGGGACGTCGTTACGCGGTCACGTTCCTCCTGAGAGGCGCCGCTGTAGGTCATCGACATCAAGCGAAAAAGGTCCCGGTTGTGAGCGATAACGTTGCTCTTGGCGTCGTTGAGCTGGGTGATGGACCGAAGGTTATTGTTGAGGACCGAGTCCAGCAGGGAATTAAGTGTCACGATCCCCTTCATGCCCACGGCACCAATGCCAAGAGTAATCAGGGTGCAGAGGCCGAAAGCGATGGCGAGTTTTTTCGCTAGCGCAAGGTTGTTGAACCAGACCATGGGATGTCCTGCTTGAGTGGCTACGAGATGGGTTTGAACCCTATTGCCACTGTAACGGCATGATTAGGCAGGACTTGATGGCCGTTCGGCGGCATCAGCGATCTGGACCAGCTTGAAGGTGGCCTGAGTTCGGGTAAGCGTCAGGATGACCCCAGCAGTTGGCCAACCACGATCGGGGTACCCGTCAGATAGAGCGTTTGCTCCCTGATCTCACCCCATGACCTCACCTGATCCAAGGTGCCATGCCGGGCTATGAACAGACTTCCAGCGATGATTCGACTTGTCAGCCCAAGGTCACCCTCCAAGGGGAGCAAATCATAAGCTGCCTCAGGGTCGAAAGAGAATGGAAGATTCATGTCACGACGGGAGTCGACATCTGGAACGCGTCCAAGATAGGTCAGCGAAAGGCGTCAGCGATCGCCTTTTCGAGCGCGTCAAGCAACCACGGCTTTTGCAAATAAACCACCTGTGCCGGTAGGTCTCGTCCAATTTCGTAGCCGTATCCAGTGGTCAGGACGGTTGGCAGATCAGGCCATCGACCGAGCAGCAACCGAACCAAATCGGTTCCTCTGAGCTGCCCCGGCAAGAGTTGATCGGTGATCAGCAGGTCGGGTTTGCCCCCTTGCAGAATAGCCACCAACGCATCATCCGCATTGTCGAAATAGGCGGCCTTTGCTCCGCGATCTGCAAAGAAGTCTTCAAGGATACTGCTAAGGGTATCGTTATCTTCCACGACAACGACTCGGAAGCTCGACAGATTAAGCATATGACCGCCGCGACTTTGGAGGGATTGAGCCGATGCCAATAGGAGGGCCTTTATAGGGGCAGCATGCCTTCGCTTTTATCGCCCTTAGGTATGCCATAGGAGGATAGCCGTAACCCACCTGCCGCACTGAAGACGCGCACAATACTCCGTAGCTATTCTGGATGCTGGATTTTTCTGCTTATTTCGGAAATTTTCGCCGGAGGTGATTGAGAGTGGGGCCTGCAGTCGTCGGCTGTTGGGGCTGTCTTCTCAGCTAGCCACAGCGAGCTTAGAATCAGCCGTCAGATCGCTGATCGCAGTGGTTCAGGTGACCGGCTCCACCCGTCGCCTGGATGAAAACGTTAGCGCCTGCTAGCACTCTATTGGCTGCTTCCATTATTTTTGGTGTTTTCCATGACAAGCCCTCAGGTTGCCGTTCTCGTGGTAGAGGACGAGCCGCTGCTCTTAGAGCTCATGACTGAGTTGCTACGCGATCTTGGGGCCAACGTCGTTGCGGTTGATCGTGCTGATGCAGGTCTGAGCTACCTGGAAGGGCATGCCAGTGAGCTCGGATTGGTCATTACTGACGTCATGATGCCTGGTCGACTCAATGGCCACGATCTCGCACTAGCAGTTGCGAATCGGTGGCCAGCCTTGCCGGTCCTTGTCACTTCCGGGTATTCCCCCCTGCAGAATCGGCCGATGCCGACAAATGCTGCATTCATCGCGAAGCCTTGGACGTTCCAGCAAATGGAAACGGCTGTCAAAGAGCGGCTACCCCTGCTATAGCTTCTTGAGATTTGCTCCGACGGATCTCCTGAAAGGATGCTACGAGATAGCGGTCGCCTAGCTGCCACAGCTTGTCTGATTGGTCAGACAACGCTGCGGTCCCAAGCTAGGATCTATCTCTTTATCGTGATAAGCATCTAACTCCGAATCCCTCATTCCCACAGGTCTCTCCCTTGCCTACCTCTCCTTCTCGCCTGGCTTTTCTAAACGTACCAGGCGAAATGGCTGCGCTCATGCGTGAAAAAGACTGGTCGCAAACGCCTTTTGGACCCATCGATACGTGGTCACCAGCGCTCCGCTCGGCGGTAAGCATCTGTCTAGGCTCGCGCTTTCCGATCGTTCTTTACTGGGGTGAGACAAGGGCGCTGATCTATAACGATGCCTGGAGCCCCGTTCCGGGTCGCAAGCATCCCTGGGCGCTAGGACGACCTGGTGCAGAGGTCTGGGCCGAGATCTGGGACATCATCGGCCCCATGTTCGACCACGTGATGGAAACCGGTGAGGCGACCTGGTCCGAGGATCAGCTGCTTCCACTGAATCGGTTTGGCTATGTGGAAGAGTGCTATTTCTACTACAGCTACAGTCCTGTGCGCGGTGAGAGTGGAGAGGTAGAGGGCATATTTACGGCCGTCACCGAGACGACCTATCGAGTATTAGCGGAGCGACGCGAGCGCCTGCTTCGTCATGTGTCTGAGGTCACTTCAAGCACGCGGGACGCTGGCGAAGCTTGCATTGCCGCCGTGCATGCACTGCACGGTTTGCCTGAGGAATCTCCATTCTGCCTGGCCTATCTTCGCGATGCCGCCACCGGCGATCTCAGGCGAGTGGCGGTAGCCGGTCTTGCAGAAGATGACAAATTGGCGCCGCTTCACGTCTCTGCCAATGAAACGGAGACGCCTTGGCCTTTTGCGGATGCTCGTACCGCACCCTGCCTGGACGGGGACCTCAACGGTAAACACGATGGGCGGCTGGCAGGTTTGCCGTGGCCAGAACCAGTAGAAGAGGCTCTTGTTATACCGATCATGGGTCCTCTCGGCGAAGAGCCCTATGGCTACCTCGTCTCGGGTCTAAGTCCTCGACGCCGATTTGATGCCGATTACGAAAGCCTGCTTGTCCGCGCGGCGGGACATTTGAGTACGGCGCTCAGTAATGCTAAGCGCTACGAAGAAGAGCGTAGACGTGCTGAGCAACTGGCAGAGCTAGACCGTGCGAAAACCGCATTCTTTTCCAATGCCAGCCACGAGTTTCGCACACCCTTGACCCTGATGCTGGGGCCTCTGGAAGACATGCTGGCAAGGCCGGATGAAGCAAAGGGTAGCCCGGCGGTAGGACGGCATGAGCTCGAGCTTATTCAACGCAATGGGCAGCGCCTACTTCGTTTGGTCAACTCGCTACTCGACTTTTCGCGCATAGAAGCTGGACGCATGCGGGCAAGCTTCGCACCGGTGGATCTGGCGGTTTACACGGCAGAGCTGGCCAGCAGTTTTCGCTCCGCCATGAGCCGCGCTGGGCTCGATTTTCGTATTGATTGCGAAAGCCTTGGCGAGCCGGTCTGGGTCGATCAGGAGCTATGGGAGAAAGTCGTCCTAAATCTGATCTCCAACGCGTTCAAGTACACGCTGGAAGGCGGTGTAAAGGTTCGCTTGGAGCGTAAGGCGGATAAGGCCGTACTGAGCGTAATCGATAGCGGTGTGGGTATTCCCTATAGCGAACTCGGCAAAGTCTTTGATCGCTTCCACCGTATCGAAGGCCAGATCGGGCGGACTCACGAAGGAACGGGTATCGGGCTGGCCCTCGTTAAAGACCTCACCGAGTTACATGGCGGTGAGGTTCGGGTATCAAGCCAGATCGGCGTAGGAACCACCTTCGAAGTCTTGATGCCTTTCGGCTATGGTCACTTGCCAGATGGAAGCCGTGTTCCTGCGCGTGCGCAAGTCTCTACTGCGACCCGTGCCGATACCTTCGTAGCCGAAGCGCTTCGTTGGCTTCCGGACTCGGATGGCAATGATCTGACATCGCCGAGTCTTGGTGATAGCCAAGGTAACGGTGTAGGACAGGGTGAGCGGATCATTCTGGCCGATGACAACAGCGACATGCGCGCCTATGTTGAGCGGCTACTGCGTGAAGCGGGCTATCAGGTGTTAGCCGTTCCAGACGGTCGTGCGGCCGTAGATGCCGCCCAAGAGTCCCTGCCGGATCTTGTCCTCTCTGATGTGATGATGCCGGTATTGGACGGTTTTGGCGTGATCAGGGCGTTACGAACCGATGAGCGTACCAGCGAAGTGCCCATCATCTTGCTGTCCGCTCGAGCGGGAGAGGAAGCGTCCATCGAGGGCATTGCCGCCGGCGCCGACGATTATCTGGTAAAGCCCTTCAGTGCGCGCGAACTTATCGCTCGTGTAGAAGGCGCGATGCGTCTGGCACGTTTGCGCCGGGAGACAGCCAATGCGCTGCGTCAGGCCAATGAGGTGCTGGAAATTCGCGTCCGCGAGCGGACCCGCGAGCGGGATCAGATGTGGGCTTACAGTCACGATCTGATCGGTATCGCCGATAGTCAGGGTATCTGGGTCAGTATCAACCCAGCCTGGACGCGGCTGTTGGGCTGGAGAGTCGATGAAATTGTCGGCAAGACGTCCGAGTGGCTGGAACACCCCGACGATCAAGCGCGTACGCGCAGTGAAGTCGCAACATTGGCGGCTGGTGCCCCCACCTTCAATTTCGAGAACAGGTTTCGTACTCGTAGCGGCACCTATCGCACCTTGTCCTGGACTGCTGTGCCGGAAGGTGGCTTGTTGTACTGCGTAGCCCGGGATGTCACCGCGGAGCGAGAGCGCAGTGTCGAGCTCGAGCAGGCAAAGGAAGCTCTTCGACAGAGCCAAAAAATGGAAGCCATCGGCCAGCTGACTGGCGGCATTGCTCATGACTTCAACAACCTGCTCACGGGGATCATGGGGTCCTTGGAATTGCTGCAGCGGCGCCTTGAAGGTCACCAACCGCGCGCCGAGCGCTACATCGGTATTGCTGTTGCCTCTGCCCAACGCGCGGCCGCATTGACTCATCGGCTACTGAGCTTCGGCCGGCGCCAGGCGCTGGATATGCAGCCCATCGATATGAATCGGCTGGTGACAGGTATGGAGTACCTGATTCAGCGCACTGTGAACGAAAATACGTTGCTGCGCTTGAATCTGAGTACCGAGGCTTGGCCGACCTGCAGCGATGTCAATCAATTGGAAAATGCCCTGCTCAACCTCTGTATCAATGCGCGGGATGCCATGCCTCAGGGCGGAATCCTTCAGGTCTGTACAGGCAACGTACGCAACCCGCAGCTATCGCTGGCGGCTGAGCGCTTGATCGGTGAGTTCGTCGAGTTATCCGTAATAGATACCGGCACCGGCATTTCACCTGAGGTTTTACTGAAGGTCTTCGAGCCGTTCTTTACCACCAAGCCGCAAGGCAAAGGAACAGGGCTGGGCCTGTCTATGGTGTATGGCTTTGTGAAGCAAAGCGGCGGCTACATCGACATCCACAGTGAGCTAGGCAAGGGAACGAAGATCTCGCTGCTGCTACCTCGCTATCAGGGTGAGGCAGCCGACACCGCCAAAATCAGCAATAAAGTGTTGCCTGGGTATGGCGAGCGCGTGCTGGTGGTTGAGGATGAGCCTGGTGTTCGCCTGCTTGTGATGGAGGTCCTGCAGGACCTGGGATACATCGCTATTGAGGCTGAGGATGCACAGAGCGCTTTAGAGGTTGTGCAACGCGAGCCTCGACTTGATCTGGTGATATCTGACGTAGGCCTACCCGGTATGGGTGGGAGAGAGCTGGTTGAAGAGATTCGACTTCAGCGGCCGGGTATCGGTGTACTGCTGATTACGGGTTATGCAGAGGACGCTACAAATGTGCAGCGCTTCTTAGGCCAAGATATGCATCTATTGCAGAAGCCATTCGCAATTGAGGTATTGGGCGCGCGTATTAGAGATATATTGGAAAATCAGGGCCAAGCCTGATGCTATGGAATACGGCGACCACGGGTCTGGAGGCGCCGGAGAAGGCATTTCATCCAAGGTGGTCATTGAGGGTGAGCGGCGTGACAGACGTCTGTTGCTGCGTTAAATGGCATAGACACCCCTTTGCTCTCTGAAGCCGATGAAATGACCCCCGAAAGTTGGACGCTGCCTTGAAGGCGTACCATGCCCAAGTACTCTCTAGCGTTCAAATTGAAGATCGTCGCTCAGTACCAAAAGGGCGATTGCAGCTACGGCCACCTCGCTAGGGTGCATGACGTCAGCGTGGTGCAGGTAAAAGGATGGATTGGCGCCTATGCCAATCACGGAAAAGCGGCTCTACAAAAGCGTTATCGTTATCACAGCATCGATTTCAAGATCGAGGTGGTGCGACAGATCGTCGAAGGCCTATCAATCCGACGGGCTAGTGAGCGATTTAGTCTCAATCGCTCCCAAATGCAGCGCTGGGTCGATGCGTGGCAGAGGTATGGTATCGAGGGGTTGGCCAGCAAACGCAGAGGTGACACCTTGCCCCTTCTTCCCGTTCCAGATCCATCCGCTTTCAAGCCCCACATCGCAAACCCAGTCCGAGAGCTAGAAAAGCAGGTTGCCTATCTGCAGGTCAAAAACGCCTTTCTGCGCAAAGCCATGAGCTTGGGTCTCAAGGACAGTGACCTGGACAATCAGCAGAAAGCACTTATCGTGCAGGAGTTGCGGTCACGATATCCACTTGATGCGCTTCTTCAGGGAGCATGTCTTCCTCGAAGCAGCTTCTACTACCACCTCAAGGTCACTCGCCAACCAGACAAACAAGGTGCCCGCAAAGAGAGCATCCGGACGATGTTCGCGCATCATCGGGGTCGCTATGGCTATCGCCGCATCACGCAGGCGCTACGCAATCAGGGGCAGCAGATCAATCACAAGGCAGTACAGCGGCTGATGGGCGAAATGTCGTTAAAGTGCACGCTGCGACGCCGTCGCTATCGTCCATTCACAGGGCCGGAGTCCTGCGTGGCGCCTAACCTGCTGGAACGCCGCTTTACCGCACCGCAGCCCAATCAGCGGTGGGCGACTGACATAACGGAGTTTCGTGTCAATCAAAACCGGCTATACCTGTCACCGATTCTTGACCTCTTCAATAAGGAAATTGTGGCTTTCGAGATAAGTGAGCGCCCATCGTTCGAGATGGTCTTACGTATGTTGAAAGACGGATTGAAGACCCTTCGGCCTCATGAGAAACCGCTCATCCATTCCGATCAAGGCTGGCACTATCAATACTCTGCCTACCAACAGCTGATCCGTCAGCATGGACTGACTCAGAGTATGTCAAGGCGAGCCAATTGCCTCGACAATGCGGCAATGGAAAGCTTTTTTGCAGTACTAAAATCTGAGCTTTTCCACTGCAACAGGTTCTCAAGCGTAGAGGAGCTGGCAGTAGCAATTCGGGCCTATATCGACTACTACAATAAGGAGCGAATCAAATTGGCACTGGGTGGGCGCAGTCCAGCTGAATATCGTCTGGCAATAGCGAAAGCTGTGAATACCTGTGACGAATAGGACGTTTGCCTCATAGCTACCGCAGAGTTGATCGGTTTCTAGACCCTCGGCGTTTGAGGAGTGCAGGCATGCTCCGGGTCTCAATAAGCAGTGGCAGGCATGTCGGCTTCAAGAACGAGCCATCTTCAAAGTCATCTGCTGCGCTGCTATGATCCGCTAAGGAGATGGCATTCCTCCTCAAACCGCCTCGTGCTGATGATGCCTACGTAACCCCTTGGCAGGGTGCGTAGGTGCGCCCTGTCTTTTTCGAGGACAGCGCTATGCACCGACCATATCCCTCCCCGGCCCCTAGTCTTCCATTCCCCTTGGGAGACGTTCCATGCTGAAGCCGCTCATAGCCATCGCACTCGGTGCGACCTTGGGTGCCTGGCTCCGTTGGATACTGGGCTTGAAGCTAAATGCCTGGTTCCCGTCGCTCCCGCCTGGGACGGTCGTTGCGAATCTTGTAGGTGGCTACATCATCGGAATGGCCGTAG
This sequence comes from Pseudomonas sp. No.117, assembly GCF_054558395.1. Classification (NCBI taxonomy): domain Bacteria; kingdom Pseudomonadati; phylum Pseudomonadota; class Gammaproteobacteria; order Pseudomonadales; family Pseudomonadaceae; genus Pseudomonas; species Pseudomonas sp. No.117. The sequence continues at coordinate 193,461 of NZ_BAAJNP010000007.1, forward strand.
CCATCTTCGCTGCTTGGCCCGGGATTGCGCCTGAATGGCGGCTGTTTCTGATCACCGGATTTTGCGGCGGCTTAACCACCTTCTCGACGTTTTCTGCTGAGACACTGATGCTAATCCAGCAAGGAAGGCTGCTCATGGCGCTGACTGCAATCAGCGTTCATGTCGTGGGGTCCCTGTGCATGACAGCCCTGGGTATCTTGACCATCAACCTGCTGCACCCACGCTAAAGGCAATAGCATGAACGACTATCTCGTTACGTTCTATACCGAACAAAATCGTCGCCATGAACATCAGCAGATTGGAGATTGGCTTCTGGATCTTGCTAAAGAGCTTCACCTAAGTGGCGCAACGTTGTCAGTGGCGGCTGAAGGCTTTGGCCAAGATGGAAAACGCCACTCCGCTCATTTTTTTGAGCTTGCCGATCAGCCCATCCAGGTAACGATGGCGCTGACTCAAATTCAACACGACATGCTGTTTCAACGCCTCGAATCGGAAGACTTGGCACTGTTCTACATCAAGACGCCTGCCGAGATTGGCACGGTAGGACGCCACCGCCCTTCCCAAGAGACAGAGTCATCCTCGTCCTGAGCTGACGCACCTTTGAATCGGTTAAGGCGGCCGCGGTAACCAACGGCATCAAGGGATGGCTTTCACTGAGCCCCATTTGCGGACTCATCAGCTCACTCGTCGTAGAGAGTGGGCTGATGGTCCTAGCTTGGTAGCGTTGCTCAGCGAGGCGCCACCTAATCGACCTCATTTGCGTGGTTGCAGATGAGCAATGCAAGGCGAGACGAACAGCGTCCCGCGGTAGGCACCGGCTAGGGTGCGTCCCGCGACCACCGCCCACAGAGCAGTCAAGGCGACGACCAAAAAGGCACCGAAGACGGTAAGGAAACCTGACCCAAGCGTGCTTCCCAAACGTAGCGTCGTGACGGCATAGACGCCCAGTGGAAAAGTAAAACCCCACCATCCCAGGTTGAAAGGGATGCCGTGGCGCGCGTACTTCAGCGTGATCAGTATGGCAAGGCTCATCCACCACAAGCCGAGTCCCCATAGTAGGATCCCGCCAATTACGCCTAGCCCCTGCGCGACGGCGCCAATTCCGGCCATACCGTGAGCAGCGAAGATGACCGGCGCGTCGCTGCCCATCACGAGCAGACCCAACGCACCTGTACCAATGGGGCCAAGCGATAACCAGCTCGATGCAGCCATGTTCTCGTGAGGCAGCTTGTGCAGTGCCATCCGCAATAGCAGGATCACGAGGACACTTAGGGCGACAGGTACCGAATAGGCCCAAAGCACATAGCTGGTCACCAGCACGGTGAATTGGTGCCCGCCATCGGCTAGGTGCGGTGCCAACAGCCCGCCACTGGCAGCGGCCACTTCGGCGGCTACCACAGGTAGCAACCATACCGCCGTCATTTGATCGATGCTGTGCTGCTGACGAGTAAACATCAGGTACGGAATCGCTACTCCGCAAACCAGTGCCATGGCCGCATCGACCCACCAAAGTCCGGTGGCAATCGTGACAGCCACCTCACCCCATCGTGGCAGCCCAAAGATCAGCATCCCGTTGATGATTGTTGCCAACCCCATCGGAATGGTGCCGAAGAACATCGATACGGTGGAGTGGGCAAAAATTTGCTTGGCTTCGTTGTAGAACAAGATCCAGCGAGCGGCATACAAGCCGCTGAATAGAACGAAAAGCAAAATGTTGAACAGCCACAGTCCTTCGGCGATCAGACGCAAGCCGGGTACCGACGCGGGAAAACTCGCTAAGGCGATTGCCAAAATACCGGTGCCCATCGTTGCCGCAAACCAGTTGGGGGTGAACTGGCGAACGACTTCGAGCGGCTGCTTGAGCTGGCTGAGCGGCTTGCCGCCGGTGCGCAGGGCTATAGCATCCTTTAATGTCATGAGGTGAGCTCCGCTGAGGAATGCAAACAGTCTAGCCCGGCTCGATTATCTGAAAAATTGAATATGATATAAAAAGTAATCTACTAAATGGATAAGCAGTCCCCGCTGTCCGCAGGGACTGCTCCACGATCAAGGCTTCGCGACGTGCCAGACTTGATTGACACCTTCACCGGTCGTTTCACCGGGCTTGCTGTCCTTTACCCAGGTATAGAGTGGCTGCCCCTTATAGGCCCATTGCTGGCTACCATCCTCACGCTGTACTACGGTATAGCCGTCACCGCTCTTGGCCCCTGCCGGTGCCATCAGCGGCGGCCAGTTCTTGGCGCACGGGCCGTTGCAGGCGGACTTACCCTCGCTGTCCTTGGTGAAGGTGTAAAGCGTCATACCCTTTTCATCCACAAGCACCTTACCCAAGGTGGTGTCGCCAACCTTGGCGGGCGTGGCCGCCACGGCCAGCCCTGTCATGGAGAAAATGGCAGTGGCAATCAACACTTGTCTGAGCATGCTGGACCTCGATGGTTATTGGTTATTAGTATTTCGATTGGAGCACTTGCACTTGCACGGGAGCACCTGGCGCATCGGCTGCACCAGGTGCGATGACGAGGTAGCGCTGTTCATCCGCCTGGGATTGCTGAACCAGTTGGCGTATCGGTCCTACCGCATTCACGATAGCTGCGCCGGCGGGATTGGTTTGAAAAGCGGCGAGAGACTCAAGAGCGCCGCTACCGTCTGCATGACGAGCCAACGCTAGTACATAGGGCTGCTTGGCCACCAGGCCCGTAACCGAGGCCTGCAGGACCTGAGTCAAGCCCTGGTCGAAAAGTGTCACCTGAGTGGTATGACGTTCGTGTTGACCCGGCGGAGCCAGGGCGATCTGAATACTCTTGGCGGCGCTCCCTAACGGCTTAAGATTTGCCAGCCCAGCGCCCTGGGTAGCGGCGCGGGGAACGTAGACCAAAGCCTGGGGCGCCTGCCCCACGGGTACAGTGGTTTCAACGCTATTGGTCAGCGTATTGATGACGGCCACACTGTCAGCATTCTCTAGTCCCACGTACAACCGCGTGCCATCTCCTGACGGCCAGAGACCGTGGGGCAAAGCGCCAACAGGAATGCTGGCGACTTGGCTGAAATCATCGGTTCGGAAGACCTTGACTCGATTTTCTCCGCCTACCGTTACATAGGCGAAGCTTCCGCGGGCATTGCGAACCAAGTTGACGTGATTAGTGATCGCGCCAGTATCAAGCGTCTTAATCAAGCTGAACGGCGGTTTGGCTGCGAACACCTGGGTCTTACCGACATCTTTTAGGGTGAGCCAGACCTGTTGGCCATCTGCAGACGCAGCGATGTTGGGGCAGAAGGGACTCGCCTGAGCGACGCGGCCAACAATTCGATGCTCGGCAACCGAAACCACTACGGTTTCCGGAGTGAACGAGGAGCAGACGTAGCCATAGCGGCCATCAGGGGAGAAGATCTGCATGCCAGGGCCTGGCGGTACGCCAATTCGCGTCTTCTCTTTGAAAGTCACCGGGTCGATCACGGCGATATAGTCCTCGCCCCGTACCGTGACCCAGAGCTCTTTGCCGTCAGGGGTGAAAAAGGCTTCATGAGGCGCGCGACCCAGATAGGTTTTACCCTTCACCTGGTTGTTGGCGGTGTCGATGAAGGACACGGAGTTCGAGCCTATCGCTACGACGGCCAAGGTTCGCCCATCTGGCGAAAATCCCAAGCCATGCACCAGTAGCTCGCCCTTGTACAAAGGACTCAAGTTCTTGGGTTGGCTGTCGCCTAGGGTGATGACGCCGAGCAATTTTTCCGTGCTGGGATCAATCACCGATACCGTGTTGGAGAACTGCTCCGCCGTATACACACGGTCTTGGGAACTAATCGTGATGTCCGGTTGTGCAGCAGCACGCGGAACTTGACCGGCTGAAGCGGTGCAGGAGATTACTAACAACACAGCGGCGAGCGGGGTGAGCGACAATCGAGGCATGAGGATTACCGAGTTGGAGAGGCGGGCAATTCAGAAAGCGCCTGCTGCATGACGGCGATTTCCTGTTGTTGGGTGACAATGATCTCTTGGGCCAGACGGCGTAGGCGTTCGTTATGGCCATACCGCAATTGGATCCGTGCCATTTCGATCGCACCCTGGTGATGTGCCGTCATCTGGGTCACAAAGTCGCGGTCTACGTTGCCACTGCTGGGCTTGTGCATCGCGGCCATCATCTGATCCATGGCCTGACGGTTGTCGGCCTGCGCCGTGGCGGCGCTGCTATCAGGTTCGGCCCAGGCAATGGGAAGCACGAGCACCAGAAGGGTGACTGCCAACAACGGGTGTTTGACTGAAAACACGTGGCGCTCCAGCAGACTGGTGAGTTTCCAATGCAGACGTTTGTACGGTCTGGGTTATTCCATACCTACAAAAATAAAAATTGTGGGGAATAAAAGGTCAGCTCAAGCGTCTGTCAGCGATACCAGGGGAATGTCCATGCTTGATGACGCCATGCTTTCTCAGCTACTACCGTCTCTGCGTCGCTTCGCAAGATCGCTTACTCGTCACGAAGCCAGCGCCGATGACTTGGTCCAGAGTTGTCTAGAACGGGCGCTTACGCATGGGAACACGCGCTGTCCCGCCGGTGATGTGCGAGCCTGGCTGTTCACCATCCTGTACCGCCAATTCGTTGATGGCCGACGTCGTGAGCGCCGCTATGGTCGTCTGTTGGAGTGGCTGGGATTCCAAGAGGTCCCGGTTGAGCCTTCGGCTGAGACGATCTATCTGGATCAAGAAGCGTTGACGAATCTTGAGAGACTCAATGACGAACAGCGTGCCCTGCTGCTGTTGGTCGCGGTGGAAGGCATGAGCTATCGCGATGTATCACAGGCGCTTGGCATTCCACTGGGAACCGTCATGTCTCGTTTGGCGCGGGCACGCGCGGCCTTGAGACAGATCCACGAAAGTCCTTTGGCTACCGCCGCTTTGCGAGTATTGAAATGATGTATCGACCTCCTACTCCTGAAGAGTTGATGGCTTATGCCGACAATCAGTTGGATGCGCTGCGGCACGAGGAGGTGATGCGCTATCTTGCAACCCATCCGGAAGATGCCGCACGGGTAGCTGATATCCGCGAGCAGAATCGTCGGCTACGGCTGATTTTTTCTCCCGTGCTTGAGCCTTTACCGACACACCTTATGCCAGCAGTCGTGCGACACCGGATAGTCGCCAGACGTAAAAGACGTATGACTTATCTCGCTTCGCTAGTGCTGACGTTAGGCCTGGGTAGCGGCTTAGGGTGGCAGGCACGGGAATCGATGCTGCGGCGGGCGCACGTTCCAATGGCGGATGCCGTGGAGGCTTATCGACTATTTGCGAGCGCCGAGGGGCGGCCGCCAGTCGATGTAACCGGCCAGGACGGTGCGATTCAGCATTGGCTTGAAAGGACATTTGTGCAGGCGCCCGCCCTCCCTAACCTGGAGCGCTTCGGCTTGATCCCAGTGGGTGGTCGTCTCATGGCCACGGACACCGGCGCCGCCGCGATGGTGCTCTACCGGGATACGAAAGGGCGCCAAGTGATCTTCTATGTGCGGCATCCCAACAGCCAGCGCGACGTTGGCCACGGATCTCGTAGGGAAAGCGATGTTACGGCTGACTATTGGTCAGGACAGGGCTACAACTTTGCGTTGGTGAGTCCTAGCGAAGCATCGTTTGATACCTTGCGTGAGGCGATCTCGCAGAGGCCACCTCTCTAGTTCCCGTTCAGACCAGTGCTCGTTGCTTGAAACCAACCCTGTCCAACATTTGGGGGTCATTTCACCGAGAGTGGAGGCCCTTTATGGCCACTAGGCTCTGTACGAAAAGTCGCCGAGCGCAGGTCCTTTTCGTACAAAGCTTAAAGAGATGAACGGTTTCCCACCCGCCCCGCCATGGGCGGGCCTGGCCAATGCCGGGTCCGCTCGCTAGCGCACCAGCATCCAGATGCCCATGCCTATCATGACCAGATTCTCGGTCAGTGAAACGAAGCCCAACGGCACGTTGCTATCGCCTCCCACGCATGCGCATTTGAGTTCGCGCTTATCGAGGTAAACCGCCTTGAACACCGAGATCGCGCCCACTGTTCCAAGCACCAGCGCCACCGGCGCGGCCAGCCACGTCAAGGCGCCTGCCACCATCAGCAGCCCGGCCAGGGTCTCACCATAGGGGTACACGTAAGCGTAGGGCACCACGCGCTGCGCCAGCAGATCGTAGCCCAGGAACATGTTGGAAAAGCCTTCCACGTCCCTCAGTTTGAGCATACCGAGCAAGGTCATACTGAGGGCCAGGAACCATTCGACGACACGCCCACTGATGATCGTGCCATAGGCGGCATAGGCGATGGCGAATGCCAGCAGCAAGGCCACGGCGAATACGGCCAATACCGGGCGGTAACGGGTTGATTTGGGATCGACGACCGTTTTGCCGAAGAAGCGCCGAACGTCGTCATAACCGCCGATGCGCTGGCCGTCGATATAGGTTTGGGGCGTGGTATCAACACCTTCCTTGCGTTTGAACTCATCGACTTGCTCGCGCGTACGCAACCAATGGTCATCGATGCTGTAACCCTCGCGTTTGAGCAGATCGCAAGATTTTAGGCCAAACGGGCATAGATGCTTAGGCATCACCATGCGGTATAGCACGGCATGTTTGCGGGGATCGTTCATCGTCGGTTCTCGTGCGGGCTAGTCTCTATGACGACTTCCAACATCTCGAGAAATTCAAGCAGCCAACCGGATCCCGGCGACGGATGACCGACCCGGCTCGGTCATCCACCAACTTGCTCAAGGCGGGCCCTCGCACCGTCCGCGCTGGCGCCGGCTGGCCTGCTTGGCTTCTGCGCCAAGCGTACCCGCGACATCGCCAACGAACCGACCCACACCCTCATCGTGCCACCCTGACGCGACTAGGTGCCTTACCAAAGCGGATCGAAGAGGACGCAATTCGAACGCATGTCTTGTCACTATCCATTATGACTGCAAAGGAGACAGGAATGGCTATGGCCCCACATCCTCGCCCAGGCACCTGGCGAGAGCGCCTCTACATCATCATCTTTCACACCTACACCCCGGCGGGAAAGCTGTTCGACACGGCGCTGCTGCTGCTCATCATGGCCAGCCTAAGCGTCGTGATGCTGGACAGCGTCCAAGCCATGCATCAGCGTTACGGCACCTGGTTGTATGGCCTGGAATGGACGTTCACCGCCCTGTTTGCCATCGAATACGTGATGCGCGTCGTCACGTCGCCAAGGCCAAGAGAGTACGTAACCAGCTTCTATGGCCTGATCGATCTACTGGCCGTGCTGCCGGCATTCATAGCCCTGCTGTTTCCGGATGCTCAATACTTCCTGATCATTCGGGTGCTGCGGATGCTCCGAGTGTTTCGCGTACTTAAGCTTGCGCCCTACCTGAGCGAGGCCGACTTTCTCATGGTCGCGTTAAGCAGCAGCCGCCAGAAGATCACGGTCTTTCTGCTCGCCATCTGTACGCTGGTCACCATGTTTGGCACCTTCATGTATGTCATAGAAGGACCGGCCAACGGCTTTACCAGTATTCCCCGCAGCATTTATTGGGCCGTGGTGACCCTGACGACGGTCGGCTTCGGCGACATGGTGCCCAAGACCGCGCTAGGGCAGACCTTGGCCGGCATGATCATGATCACCGGCTACTCCATCATCGCCGTCCCCACCGGCATCTTTACCGCCGAACTCGCCAACGCGATGCGCGGCAGCGTCATCGCTCATGACTGCCCACGCTGTCGGAAACCCACTCACGAACCCAATTCTACCTATTGCAACCGTTGCGGAAACCACCTGTTTCCAGAGACCTGACATCAGCGGTGCTTAACGGCGGTGAGACAGGCCCTGACCAAACCGCACTCCAATTGTGCCGTTACGCGCCCACGCCTTGCGATGTGCCAAACGCCAATGCAAATGCCTTGCATAAACCTGCTCGCCAACTGATCACGACAGGTTGAAAGGAATATTGCCTACGCTGCAGGTGGTAGACCAGTTGAGTGGGCATGATCGAAAGAGGATCTAGCCGCCTATGAGAGATCTCCGAGATAAGGACTCGGCCTCTCTGGAATGCAGGAGCTAGGTTTTGTATGAAAAGTATTGCCGCATACAGCGCAGGCTGCAGGCCAGCATGACCCTGGCCGAGAAGCTTCTCGCCAGCTTGTCGTAGCGAGTGCAGGTTCGGCGATTCTCCTTTAGCCAGCCAAACATGCGCTCGATGATATTGCGCTGGCGATACTTTGGACGATTAAAGAGTCGAGGCACGCCAGGCCGGGGTTTGCGTGGCATCGGGCGCAACGGGATCACCTGCTGCATTCGGTAGCGGTCGCGGTAGTGACGCAGCTGTTCTGCGTCATAGCCCTTATCGGCCAGTAAGCAGCGACTGCGTTTACGCGACTGCCCCGGCTTACCGGGAACTTGTACCCGATCCAGCAACGGCTGGGCATGGGCGATATCACTGGCTTTTCCCGAAGAAAGCGTGAAGCGCAATGACACACCATTGGAATCGCAAACCATCTGAATCTTGAATGTCAGGCCACCCCGGCTGCGTCCCAGAGCATGGTCTAGCGGTTCTCCAGATCCCCCTTTTCCCGCCACCTGAAGAGACTCGGGTTGCGCGCTTCGCCGTGCAGTCGATCCTCCAGGTGTCCAGATCGATCAATCCTTCCTGGTTGAGTCGAATGTGCAAGCGCTCCAATATCCGGTCGAACGTACCGTCATCGCGCCAGTCACGAAAACGCTGATACACCGACGATCACGGCCCGAATCGTTCCGGCAGGTCTCGCCAGGCAGCGCCCGAGCACCGGATCCCCAGAGTTCCATGCAGCACCAGACGATCATCGCTGCGTGGGCGACCCATTTTCTGCTCTGGAGAAACCAGATCCTTGATCAATTCCCACATGCGTCGGAGAGTTTGTAGCGCTTTGCCATGCGGATCCCCAGCCAATCATACCGGAGATTTTAACCGCACCGACTTTTCACACAAAACCTAGCTGCCCTACGCTAACGGCCAATAGCAGTCCTTCATCACTGGATTAAAATCGGTCGAAAGCGGACAGGTAGGAAAAAAGCTAACAGTGAAGAAGTTCGCCTATCGTGTAATAAAACCCACAGCCCATAGACAGACTTATTTAAGTCAACGAACCCAATACAGCCTGGCAATAAGTGGAGTGTGTCGGAAAATATATCTGCGCCATAGACTTGCCAGAATATGCCGCCATCCAGGCATATGCGGGTAATCTCCAGCTCGCCGTTAGCGCTTCAATGTTAGATGACCGCTAGTATAGCTCAGGCTTTGATAATTACTGTATCTGCATCTAGTGGAAGATGTGAGCCTTTAACCCGCAATTCATTGATGGCGTAAAGTATTGTCAGGTTCAGGGCCTCTGCGCTTCGCATGGTTCGAGGGGTGATGAATCTGAAGACACTGGCGTAAATTTCAATATCCAACAGCGTCAAAAGCATGCCACTATTCCTATACTCAATAAAATGCTTTATAGGTGGGTCTAACGCAGACAGCGCCTGTCGGAGGTCGTCCATTTCGATTTCCGCTCATCTAACCAAAGGCTATAATGAGAAGACACCTGGTAAGATAGACTGTTATCCACCGCTCATCAGATGAGCGAAAACGTGATATTGCCATAGATACTATCTCTCATGAATGGTTATCGTAGCGATTTTCACTATAGGAGCGTGGCATGAAAGAGCTGGATAGAAAGCACGGAATAGAGCTGCTCGAGCGGTACTCAGCGGAACAAGACGCCATTAATCAGCTACTACGTCAAATTTATGAATGTCATGGAACAGCTGATACCGAAGCTCTTCGCAATATGCTGGGTCTATGCATTGTCGAAATTCAAGAACGACAAGAGACGGTTTTAAAGGCGTTTCGCTTTCTATTGGAATCTGACGCAAGACCTCAAGAGACCTAGCGAGACGGTAGTCGCGACCTAAAATGCGAAGTGCATCGCTTAATTTTGGGATTTTCTCATTATCGTTTCGCTTGCGCAAATTTAACACGGCGAGGAGCTAACTCGGCAGACTTTGCGAGCTAAGGCATGATATTCAAAGTAAAGCATCTTGCTACTGGCACGTAAAAACCTCCTTATGGTGCTGGTATGCCGGCAACTACGAATGGAGTTGAAAAATGAGCGAAGCAAGAAAATTGTACGTTGGCACCAGAGAAGTCGAACATCTCACCCGGCAAAAAATCAGCATCGAATAACTGAAATTATCAGCTGATAGGGTCGTTTTAGAAATCCTGTTCCAGCGTTACGCGGAGAATCTCGAAAAAGTCCGCATACTTGAGCTTGACTTGAATAGGCTTAAGGTCATTCACTGAGGTTTGAATAGCCGGTTCTCTAGCGAAATCTTGGTTCAAGCAGAGGTAGCCCCGAAACACTGCAGCGATCAAGGATGTCATTCTCGGCGTGGTCGTTAGTTACACCGGCATTGACGCGGGAGAAGAACTTGCAGAGTTGGTTAAGATCCCAGGCCAAACCAATGCCGCCGGCCGTGCCCCATCTAACCAGATTTTCACCGCCCCAGTCAGATGGATCCATTTTTTACTTTAGAAAAGAAAAAGCCCGGCGCAATGGCTGGGCTTTGTTTGGTTTGCAATTAAGCTAGCGAGGCGCTGGCTCTTGGTCGTCGATATCGCCCGTCACCGGATCTTCCGGAGCGTCCAAATCGGAATCAGGCTGATTTGCTGGGTCGGCCTGGTCAGGGTCCAAGGGTTCAACCGCATCAGGCTCAGTAGCCTGCGCGAAACGAGAACCCGCGATAGCCGCGTCAATCCCGAATAGCGATCTCACTATCATGGCCGGCGCAATCGGCGAACTGAAGCGTTGGAAGACTCTGGACGTAGTGATCATTTACCACCTCACATTGAGGCCGAAAATGGCCTCATAAGCTTGGAAGTGGAAAACACACGCTCGTTCAGTGGCCACTATTACCGACGGTCCCTATTGTTAGGGATTCACTTTCTCGTTCCTATCGGCCGCCTTCGAGCGGTCGGAAAGCGCTTGTTGACGGAGCTTTGCAATTTTGGTTAAGCGGATCTGAGCGTTCCGTGCCTGAGTCTCTTCAAGCGTAGGCGGAAGGTCTTCCGGGGCTGCTCCTGCATCAATTCTTGGTCTTCGAATATCTGACATCGTTGTCTCCCATGTTTACGATATATGCTCTGCATGGGAAGGGGTAATCGGTGCACAGTTCAGTGGCCACCATTACCGGTTGTCTGAAGACAAAGGCAAAAGTTCGGTGAAAATCCGATCCGCTTACGCTTGACCGAAACGTACCCTCCTTTGCCAAGCTAGGTAAGTCGCACGTGGAGGTAAAAATGAGTCATCAAGTAAATAAATTCAGTCTTACCTCCTACGTGGAGGCGTTCTTCCCATCAAACTTCGAGGTGATGCTCGAACGAAGCGAGACCAATCCTGACGATAGGATCCTCACCGTCTGCGACGTAATAACTGACAGGACCACGAGCTATGAAGGTCCGTTGCTCGCAATTCTGGACATCTGTTCGATGGGCGCGATCGCGGCCGACCTCTGCAACGAGCTCTGCGGTCACGCCGCGACGCGCCGTGTGGAGATCAGCAAGCTAAGGAAATGGTCGTAAGGGATATGATCGTAGGCAGGCGTCAGCCACTCGTCATCTAGGCCACCGCGATTTTTTCGGCCCTCACCTGCAGGCAGGTGATCTGCCAACTGCCGGCGTAGCCGAAGAACAGCACCCGTATAACCTGCTTCTGGTCGTTTACCGCCCTCGCCGAAGGTCAGCTACGGGTCGACCGCCAACGGCAGCTTTGGGTCGATAGCAGCCCCCGAGCTTTGCCGAGTCCATTAAAGCCATCCCACAACAGTCCATGCGAAATCCCGCAGACAGTCGCAATTACTTCGGAAACCCGCAGCAGGCTCCTTCCGTTCGGATGTGGGTATCTCAACCTCCAGCGACGTAGATATGGTTTCCCGCTGACCCAGCCCTTCTGATCGCGTTTCCTGTACCAGCCACTCCTCTGCCTGGTACCGCGCATGACCCTCTTCTCTCTTACCGTCCCAGCAGGCCCGAAAGCCTGCCTGCTGGGCTTTGCCCTGACCACCGCCTGCGTCCCCTTCGCCACAGCAGACGTGCTGGCCATCTCCGACGCCGCTCATCCGCTCATCAACAGCGCCGGCGCCCGGGTTGTGCTCTTGGATGCCCCGGACCACCTTGAGCAAAAGCTCTCCGAAGGCCTGCCGGCGGATCCGCGCCAGGCCGTAGCCATCATGCAGCAGCGGATGCGTTCGGCCTCCGCGCAGCAGCTGGGACGTGACCTCGCCAAGGCGCACCAAGACGTGGCTGATGCGTGGAGCCTGGGCGTGGCCAAGCTGCCGGCCGTCGTGGTGGATCGTCAGTATGTGATCTATGGCCAGCCCGACGTGGCGGCCGCCGTGGCCAGCATTGAGCGCTACCGGAGCAGTGGACGATGAGTCAGCCTGTGCAGCGTCTACGGCGCCTTGCCCTGGCGATCCCGCTGGCCACCAGCCTGCAGGCCACCGCAGCGGTCACCACCGCGACCATTGTGTCGTCCTCGCTCTCGCCCGACTGCCTCGAATACAAGGTGGTCGGCATCTGCTACTGGCTGTTCTGCACCCCCTACGGCTGCAAGGTTAAGACCTCGGCCAAGGTCCGGCACTTCGTACCCGATGCCGTGGTGTCCAGCTACGCCAATACCGGCGAGAACCCGTGGACGGAGATGGCGTCCTTCAGCCCGGTCAGCAGCGTTGCCGCCGGCGGCAACGACCCGGGCGACAGCGCGACCCAGGCCAACACCTCCATCAGCGCTCGCTTCAAGAACACCGATGTCATCGGCCACCCGGGCGGCTACGCCTTCAGCCAGTTTGCCAGCGGCTCGGGCTACGTCTGCAAGGGCGCCGGTACAGCGTATATGCCCTACTTGCTGAGCAACTACGACTACCTGGCCTGGCGGTACGGCATCCCCGAAGCCGTCTACCCGGAGGCCCTCATCCCGGGCAAGCGCGAAGTGGGCGGCACCTTATCGGGAGACCTGTGGGGCAACGTCTATCCGCGCAGTGGCTTCCTGCATCAGCCCGACGACTACAAGGCCGCGGCGGTCATGGCCCAGCGCGCCGGGGATGTGGTCACGCGCTCTGGCCAGATCCACGTCTACCAGTCGCTGCTTGCCCAGCCAGAAGACGGCTACTGGCCCGCTGGCGAGCTGCTCGAGGGCGATGCCACCACCGGCAAGTGGCAGGAGCTCACGCCCACGCTGAGCCAGAGCTGCGCTGCCTTTCCCAACCCGGGCCCTCACGTCCAAGACACCGTGGGCGCCTATGCCTGGGCGCTTTGGCGCCCCTACAGCTGCTGCAAGCGTGAAGGCCAGGTCTTCCTGGGCAGCACCGACTTTCAATGATCAGGGAGCCGTCGATCATGAGCACCACTCGCCTCACCCTGCTGGCCAGCACCTGCCTGGCCGGTCTTCTTCTCGGCAGCGCTATCCAGGCGGCCGAGCCCTACCGTGTGCAGTCCCAGGGCAGAGTCATCGGCGACGACGTGCTCTACAGCATCGGCGGCGGCAATGCCGTGTCGATGGGCAGCGTTGGCAACATGGACAGCATCCAGATTGGTGGTGGCTGGAACACCAACCTGATCTGCGGAAACATGAGCCTCACCAACACCCTGCAGAACCAGCTCAACGGAGCCACTCAGGGCTTCCAGACCATCATGAGCTCGGTGCTGCAGAACGCCACCGGCGCCGTGGCCTCCCTACCCGGCCTGATCCTGCAGCGCGCCAACCCGGGGCTGTACAACCTCATCACCAACGGCATTGGCCAGGCGCGCCTGGACTTCGATCGCTCGAAGGGCACCTGTCGCGCGATCGCTGACAAAATGCTCGATGTCGCCGGCGGCCAGGTCGGCTGGAACAAGCTCGCCGAGGGGGAGGCAATGAAGTCGGTTGCTGCCGGCACCACCGATGCGGTCGCCGCGATAAACCAGGTCGAGCAGAAGAGTGGGAATGAGGGCGTAACCTGGGTCGGCGGAAGCAAGGCTGGGGGCAGTGGCCAGCAGCCCATCAAGGTGGTCAGCGACGTCACCAAGGCCGGTTACAACCTGCTGAGCGGCCGCTCGCCCACCGCCACCGGCTCGATTCCGACCAGCAGCTGCAACGGCGGCCTCGTCTGCAGCACCTGGTCGTCGCCACAGGAGGCCGCAACCTTCGCCACTCGGGTACTGGGCGAGCAACAGCAGCAGACCTGCGACAACTGCCAGAAGACCGTGACCCAGGCCGGGGTGGGTCTCACCCCGCTGATTCAGGAGACCTACGACACCAAGCTCAAGGCGGTGAATGCCCTGATCGCCGGCACCCAGCCGATGACGACTGAGAACCTGGCCGCTGCCGGCAGCAACTCCATCCCGATCACCCGCGGCATCATCGAGTCGCTGCGTACCGAGCAGGACCAGGACGTGCTGGCCAAGCGGCTCGTGTCCGAGGTGTCTCTGGCCGATGTCATCGAGAAGGCGCTGTCGCTGGTCCGCACCCTGGCCGCCGGCCGCCAGGAGCCCAACGTCGCCGCCAACCAGGTCGCCCAGACGCAGGTCGACCAGAACGCCGCCAATCTGCAGGCCGAGATCCAGAACCTCAAGACCGAGCTGGACATGCGCCGAGAGCTGGCCGGCAACTCGCCCACCACCATCCTGCAGCGCGCCTCGATCCGCAAGGACGCCTCCAAGGGTATCTTCCAAGGCGATCCCCTGCCGAATCGCCTGGATCGCACTGAGAATCCGGCGAAGAAAGGCGAATGACCATGACAACTTCCTCTTGGTCTCGCCGCGCCCAAGCGGTACTCAGCTTAGGTCGGCGCGGTTTAGGCCTGACCTGGTCACTGCTGTGGCCCTTCCTGCTGGCGGTAGCTATCGCCCTGGGCTTCGTGCTTGTGACGGCCTGGGGCTTCGGCGACCTGCAGAGCTACCGCCAGTGGCAGGCCGAGCATCGTGGCCACTTCCTGGTATGGCGGCTGTGCTTGTACGCCGGACTGATCTGCTGCTGGTGGCCGGTGAGACGCCGACTGATGGCGGCGACTGATGAGCGTGGCCGTATCTATCGCTGCGAGGCGTTGGCCCTGGCGGTCATCGGCCTATTTGAACTGCGCAACGCTGGTGTGCTGTAGGAGATCGCCATGCAGCTCTATACCAACGACTACCTCGAGTACTACCTGACCCTGGTGGGCTGGATCATCAACAGCGGCATCTGGGAGATGATCGGCGGCACTGGCCTGTTTGCCGCGCCGTTCGCTGCCATCATCATCCAGGAGTGGCTCCGCGCCCGCGGCGAAGGCCAGGACGAGGGCAACAAGGGGGCCTTGAGCCTGGCGCGCATCGAGAATCGGTTCTTCGTGGCCTTGGTCGTCATCATGCTCGGCCTGATGCCACTTCCGAATGCGAATGTCAGCTTCTCGACTATCCAGTACGACCAGACTCGGTCAAAGCAATGCCAGGTCGATGTGCCCAAGCCGGACGGAACGGGCTGGGGAGCCTCGTTCAGCACCCTCAACGGCAAGAGCGCCCAGGTGCCGGTCTGGTGGATGGTGGTCCACGCCCTGTCGAAAGGCATGGCGGCCGGTGCCGTGGCCAGCATTCCCTGCGGTCAGGATCTGCAGCAGCTGCGCATGGAGGTCAACGCTGAGCGGATCGACAATCCCCTCCTCGCCCAGGAGGTCGCCGACTTCACCAACGACTGCTACGCCCGGGCTCGCGCCAAGCTGTTCATGACCCAGCCCACCCTGACCGACAAGCAGTACCTGGACGTCAGCTGGATCGGCTCGATGTACTTCCTCAACACCAGCGGCTACTACAGCGATGGCAGCTCGGGCTTCCGCTCCCATACCCCGCGTACGGCATGGCCCTACGATGCTACCCGGGACGCGGGCCTGGCACAGACCACGGGCGGCGGTGGCTATCCCACCTGCACCCAGTGGTGGTCGGATGGCTCCAAGGGCCTCAGAGCACGACTGCTGGCACAGGTGGAGCCGGACATCCTCACCAAGCTGGCCAACTGGGCAAGCTTCATGTCTCAGGACGAGGTGAATGACTCAGTGATTCGGGACCTGGTGTCCCCAAAAAAGCAGACGCTGACGCAGGGGCAGGTCTACGGGGACTACGGTGGTCAGATCGGCAGCTCGCTGTACAACGACGCTGCGAGGGTCACGGCAGGTCTGGGACAGGCAGTGGGCTCGCTCGCCTATTTCCCGGCCATGGACAGCGTCCGGCAGGCCGCACCGATGGTGATGGCCTTCCTCAAGATGGCCTTCATCATCTGCATCCCCATCGTGCTGGTACTGGGAACCTATGACCTCAAGGTGGCCATGACACTCACGTTTGCCCAGTTCGCACTGATCTTCGTGGACTTCTGGCTGCAATTGGCGAGGTGGGTCGACAGCACCATTATGGACGCGCTGTATGGCACCGGGATCTACAAGGTCAACAACACCGCGCCGCACGCCAACTTCGACCCGATCATCGGCCTGAGCAACATGCAGGGTGACATGCTGTTGAACTACGTGATGGGAGCTATGTTCTTGATCCTCCCTGCCTTTTGGATAACTGCCCTTTCATGGGCAGGCGCCAACTTAGGAGGGATGATTACCGGGCTGGCAGAGGGTAGTAAATCGGCCAAAGCAGAAAGCGGAACGGTGGGTAAACAAGCTGCGAATAGCGCTGTTGCGGCGGCTAAGGCAGGGAGGGAGTAGCGAGAGTGAGACAGGCAGCAAGCTGCCTGTCATTTTCCGTAGTTGTCGTCTCTGTGGCCAAAAGAATCATAGTGACCATAGCCAGCATCACCATCACGCCACTCACCGAATTTGCCAGTACCGTACGCACTCAGCGCATCTTCTGCCTCGCCCTGATGGGGACCGGCAATCAAAGCGGCGGCCGCAACAACTGCCATCACACCGATCAAAACAAAGAACAAAGTTTTGGCAGCAACTATTAGTGCAACTACAGCTAGTGCTAAACGAAGTCCCCACTTCACAATCGTCATGGCACCCGAGCTGAATCCAACTGAGGCGATCAGTAGGCACACTCGCGATTCGCCACGCAGGTAGAGCGAAGCGGATTGTCCCAGAATTTTGCCTACGAATTTGGCAAAAACTGCACTGGCCATGGGGCAACTCTCTCAAAAAATAACAGATTGCGTTATGACATCACTTATACGCCCCAGCTCACTAGCCTGCAACAGCTTTATCGTGCTAAGCCCTGCGGTAATTTGAGCAATCTGTCACATGAATCAAGGGGTTAGGAGCGTAAATGGGCTGGAGCAAAGGAGGGAATGGAAGGGGGCTTTAAGGGTAAAAGCCCTACCAGAAAGGGCTCCGCCGTTGGTGAAGTGACCCCCGAAAGCTGGCTGCGGAGGGCGCAGTCCTGTCGAATACCGTATGGCAACAGCAGCGATCCGTGATGGCGATAGCTAGTTGAGCGCTTGACGAATCGCTGCTTCGAGATCTTTGAATAGCCAAGGCTTCTGCAGAAAAACGACATGCGCCGGAAGCTCTGCACTGACCGCATACTCATAGCCCGTCGTAATAATCGTCGGCATTTCCGGCCAACGGCTTAAAAGCATCTCGACCAGCTCCGCTCCTTTGAGCTGTCCGGGCATCAGGTGGTCGGTGATCAGCAAGTCAGGACGCAAACCGCCAAGGACAGCAACCAACGCATCATCGCCGGTGGTGAAGTGATGCAGTGTCGCTCTGCTGTCCGCAAGAAAGTCATCCAGAATCTGACCCAGCATCAGATTGTCTTCCACCACCACAACATGTAAAGACGCAAGGTTCAGCATCAGCTGCTCTAGGGTGAGGTCAATCATCCATGTTAGCAGGAGCTGTGAAGGCTTACTCTATCGCTCGTGTCGGCGATGTCAGCAGCCACTACGCCGCCGGCAATCGCTCACGAATGACTTCTTCGATCTGCTGATAGGTCCAGGGCTTGGCGATGAAGGTCGCGTTAGGGGCTAGGGCGTGATGCTGGGTACCGCTGTAGCCGGACGTGACCACCACTGGCAGTGCTGGCCAACGAGCAGCTACGATCTTCGCCAGGTCGAAGCCGTTGAGCCGCCCGGGCATTAGCACGTCAGTGACCAGGAGAGCGATTTCGTCGGCATGTTTTTCTAGGTAGGACAAGCCATTATCGGCCCGGTCAGCCGTCACTGCCGTGGCACCCATGTCGGCAACGATTTCCGACAGCAGCAATAGCAAAAGCGGCTCGTCGTCGACGACCAGAATCTGAAGTGGAAGCAAAATTAATCACTTGAAGGCAACAGCCGACATATTGGATGGCAGGAATCAGTAGACCCTCCGATACCGGTAGCGTTGCTACGAGTTGACAGGTGGTTAATTATCGAGCACCTGTCTGACCTTGATGGCCAGGTCCCTGAGTGTGAAAGGCTTGGGTAATAGGGCGACCCCCGGATCCAGCGTCCCATGATGGACAATCGCGTTACGGGTGTAGCCTGTCGTGTAGAGCACCCGCATGGAGGGCTGGGACAGGCCGATCTGATCGGCCAGTTGACGCCCGGTCATCTCCGGCATGACGACGTCAGTGAACACCAAAGAGATCTCAGGATGCTGGGTGAGCAGGTTGAGGGCCATCGCGCCGCTGTCGGCATCAAGCACCTGATAACCCAGCTCAAGTAAGGATTCGACCGAAATGACCCGCACACGCGGATCATCCTCCACCACAAGGATCAGCTCGCCTTCCTTGGCGATCGGAATGACATCGGTCGATGCGTCAAAGCGCTCAACGGGCTTGGCGTCGCCACGATAGCGCGGGAGGTAGATCTTGACCGCCGTGCCATGGGCCAGCTCACTGTAGAGCTTGATGTGGCCCAGGGATTGTTTGACGAACCCATAAACCTGCGACAGCCCGAGGCCTGTGCCTCGCCCTACCTCTTTGGTTGTGAAATAGGGCTCAAACACTCGTTCAAGCGTCGCGTCATCGATGCCTGTCCCGGTATCCGTTACAGCGACCAGGACATACTCGCCCGGCTCAATGTGGTGCTGGCTTGCGTAGTCGTCGTCGATGTAGGCGTTGCCTGTTTCAACGGTGATACGCCCCCCGTTTTCCATAGCGTCCCGGGCATTTACGCACAGGTTGAGGACGGCTTGCTCCAGGCTACCGATATCGGCCTGGGTCAGCCATAGCCCGGCGTGCCGGACGAATTCCACTTGATAGGCACTACCGAGTGTTCGCTGCAGCATGCCCGAGAGGCCGGTGACCAATCGATTGAGATCGACCGGCTCCGGCGACAAGACTTGCTGACGAGAAAAGGCCAGCAGCCGATGCGTGAGTTCCGCAGCGCGAGTCGTGCCCTCCAAAGCCAGATCCGCATAGCGATCCACCTGGGTGTCACCTCGCCGCAACCGGGCTTGCAGCATGTTCAAGCTGCCCATAATGACGGTCAGCATGTTGTTGAAGTCGTGGGCGATACCACCGGTGAGTTGGCCGACCGCCTCCATCTTTTGAAGCTGGCGCACCTGATCCTCGGCGGACTCGCGGGTATGTCGTTCATCGCTTAAATCTTGGCGTGTTCGATCCAGTGCGACTTCTTGGCTGACGTTGACGGACCGTAGCGCTACGGCGTCCTGCTCGAAACGAGTGGAGCGGCTCTGTATCGCATCGACGTCTGTACAGCTCGAGAACCAGCGGATGACTTCTCCCTCTAGGTTGCGGATGGGCAAGGCACGGCACAGGCACCAGTGCGGCCCCTCACCTACGGTCTGCATCTGGAAGGTGGCCTCCCAGTCGCGCTCGTCAGCCATCGCCTGTGCGCGCTCAGCAACGATGTGCTCTCGCGCTTCCTCAGCGATAAGTGAGTGCCAGCCATTGTTGACCAATTGCTCGGTCGAAAGGCCGGAGAATGTCTCCCATTGAGGGTTGAAATAGAGGTCGCGGCCCTGGACGTCTGAGATCCACACCAGTTGAGGGATGCTCTCTGCGAGCTGCTGGAATTGCTGAGCCAGCTGTTCCGTGTGCAGTTGCCGGCGCTGCTCCGCTTCGACCCGATCCGTCAGGTCACGAATAACTTTCACTACACCCACGAGATGCCCTTCGTCCCACATGGGCATCATCAAGCCACTGGCCCAGAAGCGCTCGCCATCGGCGCGCAGGTGCCAGCGATCATCAATGGCTCTTCCCTGACTGACCGCCAGGCCAATTTCGCGCTCTGGCACCCCCATATCGCGGTCTTCTGCGGTGAAAAAACGGTGCATGGATTTTCCCAGCATCTCGTCCCGTGACCACCCCAGAATCTGGTGAGCGCCGGCGCTCCAATCCGTGACCCTGCCGGTCATATCACCCACGACGATGGCGTAGTCCAGCGCGCTGTCGAGTACAAGACGACTGGAGCGCTCGGCGCGATCAAGCCGTTTGCGCAAGTCAGCATTTTCCCGACGCAATTCGTCGAGAGAGAGAGCCTTTCGATCCGAAGCCAAAGAAAGCGCCTTGTCAGCGAGTGACGGCTAAAGTTGAAGGTGCACCAACCGGCAGCGCTGCGAAGCCTGATACCGGCATGCTTGACGGGGCAGCTCAAGCGCAATATCGCCTGAACGCGGTCAGATTAAGATGATTATTAGGGGTTGCCAATGCCACTGTCTTTACTCGACGGCATCTGCATCATGGCGGCGTCCCGATGAGCTCCCGCATGCGCGCGGCCAAGACGTCCATAGCGAAGGGCTTGGTCAGCACCGACATGCCCGGTTCCAATTGGCCGTTGTTGAATAGCGCATTCTCGGCAAAGCCGGTGATGAACAGGACCTTGAGATCAGGTCGACTGGTCCGTGCAGCATCGGCCATTTGCCGGCCATTCATGCCACCCGGTAGGCCGACGTCGGACACCAGCAAATCAATGCGCACATCCGACTCCAGCACCTTGAGTCCGGAGATACTGTCGGCGGCTTCAATCACGACGTAGCCCAACTCCTCCAGTACCTCTGTAACCAGCATGCGCACCGTGGGCTCATCGTCTACCACCAACACGGTTTCACCCGTACGCGCGGTCTCACGCTCGCCGAGACGACCTGCTATGACGTCAACATCAGCTGTGCCGACATACCTAGGCAGGTAGATGCAGACCATGGTGCCATCGCCTTCCTCAGAGTAGAGGCGAACCTGGCCTCCAGATTGTTTGGCGAATCCATAGATCATCGATAGGCCCAGGCCCGTCCCCATGCCCAATGGCTTGGTGGTAAAGAAGGGTTCGAAGGCTTTGGCCATCGTAGCCTTGGACATGCCCGAGCCATTGTCCGAAACACACAGCGACAGGTACTGACCGGCCGGAATGTCGTGCATTTGGCCACTGCGTTGATCAATCCAGCGATTGCCCGTTTCGATGGTGATCTTGCCACCGCTGGGCATGGCATCCCGCGCATTGATACAGAGGTTGAGCAGGGCATTTTCTAGCTGCGACGCATCAACCAGCGCCGGCCACAGCCCGACGGTGCCGACGCTTTGCACCTCGATGGCGGGCCCGACCGTACGCTGAATGAGGTCAAGCATACCGCTGACCAGCTGATTGATATCGGTCGGTTTGGGGGCGAGCGTCTGCCGACGCGAAAAGGCGAGCAGGCGATGAGTCAGCGCCGCGGCGCGCTTCGTGGCGCCCTGGGCGGTTGCGAGGTACCGATCCAGCTCATTGACTCGGCCTTGGCTGATCCGCGCGGCCATCAGTTCCAGTGATCCTGAGATGCCGGCCAACAGGTTGTTGAAGTCGTGAGCCAATCCACCCGTCAGTTGGCCGACTGCCTCCATCTTTTGCGCTTGACGCAGGGCTTCTTCGATCTCACGCTGGTCAGTCAGGTCGCGGCCGACAAAGTGAAATAGCTCGGTACCAGGGTCTGGCGCGGCGGTCCACATGATGGTGCGCCGTTCACCCTCACGGGTGATGACGCGGTCTACGAAGCCCGTGATGGTCTCGCCCTGAGCCAAACGCTCTAATACCTGTAGCGCGCCAGGGTGATCCTCGGGATCTACAAAATCGATCAAGGGACGACTCAGTAGCTCGCTCTCACTCCACCCCAGCAGCTGCTGCCAGGCCGGGTTTACGACCTTGAGGTAGCCTGCCAGGGTCGCACTGCCCATGAGGTCGTTGGTGGTTTCCCAGACCCGGTTACGCTCGCGGGTGCGGTGCACCACCTGTTGTTCCAGCGTCGCATTCAACGCCTGCAGGCGCTGCTCGGCCCGCCGGCGCTCGACGGCGTAGCGCGTCAATTCAGCGATATCCTTGACGAAGGCAATCTCCTCCTCTCGCCACTGCCGGGGCTGCGCGCACACGACAAAAAACGCGGCGACAAAGCGGCCGCGCTCCATGATCGGAAAGTTAATCAAGCTCTGGACGTTGATGGCCGAGAACTGAGTGACCTGATCGCGAGTGCGCGGATCCAATGCCACATCGTGGATAACGACGGTGTGACCCCGGCGTAGATCCTCGACATAAGAGCCGTACTCCTCGAAGAGGTAGCGGCCGGCTAAGCGCGTGCCGCTGCCTGCCGTCCAGTCGCGCTCGACGTGGACATAAACGCCATCCTCATCCATGACGGCATAGGCCGCGGCTTGAAGATCAAGCCGCGCTCCCATCACCTGAGCGGCCATGGCCGCCATGTCGAGCGGGTCATCCAGATCCCGGATACGGTCCTTGAATACGTTCAGAAAATCACGTGACTTGAGCCGATCTCGCTCCTCCTGGCCGGCCTGGATCTGCAGGCAGAGCTGCTGGTTCGCGTTCTCCAAAGCCTGCTGCTGCTTGACCGGTCCGGTTGTCTCAATGAGCCCACATAAAAATCCACCTACCGCCCCGGCGCCCCCTCGGATCGGCGTCCAGAAGAAGGTGAAGAAAGTGTCCTCCGCGTAGCCCATGCGCTCCACACGCAAAAGCAGATCTTTTCGCGTAGAAGCATGGCCTGCGTAGACATGATCGACCATGGGGGCAAACTCGGACCACGCTTCAGGCCAAGCGTCTCGGAAGCTATGGCCAAAGGCAGCCGGATGGCGCAAACCGAGAATAGGCGCACAGGCGTCGTTGTAGAGATAGGTAAGGCTATCCCCCCACACAATGAACATCGGGCTGGCCGTGCTGATCATTAGGGCAGCACTGGACTGCAAAGACGCAGGCCAATCCTCGAGCCTCCCCAGTGGAGTGGCGGACCAGTCATGCTCGCGCAAGGCGGTGACCATCTCACTGTCAGGCAGATACGGAAGCGTGTGATCGAGCACGGCAATAGCTCTCGGGCGAGATGGATGATCAAGAAAAAAGCGGCTTCACAGCAAATCGAGCGCCCCTAGGCGACGAAGGTGTTCAAGGTAGAGCCTATCGAGCAGCAGGGTTAACGCTCGAAGATTTTCTGCGGCAATAGCTCGCACATCGTTCAAGGCGGACAGATAGGCGGGCGCTAGCCGAAAGTGCAGTTCTAGTAGCTTCAAATCCAGCGCCCGATCCCTGTAAACGACAAAGCTCGCCACGGCAAAGACTGCACGATCATTAGGTAAGGGAGGCAGGATCGGTGGCATCTATCAACCGGTTTGGTGGCGCGCGGCCATCATGGTTATCGCGATCATCACCTCCGTAAATTATAGCGCTACAAGTCTTGTGGGTCGAATCAGAACTCGGCCGTCCACTCACGGCCCTCGGTCAGGTCACGTCTAGGTGACGAAGGTGATCACTTCCCGCAGCTGTCTCGAAACCAAGCCAATCGTGTTCACAAGCTGAGCACTTTTGAATCATAAGGCTGCACTCCCGATGCCCAAGCTGTGTCTACTCAAAGCCTTTACCGCCTGAGAATCCATGCTATCTCGAGACGACTATGACTATCGGCGACAGAAAACCCCGCGTTGGCAACATGCTTCACCCTAATCTGAGCATCACGCTCAAGGACCAAATATGCGCTGATGCTGGCTCCAGGGAGCAAGCTATCGGTGGGCTTGGAAAGCGTTACCTGGCTGAGCGGCCGGACGAGGATGGGACTCTCACGGAAAGGAGCCCCTCGACCCAAGCCACGCAGGGCTCGGCCTGGTGAGGGATCCCGACAGCCGTGTAGCCACCGCCGTCCTGGTGCTCGGAAACCTAGTCATTGGGATTGCACTGCTCTCATCTTTGTATGACTTTTGGTAGCTACCGAGGCTGAGCGCCGGTAGTCACCCTGCCTAGATTGCAGCCTGACACCAGGCTGGTAATGGGGCTGGGAGCCCGACTGATCACGGCATGAAGTGCAGGCCTAGTTCTAGAGGCGGCGAAACAGGTTCAGGCTCGCCCATGGCAGCTAAACCCTAAAAAGTCAGAGACAGCTAAATAGGCCTGATGCCAACAACGTTTCCGCCGGTCAGCACGTCGCTATCTGCGTAGCGCGGTTTTCTGATCGATCTATACTCAGCCTTTGGGCTCGGTCAGCCCCCAAGGCATTGAGCTAAGGCCAGCACGGGAGTTCTGGCCTTTTCTTTTGGGCCTAGAACGCTCACATCCGGCTTGCCAAGAGAGCCGTATCGGCCTCAAGCGGGAGATGAGACCCTTTGCGCCGCAACTCATTGACCGCATGCAGGATAATCATATTGGTCTGGCCAATATCTTTCATGACTGACCACTCGATGACGCGGGATACCATCGCAGGCACCGAGGGATCCACCAAGCAGACCAGCCAGCCGTCAGCACGCCAATCCAAAAATGATTTCACCGGTGGATCCAGCGCTTCCAAGCGCTCACGTAAGCTATCCATCTTCTAGCCCTCAGTCGACATCACGCTACCTCAGGCTAGTCGAGAACGGATAGGGCGCAACGAGCTACCGCAAAAAGCAGCTAGGGATGGATGCGACGGCACTGTTTTCCATGACAATCATGCGCTGTCGGCGATGATGCTCTTATTAGGAAAACCTTGAGTAATCCTATGCTTAATCCCGGCCTCAAGTTTTTGGGAATTATTTCATTTAATCTTTGGCTACTGAAGAGCTTGGCTGGCATGTTGGCAGCGATTTGCGAGCGCCGAAAATTCCAGCACGGTAATTAGTTGCTATCAATATTGTCCAACCTAATCAACCCTATCAGATACACGTAGCAAAGGAGTCCCGCAATGATCGCTCGGTGGCAATGGCTGTTTATTAAAATAACAAAGCGTCTGTGGTTTAGGGCAGGGCTTTTCTCATTATTGGGCGTAGTAACGGCGCTGATTGCGGTTGTTTTCCGAGATCACATTCCGATAGATCTGCCGGGCAAGATAGGGGCTGACGCGGTCGACAAAATTTTAGGCATAATTGCTTCCAGCATGTTAGCTGTCACCACCTTTTCCCTAAGCACCATGGTGACGGCTTATGGGGCAGCAAGTACTGGCACAACCCCTCGGGCTACGACGTTGGTCATGGAGGACAGAACCACTCAGAATGCCCTGTCGACCTTCATTGGTTCTTTCCTTTTCAGCCTCGTAGGCATTATCGCCCTAAGTACTGGAGCCTACGGCGCCCAAGGTAGAGTTATCTTGTTCGCCGTAACCATCATCGTGGTCATTTTGATCGTTTATACCCTGCTCCGATGGATCGATCACTTATCTAGACTCGGTCGAGTCGGTGAAACAATTGATCGGCTTGAAACCGCTGCAATCAAAGCCTTAAAGGAACGGGGTCAACTGCCTTATCTAGGAGGTTGTGCATATCCTCATCGACTAAATCCGGGCTTAAAAATCCTCAGTCGTGAAGTGGGTTACGTGAAGCATATTGATGTGCCGGCGCTGGAGTCTTTTGCGACTAAGCAGAATTTTATAATTTATCTTGAGATTCTTCCAGGTAGCTTTGTAAACGAGGGCGAAGTGCTGGCTCATGTGGTTCGGACAGATACAGAGCCAATGGAAGAGTCTCAAATTAAGCAAATCCTTTCGGTCGTCACCATTGGTGTAAGCAGGACCTTTGAACATGATCCCCGCTTCGGTCTTTCTGTGCTTTCTGAAGTCGCGTCAAGAGCGCTGTCACCCGCCGTCAACGACCCAGGCACGGCGATCGATGTCATTGGCAGAGGGATACGCGCATTCAACGCATATGCCACATACAGCGCGCCCGATGAAACACAAGCGCACCGCAGTTGCGTGTACCTCCACGGACTGTCCATAGAAGACATGTTTGACGATTTTTTCTCGCCTATTGCGCGTGACGGCGCCGCACTGATAGAGGTGAATATCCGTCTCATCAAAGCGCTTGGTAGCCTAGCAAACTCCAGTCCGGCGTTGTACGCAGACGTGTGTGCCAGGCACATGAATATCGTTCAAGAGCGGGGGGAGGCTGCCTTGACTCTTATGGCTGATAAGACGCGTCTGAGAGCGTGCATAACCGCCTACACATGATTAGACGTGACGGCCTAATTTACGAAAAGCTGCTTATCGCTTGCAGGGAATTACGCGCTTCACCAGCGCGCCAATACTCATGCCCTGAACAAGAATGGAGAACACTACGACGCTATAGGTTAGCGATACCACAATATCCCGAGCATGACCCGCCGGCAGAGACAATGCTAACGCCACTGATATCCCTCCCCTTAGACCGCCCCAGGTCATCACGCTCCAGGCACCGGTAGGCAAGCGAAATCGCTTACCCAGTATCGCTATGGGAACACCGACAGTCAGCAGCCTTGCAAGCAAGGTGATCACAATGACGGCCAGTGCTGTTACAGCAAGCGAATCCGAGAAGTGAATCAACACCACCTCCAACCCAATGAGTACAAAAAGAACTGCATTAAGGATCTCGTCAATAAGCTCCCAGAACATATCGAGATTTCTTTCAGTTTGGTCCGACATTGCGTATGAGCGACCCTGATTGCCCACAATGAGCCCCATTACTACCATCGCCAGTGGTCCCGAAACGTGCAGATGGATCGCCAGGGCGTAGCTACCGAGTACAGCTGCGAGGGTGATGAGCACTTCTTCTTGATAGCTATCTATACTTTTTAGTATTCGGTAAGTGAGGTATCCCAAAATCAAGCCGACCAATGCACCGCCGCCGGCTTCCTCAACCAGCAATTGTGAAGCTCCAAGTACAGAGGGCGCGTCACCACTGACGATCATCGAGAGGATAAGCGAAAACAACACGACACTCACGCCGTCATTAAATAGGGACTCACCTGAAATTACTAGTTCAATGCTGGCGGGTGCGCCAGCAGATTTTAAAATACCCATAACTGCGATGGGGTCTGTTGGCGAGATAAGCGCGCCAAACACTAAACAGTAAGAAAGGGGTAGGGTCAACTCGGTGAGGGATAGTAGCGCCCAAAGCAAAAAACCAACAAGCAGGGTTGAAATAGCTGTCCCGATGATAGCTAACGACGCTACTTGCCATTGATAGGTACGCAACTGCGACAAGTCCACATGTAGTGCGCCGGCGAACAGCAGGAGCGATAACATGCCTTGCATTAATAGCTCAGAAAAGTCGATGGACTCCAATAATGATGTCTCGAACTTATGTAGCGCTTCAAAACCTAGGGCATCGAGCGCCATGTTCAGTATGGAAAGCGATAGCGCAATGCTCATGACACCAATGGCGGGCGGAAGCCCCACATAACGCCTGTTGAGAAACGCAAGCACTGCGGTGATGCTGAAAAATACTGCAACCGTGTCCAGCATTAGTCTAAAAACCCCAAGTCATGAACAAAATAAGCGCTCTGCGATTGGACCAAATCCATCATTTGTGCTGAAGCGTTAGTCACAGCTGAGGACAGTAACATAAACTATCGAGAACTTGCGCGGGCCGTTCATCCTTATCTGACTGGCATCGGGATCTCAGCATTAAGTATGGATTTCGTGGCAGCGGTAGGGCCATCAGAAATGACAAAATATCTCTTGGCCTGAATATTTTCTGATCCAAGCAAGGCACCATATTTTGTGGGTGCCCGCGCCCTGACCAAAGTCTCGGTTGATATTGCCCCGCAATGCTGCCCGCCACGTCCCGCACAATCTACGGCAAACCCCAAACTCACCGTATAAGGTTGCCCACGGCAGCAAGAAACTGGCCTTCGGCCAGCCTAACCTCCTGAGCAGTGATAGCGGTTTACCATTGGCCGTTCGCCGCCGCTGATCGACAACGCAGGCCCAAGAACTACCAAGAGCATGCCATGTTCGATCTCTTTTTCAGGAAGAAAGCCCCACCCTCCACGTTTCCGGTCCCCGGCAAACAGGTCTTCACACCGCCGTATGCGGGTAAAGATCTACTGGCACTTCCCCGCCGGCAGAAGCTCATCGAGAATATCTGGCAGCGGACTTCGCTGTCGCGCGTGCAATTCGCCTCGCTCTACTGCGACCCCCTCGAACGCTACGCGAACCTGGTCCAGCAGCTCCCAGCCTCTGAAAATCACCACCACGCCTATCCCGGGGGCCTGCTCGATCACGGCCTAGAGATCGTCGCCTATGCCCTGAAGATCCGGCAGAACTACCTCCTCCCCATTGGTGCACCGCCTGAGTCGCAAGCAGCACAGGCAGAGGCCTGGTCAGCTGCCGTCGCCTACGGCGCCCTGCTCCACGACCTGGGCAAGATTGCTGTCGACATCGAGGTCGTCTTTCAGGACGGCAAGCTCTGGCATCCCTGGCACGGCCGCATCGAAAGCCCCTACCGCTTCCGGTACGTCAAAGGCCGCGACTATCAGCTCCATGGCGCTGCCTCAGCACTCGTCTATTTCCAGGTTTTGCCGCCACACGTGCTGGACTGGCTCAGCGGCTACCGCGAGCTCTGGTCATCGTTGATCTTCGTCTTGGCCGGGCAATACCAGCACGCAGGTGTATTGGGGGAAATGATCGTCCAGGCTGACCAGGCGAGTGTGGCTCAGGAGCTCGGCGCGAACCCACAGCGCGCGATGGAGGCACCCAAGAATACGATCCAGCGTCAGCTGGCCGACGGGCTACGCACCCTGGTCATAGAGAAGTTCAAGCTGAACCAGCCAGATGGGCCATCGGATGGGTGGCTGACCCAGGATGCGCTATGGCTCGTCAGCAAGCCTGCCTCAGACCAGTTGCGGGCACTGATGCTCTCCCAAGGCGTAGAAGGTATTCCAACGTCGAACGCCCCATTCTTCAACCTGATCCAGGACCAGGCCATCATTCAGGTTAACGCTCAGGACAAGGCTATCTGGAGGGCAACGATCGACACCGGCCACGGCTGGAAGAACACCTTCACCTTACTCAAGGTATCCCCCGCGCTTATCTGGCCAGATCCTACAGATCGACCAGCTCCATTTACCGGCATTTTCACACTTGAGCAGCCGGAAGACACCGAGCTAGATCAGCAGCGGCCTGCACCTGCGAGCGATATCGCTAAGCCATCATATCCGATACCACAAACCGTGACGCATGTCACATCTTCACAAGAGGTGTCCTCATCCGAAACACTGCCGCCGCCCGCATTCCAGACCGGTTTGAACCCCATGGACGAGACCCTTGCACTAGCAGATGAGCTCTTCGGTGAAGCAGCTTCATTTTCAGAAATTCCAGTTTCTCAGTTGCTCCCTGACATCACCGGAAACAACTTCACTGATTGCATCGCCGAGCACCTATCTGAAGAGGCAATTCTGGCCAAGGACGCAGCTGATCTCGGCCAAGCTTTCATAGCTTGGGCGCGGCAGGGCGTGCTTTCACACACGCTGGTGATCAACGATGCCAAAGCAATGATCCACACAGTGGATGGCACTGCGTTTCTCGTCAGCCCCGGATTATTCAAGCGCTATGCCTTGGAGCATCCTCACCTACAGAGGGAAGCCGAGGCGAGAGGGATTGAAACCTGGCAGCTAGTTCAACGCGGATTTGAAAAACTCAAAACTAACCGCAAGACACCGGACAATCTCAATATATGGACATGCGAGGTCATCGGTCCGCGGAAATCCAAACTGCTCAAAGGCTATCTTTTGAAGGACCCTGGTGCAATCTTCACGCATCCACCATTCGATAACATTAGCCTGCGATTGCAGGATATGGGAGCTAGCGAAAATTGAATATCCTCGATATCGCTAGCGCATACAATGATACTCACGATCTCAGGCCAGCAACTAGAGTTATCTACCTAGCAGCAGCCCGGGCATTAAGCAGAAGATTTGGCGATGACGTCGAACTCGAAAAGCTACATCATCGAGATGTTTTGATCTGGCGCAAGGAGGCCTTGGATTCAGGCTTAGCCAAGCGCAGCTGGAACACGTACGCCAGTCATCTCAAAACGCTTTTCGGATACGCCATTTCTCAAGACCTATTGACGCTCCGTAAAAACCCCTTCACTGACACCTCTGTAGTTCCACCCAGAAAGCGGAAAAAAACTGTACCTCATGAGGCCATTACTCAGGGCCGCAACCAGCTTATCAGGCTACAAGAGATCGAACGGGTATCAGGCGAACGTAGCAGCATAACCCCAGCTTGGTTCTGGCTATCTGTCTACGAAACCTTTCACTATACCGGAATTCGCCTGAATTCTTTATTAAGTATACAGAGACGAGACGTCTGCCTAAGACGTAGAACTATTAATGTTCGAAGCGAAGGAGACAAGACTCACAAAGAGTTTCTCCTACCCATTCCTGGACCTCTTTATGAGTACATAGACCGCATTGTAGCGTGGGCAGACTCTCTGCATTTCAAAGCCACGGACCAGCTATTTAACGTTAATAGGTTCTCCTCGCATTACAGACGAGAAACTATGGATATTAATCAGATTGAGGCAATGTATAGAAAGCTGACGGCGATAGTAGGGACTCGGATGACTCCCCATCGGTTCAGGCACACCCTGGCGTCCGACCTAATGCGACAAGCGGATCGCAACATTCACGTGGCCAAGGCCCTGCTGAACCACTCGAGCATCGCTACCACGATGGAATACATAGAGACGGATCCACACCAGATGCGTCATGTCCTCGAAGAACGTGCCGATAAGGTACCGAGGAACCTGATCGCTCGAGTGGATTGCAGCGCGCGGCAATGCCAGGAACAGCGACTGGATCAACCCAGGCCACGCCCTCCCCTACCCTTTCAGCAACCAGGGAGCATCTCCGGACCCTCCACGCCAGAAGCGTTCGATCAGCTCGCAGAATGGATCAGCAATGGGACGAGACCGCTTACAGCGATAGTAAGGCGTGGATAGCTACACAGCGCAGCTGACGTACGAAATTGCGCCGAGGCCATGCAGCGCAAGGCTCAGGGCGCCAGCTGATTCAGTTTGACATCATCAAACCGCGAGGCTAGATTCCGCCACAGACGGCTGCTTGTTTAGCTGCGAGAACGCAAAAACCCTCCTTGCGGAGGGTTTCTGGTGGAGATGGTGGGTCGTGTGGGATTCGAACCTACGACCAATTGGTTAAAAGCCAACTGCTCTACCGACTGAGCTAACGACCCGTTAGTGGCCGCCATTCTAGCGATTTCCCCAGGATAATCAACACCCTAGATGAAAATTTTTACTGGTAGCGCGTAGGGTCTGGAATTCCGGCCGCCTGGAAGCCATCGGCGCGGAGGCGGCAGCTGTCGCAGCGACCGCAGGCTTCGCCTTCGGCATTGGCTTGGTAGCAGGACACGGTAAGACCATAGTCCACGCCGAGCTGGGTACCGGCATGGACGATCTGCGCCTTGGAGAGGAACTGCAGCGGTGCCTCGATCTTGAAGGTATCCCCTTCCACACCGGCCTTGGTGGCGAGATTGGCGAGGCGCTCGAAGGCTTCGACGAACTCTGGACGGCAATCCGGATAACCGGAGTAGTCCACCGCATTGACCCCGATGAAGAGGTGCCGGGCGCCCAGCACCTCGCCCCAGCCGAGCGCCAGTGACAGGAACACGGTATTGCGCGCCGGCACATAGGTGACGGGAATACCCTCCCCTGGCGTTTCCGGGACGGCGATGTCCGGATCGGTGAGCGCCGAGCCGCCGATGCCGTTGAGATCCAGGCCGATCACCTTGTGCTCGACGACACCCAGCTGGCGCGCCACACGCTCGGCGGCCTGCAGCTCGGCCCTGTGGCGCTGGCCATAGTCGAAGCTCATCGTATAGCAGGCGAAGCCCTGGGCCTTGGCCATGGCGACGATGGTGGCGGAATCCAGCCCACCGGAAAGAAGGATGACCGCTTTAGGCTGACTCATGCTCAATGTCCAGGCTCGTCGTTCCAGAGAATCTTGTGCAACTGCAGTTGGAAGCGTACCGGCAGGTTGTCGGCGACGATCCACTCCGCCAGCTCGCGTGGCACGACCTGGCCATGGCTGGGCGAGAACAGCACCTCGCCCGCGCGCTGCTCCAGACGATACTCGATCAGCTTGGAAACCGCCCAATCGTAGTCCTCGCGGGAGCAGATGACGAACTTGACCTGGTCGTTGGGCGTGAGGTGCGCCATGTTGGCATAGAGGTTACGCCCCACCTCGCCCGAGCCCGGGGTCTTGAGATCGACCACCTTGCTGACGCGCGGGTCGACGCCGCTGACGTCCAGGGCGCCGCTGGTTTCCAGCGACACCTCGTAGCCGGCGTCGCACAGGCGCTCCAGCAGCACGAGGCAGTTGGGCTGGGCCAGCGGCTCGCCGCCGGTCACGCAGATGTGGCGCGGCCGATAGCTCGCGACCTGCTCCAGGATGGCATCGAGGTGGTGTATCTCGCCGCCGGTGAAGGCATAGGCCGTGTCGCAGTACTGGCAGCGCAAGGGGCAGCCGGTGAGGCGAACGAAGACGGTGGCGAGACCGGTGGTGCGGGCTTCGCCCTGGAGCGAATAGAAGATTTCGGTAAGACGTAGGGTATCTTTTTGCATAGAAGCCACGGGCGTGACGGCTAAACAGGCCATCCGCCTCCGTTGCGGTAGATAGAAGAAAAAAGCCTGCGCTAGGGCAGGCTTTTCAGATCCCGCTGCGCCAGCTGCGCAGCGGAGGTTCCGGGATACTGGCTGATGACCTGCTGGTACATGCCCTTGGCCCGATCGGTGCGACCGAGCTTCTGCTCGACCCCACCCAATTTGTACAGCGAATCCGGCACTTTGTTGCTGGTGGGATAGGCTTGGCTGACCTTGGCGAACGCCTGGCCGGCGGCTTGCAGGTCGCCCTTGGCCAGATTCACCTCACCCAACCAGTACTGGGCATTGCCGGCGTACTGGCTGTTGGGATACTTGCGCAGGAAGGCGTTGAACGCCTGGCTGGCCTTGTCGAAATCCTTGGCTTTGATCAGATCGAAGGCAGCGTCGTAGTACAGCTTTTCCTTCGCCGGATCACCCGGTTCGCTACTGGCTGCCGGCGCTCCGGCAGCAGCGGGCGGAGTCGGCGTATTGTTGGCCGCGATGGCGCCCCCTTGGGCAGCACCTGCAGCCGCTCCAGCACCGGCACCGGCCGGAGCGGAAGAAAGCTGGGAGATACGGCCATCCAGATCCTGGTAACGATCCAACCCTTCCTGCTTGAGCTGGCGGATCTCGTTTTCCTGAACCTCGACCTGGCCACGCAGGCGAGCGATGTCGTCCTGCATCTGCTGCAACTGCATGAACAGTTGACCCATGCCGGAAACGGGAGCCCCGTTTCCGGCACTGGCCGCGCCTGAGTTGCCATAGCCCTGCCCAGCGGACTGGGTGGTGCCATAACTACCATCCTGGACGGGAACCTGAGCCCCGGCGACAACCGGTACACCGAGGGTCAGGGCGATCAAGAATTGCAGGCGCTTAGACATCGATTATTACTTCTTCAGCTCGACGCGACGGTTCTGAGCCCAGGAAGCTTCGTCGTGACCGACGGCGACCGGACGCTCTTTGCCATAGGAAACCAGTTCCAGCTGAGCCGGGGAAACGCCCTGCAGCACCAGGTAGCGCTGAACGGCCTTGGCACGACGCTCGCCCAGAGCCAGGTTGTACTCGCGGGTGCCGCGTTCGTCGGTGTTGCCTTCCAGGACGACGCGCTGGCCGCTGGCCTTCAGGTCACGAGCGTGAACGTCCAGAGCGCGCATGGCTTCCGGCTTCAGGTCGGAGCTGTCGTACTCGAAGTAGAAGGTGGTGATGGCGCGCAGAGCGGCTTCGTCGCCCATGCTGCCGTCGACGGCACCGGAGTTGGCACCGTAGCCAGCGTTCGGATCAACGGCACCGGCGCCAGCGCCAGCGCCAGCGCCTTCACCGGAGGCGTCGCCGCCCTTGGAGGAACAGCCCACGGCCACAGCCATGGCCAGAGCCAGCGCGGCGAACTTGCCGAATTTCAGCATTTCCATCATGTAACTCCTAAAAGAACCGCAATGTTGGTGTATCTAAGGACTTTTCTAATTAGCCGTCAGTTCAGGTAAGGAGACCAGGAAGGCTCGCGCACATCGCCCTGGGCGGTGGGAATAGGAATCCGGACGCGACCATTGATGGAGACAAGCATCAGTACGCCTCGGTCCTGCTGGCGGGTGGCGTAGATTAGCATGGTGCCATTGGGCGCAACAGTGGGCGAGTCGTTCAGGCTGGTGTTGGAAAGTACCCGTACAGAGCCGCGCTGGAGGTCTTGCGCCGCGATCTGGAAGTTGGTGAAACCTTCCTGGCGATGCACCATGACGAGGGTCTTTTCATCCGCCGAAAGTTTCGGGTTGGCGTTGTAGTTACCGACGAAAGTCACGCGCTCAGCACCACCGCCACTGACGCTGGTCTTGTAAATCTGCGGCTTGCCGGAACGGTCGGAAGTGAAGTAGATGGTCTGGCCATCCTTGCCCCAGAAGGGCTCGGTATCGATGGCCGAGTCATTCGTCACTCGACGAATGGCACGGGAGCCGAGATCCATCACATAGATCTCGGGATTGCCGTCCTTGGACAGCACGAACGCCAGGCGATTGCCGTCGGGCGAGAACGCCGGGGCGCCATTCAGGCCTTCGAAGTTGGTCAGCTGCTCGCGGCGGCCGGTGTCGATGTACTGCATGAAGATGCGCGGACGCTGCTGCTCGAAGGAGACATAGGCGATGCGTTTGCCGTCCGGGGCGAAGCGCGGCGACAGGATCGGCTCGCGGGACTGCAGCAGGGTGACCGCACGGGCGCCATCGTAGTCGGCACGCTGCAGGGTGTAGCGAGTATTGGTCGCGGAGAAGCGCTCGGCGGTCACATAGAGGATGCGCGTCGAGAAGGCACCCTTCACTCCGGTGAGCTTTTCATAGGCCTGGTCGGAGATGAAGTGCGCCATGTCGCGCAGCTGATCGGTGCTGCCGCCGACGTTGCCGGTCAGCACCTGCTGCTCAGTGGAGACGTTGAACAGGGCGTACTGGATCTGCAGGCGACCGCCATTGGGCACGACGCTGCCGACCAGCACGTAGTTGGCGCCCAGCGCCTTCCAGTCACGGAAGATGACTTCGCTGGCCTGGCTCGGCTGGCTGAGCATGTTCTGCCGCGGAATCGGCGAGAACACCCCGGAGTTGCGCATGTCGTCGCTGACGATATTCGCCAGGTCTTCCGGCAGCGGCTGACCACCCTGCCAGCCGAAGGGCACGACGGCGATCGGGATGGCGCGATCACTACCGCTGGAGATCACCAGCGGATCGGCCGCCTGGGCGGAGCCCACCACCAGGACCAGGCCCAGCAGGATGTAACGGATCAGGGTGTTCACAGACTCAGGTCCTCCGGTTTGAAGATCATGCGGCGCTGACGGTACAGCTGATCGAAGCTCTTGCGATCCAGCTGCTGCAGCTCACGGATACGACCGACGTTACGCACGGCCGACACCGCTGAATTATCGAATTCCTTGTTGCCACTGGAACGGGTCACGGTCGCGCCGGTGATGGTGCCATCCGGCAACATGTTGATCTGCACCTCGACGCTCATGCCGTTGCGGGCCGATTGCGGACGCGTCCACTGCTCGCTGACCAGACGCACGATCAGGTCATCGAAACTCGAAGCCACCTCGTCGCCCTGCTCATCGGCCAGCGCCTGCTGCCGCTGGGTATCATCGGACAACAGCTCGGCCAGGGCCTGCGCCTTCTTGTCTTCCGCCGCCTTGCGAGCGGCCGCCTGGGCGGCTTTCTTCTTGGCGTCGTCAGCGGCCTTCTTCTTCGCCGCTTCCGCCGCTGCCTCTTTCTTGGCAGCCTCGGCCGCAGCCTTCTGCTTGGCTTCTTCCGCGGACTTCTGCTTGGCCGCCTCTGCCGCGGCTTTCTTCGCCGCTTCGTCAGCCGCCTTCTGCTTGGCCGCTTCGTCGGCTTTCTTCTTGGCGATGTCCGCCTGTTTCTTCTGCTCGGCGGCTTGCTTGGCTTCCGCGGTCGCCTTGGCGGCCTCCGCCTGTTTCTCGGCTTCAGCCTTGGCTTCGGCGGCTTTCGCCGCCGCTTCCGCTTGCTGCGCCTTTCGAGCGTCGTCGGCTTTCTTTTGTTCCGCGGCCTGCTGCTGGGCTTCCTTCTGTTGCTGAGCCGCCTTGGCCGCCGCCGCTTCACGCTGGGCTTCCTGTTGCTGGCGGCGTTGCTCCAGCTGTTCCTGCTCGTACTGTTTGGCCGCGGTCTTCTTCGCCTCCCCGGCCAGCTTCTGCTCGGTCTGGACCTGCGCCGAGCTCTTGGATTTGAGCTGGACCAGGGTCGCCTGGACCACCGGGCGGGACTGGGGCAACTCAGGGGTGAAGGCGAAGCTGACGAACAGCAGGCCGAAGATCAGCACATGCAGGGCGACTGCCCAGATGACCGGCCAGAAATAACTTTCGGACGACGAACGCTCGCGGTGTCGCATCAGGGTGCCTCGGTAATCAACCCGACGTTGGGCACGCCGGCCTGCTGCAAGGCCCCCATGGCGCCGGCGACGACTCCATAGTTGGCGGCCTTGTCACCGCGGATGAACACCTGGGTGTCGGCCCGCTGGCGCATGATGGCGCCGACCTGCTGACTCAGTTGTGGCAAGGACACCGCGGTCTCGGACTTGGCCTTCTGGTCGGTATCCACCTCGGAACCGACGTTCCAGTAGTAGGTACCGTCGGCCTTCACCGATACGGTGAGGATCTGCTTGTCGTTGTCCTGCGGCAGGGCCTGGCTGTCGACCTTGGGCAGGTCGACCTTGACGCCCTGGTTGAGCATGGGCGCCGTCACCATGAAGATGACGAGGAGCACCAACATCACGTCGATGTAGGGCACCACGTTCATCTCGGCGACGGGCTTGCGTTTCTGGCGGCGAGGGACCATGGGATACCTCTTTATTCGTCGCTGGTGTGGACTTTGCGGTGCAGGATGGCCTGGAATTCGTCCGCAAAGGTGTAGTAGCGGTTGATCAGCATTTCCGAGCGGGCGGCGAAGCGGTTATAGGCCACGACGGCGGGAATGGCGGCGAACAGACCGATGGCGGTAGCGATCAGGGCTTCGGCGATGCCGGGCGCCACGGTGGCCAGGGTCGCCTGCTGGGCGGTGGACAGCCCGCGGAAGGAGTTCATGATGCCCCAGACGGTACCGAACAGACCCACGTAGGGGCTGGTGGAACCGACGGTGGCCAGGAACGGCAGGGCCTGCTCGAGCTTCTCTTCCTCACGGGAGATGGCCACGCGCATGGCCCGGGCGACGCCCTCCATGACCGCATCGGGATCGACCCCGGGCTGCTGGCGCAGACGGGAGAACTCCTTGAAACCGGCGCGGAAGATCTGCTCCACGCCGGAATCCGGGTCGGGATTGCTACCGGCCTGGCGATACAGCTTGGACAGGTCGATGCCCGACCAGAACTTTTCCTCGAAGGCATCCAGGGACCGCTTGGCGGCGCGCATGGCATTGCCACGCTGGATGATCATGATCCAGGACGTGACGGAGGCTGCGACCAGGATGAGCATCACCAGTTGCACCACCAGACTGGCGTTGGCGATGAGGCTCCACATGGACGTATGGTCGACGTTGGGTTGCACGCTTAATCTCCTGATTGAATAGAAGCCGGATTTCCGGCAAGAACCGTTCGCATGGTTTCGGGCATCGCCCTGGGCCTGAAGCTATCGGCACGCACACAGGCGACCGTCACCCACCCTTCGCAGAGCAGGACATCATCCTTCGCGCGTCGAACCTCTTGGTGAAACCTGAGGCTGGCGCGCTTCGCTTCGACCACCTCGGCACCGATCAGCAGTTCGTCATCCAGGCGCGCGGGCGCATGGTAGCGCGCTTCGCTGCTGTGGACGACGAAGAGCAGATTGTCCCGAGCGAGTTCGGACTGGGCATAGCCCAGCCCGCGCAATCGCTCGGTGCGGGCGCGCTCCATGAACTTGAGGTAATTGACGTAATAGACGATGCCGCCGGCATCGGTATCTTCGTAGTAGACACGACACCTGAGGACGGGCGGCGACGGGCTCCGCGGTTGCGCGTGCATACTCTAGAACCTAGCCTCGCCGTTGCCAATCAGAAATATTCGCAACTGCATTCAGTTACCATTGACCTCGAACAGATCGGGCGTACCGCCCTGGGCCAGACGAGTGGGCAGGTTGAGCCCGAAGTGCAGATAGGCATGCCGGGTGACCACCCGTCCGCGCGGCGTGCGCATGATATAGCCTTGCTGGATCAGATAGGGTTCCAGCACGTCCTCGATGGTGTGACGCTCTTCGCTGATGGCGGCGGCGAGGCTGTCCACCCCGACCGGGCCGCCGTCGAACTTGTCGATCATGGTCAGCAGCAGGCGCCGATCCTGGTGGTCGAAGCCCTGGGCATCGACGTCCAGCAGATCCAGGGCGCGACTGGCGATGTCGTGACTGATATGGCCCTTCCCGCGTACCTCGGCGAAGTCGCGCACCCGGCGCAGCAGGCGGTTGGCGATCCGCGGCGTGCCCCGCGCCCGGCGGGCGATCTCCAGGGCGCCTTCGGCTTCGATGGCGAGACCGAGGATGCCGGCCGAACGGGTGACGATGGTGGCGAGATCCGCCGTGCCGTAGAACTCCAGCCGCTGGACGATCCCGAAGCGGTCACGCAGCGGATTGGTCAGCATGCCGGCGCGGGTGGTGGCCCCGACCAGGGTGAAGGGCGGCAGATCCAGCTTGATGGAACGCGCCGCCGGGCCTTCGCCGATCATGATGTCGAGCTGGTAGTCCTCCATCGCCGGATAGAGCACCTCCTCGACGATGGGCGAGAGCCGATGGATCTCGTCGATGAACAGCACATCGCCCGCTTCCAGGTTGGTCAGCAGCGCGGCGAGATCACCCGGCCGTTCCAGCACGGGGCCGGAGGTGCTCTTCAGGGACACCCCCATTTCCTGGGCGATGATGTTGGCCAGGGTGGTCTTGCCCAGACCGGGCGGGCCGAAGATCAGGGTATGGTCGAGGGCCTCTCCCCTGCCCTTGGCGGCCTGGATGAACAGCCCCATCTGGTCGCGCACCACCGGCTGGCCGATGTAGTCCGCCAGGCGCACCGGGCGGATGGCGCGGTCCTGGAATTCCTCGCGGTCGCGGCCACCGGCCGAGATGAGACGATCGGTTTCTATCATGGGTCAGACCATGCCCTTCAGGGCGCGACGGATGAGTTCCTCGCTGGAAAGGTCTTCCCCTTCCACGGCGGCGACGGCGCGACTGGCCTCCTGGGGCTTGAAGCCCAGGGCCACCAGGGCGCTGACGGCGTCGGCTTCGGCGCTGACGGCAGTGGGCGCCTGGTTCGGTAATACCAGGGGGGCGATGGCGGGCAGGTTTTCCCAGGCCTTGAATCTGTCCTTGAGCTCGACCAGCAGGCGCTCGGCGGTCTTCTTGCCGACCCCGGGTACCTTGACCAGGACGGAGGTGTCCTGGGCTTGCACACAGCGAACCAATTCATCCACCTCGAGACTGGACATCAACGCCAGGGCCAGCTTGGGGCCGACACCGTTGAGCCGGATCAGCTCGCGAAACAGCTCACGCTCGCGTTTTTCCCCGAACCCGTACAGCAGGTGCGCATCTTCCCGTACCACGAGGTGGGTATGCAATGTGACGACCTCGCCCTGGGCGGGCAGCCGATAAAGGGTCGTCATGGGCACTTCGACCTCGTAGCCGACTCCACCCACGTCGAGCAGGAGATGGGGCGGCTGTTTTTCCGCCAGGGTGCCACGTAGACGACCGATCACAGGGATACCTTCCTAAACCTTGGAGCGAGATGTTTGAGCGGAGCAGACTAGAGACGCAGGCGACCACCGCGCCGCCGGGTCGCCAGCAGGCCATGGGGCACCAGGCTCTGCCGGGTGTGGGCATGGCAAAGGGCGATGGCCAGGGCATCGGAGGCGTCGATCTGCGGCTTCTCGGTCAGCCGGAGCAGGTGCATGACCATCAGCATCACCTGCTGCTTGTCCGCTCCGCCGTTGCCGACCACCGCCTGCTTGACCTGGCTGGCGGTGTATTCGCAGATCTCCAGTCCACCCTCGGTACCGGCGACGATGGCCGCGCCGCGGGCCTGGCCCAGCTTGAGCGCCGAGTCGGCGTTGCGCGCCATGAACACCTGCTCGATGCCCATGGTCACCGGCCCGTACTGGGCGATGACGTCGCGCACGCCGCGATAGACGATCTGCAGCCGTTCCGGCAGCGGGCCATTGCCGGTGCGGATGCAACCGGAGGCGACGTATTCGCAGCCGCGCCCGGTATCGCGCACCACGCCGAAGCCGGTCAGCCGGGAACCGGGGTCGATCCCCAGGACCAGTGTACCGGCGGCATCCGGCGGCAGGCGCTCGTAGAGGGACATCAGCCCAGCTGCGCCATGACGTCGTCGGGGATGTCGGCGTTGGAATAGACGTTCTGCACGTCGTCCAGGTCTTCGAGCATGTCGATCAGCTTGAGCACCTTCTGCGCCGTTTCCAGATCCAGGGTCGCGGAGGTCGAAGGGATCATGGTCACCTCGGCCTCGTCGGCCTTGTAGCCAGCGGCGGTCAGGGCTTCGTTGACGGCGATGAAGTCGGCGAAGCTGGTGAAGACGTCGATGGAGCCATCGTCGTTGGCCACCACGTCGTCGGCACCGGCTTCCAGGGCCGCTTCGATCAGGGCGTCCTCGTCCAGGCCGGGCGCATAGCTGATCTGGCCCTTGCGCTCGAACAGGTAGGCGACGGAGCCGTCGGTGCCCAGGTTGCCACCGCACTTGTTGAAGGCGTGGCGGACTTCGGCCGCGGTGCGGTTGCGGTTGTCGGTCATGGCCTCGACGATGATGGCGACGCCGCTCGGGGCATAGCCTTCGTAGGTCAGTTCCTCGACGTTCTCGCCTTCGCCAGCGCCCACGCCACGGGCGATGGCCCGGTCGATGGTGTCGCGGGTCATGTTGGCGGTGAGCGCCTTGTCCACCGCCAGACGCAGGCGGGGGTTGTCCGCCGGCACGCCGCCGCCCTGGCGCGCGGCCACGGTCAGTTCACGGATAATCTTGGTGAAGATCTTGCCTTTCTTGGCGTCCTGGCGCTCTTTGCGGTGCTTGATGTTGGCCCATTTGGAATGACCGGCCATGAGCTACTCCACTGTCTTGACGAAGACTGCGCCCGACGACGAGGGCCGCGGCGCAGTGAAACGAAGGAAACGGAAGGCACCCACCCGGGCCGCCCTCCTCCGGTAAGGCTTATTCCGCCTTGGGCTGCTCGCGCAGGCGGATGTGCAACTCGCGCAGGGCCTTGGCGTCGACCGCGCCGGGCGCCTGGGTCATGACGTCGGCGGCGCTCTGGGTCTTCGGGAAGGCGATGACTTCGCGAATGGACGAGGCACCGGTCATCAGCATGACCAGGCGATCCAGGCCGAAGGCCAGGCCACCATGGGGCGGGGCGCCGAACTTGAGGGCGTCCAGCAGGAAGCCGAACTTCTCTTCCTGTTCCGCTTCGCTGATCCCCAGCACCTCGAAGACGGCCTGCTGCATCTTCTTGTCGTGGATACGGATGGAACCGCCGCCCAGCTCGGTGCCGTTGAGCACCATGTCGTAGGCGCGCGACAGCGCGGCACCGGGGTTGGCCTTGAGCTCGTCCGGGCTGCACTTGGGCGAGGTGAAGGGGTGGTGCATGGCGGTCAGGCTGCCGTCGTCGTTTTCCTCGAACATCGGGAAGTCGACCACCCACAGCGGCGCCCACTCGCAGGTCAGCAGCTTCAGGTCGTGGCCGAGCTTGATGCGCAGCGCGCCCAGGGCCTCGGAGACGATCTTGGTCTTGTCCGCACCGAAGAAGACGATATCGCCGTCGACCGCACCGACGCGGTCGAGGATGACGTTGATGTTGTCCAGCGGGATGTTCTTGACGATCGGCGACTGCAGGCCTTCGACGCCGGCGGCGCGCTCGTTGACCTTGATGTAGGCCAGGCCCTTGGCGCCGTAGATGCCGACGAACTTGGTGTAGTCGTCGATCTGCTTGCGCGGCATGCTCGCCCCGCCCGGTACGCGCAGGGCGGCGACGCGGCACTTGGGATCGTTGGCCGGACCGGCGAAGACCTTGAAGTCGACGTCCTTGAGCTGGTCTTCCACGTCCACCAGTTCCAGTGGGATGCGCAGGTCCGGCTTGTCCGAGCCGAAGCGACGCATGGCCTCGGCCAGGGTCATGTGCGGCAGTTCGCCGAACTCGACGTCCAGCACTTCCTTGAACAGGTTGCGCACCATGGTCTCGGTGATGTCCATGATGTCTTGTTCATCGAGGAAGCTGGTCTCGATATCGATCTGGGTGAATTCCGGCTGGCGGTCGGCGCGCAGGTCCTCGTCGCGGAAGCACTTGGCGATCTGGTAGTAGCGGTCGAAGCCGGCGACCATCAGCAGCTGCTTGAACAGCTGGGGCGACTGCGGCAGGGCGAAGAAGCTGCCGGGATGGGTGCGGCTGGGCACCAGGTAGTCGCGGGCGCCCTCGGGGGTGGCACGGGTCAGGATCGGCGTCTCGACATCGAGGAAGCCGCTCTCGTCCAGGTAGCGGCGGATGCTGGAGGTGATGCGCGAGCGCAGCTTGAGCTTCTCGGCCATCTCCGGGCGACGCAGGTCGATGAAGCGGTAGCGCAGGCGGGTTTCCTCGCCGACGTCGGTGTATTCATTGAGCGGGAACGGCGGGGTTTCCGCCTCGTTGAGCACGTCCAGCTCGTAGCCCAGCACCTCGATGGCGCCGGACGCCATGTTGGCGTTGCGCGCGCCTTCGGGACGCAGGCGCACCTTGCCGGTGATCTTGACCACGTACTCGCTGCGCACCCGGTCGGCCTTGGCGAAGGTCGCGGCGCGATCCGGATCGAACACCACCTGGGCCAGGCCTTCGCGATCGCGGATGTCGAGGAAGATGACCCCGCCGTGGTCACGGCGGCGGTGGACCCAACCGCAGAGGGTGATTTCCTGGCCGTCCAGGCTCTCGTTCAACTGGCCGCAATAGTGGCTGCGCATCATGATGGTGTTTTCGCTTCTCTAGAACAGGCTGAATGCGTGGAGGCGCCGGGCCGGCAAGACCGGGCGCTCGACTGAACGGGAGATTCTATATCATTCCGTATCATTGTACCGAACATCACAGTGCCACTTACGACACAACCACTGGCTAAACGGCCAGCGGTTCTGTGATAGCCTCGACCCCCTTCGCAACCGACGCACAAGGAGCCGTCAGCATGGAAATCAACATCGGAATCGCCGAACAGGATCGCGCCGAGATCGCCGAGGGCCTGTCGCGCCTCCTGGCCGACACCTACACCCTGTATCTGAAGACCCACAACTTCCACTGGAACGTCACCGGGCCGATGTTCAACACCCTGCACCTGATGTTCGAGACCCAGTACACCGAGCTGGCCGTGGCGGTGGACGACATCGCCGAGCGCATTCGCGCCCTGGGCTTCCCGGCGCCGGGCACCTATGCCGCCTACGCACGCCTGTCGAGCATCAAGGAAGAGGAAGGGGTACCGGACGCCCAGGAGATGATCCGCCTGCTGGTGCAGGGCCAGGAAGCCGTGGTGCGCACCGCGCGGGGCATCTTCCCGCTGCTGGACAAGGTCAACGACGAACCCACCGCCGACCTGCTGACCCAGCGCATGCAGACCCACGAGAAGACCGCCTGGATGCTGCGCAGCCTGCTCGCCGCCTGAGTCGCCGCGCCGTCGCGGACCACGTGCCGCGACGGCGCCACGATTGA
Source organism: Pseudomonas sp. No.117 (assembly GCF_054558395.1). Lineage (NCBI taxonomy): Bacteria > Pseudomonadati > Pseudomonadota > Gammaproteobacteria > Pseudomonadales > Pseudomonadaceae > Pseudomonas > Pseudomonas sp. No.117. The sequence goes on from NZ_BAAJNP010000007.1 coordinate 237,339, forward strand.
GTGCCCCTCACCTTTTGGGTTTAATAAGAACGCGCGTTCCGCGCCGGGTCATTCCGCTGTCGGTCTTCATCCCGGCAGTTTCGGCAGACCCGTGTTCTTGACCCCAAGGTGATTTCACATTGAACACGTTATCTACTGTCCATGTCGTGGTGGGCGCAGCCGCGCTCCTGTTATCGGCTATTCCCGGACTGCAGTCCGACACCTCGTCCTTCGATCAACCCGAGTCCATCCATCTGGCCCTGCTGGGTCTCGCCACCCTCCTCTTCACGCCCTTCTCCCGCAGCCGCAGCAGCGGCGTGCAGAAGCTCGCCAGCGCCCTGCTGGTGATCGCCGTCGTGATGCAGACCTTCATCCTGCTCGCCCCGCTCTCCCACATCGGTGGCCTGCCCGCCGAACTGCTGCCCCTGGGACTGACCCTGGTCGCCGCCCTGGCCAGCCTGCCGGAAAAGTTTCGTGCTCCGGCCGGCACCGCGACGGCTGCCGAGGTGGAGAATCGCCCGCGCCCGGTGGCTCGCCCCGCCGCGACCGTCGCCGCCCCGGCACGGCCGCTGGCCGACGACCGCGAGCGCGGCACGGTGAAGTGGTTCAACACCTCCAAGGGCTTCGGCTTCATCTCCCGCGACACCGGCGACGATATCTTCGTGCACTTCCGCGCGATCCGTGGCGAAGGCCATCGGGTGCTGATGGAAGGCCAGCGCGTGGAGTTCTCGGTGATCCAGCGCGACAAGGGTCTGCAGGCCGAAGACGTGGTCATCGCGGCCTGATCCTGCCGGCAAAAACAAAGGCCGCCCTCGGGCGGCCTTTGTTTTGGGACGAGAGTCCTCGGGCGGCAGTTACTGACGCTGGGCCGCGGCGGCCTTGCTGTCGGTCATGCCGGTGGTGTTGCCGAGCAGGCTGGCGGTAGCGGTCTGGATGAAGGCCTCCAGGCGCTTCTGCAGCTCGGGCACGCTGGCATCACCCTTGACCACCTCGCCGCCGGCCTCGGTACCTAGGTGGTAGCGATAGAGCACGGCATCGCGGTCGCGTGGCTTGACCAGGATGCGGTCACCGGTCACCAGGGCGACGGTCTGGTCGCTGCCCGAGGGCTTGATCACGGCGACGCCCTGGTCGCCCTGGGGCAGGCCGAGCAGGTCGCGGCCCCAGCATTGGTGCTGGGTCGGCTGGCCAAAGCGGGCCAGGACGGTGGGTACCACGTCGATCTGGCTGCCCACGGTGTCGCGACGGGGCCCGAAGGTTTCCTGCACGCCCGGACCGATCAGCAGCAAGGGCACGTTGAAGCGCGACAGGTCCATCTCGGTGATCTGCTCGTTGTTGCCGAAACCGTGGTCGCCGAGGATGACGAACAGGGTGTTCTGGTACCAGGGCTCTTTCTTCACCTTGGCGAAGAATTGCCCCAGCGACCAGTCGGCGTAGCGCATGGCGGTGAGGTGCTCGTCGAGGGAACCGTGCCCGGTGACCGGGGTGACCGGCAGGTCCTTGGGCAGCGCATAGGGCGTGTGGTTGGACAGGGTCTGCAGCAGCGCATAGAAGGGCTTGCCGTCCGGCGCCTTGGCCAGCTTGTCCAGCTCCTGCACCGAGCGATCGAACATGTCCTGGTCGGAAACGCCCCAGGTCGGGTCCATGAACACCGGATTCACGAAGTCCTCACGTCCGACGAAACTGGTCATGCCCTGGTTGCTGAAGAAGCCGGACTGGTTGTCCCACTGGAAATTGCCGTTGTAGACGTAGACGTCGTCGAAGCCGCGGGTGCTGAGCAGCTGCGGCAGGCCGGAGAACTGGTGGGCACCCTCGGGCGTGCGCATCAGGTACTCGAAGGCCGGCAGGTTGGGGAAGCAGGCCATGGTGGCGAACATGCCCTGGTGTGTATGGGTGCCGTTGGAAAAGAAGCGGGTAAACAGGGTGCCCTGCTTGGCCAGGGCATCGAAGTTCGGCGTGATGCCGTCCTGATTGCCAAGGGCGCCGATGTAGCGCCCGGCCATGCTTTCCATGAGGATCACCACCACGTTGCGCACCTGGGGCAACTTGCCTTCGGCGGGCGGGGTGTAGACCCGGCGGATGGCGGCCTTGTCGGCATCGATCAGCTCATCGCGCGGGGTCAGTAGCGTCTGCCGGGTGACGGCCAGGGCCTCGGCGGCCGGCATGGTCGCCTTCCAGCTGTTGTCGCGGTGATCGGAGAAGCTGTTCTCGGCGGCATTGATCAGGGTCAGGGTGCCGTTCAGGCCGAGGTGGTTGGCGAACATCGAATCCGTGGTGTAGGCATCGCCCCAGCGCAGCGGCGGACCGGATCTCAGGGTGCCGCGGGCGGCGATCACCGCCACCACCAGGCACAGCAGGAACACCGCGCCGCGGCGATACCAGGGCGCCGGCCGCGCCGGCACATGGCGGCGGGTGGCCCGCTCGATACCGAAGAACACCAGGCCCAGCAGCAGGGTCGCCACGGCCCAGGCCAGCAGCAGGCGCACCACCGGGAAGCCGTTCCAGATCATGCTGGTAACGGTGTGCAGGTCTTCCTGCAGGTATTGGAACACCAGGCTGTTCAGTCGCTGGTGGAATTCCCGATAGAAGTTCAGTTCGGCCACGCCCAGCAGCAGGCAGAGGCTCGCCGCCAGGGTGAACCAGCCAGCCTGGAGCCGCCGCGCGGCCATGGCCCGGACGCTGACCAGACAAAGCAGCGAGGGCACACAGAGATAGACCACCAGGCGCAGATCGAAGCGCGCGCCGTTGAAAAAGGCTTCGGCGAAGGTGGCGAATGGCGAGGCGCCGATCAGATCGGTGTTGTAGCCCAGCAGCGCCAGGCGCAGCAGGGAGAACATGACCATCAGCGCCAGGCCGCAGCCCAGGACGAAACTCAGGTGGCTGCCCAGCGTCGGCAGGGGCCGGACGCCTGCGGCGCGTGGGGATTGCGGGACTTCCGTTGGCGACATGAAAACACCTTGTCAAAGGGAGCGAGGATTCGCAGCGGTGGCGAGGCCGCTCGGGATCGGCGAGCCAGAGGCCCGAGCGCATTGGCAGGCGGTGGAGTTTAACCGTCCAACGGCGTCGCGCCAGCCTGGCAAGCCGGTGAATGGCCGAAGCGAGACCTCCGCCGCGCCGGCGGTCGCCCAGCCTGCGCCAGGGATCGTCAAAAATTCGTCAAACGCTGCTCTGCCGGCGACCTCGGCGCAGGCATGGGCGGCAGCCGCCGCTTGCAGTAAAATTGCCGCCCCTCCACCGCTCCAGCGCCGTATTCAGGATGCCCCATGGCTCACCGTGACGCTCTGCAGGTGCTTCGCACCTACCTGACCAGCCAGATCCTCGGCCAGGAAACCCTGGTGGAGCGCCTGCTCATCGCGGTGCTGGCGGATGGTCACCTGCTGGTGGAGGGTGCCCCGGGGCTAGCCAAGACCAAGGCCATCAAGGACCTGGCGGAAGGCCTGGAGGCGGATTTCCATCGCATCCAGTTCACCCCCGACCTGCTGCCGGCCGACATCACCGGCACCGAGATCTATCGGCCCGACACCGCGAGCTTCTCCTTCCAGCAGGGACCGATCTTCCACAACCTGGTGCTGGCCGACGAGATCAACCGGGCGCCGGCCAAGGTCCAGTCCGCGCTGCTGGAGGCCATGGCCGAGCGCCAGGTGAGCATCGGCCGTACCTCCTACGCCCTGCCCGACCTCTTCCTGGTGATGGCCACCCAGAATCCCATCGAGCAGGAAGGCACCTATCCCCTTCCCGAGGCTCAGCTCGATCGCTTCCTGATGCACGTCAAGATCGGCTACCCGGACGCCGCGGTGGAGCGCCGCATCCTGGCCCAGGCCCGGGGCGAGGCCCTGGACGGTGAAACCCTGCCGACCCAGCGCGTCACCCAGGCCGCCATCAACGCGGCGCGGCGCGAGGTCCTCGGGCTGTACATGGCCGACGCCGTGGAGGAGTACCTGATCCAGCTGATCATGGCGACCCGCACCCCGGGCCGCTTCGACCAGGACCTGGCGCACTGGATCACCTACGGCGCCAGTCCGCGCGGCTCCATCGCCCTGGATCGCTGCGCCCGGGCCCACGCCTGGCTGGCCGGGCGGGATTTCGTCAGTCCGGAGGACATCCAGGCGGTGGTTTTCGACGTGCTCCGCCATCGCATCATCCTGTCCTTCGAGGCGGAAGCCGCCGGCATCGACCATGACCGGGTGGTGCAACGCATCCTCGATCTGGTGGCCGTGGCCTGAGATGGCCGAGCGCAACGGTGTGACCCTGGGCCTGGCCGAGCTCATCGAGATGCGCCACCGGGTGGTCGAGGTGCAGCTGTTTTCCGCCGCCGGCCGACGCAGCCCGCTGATCGGCCTGCACCACTCGCGCCTGCGCGGTCGCGGCGTGGACTTCGACCAGGTCCGCGCCTATCAGCCGGGCGACGACGTGCGGGCCATCGACTGGCGGGTCACCGCCCGCACCCGCGAGCCCCATACCAAGCTGTTCCACGAAGAACGCGAGCGCCCGGTCTATCTGCTGCTGGAGCAGAGCCCGCGCACCTTCTTCGGCACCCGCCAGCAATTCAAGTCGGTCCTGGCCGGCCGCCTCGCCGCCCTGATCGGCTGGGCGGTGCTGGAGCACAACGACCGCATCGGCGGCATGATCTTCGGCGGCGAGCGCCTGCACGAGGTACGGCCAAGGCGCAGCAAGCAGAATCTGCTGCGCTTCTTCGACCATCTGCTCAACGCCAACCGGGCGCTGCAGGATCCGGCCCTGGCCCAGGTGCCGCGCATCAGTTTCAACCAGGTCCTGCGGCGTGCCCGCGAGGTACTGCGCCCCGGCAGCCTGGCCCTGGTGATCTGCGACGAGCGCAGCCTGGATGTGGCGACCGAACAGCATCTCACCCTGCTCTCCCGGCACAGCGACCTGGTACTGCTGCCACTCTCCGACCCCCTCGACCATGAATTGCCGCAGGCTGGCCTGCTGCGCTTCACCAGCGGCCAGGCCGAGGTCGAGCTGGACACCGACCGCGCCGACGTGCGCCAGGGGTACGCCGAACAGGCGGCGCAACGCCGCGAACGCTGGACGCAGCTCAGCCTGCGCCTGGGCATTCCGCTGTTGCCGCTGTCCACGGCGGACGATCTGGTCGAGCAGTTGCGCCATCTGCTGCGCCAGCACCGGCCGGGGTATACCTCGTGACTCCCGGCATGCCCAACCTGGATCCGCTCCGGCTGCCGCCGGAGGCGCCTTTCTGGCCGCCAGCCCCGGGCTGGTGGCTGCTGGTGCTGGTCGTGGTGGCGCTGGCCTTCTTCCTGCGTCATCGCCACGGCCGGCGCCCGCTGCTGAGCGCGACCGTCGCCGAGCAGAGCCCGGAAGAGGACCTGCGCACCACCGCGCTGGCCGAACTGGAGCGCCTGCCCCGCCCCTATGGCGCCCCGGCCGGTCCCTGGCTGCAGGCCCTGAATGCCCTGCTCAAGCGCCTCTGCCGCGCCAGCTATCCGGACCAGATCAGCCAGACCCTCAGCGGCCGCGACTGGCTGGCCTTTCTCGATTCGCGCTGCCCGGCGGCCGGGCTGACGCGCTACATGATCCTGGTGGACGGCGGCTATCGCCCGGATCTCCGGCTCGAAGACCGGATCATCGACGGCCTGCAGGACGCCGTCGCCACCTGGATCCGCAAGCATGTTTGAATTCGCCTGGCCCTGGCTCTGGCTGCTGGCGCCGCTGCCCTGGCTGCTGCGCGCCCTGCTGCCGGCAGCGGACAGCGGCCAGGCGGCCCTGCGCGTCGACTTCCTCGGCGAACTCGAACACCTGGGCGGCCGCGTCAGCCGCACCGGGGGGCTCGCTGGCGCGCGTCGGCTGCTGCCCTATCTGCTGGGCTGGCTGCTGATCCTGGCGGCGGCGGCCCGTCCCCAGTGGGTGGGGCCACCCCAGCCGCTGGACGTCAGCGGACGCGACCTGCTGTTGGCGGTGGATATCTCCGGCTCGATGGATACCCCGGACATGCAGCTGGGCGACGAGAACGTCAGCCGTCTGACCCTGGTCAAGCAGTTGCTCGGTCGCTTCATCGACAGCCGCCGGGGTGACCGCGTCGGGCTGATCCTGTTCGGCTCCCAGGCCTATCTCCAGGCGCCGCTGACCGCCGACCGGCGTACAGTCCAGGCGCTGCTGGAGGAAGCCCAGATCGGCCTGGCCGGGCGCAACACCGCGGTGGGCGACGCCGTGGGCCTGGCGGTCAAGCACCTGCGCAAGCGCCCGGACAACAGCCGGACGCTGATCCTGGTCACCGACGGCGCCAGCAACGGTGGCGTGGTGACACCCGCGGTGGCGGCGACGCTGGCGGCCAGCGAGCGGGTCCGCGTCTATACCCTGGGTATCGGCGCCGAACCGGACGCCCTGGGCGCCGGCGCGACACTCAGCGACCTCGACGAACCCATGCTGCGCCACCTCGCCGAAGTCACCAACGGCGCCTACTTCCGGGTGAGATCCAGTTCCGAGCTGACGGCGGTGTCCCGCCAGCTGGACCGCCTCGAACCCATCCGCCAGCAGCCCGACCAGGCGCGCCCCACCCGGGAGCTCTATGCCTGGCCGCTGGCCCTGGCGCTGCTGCTCGGCCTGGCGCTGGCGCTCGGTCGCCTGCCCTGGCCGGGGCACTGGCGGCGTGGAGGCAAGGCGCCATGAGCGACTGGCTGCCGCTGTTCCTGCGCCCGGCCTGGCTGCTGGCGATCCTGCCGGTCGGCCTGGTGCTCTGGTCCTTGCGCCAACGCCGGCATCGCCATGGTCGCTGGCAGGCGCTCCTGCCCCCGGCCCTGCACGCCTGGTTGCTCAGCGACAGCGAACGCCAGCGCTCGCCACTCGGGCTGGTGCTGCTGGGCAGCGCCGGGCTGCTGGCCTGCCTGGCCCTGGCCGGCCCCAGCTGGCAGCAGGGCGAACAGCAGAACTTCCGCCGCAACGATCCGCTGGTGGTGCTGCTGGCCCTGACCCCGGAATTGCTCGCCACCGACGTCACCCCCAACCGGCTGCTGGCCGTGCAGCGCAAGCTGCAGGACCTGCTCAGGGCGCGCCAGGACGGGGAGACCGCCATCGTCGTCTATGCCGGCAGCGCCCATACCCTGGTACCACTGACGGACGACCGGGCGACCATGGACAACCTGCTCGCGGCCCTGCGTCCGTCGATCATGCCGGTGCCCGGCCAGCGCGCCGACCTGGGCATCGCCCAGGCGCTGGAGTTGCTCGGCCCGGCGCCCAGCCCCAGTGCCCGCCTGCTGCTGATCGCCAGCGACCTGGACGACCGGGAGCGCCTGGGTATCGATCAGCAGCTGCAGGGCCGCCTGCGCCAGCTGGCGATCCTCGGGCCGGGTACGCCCCAGGGGGCTCCCGTGGCCGCCGAAAGCGGCAACTATCTCAGTGATGCCGCAGGCGGCATCCGCATCGCACGCCTGAACGAGGGCCGCCTGCGAGACTTCGCCCGGGCCCTGGGCGGTCGCTACGAGCGCCTGCAGCGCGACGATGGCGACCTACGCCAGCTCGGCCTGCTGCAGCGGCCCGACGACGTCCGCGCTAGCGATGGCCAGGGCCCCTCCGGCTGGCGCGACCAGGGCTACCTGCTGCTCTTGCCCCTGCTGGTGCTGGTGGCCTGCGGTGCCCGCCGCGGCTGGCTGCTGTGCCTGCCCTTCTGCCTGCTGCTGACACCGCCGCCAGCCCAGGCCGGCAGCTGGGACGATCTCTGGCTGCGGCGCGACCAGCAGGGTATGCAGCTGCTCGCCGACGAACAGCCCGCCGCGGCCGCCGACCTCTTCAGCGACGAGCGCTGGCGCGGCGTCGCGCTCTACCGCGCCGGCGACTACGGCGGCGCGGCCGCCGCCTTCGCCCGGGATCCTTCCGCGGATGGCCACTACAACCGCGGCAACGCCCTGGCCCTGGCCGGCCGTCTCGAAGAGGCCCTGACGGCCTATCGGGCCGCCCTGGTCTTGCGTCCGGACCTCGCCGCCGCCCTGCGCAATCGCAACCGCCTCGAGCGCCTGCTCGCCCAGCGCGCCGCGGCCCAGGCCGAAGCCGCTGCTCGCCAGCGCAAGGCCCAGGCCGCCAGCCAGGCCAGCGCCCAGGCGGACGAACCGGCCAGCACCAGCACCGCCACCCCGGAGACGACCGCCACGGCCAGCCCGCAGCGGCAGGCCCAGGCCGGCGCGGACTGGCTCGTCAGCCCCTCGTTCGCCGACGACCCGCTGGCCGAGGAACAACGCCAGGCCGCCGAACAGTGGCTGCGGGAGATCCCGGACAATCCGGCGGAGCTGCTGCGCCGCAAATTCTGGTACCAGCAGCAACAACGCGAGGAGAACGCGCTGCAATGAAGTCCTATCCGTTGCTCCTGCCCCTCGCGCTGCTGGCGCCGCTTGCCCAGGCGGCCGATCTCAGTGCCCGGGTGGAGCGTAGCCAGGTCAGCGAGAACGAGACCCTCGAACTCATTCTCGAGACCACCGACCCCGCCCAGTTCGGCAAGCCCGACCTGGATCCGCTGACGCAGGACTTCAAGGTGCTCGGGGTGCGGCAGAACAGCCTGCCGCCCGGCGAACGGGTGACCACCCGCTGGAACGTCACCCTGCAACCCAAGGCCAGCGGCGCCCTGACCATTCCCGCCCTGACCCTCGACGGCGCGCGCAGTGAACCCTTGACCGTCACCGTGGCGGCGACCGCCGCCAAGCGCCAGACCCGTGAGCCGGTCTATCTGGAAGCTTCGGTGGATCGCCCCCGGCTCTATGTGCAGGCGGAAACCATCCTCACCATCCGCCTCTACCATGCCGTGGCGCTCTACGACGATCACGTGCTCACCCCGCCCGCCCCCAAGGAGGCGCGCGTGGACCTGCTGGGTACGCCCCAGGTGTATGAGCGCGACGTCGAAGGCGTGCGTCACGGGGTGATCGAATGGCGCTACGCCATTCATCCGCTGCAAAGCGGCACCCTGGTACTGCCGCCCCAGACCTTCAGCGCCACCCTCGCGGGCGGCATCGAGGATAGCTCGCGCGCCGGCCAGCCGATCCAGCTGCATACGCCGGCCCTGACCCTGGAGGTGCAGCCGCAGCCTGCCAGCTATCCGCCACAGACGCCCTGGCTACCAGCACGCAGCCTGAGCCTGACGCAACAGTGGAATCCCGCCCCGGAAGACGCCCGCGAAGGCAGCGCCCTGACCCGGACCCTGCAGGTGCGGGCCGAAGGCCTGGCGCCTGGCCAGCTGCCGCCGCTGGTACTGCCCGACGTCGAGGGCGTGAAGCGCTACGCCGAGCAGCCCCGACTATCGATGCAGACCCAGGCGCGGGGGCTGGTGGGGCAACGCGAAGAACGCATCGCCCTGATTCCCGCCACCACCGGCGACAAGCAGCTGCCACCGGTTGAAGTGGTCTGGTGGAACACCGAGACCGATACCCTGGAACGGGCGACCCTCCCCGCCCAGACCCTGGTGGTCGCCGAGGATCCGACGCTGCAGCCCCTCGTGACGCCGGCCACGAAGAGGGCCGGCAGTGACCGAGGTCTGTGGCGCTGGCAACTGGCGACCGCGATCCTGGCGCTGACCACCCTGCTCGGCTTCGGCCTCTGGTGGCGGGCCCGACGCCAGCCGGCGGTGCTGCCGAGCGTGCCCGACATCGACAGCCGCCTGCAGCGCGAAGAGTTGCGCCGCGCCTGCCAGAGCAACGATCCCCATGTCACCCGCCACGCCCTGGATGCCTGGGCCCGCCAGCAACCGGAGACCCTGGCGGCCATGGGCGCCCGCTTCGAACCGCTGGCCGCCGCCCTCGACGATCTCAACGGCGCGCTGTACAGCGAGGCGGGTCAGCGCTGGCAGGGCGAGACCCTGTGGCAGGCGATCAATGCTCTGCCGCCGCTGACGCCAGCGGCGGTGCACGACACCCTGCCGCCGCTCTATCCGCGCTGAGCGGCCTCTTCCAGGCGCGCCAGGCGCTCTTCGAGCGCCACGATCCGGGCCTCCAGCGCTTCCAGGCGGCCTTCGCGACCGCTGACGGATCCGCCGCCGTCCGCCGTGCTGCCCAGCTGGGCGACCTGGGCCTCTCGCTCGGCGGCGCTGCCGAACAGATGCAGATAGCGCTCCTCGCGCTGGCCAGGCTGCCGACCGAGGCCGATGGCCAGGCCGCGCGCGATCAACCGCTCCAGGTGATGGCGAACCTGCTCGGTGTCGTCGAAGGCGTGCAGGCGACTGCTGCGGCTGAGCAGTTCGCCCAGGGTCTGGGGACCGCGCAGAAACAGCAGCGCGCAGAGCACCCACTGCGGTGGCGGCAACTCCAGCGCCTTGTCCAGGCGCTGTTCCCAGCGATCCGCCCGGCTGCCCATGACCAGGCGGGCCAGGCCGCGCTCCTCCAGCCGCCGCAGCCCCTGCCCCACCTCGCCCGGGGTGAGATTCAGCACCGGTTCGCGACTGGTTTTCTGGTTGCAGGCCAGCACCAGGGCATTGAGGGTCAGCGGATAGGTTTCCGGGGTAGTCAGCTGCTTTTCGATCAGGCTGCCGAGGACGCGAAGCTCGGCGGCCTCCAGTGGCGCTTCGGCGAAGGCGGGGGTGGCTTCTGGACTCATGGCGGACTCCGCAAGGATGACGCGCCAGCCTAGCCTGACCTCAGGGCCGGTTCAACGTCTCGCGAGCGAGCGCCAGACAGGGCCTAGGCGGCCCCGCGAGAATAGCTGAGGAAGCGGATCGGACTCGGGCACGACCGGGCTCGCGTACGGTTTTACGAGTGGTAACTGAGCTTGCCGACGGGGCCGCCCCAGGTGGGGCTGGCCGTTCAGGCCCTTTCCAGCGCGGTTCGCGCCGACGCGCAGCAGACGTTGACTAGGCGCTCAACGCCGTCGCCACTGCGGCAGCCCGATCAGCACCACGGCACCGACGATGACCAGCATCGCCAGCATTTCCGCCGGGCCGATGCGCTCGCCGACGAACAGGGTGCCGAGCAGCACCGCCACCACCGGATTGACGTAGGCGTAGCTGGTGGCCGCGGCCGGCCGTACCCGCCCCAGCAGATAGAGATAGGCGCTGAAGGCGATCAGGGAACCGAATACCACCAGGTAGCCCAGCGCCAGCCAGCCGCCCAGGCCGGGCCAGTGTTGCAACCGTTCGCCACTCCAATAGCTGGCGCCGAGCAGGACCGCGCCGGCCACCAGCATCTCGACCGCACTGGCCATGGCGCCTTGCGGCAGTGGCAGGTAGCGACTCCAGATCGAGCCGAAAGCCCAGGCCGCGGCGGCCAGCAGGATCACTGCCGCGCCCAGCGGCGTCGCGCTCAGGGTGCTGCCCAGGTTGAGCAAGGCGATCCCGACCAGTCCCATGGCGATACCCGCCCACTCCAGGAGGGAATTGCGCTGCCCCCAGAGAAGGCCGAACAGGAGCGTGAACAGCGGTACCGTGGCGATCGACAGGGCGGCGATTCCCGAGGTCACGCCCCAGTGCTCGGCCAGGGTCACTCCGCCATTGCCGACGCCCAGCAGCAGGATGCCGATCACCCCGGCGGCCAGGGTCTGGCGCAGCGTCGGCCCGGGCACGCCGCGCCAGCGCAGCCAGCCCAGCAGCAGGGTTCCGGCGATGAGGAATCTCAAACCCGCCATCAGCAGCGGCGGCCAATGGCCCACCCCGAGGCGGATCACCAGGTAGGTGGAGCCCCAGACCACATAGAGGGCGAAGAAGGCGGCTACCAGGGGCAGCCAATTGGGCAGGCGCGGCGCGGTGCAGGGCGAAACGGAGGTATCCATGCGCGAGAGGGCTTCCAAGGGTGTCAGGCTGACATTGTAGAAGCGGACAGGCGGCCGACTAAGATAGAGTCGCGGCAGAACGAGGCCGACCAACCGTGGATTCGGCGGTATTTCAGGCTATTTGCCTTCGATTCGAAGGCGCGAGGAGCAGCTCTTGGATCACCTGGATCGACGCCTTATCGACCTGCTGCTGGTAGAGGGCCGGGCCAGCTACGCCGAATTGGGGCGGCGCCTGGGCCTGTCCGCGCCGGCCATCGCCGAGCGCATCGCCAAACTCGAGGACGCCGGGATCATCACTGGCTATGGGGCCCGCATCGACCGCCGCGCTCTGGGCTATGGCACCGAATGCCTGATCTCCCTGCGCCTGCACAGTACCGCCCAGGGCCCGCTGCTGAAGAAGCTGGAAGCCCTGCCCCAGTTGCTCGCCTGCCACCGGGTGACCGGTGAAGACTGCCTCATGCTGCGCGCGGCGGTGCGTGACATGACCGAACTGGAAACCCTCATCGATACCCTGACCACCTTCGGCATGAGCCGTACCGTAGTCGTGCTCTCGACTCCCTTCGAGCGCCCCCTGCCGCTCCTGCCCGGCTGACGGCGTGCACAAAAAAGCCCCGGCGCCTCGCGGCACCAGGGCTGACGGAGCGCGATGTTCTGTCAGATGAAGGAGTCGTCGTCGCCACTGTCGTCGAAGAAGCCGCCACCGCCGCCGGTATCGCCATAGTCGGCGGCGTCCTGGAAGCCGCCGTTATCCTGATAGCCACCGGCATCCTGGAATCCGCCGCCATTGTCGTAGCTGGCGTTATCGGTCCAGCCGTCCTGGTTGCCGCTATCGGCCAACCCCTGGTCGGCCGCCGGGGTTTCGTTGATGACGTTGACGATCTCTTCGGGTTGCGAGTGATGGAACAACCCCGAAATCGCCTGGGCGGCCAGCACGCCACCGGCGACCCCGGCCGCGGTCTGCAAGGCCCCTCCCATGAAGCCGCCCATGCGCGAGGGCGCAGCGGCCTGGGGCGCGCCATAACCCGGTGCGGGTTGCCCATAGCCCGGCGCCGGCTGGCCGTAGTTGGGACGCGCGGCCGCCGGACCGGGCTCGTTCCAGCCACGCGCCGGCGCAGCGCTGCCCGGGGCCTGCCCGGCGGACGGCTGACCCGCGGAAGACTGACCGCCACCGAACAGGCTGGACAGGAAGCCACCACTGCTTGGGCGGTTCTGCTGCAGCTGGGCCATCTGGCTTTCCAGCTCCTTGACGCGCTGGTCCAGCCGCTTGATGGCAGCCTCCTGGATCAACATCGCCTGGGCCATGTAATAGGGCGCCGCGGGCTGCTCGCGCAGGCGCTGCTGGATCAATGCCTCGGCTTCCCGGTCACGGGGCGCGGTCTGCGACTCCGTGGTCTTGAGACGGTCGAACAGACCCTCGATCAGCTGGCTTTCTTCGCGTTGCATGATGACCCTCCCGCAGACGGTCTACTGACGGCGTTCCCCTGGGAACGGCCTGGATGTCGAAAGGCGCAAGATTGCGCGCTGCTAAGCCAGATAATGGCGAAACCTCGGCTTTTCAAGACGGACGAGCGCTACGTTCAGCCTGGATTCAGCCAGCCGCGCTGCCGCGGCGAAAGACCCTGTCCATCTGAAGGGACGCTATAGCGGGGAGTTCCGGGCGGGCCGCCGCGACTGGACAACCGGCCGGCGCTGCGGGAATCTGACTTCCCCCCTCCTCCGAGGCCCACCCATGGCGCCAGCGCTCATCCTCATCGACCAGCAACAGGGCATCCGGGCGCCGCACCTGGGTCCCCGCAACCATCCCGACGCCGAGTTGCGCATCGCCGAATTGCTCTCCGCCTGGCGCCAGGCCCGGGCACCGCTGGTGCACGTCCGCCATCTCTCGCGCGATCCGCACTCGGTGTTCTGGCCGGGCCAGCCCGGGGTGCACTTCCAGCCAGACCTCGCCCCGCTGCCCGGCGAGGCGGTGTTCGACAAGCAGGTACCGGATGCCTTCACCCACAGCGGTCTGGAGCGCTGGCTGCTGCAGCGCGGCATCGAGGAAGTGCTGATCTGCGGCGTGGCCAGCGAGAATTCCGTGGAAGCCACGGCGCGCAGCGCCGGCAACCTCGGCTTTCGCACCTGGGTGGCCGAGGACGCCTGCTATACCTTCGCCAAGACTGACTTCGCCGGGCGCCCGCGCAGTGCCGAGGAGGTCCATGCGATGGCCATGGCCAACCTGCAGGGTGAATACGCGACCGTCAGCTCCAGCGCGGCCTTGCGCGAACGCCTGCGAGCGGGCGGGTCGGCCTGCTAGACTGGCCGCTTGCCCGTCTGGAATAGCTGCATGACCCCCGTCGATATCCTGCGCGACTCGCTCTCGTTCTTCGTCCGCAACCTGCGTCCCCTGGCCGTCCTCACCCTGCCCTGGCTGCTGCTCGAAGCCCTGCTGCGCTATCAGGTGCTGGAACGCTTCGGTGTGAACGGCGGACTCTGGGACATGCTGGTCAGCCTGCTCTGCTATCCGCTCTACACCGCCGGGCTGCTGATCTTCCTCGAGGCGCGCACCCAGGGCACCACCCCGCGACTGAGCGGAGCCTGGGGCGCCGCGCTGCTGCTCTGGCCACGCTTCGCCCTGCTCGCGGCGATCACCTCGGGGCTGGTGATGCTGGGCTTCTCGCTGCTGATCGTCCCGGGTTTTCTGATCATGGCCAAGCTGGCCTTCGCCGAGAACCTGCTGGTCCTGGAAGGCCGGGCGCCACTGGATGCCCTGCGCGGCAGCCTGCGCCTGACCCGCGGGCATTTCTTCACCCTGCTGGCCTGCATCCTGGCCACGGTCCTGCCGGCCTGGCTGCTGGATGGCTGGATCACCCGGCAATTCGCCGATGCCGCGGCCCTGGAGATCGCCCTGCAGACCCTCTCGGGCTTCCTGCAGCTGATCCCCAGCATCGCCGTCTATCGCATCTACATGCTGGTCAGGCAGAACGCCTGACCAGGCGGCTCACCACATCAGGTCGTCCGGCACCTGGTAGGCCGCGTAGGGATCGTCCGGATCCGGCTCCCCGCTCTGCACGTTGAGCAGCACCACCCGCTTCGGGTCGCGCTCCTGGATGCGTTCGGCGGTGGCCCGCGGCACCACCTCGTAGCGGCCTTCGTAGCGCACGATGGCCAGGCTGCCCTTGCTGAGCTTGTCTCTCATCATGACGTTGACGGAGAGACGCTTGACCTTCTTGTCGTCGACGAAGTTGTAGTAATCCTCGGTGCTCAGCTTGGGCAGGCGGCTGGTCTCGATCAGCTGCTTGATCTGCGCCTGCTCGGCCTTGCGCTTCTTCTTCTCTTCCTGGGCCCGATTGAGTTCCTGGTCCTTGGCCAGTTTGTCCGCCTGGGCCTGCTGGACGGCCAGCTCCTGGGAGCGATCCTTTTCCGCCTGCCCGCGATGCTCCATGCGGTTCTGCTTCTGCTTCTGCTTGACGGCCTGCTTGGCCTGCTTTTCGTTGACCAATCCGGCTTTCAGCAGCTGGTCGCGTAGGGACATGCTCATCGATACGACTCGTCTAGATCATCCAAGAGGGCGCAGCTCGGGAGCGGCCGCGCGCCAGGGTGTCCATCCTGCGCAGCCGACGAACCGAGTGCAAGCCTTTCGCGGGGGTGAAATAATGCGACCATTACCTATCCCGCCCCTGGTTAGGGCGCTGCCGATCAAAATTCGCCCATGATTACTCTCGCGATCGTCCTGCTCTTCGTCGCCAGCGTGCTCTTCGTCCACCTTCGCGGACAAGCGCGCCTGCCCTTCCTGCGCCAGTTGGTCAACCACTCGGCGGTCTTCGCCCCCTACAACGCCCTGATGTACCTGTTCTCCAGCGTACCGTCCAAGCCCTACCTGGATCGCAGCCGCTTTCCGGAGCTGGACGTGCTCAAGGACAACTGGCAGGAGATTCGCGTCGAGGCCCTGCGGCTGTTCGACGAGGGCTATATCCGCGCCGCGGAGAAGGACAACGACGCCGGCTTCGGCTCCTTCTTCAAGAAGGGCTGGAAGCGCTTCTACCTGACCTGGTACGGCGAGCCGCTGCCCTCCGCCCAGACCCTCTGCCCGCGTACGGTGGAACTGGTGCGGCAGATCCCCAACGTCAAGGGCGCCATGTTCGCCCTGCTGCCCGGCGGCAGCCACCTGAATCCGCACCGCGACCCCTTCGGCGGTTCGCTGCGCTATCACCTGGGCCTGGCCACGCCGAACTCGGATGCCTGCCGCATCTACGTCGACGGCCAGCCCTACGCCTGGCGCGATGGCGAAGACGTGATGTTCGACGAAACCTATGTGCACTGGGTGAAGAACGAGACCGACCAGACCCGCGTGATCCTGTTCTGCGATGTCGAGCGGCCGCTGCGCAATCGCCTGCTGACCCGCCTCAACCAGGCGGTCAGCCGCTTCCTCGGCAGCGCCACGGCGCCGCAGAACGTCGAAGGCGAACGCGTGGGCGGGATCAACCAGGCCTATGCCTTCAGCAAGAGATTCGGCGACCGCATCGGTGGCGGTGTGAAGAAATTCAAGCGGCGTCACCCCAAGGCCTATCGCATCGCCAAGCCAGTGCTCGCCGTGCTGGTGGTGATCGCGTTGTACCACTGGATCGTCAGCTAGGGCGGCGATCCTGCGCAGGCAGCGGCGAAGGCGCCTAGCCGGAGCGCTGCTGGCGCTGTCGATGCAGCCGGGCCACCAGCTCCGCTTCGGCCTGGGACAGCCCGCAGGCCTGGGTGAGATCGTCGGCGCTGGCGCCAAGGCCCACCAGACGCGCGGCCTGGGAGAACGACAGACTGGTGGGGTCGCTCTGCTCGATCTGGGTCAGGCGATCGGGCAAGGGCGCTACCACCTGGGCCAGGCCCTGCACCTGCTCACCCATGCGCACCTGGCCGGCCTGGTAGGTTTCCAGGCGCTTGAGCAGGATCTGCATGCGCTTGTCGACGAGGGCCTCCCGCTCGGCCAGCTTGGCCGCCTGCTGGCGCTGGCGTTGCCAGAGCAGCCAGCAGCAACCGCCGAGGCCGGCGCACGCCAGCCCCAGCGCCACGCTGAGCAGGATCAGCCCGACGAGCATCAGATGCTTTCCAGCTCCGACCACTCTTCTTCGGTCATCAGCTTGTCCAGCTCGACCAGGATGAGCAGCTCGCCATTCTTGTTGCACACGCCCTGGATGAACTTGGCCGATTCGTCGTTGCCGACGTTCGGTGCGGTCTCGATCTCGGATTGGCGCAGATAGACCACCTCGGCGACACTGTCCACCAGGATGCCGACGACCTGCTTGTCGGCCTCGATGATGACGATACGGGTGTTGTCGGTGACCTCGGTGGGCAGCAGGCCGAAGCGCTGGCGAGTGTCGATCACCGTGACCACGTTGCCGCGCAGGTTGATGATGCCCAGCACGTAGCTCGGCGCACCCGGGACCGGAGCGATTTCGGTGTAGCGCAGGACTTCCTGGACCTGCATCACGTTGATGCCGTAGGTCTCGTTATCCAGGCGGAAGGTGACCCATTGCAGGACCGGATCTTCGGAACCCTGTGCGGACGTTTTTTTCATGTTCCCTAGCCTCGTCAAATACCGCACGTGCGGCGAAGCGGGCGAACCCGCTGGTTAGTTGCGGCGGGCGGCCCTAGCGACGGCCACCCACCACCTGTTCAGCGAGCGCCGCCACATCCAGCAGCGCACACATCTGATCGATCACCGTCCCGGCCAGCCATGGACGGGTAGTCCGCTGGTTCCGCCATTTGACCTCGGCGGGATCCAGACGTACCGAGTGGCTGACCCCATGCACTGCCAGGCCCCAATCCAGGCCCTGCAGCGAAATCACGAATTTCAGCCCTTCCCGATAGTCGTCACGGTAACGTTCGGGCATCACCCAGCGCGCCGCGTCGAGTACCCGCAGATTGCCCGCCTGGCAGGGTAGCAGGCCCAGGAACCAGTCTGGCTGACCGAACAGCGGCGTCAACTCTTCGTCGGCGAGCGGATAGATGGAGCCCAGGCACACCAGGGGCGCGGCCAGGGTGAGGCCCGCCACGTCGAACAGCAGGCACTCGAAAGGCTCCTCGCCCCATTCGGGCCGGCCTTCGAGGCGTACCGCACCGGGTGGCAGGCCACCGGCGAGCGAAGGCTGCGGCGCCTCGCTGCCAAGGGCGATACCGGCCACCGCCGGACGGGCCGGCTCGGCGACGGGCGCCAGCTCGGGGACGCGCCAATCCAGCTCGATGTCGCTTTCCGGCAGGACCAGGGGCTGGGGCGCAGGGGCCAGTACCTCGGGCAGGGTGCGCTCGGCCAGGGCCACTCCGGCCCGGCGGGCGGCCAACGGCACCACGCGGGGCGGGCGCGCGGCATCCCGCTCCAGCTCCTCGCGCACGGCCGCGGCGAATTCGTCTTCGCTCACGCTGGCGATCGGCTCGGGCGCAGCGACCACCGGCGCCACGACAGGGGCGACGTCGGCGGTCGGCAGCTCTAGGAACGCGTCCAGCAACAGGGCATCGAGATAGCCTTGCAGGACCCGCTGAGGGCGATTGTCGAGGGTCGTCGGTTGGCTCATGGCGATCTACGTGAGTGAGTTGTCCAGCCTATCGGCCGGCGGGGTGGAAAACTTGAATCAGGCGACCTGGCTACTGGGTGCACCCTCGAGCAGGTGCCGCAGCAGCGCCCGGTAGGCGATCACCCCCCGGCTGTTGGCCTCGTAGCGCGACGGGACCTGGCCGGAGCGGCTGGCATCGCGCAGCCGGGTATCGATGGGAATGAACGCCTGCCAGAGTTGCGCCGGATAGGTGTGGCGCAGCACCTTGAGCGTGCCGATGGAGGCCTGGGTGCGGCGGTCGAACAGGGTCGGCACTATGGTGTAGGGCAGCGCCTGCTTGCGCGAGCGGTTGATCATGGTCAGGGTGTTGACCATGCGTTCCAGGCCCTTGAGCGCGAGGAATTCGGTCTGGGTCGGAATCACCAGGTGCTGGCTGGCCGCCAGGGCATTGACCATCAGTACCCCGAGCAGCGGCGGGCTGTCGATCAGCACGTGGTCGAAATCGTTCCACAGCTGCGCCAGGCTCTTGGAAATGACCAGTCCGAGGCCGCTCTGCCCGGGCGATTGGCGCTCCAGGGTGGCCAGGGCGGTGCTGGAGGGCAGCATGGACAGTTGCGGGTGACTGGTGGGCAGCAGCAAGCGCTTCGGCAGCCCGTCCGGAACCTGGCCGCCATGCTGGAACAGGTCGAACACGCTGTGCTCGAGGCTGTCCGGGTCCTGACCGAAATAGCTGGTCAGAGAGCCATGGGGATCGAGGTCCACCAGCAAGACGCGCTTGCCCTCATCGCCGAGCAGACCGGCGAGGGCAACGGTGGTGGTGGTCTTGCCCACCCCACCCTTCTGATTGGCGACAGCCCAGACTCTCATGTGCAGACTTCCTCCCGACGACACGACCGGCCGGGTCAAGGGGCCGGCGTGGCAGCCGGCGACGAAGATTTGACGGGCGCCGCCTTGGGCGCCGGTTCTCCAGGGGATGCTGCAGATTGTGTGCCAGTCGACGAATTTTGCAAGCTGCTCTGCGGCCGGAACAGGTTGAGATTACGCGAGATCAGCAGTACCACCCGCCGGTTGCGCGCCCGGCCGGCCTCGCTGGTGTTGTCGGTGACCGGCTGATAGGCCCCGTAGCCCACTACCGCCAGGCGTTGCGGCGCGATGCCATTGCCGACCAGCAGCCGCACGATACTGGCGGCGCGCGCCGCCGACAGCTCCCAGTTGGTGGGATAGAGCGCCGTACTGATGGGACGGTCATCGGTATAGCCCTGCACCTGGACCGGATTACCGAAGGGCGCCAGGATCTTGGCCACCTTTTCCAGCAGGCCGAAGGCCGGATTGCTCGGCAGGGCATCGCCGCTGGCGAACAGCAGATTGGAGCTGAGCTCGATTTCCAGCCACATCTCGCTGGCACGGATGTTCAGCTGGTCGCCCGCGATGAGATCGCCGAAGGTGGCCCGCACGCTGTCGGCGATCTGCTGCAGCGGATCGGCGGCGGCGCTCTTCGCTGGCTGGCCGGCGTTGGCTTCCATCACCGCCGGCGTCACACCCGTCGGCCGCTGATCGCCGATGGGAATCGGCTTGAGCGAGCGATCCGGCTGGCTGAAGATGCCCGAGAGGCTGTCCGAGAGCACCCGATACTTGCTCTCGTTCAGCGAGGAGATGGAATACATGACCACGAAGAAGGCGAACAGCAAAGTGATGAAGTCCGCGTAGGAGACCAGCCACCGTTCGTGGTTCTCATGCTCTTCGGGACGGCGGCGACGACGAGGCATGCGGGGCTCTCCTAGTCCAGGAAACCTTGCAGCTTCATTTCGATCGAGCGGGGATTCTCGCCCTCGCCGATGGACATCAACCCTTCCAGCAGCATTTCCCGGTAGCGGGACTGCTGCTGGGTCAGTGCCTTGAGCTTGTTGCCGACCGGCAGCAGCAAGAGGTTGGCGAAGCCGACGCCGTAGATGGTGGCGACGAAGGCCACGGCGATGCCGCTGCCCAGTTGCGAAGGATCAGCGAGATTCTGCATGACGTGGATCAGCCCCATCACGGCGCCGATGATGCCGACCGTGGGCGCATAGCCGCCCATGGCCTCGTAGACCTTGGCGGCGGCGAGGTCACGGTCTTCCTGGCCATAGAGATCCACTTCCAAGATGCTGCGCAGGGCCTCGGGCTCGGTGCCGTCCACCAGCAGCTGCAAGCCCTTGGCGGCATAGGGATCGGCCTCCCGAGCGACCAGCGGCTCGAGGCCGAGCAGGCCTTCCTTGCGCGCCACGTTGCTCCAGTTGACCACCTTGCGGATGCCGCCGGTAAGGTCCAGGCGCGGCGGCACGAACACCCAGGCCAGCATGGTCAGGGCGCGCCGCAGCACCGGCAAGCGGGTCTGCAGCAGGACGGCGCCCAGGGTGCCGCCAATCACGATCAGCGCCGCCGGGGCGTTGGCCAGGGCGGCGAAGGAGCCGCCCTCGAGCAGATTGCCCCCCATGATGGCGGTGAAGGCCAGCAGGATGCCGATGAGACTGAGGACGTCCACGCTCAACCACCTGCTCGCGGGGATACGCCTGCCGTCACGAACAGGCCTCGGTAAGGTGCCGGCCGATATCGTCCAGGCCATAGATGGCATCGGCCAGATTGGCCTTGGCGATGGCCATGGGCATGCCGTAGATGACGCAGCTGGCCTCATCCTGGGCCCAGACCTGGCTGCCCACCTGTTTGAGCATCCGTGCGCCTTCGCGGCCGTCGGCGCCCATGCCGGTGAGGACCACCGCCAGGACCTTGTCGGCATAGGCCTTGGCCGCGGAGCCGAAGGTCACGTCGACGCAGGGCTTGTAGTTGAGGCGCTCGTCACCGGGCAGGATCTTCACCGTGCCACGACCGTCCACCATCATCTGCTTGCCGCCGGGTGCCAGCAGGGCCAGTCCCGGGCGCAGCTGGTCGCCGTCCTCGGCTTCCTTGACGCTGATGCGGCAGAGCTTGTCGAGGCGCTCGGCGAAGGCCTTGGTGAAGGCGGCGGGCATGTGCTGGATCAGTACCAGCGGCGCCGGGAAATTGGCCGGCAGCTGGGTCAGGACCCGCTGCAGGGCCACCGGCCCACCGGTGGAGGTGCCGATGGCCACCAGGCGGTAGTGCTTGCGCTTGGGCGGCGGCGAGGTGGGCGCGGCAGGGGCGTGCGACGCCTGGGCATGGGCACTCGCGCTCGGCGCCGGACGCGCGGCCGGGCGGGCACTGGCCGACGCGGCGGGCGCCCCGGCGGGCGGCGCAGCGGTGACGCTGGGCGCCACGGCGAAACGCCGGTTGGAACGGGCGATGTGATGGATCTTCTCGCACAGCAGCTTCTGCACGCTGGCCGGATTGCGCGAGATGTCCTCGAAATTCTTCGGCAGGTAGTCGACCGCGCCGGCATCCAGGGCATCCAGGGTGACCCGGGCGCCTTCATGGGTGAGCGAGGAGAACATCAGCACCGGGGTCGGACACTGCTGCATGATGTGGCGAACGGCGGTGATGCCGTCCATCATCGGCATCTCGTAGTCCATGGTGATGACATCGGGCCGCAGCGCCAGGGCCTGGTCGACCCCTTCGCGCCCGTTGCTGGCCGTGCCCACCACCGAGATGTTGGGATCGGCCGCCAGGATTTCCTTGAGCCGACGCCGGAAGAAGCCGGAATCGTCCACCACCAGTACTTTTACCGGCATACGTTGAAACTCCTAACCTGGGGCGGCGCAGGCCACCCGATGGCGCCGGGCACGGGCCCGACGCCGCTCGTACTCGGCCGGCTCAGAGCCCGCGACGGGCGTAGCGCTTGAGCATGCTGGGCACATCGAGGATGAGCGCGATGCGGCCATCGCCGGTGATGGTGGCGCCGGACATGCCGGGGGTGCCCTGCAGCATCTTGCCGAGCGGCTTGATGACCACCTCTTCCTGGCCCACCAGTTGATCGACCACGAAGCCGATGCGCTGGGTGCCCACCGAGAGAATCACCACGTGGCCCTCGCCCTGCTCGACGTGTGCCGCATTGGGCACCAGCCAGCGCTTGAGGTAGAACAGCGGCAGCGCCTTGTCGCGCACCACCACCACTTCCTGGCCGTCCACCACGTTGGTGCGGGACAGGTCGAGGTGGAAGATCTCGTTGACGTTGACCAGCGGGAAGGCGAAGGCCTGGTTGCCCAGCATCACCATCAGCGTCGGCATGATCGCCAGGGTCAGGGGTACCTTGATGACGATCTTGGAGCCCTGGCCCTTGGTCGAGAAGACGTTCAGGGTACCATTGAGCTGGCTGATCTTGGTCTTGACCACATCCATGCCCACGCCACGACCGGAGATGTCGGAGATCTCGGACTTGGTGGAGAAACCCGGGGCGAAGATCAGGTTGAAGCACTCGGTCTCGGTCAGGCGCTCGGCCGCATCGCGGTCCAGCAGGCCCTTCTCCACCGCCTTGTTGCGCAGCAGATCGGCGTCCATGCCCTTGCCGTCGTCGGAGATCGACAGCAGGATGTGGTCGCCTTCCTGTTCGGCGGAGAGCACCACGCGCCCGGCGCGGGACTTGCCGTTGCCTTCGCGTTCGGCCGGACCCTCGATACCGTGGTCGACCGCGTTGCGCACCAGGTGCACCAGCGGATCGGCCAGGGCCTCGACCAGGTTCTTGTCCAGGTCGGTTTCTTCCCCGACCAGTTCCAGGTTGATCTCTTTCTTCAGGCTGCGTGCCAGGTCGCGGACCAGGCGCGGGAAGCGCCCGAAGACCTTCTTGATCGGCTGCATCCGCGTCTTCATGACCGAGGTCTGCAGATCGGCGGTGACCACGTCGAGGTTGGACACGGCCTTGGCCATGGCCTCGTCGCCGCTGTTCAGGCCGAGGCGCACCAGGCGGTTACGCACCAGCACCAGCTCGCCGACCATGTTCATGATCTCGTCCAGCCGCGCGGTATCGACCCGGACGGTGGTCTCCGCTTCGCTGGTGGGACGCTCGGCAGGAGGTGCCGCCGCCGGCTTGGGCGCGGCGGTCTCGGCCACCGGAGCCGCTTTCGGCGCGGGTGCCGGTGCCGGCTGCGCGGCAGCTACCGGTGCCGAAGCGACAGGTGCAGCGACCGCTTCGGAAGAGGTGGCGGGACCACTGAACTTGCCCTTGCCATGCAATTCGTCGAGCAGGGATTCGAATTCGTCGTCGGTGATCTCGTCACCACCGGCGGCTGGCGGCGCTGCGGCAGCTGGCGCGGCTGCCACAGGTGCCGCGGTCTCGCTGGCCGCGAACTTGCCCTTGCCGTGCAGCTCATCGAGCAGGGCTTCGAATTCGTCGTCGGTGATGTCATCGCCGCTCGCCGCGCCGGCTGCCGGAGCAGCCGCTACCGCGGGGGCGCTCGGCGTGGCAGCCGGAGCGTCGTTGAACTTGCCCTTGCCGTGCAACTGATCGAGCAGGGCTTCGAACTCGTCATCGGTGATGTCGTCACCACCGGCGCTGGCGGCGGTTTCAGCTGCGGCGCTCGGCTCGGAGCCCAGGGCATCGAGCAGATTCTGAAAATCGGCGTCGCTCAGCTCCGGGGTGGCCGCTTCGGCGGCGACCGGGGCCGGCGGCGGCGCGGCCACCACCGGCGCAGCAGGCGCGGAGGCGAATGGGGCCGGAGCCGGAGCCGGTTCGCTGCCGGCCGGTTCGGCCAGCCGGGCCAGGGCCGCCAGCAATTCGGGCGTCGCCGGAGTCGGTTCCTGACGCTCCCGCACCTGGCTGAACATTTCGTTGACGGAGTCGAGGGCCTGCAGCACCACGTCCATCAATTCGGCATCCACGCGGCGTTCGCCCTTGCGCAGGATGTCGAACACGTTTTCCGCGATGTGGCAGCACTCGACCAGGGTATGGAGCTGCAGGAACCCGGCACCGCCCTTGACGGTATGGAAGCCCCGGAAAATGGCGTTCAGCAGATCCATGTCATCCGGGCGGCTTTCCAGCTCGACCAATTGTTCCGACAACTGTTCGAGAATCTCGCCGGCCTCTACCAGGAAATCCTGGAGGATTTCTTCATCGGCGTCGAAGCTCATTCCTGCACTCCCCAAAAGGGTCTGGGTCAGAAGCCCAGACTGGATAGAAGATCGTCGACGTCGACCTGAGCAGCCACAACGTCTTCACGCTTATCGGCATGAATCTGCGGACCTTCACCCTTCATCGTCTTTTCTTTTCGATTCTGTTCGATCAGCGCGG
The DNA here is from genome assembly GCF_054558395.1 of Pseudomonas sp. No.117. NCBI lineage: Bacteria > Pseudomonadati > Pseudomonadota > Gammaproteobacteria > Pseudomonadales > Pseudomonadaceae > Pseudomonas > Pseudomonas sp. No.117. The sequence continues at coordinate 261,714 of NZ_BAAJNP010000007.1, forward strand.
TGTGATCGTGACTGAAGCCGGTATAGCGGTCGACCTGGCTGGCCATCATCACCAGCTTGACGAGGTCTTTCTCGATCTGCCCGACGAGGTTGACCACCCGCTTGATGACCTGACCGGTGAGGTCCTGGTAGTCCTGTGCCAACAGGATGTCGTTGAGCTTGGCCGACAGCTGTCCGGCGCTGCTCTCGCTGTGGCTGAGGAAGGCGTCGACGCGCTTGGCCAGCTCACGGAATTCGTCCGCGCCCATTTCCCGGCGCATGAACTTCTTCCAGTCGGCGTGCACGGCGCGGGCCTCGTCGCCGAAGTTGCCCACCAGCGGCGCGCTCTCCTCCACCAGATCCATGGTCCGGTTGGCGGCGTTCTCGGTCATCTTCACCACGTAGGAAAGACGATCGGTGGCATCGCTGATCTGGGAGACCTCTTCGCCGGCCATGCCGCGCGGATCGATCTCGAAGTTGACGATGGCGTTGTGCAACTCGCGGGTCAGCTTGCCGACTTCCTGGTAGAGACCCCGGTCGCGAAGCTGGTTGAGTTCATTGATGACCTGCACGGCCTGGGCGAAGTCGCCGCTCTCCAGGCATTTCACCAGCTCTTGGGCGTGCTGTTTTAAATTCGACTCGAAGTCGCTGAAGCTGTTGGTGCCAAGCTGATCCATAACGTCCCCGCGGCTTTCTTCAGCCGTTCACCCGCTCGAAGATCTTGTCGATCTTTTCTTTCAGCACCTGGGCGGTGAAAGGCTTGACCACGTAGCCATTCACGCCGGCCTGAGCGGCTTCGATGATCTGCTCGCGCTTGGCTTCGGCGGTCACCATCAGCACCGGCAGGGTCTTCAGCCGCGCGTCGGCACGGACCTGGCGCAGCAGGTCGATACCGGTCATGCCCGGCATGTTCCAGTCGGTGACGAGAAAGTCGAAGTTGCCGCTCTGCAGCATCGGCAGCGCGGTGTTGCCGTCGTCCGCCTCGGCGGTATTGGTGAAGCCCAGATCGCGCAGCAAATTCTTGATGATGCGTCTCATCGTGGAAAAATCGTCCACGATGAGGATTTTCATGTTCTTGTCCAAGTCGACCTCCGTCCTAATCCGCACACACGCCGTGAGGCGCGCCTAAGCAATCGTAGTAGCCTGAGTACCAGCCGGTTAACGCGAACGCCATTCCGCCAGCCGCGCCCGCAGGCGTGCCGCGCATTGACTGTGGAGCTGGCAGACGCGTGATTCGCTCACTCCCAGTACCTCGCCGATTTCCTTGAGGTTGAGTTCCTCGTCGTAATACAGCGAGAGCACCAGGCGTTCACGCTCCGGGAGATTGGCGATGGCGTCGGCCAGGGCCTTGCGGAAGCGCTCGTCTTCCAGACCGCGACCGGGTTCGAGTTCATGCGAACCGCTCTCCTCGAGCCCATGCTCACCACCCTCCATGAGGTCGTCGAAACTGAACAGGCGACTCCCCATGGTGTCGCCAAGGATGCCGTAGTACTCATCCAGACTCAATTTAAGTTCGGCCGCGACCTCGGAATCTTTAGCGTCGCGACCGGTGCGCGCTTCCACTGCCCGAATGGCGTCGGTGACCATGCGCGTGTTGCGGTGCACCGAGCGCGGTGCCCAATCGCCCTTGCGGACCTCGTCGAGCATGGCGCCGCGGATGCGGATGCCGGCGTAGGTCTCGAAGCTGGCGCCCTTGCCCGCGTCGTATTTGCGCGAGGCCTCCAGCAGGCCGATCATGCCGGCCTGCATCAGGTCTTCGACCTGCACGCTGGCTGGCAGCCGCGCCAGGAGGTGGTAGGCGATGCGTTTCACCAACGGCGCATAGCGGTTGATGAGCTGCTCCTGCTGGGTACGTTCCGAGGTTTTGCTGTACATGCGAAGCCCGCTGGATGCTGTCATGCGTGGGTACCGATGGCTGGTTGCACAAGGCGCTCGACGAAAAACTCGAGATGGCCGCGCGGATTGGCCGGCAGTGGCCAGCCATCGACTTTCTGAGCCACCGCACGGAAGGCCAGCGAGGCCTTGGCACGCGGAAAGGCTTCGAACACGGGGCGCTGTTTCTGCACGGCTTTGCGCACCGCTTCATCGAACGGAATGGCACCCACGTACTGCAGGGCGACATCCAGGAATCTGTCGGTCACCTTGGTCAGCTTAGCAAAGAGATTGCGGCCTTCCTGGGGGGTCAGCGCCATGTTCGCCAGGACCCGGAAACGGGTGACGCCATGGTCGCGGTTGAGCAGCTTGATCAGGGCGTAGGCGTCGGTGATGGAGGTGGGTTCGTCGCAGACCACCACCAGGACTTCCTGGGCGGCGCGAACGAAGCTGACCACCTGATCGCCGATACCGGCCGCGGTGTCGACGATGAGCACGTCGAGGTTCTCGCTGATGTCGCTGAAGGCCTGGATCAGGCCGGCGTGCTGGGCCGGCGTCAGATTGACCATCGCCTGGGTCCCCGAGGCCGCCGGGACGATGCGGATGCCGCCCGGCCCCTGCAGCAGCACGTCGCGCAGATCGCATTCGCCGGAGATGACGTCGGCCAGGGTGCGCTTGGGCGACAGGCCGAGGAGAACGTCGATGTTGGCCAGGCCCAGGTCGGCGTCGAGCAGCATGACGCGCCGCCCGATATCGGCCAGGGCCAAGGCCAGGTTGACCGACACGTTGGTCTTCCCGACACCGCCTTTACCGCCCGTGACCGCTATGACTTGGACGGGATGCATGCTACCCATTGCCTGATACCTTTGATTGAAATCCGTCACACTTTAGACCAAGTGCATTTGGCGTGCCCAGGCATGCAATGCACCACTACCGTTCGTCTGCGCTAACCGGCGCGGCGGGCATTGCTTTGGTACAGGCCGGCGAACATCCCGGCCATGGTTTCTTCGCTCGGCTCTTCCGGCGCCTGCAGGCTCACCGCGCGGCTCACCAGCTGGTGGCTACGGGCCGGATGCAGGTCGTCCGGGATGCGCGGGCCGTCGGCGATGTAGGCCACCGGCAGGCGCTGGCTGATGGCCAGGCCGAGGGCTTCGCCGAGGCTGGCGGCCTCGTCCAGCTTGGTCAGCACGCAGCCGCTCAGGCCGCAGCGACGATAGCTGTGGTAGGCCGCCTTGAGCACCTGGCTCTGGCTGGTGACACCTAGTACCAGGTAGTTGCGAATCTTCAGCTGGCGGTTGGCCAGGGCTTCGAGCTGGGCCTTGAGCGCCGGATCGTTGGCGGGCATGCCGGCGGTATCGATCAGCACCAGGCGCTTGCGTGCCAGGGGCGCCAGGGCCTGGGCCAGGGATTGGCCCGGGTCGACCAGGGTCACCGGCACGTCGAGGATGCGACCGAGGGTCTTGATCTGCTCCTGGGCACCGATGCGGAAACTGTCCATGCTGACCAGCGCCAGGCTCTGGGGACCGTACTTCAATACGTAGCTGGCGGCGAGCTTGGCCAGGGTGGTGGTCTTGCCCATGCCGGCGGGACCGACGAAGGCGACGATGCCGCCCTCCTCCAGGATCTTGGCGTCGGTGGTCTTCGCCAGCTGGGCGAAGTTGGCCAGCAGCATACGCCAGGCGTGGCGCGGATCCTGGATCTTGGCGACGCTGTCGAGCAGGTGGCGGGCCAGGTCGGCCGGCAGGCCCATGCGCTGCAGACGACGCCAGAGGCCGGCCTGCTGCGGACGGGTGGACTGCACCTGGGTCCAGGCCATGGAGCCGAGCTGGACTTCCAGCAGTTCGCGCAGGCCACTGAGTTCGCTGCGCATGGCTTCCAGGGCGCGACGGTCTTCCGGCGCGGCGCTGGCGGCCGGAGTGGCGGCGGCCGGCTGGGCGGCGCGGGGGGCGTCGAGCAGCGGCTCGCGACGGCTGTCGGCGGCGCTGATGGCGCCGAGCAGCTGCTTGTCCTTGGGCGCGGCCGAGGGGACACCCGGCGCGCGGATGCTGAGGTCGGCATGGGCCTGGGCGATCTTCGCATGGGTCTTGCGCAACTCCGCCTGCAGCTCCGCGTTGGGCGCGGCCGGTGCCGGAGCCTGGTAGTCCAGCGCCGCGGTCAACTCGACCCCGCCGGCGACCCGGCGGTTGCTGAGGATGGCGGCATCGGGGCCCAGCTCGTCGCGTACCAGCTTCATGGCTTGACGCATATCGGCGGCGAAGAAACGTTTGACTTGCATGATCTAGACCTCAGCCATTCTGGCCAACGGTAGCGACGATGGTGACCTGCTTGTTGTCCGGAATTTCCTGGTAGGCCAGCACACTCATGTTCGGTGCCGCCATCCGCGCGAAGCGGGACATCATCCCGCGGATCGCACCGGCCACCAGCAGCACCACTGGCTTACCCATCATTTCCTGACGCTGCGCCGCCTCGACGAGGGAACGCTGCAGTTTTTCAGCCATGCCAGGCTCGAGGAACATGCCGTCCTCGGCGCCTTGACCGGCCTTCTGCATACTACTTAGCAACATCTGTTCCAACCTTGGCTCAAGGGTGATAACAGGCAGCTCAGGCTCCATTCCAACGATGTTCTGGACGATTGCGCGGGACAGCGCGACCCGCACGGCACCGGCGATGGCGGCGGGATCTTGACTCCGCGGACCGACGTTGGCGATGGCTTCGGCGATGGTGCGGATGTCGCGGACCGGAACCTGCTCCTGCAGCAGCTGCTGGAGGATCTTGAGCAGGGTCGACAGCGAGACGATGCCGGGTACCAGCTCCTCGGCCAGCTTGGGCGAACTCTTGGCCAGCACCTGCAGCAGTTGCTGGACTTCCTCGTGGCCAATCAGCTCGTGGGCGTGCTTGAAGAGGATCTGGTTGAGGTGAGTGGCGACCACGGTGCTGGCGTCGACCACGGTGTAGCCGAGGGACTGGGCCTGGTCGCGCTGGGTGACGTCGATCCAGACGGCTTCCAGACCGAATGCCGGATCCTTGGCGGCGACGCCGTTGAGGGTGCCATAGACCTGGCCCGGGTTGATGGCCAGTTCGCGGTCGGGATAGATCTCGGCCTCGGCGACGCTGACCCCCATGAGCGTCAGGCGATAGGCGTTGGGCAGCAGGTCCAGGTTGTCGCGGATATGCACCGACGGCATGAGGAAGCCGAGGTCCTGGGACAGCTTCTTGCGGACACCCTTGATCCGCGCCAGCAGCTGGCCACCCTGGTTGCGGTCGACCATGGGGATCAGGCGGTAGCCGACTTCCAGACCGACCATGTCCACTGGGGTCACGTCGTCCCAACCCAGCTCCTTGGCCTCGGCCGGACGCTGCACCGGCGCCAGCTCCTGCTGCTTCTTGGCTTCCACCTCGGCGGTCTGCTTGGCCTGGCGCTGACGCTTGTAGATCATCCAGGCGCCAGCGGCAGCGCCGCCACCCAGGCCGAGGAACGGCAGGTGCGGCATGCCCGGCACCAGGCCCATGGCGATGATGATGAAGGCGGACACCGCCAGCGCCTTGGGCGAGGCGAACATCTGCCGGTTCACCTGCTGGCCCATGTCCTCGGCGGAGGACACCCGGGTGACCATGATGGCGGCGGCCACTGACAGCAGCAGGGAGGGGACCTGGGCGACCAGGCCGTCACCGATGGTCAGCAGGGCGTAGATGCGCGCGGCGTCGCCGAACGGCAGGCCGTGCTGGGCCATGCCGATGGCCATGCCGCCGATGAGGTTGATGAAAAGGATCAAGAGGCCGGCGATGGCGTCACCGCGGACGAACTTGCTGGCACCGTCCATGGAGCCGTAGAAATCGGCCTCCTGGCCCACTTCGGTCCGGCGCTTCTTGGCTTCGGCCTGGTCGATGATGCCGGCATTGAGGTCGGCGTCGATGGCCATCTGCTTGCCGGGCATGGCGTCCAGGGTGAAACGGGCCGAGACCTCGGAGATCCGGCCGGCACCCTTGGTCACCACCACGAAGTTGATGATCATGAGGATGGCGAACACCACCGCACCGACCACGTAGTTGCCGCCGACTACCACCTCACCGAAGGCCTGGATGACCTTGCCCGCGGCATCGTGGCCGTCCTGGCCGTGCAGCAGCACCACGCGGCTGGAAGCCACGTTGAGCGCCAGGCGCAGCAGGGTCGACACCAGCAGGATGGTCGGGAAGACGGCGAAATCCAGCGGCCGCAGGGCATAGACGCTGACCAGCAGGACCACGATCGACAGGGCGATGTTGAAGGTGAACAGCACGTCCAGCAGGAACGGCGGCATCGGCAGGGTCATCATGGCGAGCATCGCCAGGACGGCCAGCGGCACGCCCAGGTTGCCGCGAGCCAGACCGCGCATGTTGCCCATCATCAGGGATTTGTCGACTTTCACACCCATTCCTCGCGTGGCGGCGCGGTCATCACGGAAAGTTGACGCAGCGCACTGTTCGCAGGGGCTTGAGCAAGCTCCGGGCCAACTGCCCAACACCTTGAATCAGCGAGGTTTTCCACGGGGCGCTACAGGACTGGTAACGGATGGCTCGCAGCGTTCGCTGAACCGCGCGGGAAGGACGCGGGTCTGTCTAGGATCCGCGCTAGCGCGCCTATCCGAGGAACATCACCATGAAGATCTGGACCGCGACGCTGTTGGCCACCTGCCTGGCCGGTACTGCCCAGGCGGCTGAATCCCTGACCATTCCCATGAACAAGATCTCGACCGACGGCGTGGGCGAAAGCGTCGGCAGCGTCCAGGTGACCCGCTCCAAGTACGGCCTGGTGTTCACGCCCGAGCTCAAGGGCCTGGAACCCGGCATCCACGGCTTCCATGTGCATACCAAGCCCAACTGCGGCCCGGCCGAGGTGGATGGCAAGGCGACCGCCGGGGGCGCCGCGGGCGGCCACCTCGATCCGCGCAACACCGGCAAGCACAGCGCGCCCTGGTCGGACGATGGCCACCTGGGGGAATTGCCGGCCCTGTACGTGACGGCCGATGGCCAGGCGACCCAACCGGTGCTGGCGCCGCGGCTGAAGCGCCTCGAAGAACTCAAGGGCCATGCCCTGATGATCCACGCCGGCGGCGACAACTACGCCGACCAGCCCAAGCCCCTGGGCGGTGGCGGCGCCCGCATCGTCTGCGGCGTCATCAAGTAGAGGCCTTGCCCTGCTCGTCCCGCCGCAGGTCCTGCGGGATGGGCAGGTCGGCGAGCTTGGGCTTGCGACCGCGTCCGGCGCGGAATTGCCGGAGCTGGTAGACGTAGGCGAGGACCTGGGCCACCGCCACATAGAGACCGGCGGGAATTTCCTGGTCCACGTCGGTGGAGTAGTACACCGCCCGCGCCAGGCCGGGCGACTCCAGCAGCGAGACCTGATGCTCCTGGGCGATCTCGCGAATCTTCAGGGCGGTGAAGTCGCTGCCCTTGGCCACCAGCACCGGCGCGCCGCCCTTGGCCGCATCGTATTTCAGCGCCACGGCGAAGTGGGTCGGGTTGGTGATGACCACATCGGCGTTAGGCACCTCCGCCATCATCCGCCGCTGGGCCATCTGCCGCTGCATCTGGCGGATCTTGCCCTTGACCTCCGGCTTGCCCTCGCTGTCCTTGTACTCGTCCTTGATCTCCTGCTTGGTCATCATCAGCTTCTTGCGGTTGCTGAAGATCTGGAAGGGAACGTCGATGGCGGCGATGATCAGCAGGCCGAAGGCCAGCAACAGGGTGGCATGGCCGACCACCTGGATGCTGTGCAGCAGCGCCTGCTCCACCGGCAGCTTGGCGATCTGCAGCAGGGCCGTGCGCTCGCTCATCAGCACCAGCACCGACACGCCGAGGATGATGAAGAACTTGCCCAGGGCCTTGAGCAGCTCCACCAGGGAGTTCTTGGAAAACATCCGGGTGATGCCGGACAGCGGATTCATCCGGCTCGCCTTGGGCGCCAGGACCTTGCTGGAAAACAGGAAGCCGCCCAGGGCGATGTGGCCGACGATGGCCGCGATCACCACCAGGGCGATCATCGGCAGCATGCCCAGCATCGCCGCCTTGCCCGAGGCCAGCAGGAAGGTGCCCATGAAGCGCTCGTCCATCGCCTCTTCCCGGCGGAGCGAGAAATTGGCGCGCATCACTTCCAGCAGCTTGCCGCCGAGGAAGGCGCCATACATCAGCAGGCCGCCCACTCCCGCGAGCATGACCGCCACGGTACCAAGTTCGCGCGAGCGCGGGAGCTGCCCCTCCTCCCGCGACTCACGCTTGCGTTTCTCAGTTGGGTCTTCTGTCCGGTCTTCGCCATCGGATTCAGCCATGCGGCATACCTCCTAGCGGGCTCGAGCGAGTTCGCGCAGCCACTGCAGCGCCTCGCTGGCGAGACTTTCATAGTGGGAGAGGATGTCGGCGGTGCCGAGCCAGACGATGACCATACCCAGCACCACGATCAGCGGCATGCCGACGGAAAAGATGTTCAGCTGCGGCGCGGCGCGGGTCATGATGCCGAAAGCGATGTTGACCACTAGCAGCGCGGTGATCGCCGGCAATACCAGCAGGATGCCCGCCCCTATGACCCAGCCCAGGCGCCCCGCCAGCTGGCGGAAGTGCTCGACGCTCAGGGTGTCGCCCACCGGCAGGGTGACGAAGCTTTCGGCGAGGATCTCGAACACCACCAGGTGACCGTTCATGGCGAGGAACAGCAGGGTCACCAGCATGGTGAAGAACTGCCCCATCACCGGCGCCGAAGCACCGTTGACCGGGTCGATCATGGACGCGAAGCTCAGGCCGGCCTGGGTCGAGATGATCTGCCCGGCTACCACGAAGACATGGAAGAACAGCTGCAGGCTGAAGCCCATCACCGCGCCGATGAGGATCTGCTCGACGATCAGCGGCAGGGCCTGGACGCTGATGGCGTCCACCTGCGGCATGGGCGGCAGCGTGGGGACCAGCACCAGGCTGAGCGCCAGCGCCAGGTACATCCGCACCCGCACCGGGACCAGGGTGGTGCCGATGATCGGCATGGTCATCAGCAGCGCGGCGATGCGAAACAGCGGAAACAGGAAGCTGCCGACCCAGCCGCCGATCTGGGCGTCGCTGAGCGCGAGCATGGGCTAGCCGATCAGCCGCGGGATGTTGGCGACCGAGGTCTGGATGAACTCCATCAGCTGCCTGACCATCCAGGGCCCCAGGACAATCAGCGTCAAGAGGGTGACGATCAGGCGTGGCAGGAAGCTCAGGGTCTGCTCGTTGATCTGGGTCGCGGCCTGGAACACCGCCACGATCAGGCCGACGATCAGGCTCGGCACCACCAGCACCGCCACCAGCAGGGCGGTGAGCCAGAGACCCTGGCGGAACAGATCGACGGCGACTTCAGGGGTCATTGCGCTTCTCCACGCTTAGGGGCACCGCTAGACGGTGCCGAAGCTGCTGGCCAGGGTGCCCATGATCAGCGCCCAGCCATCCACCAGCACGAATAGCATCAGCTTGAACGGCAGGGAGATGATCATCGGCGACAGCATCATCATGCCCATGGCCATCAGCACGCTGGCGATCACCAGGTCGATGACCAGGAAGGGAATGAAGATCATGAAGCCGATCTGGAAGGCGGTCTTGAGCTCGGAGGTGACGAAGGCCGGTACCAGGATCGACAGCGGCGCCTGGTCGGGACTGGCGATGTCGGTGCGCTTGGACAGCCGCATGAACAGGTCCAGGTCCGATTGCCGGGTCTGCCCCAGCATGAAGTCCTTCATCGGCACCTGGGCGCGGTCGATGGCGTCTTGGGCGCTGAGCTGCTCGTTCAGGTAGGGCTGCACGGCGGTGGTGTTGATGCGGTCGAACACCGGCGCCATGATGAACAGCGACAGGAACAGCGCCATGCCCACCAGCACCTGGTTGGACGGCGTGGTCTGCAGGCCCAGCGCCTGGCGCAGGATGGCGAAGACGATGACGATTCGGGTGAAGCTGGTCATCAGCATGACGAACGCCGGGATGAAGCTCAGCGCCGTCATGATCAGCAGGATCTGCAGGCTGACCGAATACTCCTGCTGGCCCTGGGCGTTGGTGCTCAGGGTGATGGCCGGCACCGACAGCGGATTGCCCTGCCCGGCCTGCTGCGCCAGCGCCAGGGGCGCGAACAGCAGCACGGCCAGCCCCAGCAGCCAGCCCAGGTTACGTCCCAGGCCAGCCGGTAGACGCGAAAGGGTCATGGCTTCGCCTTGGGGTCGCGGCTGATGAGTTCCAGCAGCCGCTGGGCGAATTCCGGCGGCGGCGTCTCCGTCTCGCCCAGCCGTACCGGCTCGCGCAGGGTGTGCAGCGGCGTGATGCGGCCGCCGGCGACGCCGATCAGCAGCTGCTCCTGGCCGACCTGGACCAGCACCAGGCGCTCGCGCGGTCCCAGGTGCTGGGTCGAGATCACCTTGATCGCCTGCTGGCCGCGCGGGCCCTGCTGCTGCACGCGGCGCACCAGCCAGGCCAGGCCGAGGATCAGGCCGATTACCAGCAGCAGGCCCAGCAGCAACTGCCCGAGCTGGGCCCCTACATCCAGCCCCGGGCTGGTGGCTTCGGCAGCGCGCGCGGTCAGGGGCAGGAGACCCAGCGGCAGGAGCAGACTCTTCATGGATCACCGCAGCTTCTTGATACGTTCCGTAGGACTGATGACGTCGGTCAGCCGGATCCCGAATTTCTCGTTCACCACCACCACCTCACCGTGGGCGATCAGCGTACCATTGACCAGCACGTCCAGCGGCTCGCCAGCCAGACGGTCGAGCTCGATCACCGAGCCCTGGTTGAGTTGCAGCAGGTTGCGGATGGAGATGTCGGTATGGCCCACCTCCATGGAGATGGTCACCGGGATGTCCAGGATCACATCCAGGTTGGGCCCTTCCATGCCGCTCACCGCTAACCCCCCACTGCTCTGACCAAATTCTTCCACCGGCGCCTTGGGCGGCTTGGGGGCTTCCATCTGGGTGCCCTGCGCCATCAAGGCGTCGATGTCGTCCTGGCTGGCATCGCCGGCCTCGACCAGGGCCGCGGCCCATTCGTCCGCCAGGGCTTGTTCTTCGGGGTTGTCTGCCATCGTCTGGGTCTCGTGCTACGCCGGGCCTCGGCCCGGGCGGGAAAACGGTGGTCGCTCAGCGGCTGCGGCTGACCGGTTCGAGGATCTGCAGGGCCAGGTTGCCCTTGCGCGCCCCCATCTTGACCTTGAAGGTCGGCATGCCATTGGCCCTCATCAGCATCTCCTCCGGCATCTCCACCGGAATCACATCGCCGGGCTGCATGTTGAGGATATCGCGGAGTTTGAGTTGGCGCCGGACAACCGTCGCCTCCAGGGGCACCCGGACGTCGAGCAGGTCTTCGCGCAGGGCCTTGACCCAGCGTTCGTCCTGGTCGTCCACGTCCGACTGGAAACCGGCGTCGAGCATCTCGCGGATCGGTTCGATCATCGAATAGGGCATGGTCACGTGCAGCTCACCGCCGCCGCCGTCCAATTCGATGTTGAAGGTGCTCACTACCACCACTTCGCTGGGGCTGACGATATTGGCCAGCGCCGGGTTGACCTCGGAGTTCATGTACTCGAACTGGCAGTCGAGCATGGCGCCCCAGGCTTCCTTGAGGTCGATGAAGCACTGGTCCAGCACCATGCGCACCACGCGCAACTCGGTGGGGGTAAATTCGCGGCCTTCGATCTTGGCGTGGCGACCGTCGCCACCGAAGAAGTTGTCCACCAGCTTGAACACCAGCCGGGCGTCGAGGATAAACAGCGCGGTCCCGCGCAACGGCTTCATCTTGACCATGTTGAGGCTGGTGGGCACGTACAGCGAATGGATGTACTCGCCGAACTTGGTGACCTGCACGCCGCCCACGGACACGTCCGCCGAGCGCCGCAGCAGGTTGAACATGCTCACCCGAGTATAGCGGGCGAAGCGCTCGTTGATCATCTCCAGGGTCGGCATGCGCCCGCGGACGATACGATCCTGGCTGGTGAGGTCGTAGCCCTTGATGGTGCCCGGCTCGGCATCGGTCTCGGTCTCGACGATGCCATCGTCGACCCCGTGCAGCAGGGCATCGATTTCATCCTGGGAGAGCAGATCTTGCACGGCCATGGCGTTTCCTATTGCAGGACGAGGTTGGTGAACAATACCTGTTCGATGGCCGTCTGGCCGGTCAGTTTCTTCGCCAGCTCCTGAACCTTGCTGGTCGCCTGCTGGCGCAGCATTTCCTTGCCGACCGGGGTGAGCAGGCTATTGAAGTCCTGCCCGGAGAAGAGCATGACCAGTTGGTTGCGGACCTGGGGCAGTTGCGCCTTGAGCGCATCCATCTGCGCCTGGTCGCGGCCCATCAGGGTGACCGTCACCTGCATGTAGCGCTGGCGCCCCTCAGCGTTGTAGTTGACCACGAAGGCCGGCACCAGCGCCTGATAGACCGCCGCCAGGTGCACCGGCGCCGCCGGCGCGGCCGCGGCCGCGTGTTCCGGGTCGGCGCCCTTCTTGCCGAGTAGGAACCAGGTCGCGCCCACCGAGGCGCCGATGACCAGCAGCAGGGCCACGACGATGATGATGATGAGCTTGAGCTTGCCTTTGCCCTTGCCTTCCGCGGCGGCACCCTCTGCCGCGGGCGCCTGCTTCTTCGCCATAAATGCTCGACCGAATCCTGTGCCAGGCGTCACCCTCGCTGAGTGACGCAGCTAACCTATTGATACGAAGGGGATATAGCAGGTACAGCCAGGACTGTCACCTGGCGCCCGGCGACTTGGCGCCTCAGGCGTAGTAGTCGACCAGGCTGCGTGCCGCCAAGCTGGTGGCGCCACGGGTTTCCGCCACATTGGCCACCGGCTCCTCTTCGCTACCCCCGGCGACGCCGCCACGTCCCCGCCGCGAGCCCTCCTGCTGGGAGCCCTGCTGCGCCTGCTGCCAGCCCTGGCCGGACGACTGGTCGGAGACGTTGACGTTGGCCAGGTTCATGCCCTGCTGGGCGAAGAGCTCGCGCAACCGCTGACTGCCGTTGTCCAGGGCCTCCCGGACGTCGGCATGGGGACTGGCGAAGGTGACCTGGGTCTGGTCCTGGGTCATGTCGATGCGGACCTCCAGCTTGCCCAGCTGCGCCGGTTCCATCTGGATGTCGGCGGTCTTGAGGTTCTGGCTGGACATCCACATGACCTTGTCCACCACCGCCTCGCTGAAATTGCCGGCCTGGGGATTGAGGGCCTGGCCAGGCGCCGTGGCGGTGACCGGGCGGGCGGTTGCCGCCGGAGTACTGAGGGCCTGCGACAGGGCGGTGAGCTTGTCGGCGAAGGCCTCGCTCTTGCTCGGCACGGCGGCGTCCTTGGCGTCGCCCGCATCCAGGGTCGAGACCAGGGCCGCGCTGGCAGCCTGTTCGGCACCGGGCACGGGGGCGCCATCGCCCGGCAGCAGGCCTTGCAGCTGGGTCGCCGCCAGGTTGTTGGCGGCGTTGCCCGCCTTGCCGGCCTCGCCCTGGCCGGGTGGTAGCTGGCCGAGCAGTTGCGCAAGACCATCGGCCTGAGCCGCCTGGTCACCGGGCTGGGCCGGGGTGGCCGAAACGCCAGTGGCGACACCGGCGGTGGCCTGGGTGCCGCCGGCGACCGCCGTGCCCAGCAGCGTGGCCGGGTCGAGGGCGGGCGTACCAGTGCTGGTGACCGACCCGGCCGTCGTCGCGGTAGCGGGCGCCGGCGCTGCCGTTGCAGGTGTCGCCGGCGGCGGGAATTGCCCGGTCATACCGAGCAGGAACAGGGGATCCAATGCCGCGGTGGCGGGCTGCTGAGCGTCCTCGCCCGCGGCCACCGGCAAGGTCTTGCCGGTATCGTCGGCAGCGGTTGCCGGCGGCTGATCGCTCGTTGCCACCGTATCCGTCGATGACTTGGTGTCCGAGTTACGGTCATCATCGGCGGAACGCTTGACGTGCTCGTCGCCGTCCCGGGACCGCGCGTAGTCGCTCTTGCGCGCCTGGCTCGGCGCCTTGGCCTCGCTGGTCTCACGCGGTTTCTCGCTACGCGCCGTCTCCCGGGGCTGCTCCTGGGCGAAGACGTCGGCGAACCGCTCCTGCGCGGCTGGGCGATCCTGCGCGGACGGTGTCTTGACGGTGCCCCGGCCAGTGGTGACGGCGGAGGTCGTGGTGTTCAACAGGAAATCGGGCACGACGGCCATGGAATGCTCCGAATGACGGGTTTTCCGATACCTAGCAAGTTGCGCGCCAGTCGAAACCGCCAGGGCTTTGACGAGGATTCAGGAGGCGTACCGCTGGCGCTCCACCTTGAACAGAATGCGGACGACGGCGAATTCGCGCTCCATGGCGGACACGCCCATGGCCAGCTCGGCCGTGGCTGCCCGGCGGCGCGCGCCCTCCTCCACGTCCCGGCACAATTCCGCCAGCGGCATGGCGCCCATGTTGCCGGCGGAGCCCTTGAAACTATGTGCCAGTTGGCGAACCTGCTCGGCATCGTTGGCGATCACGCTGCGCTTGAGGTCGGCGAGTCGCTCCTCGCAGTCGAGGAGGAAGGTATCGATGAGACCGGGATACTCCTCTTCCATGCAGTCGCGCAGGGCGGCGAGGGTTTCCGGATCGAGATGCGAAGAAAACATCGAAGCTCTCACTGACGACGGGGCGAAGGGTGGCATCCGCCAGCCAAGGACCTAGAGATAAGCTGAGCGCGCCCGCTGGGCATACTCGTCCATCTGCTTCTGCTCGCGCTTGTCCTCGACCAGGCGCTGCTCCTGCTTGTAGCGCTCGACCAGCTTACGCAGGCCTTCGAGTCGGGCGTAGCGCTCCTGCCACTGCGTCCGCGCCTTGGTCACCACGTCCCGGTGCCACTGGGCATTGCGCTCCTGCTGACCGATGGCTTCTTCGAGCTGGCTGAGAAAGCGCTGGTAGCCGATCAGCCACTGCCCGGTGACGCCGCGGCTGCCGTTGGTCACCAGCCGCTGCTGATAGTCTTCGCGGTAGCGCTGCAGCTCGCCCAGCTTGAATTCGGCCTGGGCCAGTTGCTGCTGGCACTGTCCCAGACGCTGGGCGGCGTCGCGCTCCTCGCGCTCGCTCATCTCCACCACCGGCCCCAGACGTTCGGCTCTGCCCTTCATGATCTATCAGCCTCCCAATACGGCTTGGAGATTGGCGGCGCTCTGCTCCAGCGACTCGCTCTCGCGCAGGCCCTGGCGCAGGAACTGCTGCATCGGGGCGTAGCGGGCGATCGCCAGATCGGTTTCGGCGTTCCCGCCGGGTACATAGGCGCCGACGCTGAGCAGGTCCTTGGCCTGTTGGTAGAGCGACCAGAGCTGCTTGACGCGCTGGGCGTTGCGCAGGTGCTCCGGGCTGACCACCTGGGGCATCACGCGGCTGATGGACGCCTCGATGTCGATCGCCGGATAGTGGCCTTCCTCGGCCAGACGCCGCGACAGCACGAAGTGACCATCCAGCACGCCCCGCGCCGAGTCGGCGATGGGGTCCTGCTGATCGTCGCCTTCCGAGAGCACAGTATAGAACGCGGTGATCGAACCCCCGCCCTTTTCTGCATTGCCGGCCCGTTCCACCAGTCGCGGCAGCTTGGCGAACACCGACGGCGGATAGCCCTTGGTAGCCGGTGGCTCGCCGATGGCCAGGGCGATCTCCCGCTGGGCCTGGGCATAGCGGGTCAGGGAATCCATCAGCAACAGGACGTTCTTGCCCTTGTCGCGGAAGTATTCGGCGATACGGGTGCAGTACATGGCCGCGCGCAGGCGCAGCAGGGGCGCATCGTCCGCCGGCGAAGCCACCACCACGGCCCGCTTGATGCCCTCCTCGCCGAGGATGTGCTCGATGAATTCCTTCACCTCGCGACCCCGCTCGCCGATCAGCCCGACGACGATGATCTCGGCCTTGGTCAGGCGGGTCATCATGCCGAGCAGCACGCTCTTGCCCACGCCGGTACCGGCGAACAGGCCGAGGCGCTGGCCACGACCCACCGTCAACAAACCGTTGATGCTGCGGATACCCACGTCCAGCGGCTCGCTGATGGGTTCGCGCTTGAGCGGGTTGATGGTCGGCCCATCCATCGGCACCCAGTCTTCGGCGCGCATGCGGCCCTTGCCGTCCAGCGCATTGCCCAGGCCATCCAGCACCCGTCCGAGCATCGACATGCCCATCGGCAGGCGGCCAGTGTCCGGCACGGGGACGACGCGAGCGCCGGGCGCGATGCCGGCTAGGCTGCCCACCGGCATGAGAAAGGTCTTGTTGCCGTTGAAGCCCATCACCTCGGCTTCGACTTCCACCGGCTGGTAGCCACCGCCATTGATCAACCGGCAACGACTGCCCACCGCCGCCCGCAGCCCTTCAGCCTCCAGGGTCAGGCCGACCATGCGCAGCAGGCGGCCTTCGATCACCGGCTGCTGTTCGACGCGGATGGCTTCATCGTAGCCGCCGAGACGGCGTTCGAAACTCAGACGCTCAAGACGCATGGGGGGCATCCTCGATATCGATGTGCAGATCGGCTTCCTGCGGCTGGGTCGCCTGGTGACGCTGCTGCTCGGCCAGTTGCGTCAAGGCCTGGGTCAGCCGGGTCTCGATGCTGGCGTCGATGACGCTGCTTTCGGTCTCGATCCGGCAACCACCGGGCATCAGTGTCTCGTCTTCGAGGATACGCCACTTTTCCTCGTGGCGATCACGCAGGGCCTTCATCAGTTCGAAGTCCTGCGGGCTGACCTGGATCCGGATGTTCTCGGCGCCCATGGGCAGCAGCTTCAGCGCGGTGCGCACCACCTGCCCCAGCTGGCTGGAGTCCAGCGTCAGTTCGCGCTGGATGACCTCGCGGGTGATGTGGCGGACCAGTTGCACCATGCCGGCCTCCAGCGCCTGGTCCTGTTCGCCGATGGGATCGAGCAGATGGCTCATCAGGGTTTCCAGGCTGGCCAGCCGGGCGGTCAGGGCCGCCTCGGCCTCCTGGCGCGCCTTGAGCTGGCCGGCGTGGTAGCCGTCGCGCTCGCCGGTGACGAAGCCTTCGTTGTAGGCCTCCTGGCGGATCGCTTCCAGCTCTTCGAGGGTGATCGGCTGGACCTCTTCGACCGGTACCTCTTCGATCTGGGGTTCCGGCTGGGGCTCGGGCTCGACAGCGGCGGGCGCAGCCACCACTTCGGGCTCGTCGAAGCTGTCGAAGGCTGGCAGTCGCCAGACATCGAAGGCTTCCAGGTCCCGCGCCCTGATCAGTTCGCTCGCCGCTTCTTTGCTCATTACCTGTCCGTCAGAAAACCGCTACTGACCAGACCTTAGCAAAGCACAGGCCAATCCCTGCAAGCCGTCAGACCATTTCCTCGCCGCCCTTGCCGCCGAGCACGATCTCGCCGGCATCGGCCATGCGCCGGGCCACGGCCAGCACCTCTTTCTGCGCGCCCTCGACTTCCGACAGCCGGACCGGGCCCTTGGCTTCCAGGTCATCGCGCAGCAGCTCGGCCGCGCGCTTGGACATGTTGCGGAAGAACTTCTCCTTGATGCCCTCGTCGGCGCCCTTGAGCGCCAGCACCAGCACATCGGAGGACACCTCGCGCAGCAGGGCCTGGATGCCACGGTCGTCGACGTCGGCCAGGTTGTCGAAGACGAACATCAGGTCCTCGATCTGTCCCGACAAATCCTGGTCCGCGTCGCGGATCGCATCCATCAGCGGGCCTTCGACCGAGCTGTCCAGGTAGTTCATGATGTCGGCCGCGCGCTTGACGCCGCCCAGGGCGGTACGGGTGGTGCTGGCGCTGCCGGAGAACTGCTTCTCCAGGATCAGGTTCAGCTCCTTGAGCGCCGCCGGCTGCACGGTGTTCAGCGAGGAGACGCGCAGAACAATGTCCAGCCGCACCTTGTGATCGAAGTGCCCGAGCACCTCGGCCGCCTGGTCCGGATCCAGGTAGGCCACCACGATGGCCTGGATCTGCGGGTGCTCGTAGCGGATCACGTCCGCCACCGCCCGCGGTTCCATCCACTTCAGGCTGTCCAGGCCGCTGGTATTGCCACCCAGCAGGATCCGGTCGATTAGGCCACTGGCCTTGTCCTCGCCCAGGGCCTGAGTCAGCATCTTGCGGATGTAGCCATCGGCGCCGACACCCAGGCTGGTCTGGTCGCCCACCACTTCGATGAAGTCGCCCAGCACCCGCTCGACCTGCTCACGGTTGACGTTACGCATCTGGGCCATGGCGGTACCGACCTTCTGCACTTCCTTGGGCCCCATGTGGCGCAGGATCTGCGCGGCATCGGCCTCACCCAGCGACAGGAGGAAGATCGCGGCCTTCTCGACCTTGGAAAGTTGCGCGTCATTCGTCGCCATTGATCCAATCCTTCACTACCTGGGCGACACGGCCCGGATCATCGTTGACCAGCTGCTTGATGGCGGTCAGTTGAGCGTCATAACCCTCGCTGGGGCTGGGCAGCAACAGCGGCGCCGGACCGGCCAGGCTCACCTTGTCGTCGGCCAGATCGTCCGACAGCCCATCCAGACCACCCGCGCCCAGGGCACCGGCGCCACCGGCAGCGGCCAGGGCCGCGGCGTCCTTGCTGTTGCCGCCCGACAGGTTCTTCAGGACCGGGCGCAGTACCCCGAAGACTAGCACCAGGATGAAGAGTACACCGAGGGCCTGCTTGACCACGCCCCAGAACCAGGACTGCTGATAGAAGGGAATGCTCTCGATCTCCTCCGGCTGAACCGGTGCGAAGGGCGCGTTGATCACGCTCACGCTGTCGCCACGGCTGGCATCGAAGCCCACTGCATCCTGCACCAGGCGGGTGAAGCGCGCCAGGTCTTCGGTGGTCCAGGGCTGGTGGCTCAGCTTGCCGGTGGCATCGACCTTGACCTGATCGTCCAGTACCACGGCGACGGAAAGTCGACGTAGCCGGCCCTGCTGTTGCCGGGTATAGCTGATGCTGCGGTCCAGCTCATAGTTACGGGTGTTCTGTTCACGCTTGTCGGTCGGGTACGGCAGGGTCGCCGGCAGACTGGTCTTGCTGTCGTAGATGTACTGGTCGTTGGCGTCGCGCAGCGGCTGGCCAGGCGCGATGTAGTTGCTGCCACCCCCCTGGGCGCCAGCCTTTTCCGGCGTCGAGGACGGTCCGGGCGGCTGGTTCGACAGCGCGCCCGGCACACCCTGGGCACCACCGCCGGAGGTCTGGCGCTGCTCGCTGTTCTGCTGCTCGCTGCGCAGGGCCGGCTGATCGGGATTGAATTGCTCCGAGGTCGACTCGACGGCATTGAAGTCCACGTCGGCGGCCACTTCGGCCTTGAAGCGACCACTGCCCACCACCGGCTGCATGATGTTCTGCACGCGCTGGGTCAGGGAGCCTTCCATCTTGCGGGTGTAGTCGAGTTGCTTGCCAGCGATGGACAGCTCGGACAGGTTCTGCTGGTCGGACAGCAGCTGGCCCTTCTGGTCGACGATGGTGACCTGGGACTTGTCCAGCTCCGGCACGCTGGTGGCGACCAGATTGATGATGGCCATGACCTGGCCGGCGTCCAGGGTACGGCCGGGGTACATCTCGACCAGTACCGAGGCGCTCGGCTTGCGCTCGTCACGGACGAACACCGAACTCTTCGGGATCGCCAGGTGCACCCGGGCACCCTTGATGTTGTTGAGGCTGGAGATGGTACGGGCCAGCTCGCCTTCCAGGCTGCGCCGATAGTTGGCGGCTTCCATGAACTGGCTGGTACCCAGCGGCTGCTCCTTGTCCAGCAACTCGAAGCCGACGTTGCCGTCGGCAGGCGTGATGCCGGCAGCCGCCATCTTCATGCGGGCCCGGCCGAGGTCGTCGGCCTTGACCAGCAGGGCGCCGGAATTGGGGTCGACCTTGTAGCCGATGTCCGCCGCGCCCAGGGCCTGCAGCACCTGGTTGGCGTCCAGGCCGGTCATGCTGGTGTACAGCGGGCGATAATCCGGCTGCTGGGTCCAGAGCACCACGGCGAAACCCAGGGCGACACTGGCCGCCAGGCCGACCAGCAGGCCCAGCTGACGCAGCAGCGGCATGTCGGAGAGATTGTCGAGGAAGCTGAGGCCCAGCAGCGACTTCTTGGGCTTGTCTTCGGCCTCGGGTTTGGTCGTGGGGACGGGGGCGTTGGTAAGAGCGTCAGCCATGGTCTAGACCGTCCTCAAATCGACATTTGCATGATGTCTTGGTACGCCTGCACGAACTTGTTGCGTACCTGGGTCAAGGCCTGCACGGAGACGCTGGCCTTCTGGGAAGCGATCATGACTTGGGTGAGGTCGACGCCGCCCTGCCCGAGCTCGAAGGCCTTGGCCATCTCGCCAGCGGTCTGCTGGGTCTCGTTGACCGAGCCAACGGCCTTGCTGAGCATGTCGGCAAAGCTCGGGCCCTGGACCTGCTCCGCACCGGCAGCGGGTGCAACCACGGCTTTCGACCGGGCCATGGCTTCGGTCTGCATGGAACGCATTTCCAGCATCAACCGATTGAACTCGACACCTTGAACCATTTGCTCTGCTCCTCTGGTACGGGAAATTGACGCCGTACCCGCTCGTGCCAGAGATAGAGCAATGCCTGTGCCAGAACTGGAAAGTCCTGTTAAAACAGTTGGTTAGGAAGTCGCGAAGGCGGCAGGCTAAAGTTTCGCGACATTCAGTCGACCGTCAGCAGGGCGCGGTTGCGTTGCAGCAAGGCCTTGCCGATGCCCTTGACCTCGAGCAACTCATCCACCGACGCGAAGGCGCCATGGGTCTGGCGGTGGTCGACGATGGCTTGGGCCTTGACCGCTCCTATGCCCCGCAACCGTTGCAGCGCGGTGACGTCGGCGACGTTGATGTTCAGCGGTGCTTGGTCGGCGCTCGCCGCCGATTTGGCGGCCAGGCTCAAGGTGGGTTCGCAGGCGCTGGCCCAGGGACTGAGCACGGCCAGCAGCACGAACATCCAGACGAATCTCATCGCGGAACCTCCCTGTTCCACCCTTGGATTCGGCCAGCTTATCGCGCCCGATCAGGCTGTCAACTCACCAGGGACCCGGCCGGTTCGCGCTCGGTCCTGAGCGCCAGCAGCGTCTGGCGCACGCCCTGGCGCCAGTCGCTCGCCGCTATGCCGAAGCATTGCTCCAGCGCGCTGGAATCCAGCATGGAATACGCCGGGCGCTTGGCCAGCGTGGGGAATTCGGAGGTGGCGATTCCGGTGATCAGCGGCGCCCGCTCCAGCATGCCCAGCTCCTGGCCGGCATCGATGATATAGCGGGCGAATTCGCACCAGCTGAGGCCGCTGTCGCCGCCGAAATGATAGAGACCATAGGCCGTCTGCGCGGGCTGGGCCTGGGCCTGGGCAGCGATCTGCAGCAAGGCATCGGCGATATGGCCGGCGTAGGTCGGACAACCCACCTGGTCGCTCACCACGCGCAACTCGTCGCGATCCGCCGCGAGACGCAGCATGGTCTTGAGGAAGTTGTTGCAGTGCTCGCTGAATACCCAGGCGGTTCTCAGCACCACGGCTCGCGGGCAGGCGGCCAGCACCCGGTTCTCCCCTTCGAGCTTGGTCATCCCGTACACACCGGAAGGACTGACCGGGTCTTCGACCCGGTAAGGCGTCGTCGCCGTCCCGTCGAACACATAGTCGGTGGACAGGTGCAGCAGGGCGATACCGGCGGCGCCGCAGGCCTGGGCAAGGACCGCCGGGCCTTCGATATTGCCACGCGCGGCGATCTCCGGCTCCTGCTCGGCCTTGTCGACCGCCGTGTAGGCGGCCGCGTTGATCACGACGTCAGGTGCGAACCGCTCGAGATGGCTGGTTACCGAGCCTTCGTCAGCGATATCCAGAGTGGCACGTCCATGGGCCTCCCATGCCAGTTCTGAACGCTGAAGACGGTCGGTCAGACAGCGTCCGACCTGACCGTTAGCTCCGGTAACCAGTATCTTCATCTATACAGCTCCGCCAATCGAAGTCCTTGTGCATCTTTGGCGGACAGGATGGGATCCTTGACCCGCCAGTCGATATTCAGATCCGGATCATTCCAGATCAGGGACCCTTCATCAGAGGGATCGTAATAATCTGTGCACTTGTATTCAAAATCAGCGGTGTCGGACAGCACCACGAAGCCATGGGCCAGGCCTGGCGGTATCCAGAGCTGGCGCTTGTTGTCTTCCGAGAGGATCTCGGCCACCACGTTGCCGAAGGTGGGCGAGTCCCGGCGGATGTCGACCGCCACGTCCAGCACTTCGCCGCGAACCACGCGGACCAGCTTGCCTTGCGGCTTGCTGCGCTGGAAATGCAGCCCGCGCAGCACGTTGCGCGCGGAACGCGAGTGGTTGTCCTGGACGAACGGCAGGGTGATTCCCACCTGCTGGGCGTAGCGATCCGCCTGGAAGGACTCGAGGAAGAAGCCGCGGTCGTCACCGAAGACCTTGGGTTCGATCAGCTTGACGTCCGGGATCGCGGTTTCGATGACCTGCATCAGTCCTGCTCCTTACACAGCCGCGCCAGGTACTGGCCGTAGCCGGTCTTGCTCAGGGCCTCGGCCTGCAGGGCCATCTGCTCGCAGGTGATCCAGCCTTTCTGGAAGGCGATCTCTTCGAGACAGGCCACCTTCAGGCCCTGGCGCTTCTCGATGGTCTGCACGAAATGCCCGGCTTCCAGCAATGCATCGTGGGTACCGGTATCCAGCCAGGCGAAACCACGACCCAGCAGGGAAACGTTCAGCGAGCCGCGGCGCAGGTACTCGTTGTTGACGTCGGTGATTTCCAGCTCGCCGCGGGGCGACGGCTTGATGTTGGCGGCGATGTCCAGCACGTCGTTGTCGTAGAAGTACAGACCGGTGACGGCGTAGTTGGACTTCGGCTTCTTGGGCTTCTCCTCGATGCTCAGGGCCTTGCCCTGTTCGTCGAACTCGACCACGCCGAAGCGCTCGGGATCGGCGACGTAGTAGCCGAAGACGGTGGCGCCTTGCTCCAGGCTCGCGGCCTTGAGCAGCGTCTCGCTGAAGTGCTGGCCGTAGAAGATGTTGTCGCCCAGGACCAGGCAGACGTTGTCATCACCGACGAATTCGCGGCCGATGATGAAGGCCTGGGCCAGGCCGTCCGGACTGGGCTGCTCGGCATAGCTCAGCTGGATGCCAAACTGGCTGCCGTCGCCCAGCATGCGCTGGAAGCCAGGCAGATCGGCCGGCGTCGAGATGATCAGCACCTCGCGGATACCGGCCAGCATCAGCACGGACAGCGGATAGTAGATCATGGGTTTGTCGTAGATCGGCAGCGATTGCTTGGATACGCCCAGGGTAATGGGGTGCAAACGAGTACCGGATCCACCGGCCAGCAGGATTCCCTTGTAGTTGCTCATGGCAAGCGTCCCTCTGAAAATTGACTGTTGCTGTCGGTCGGACACGCCCCAGGGGCGCGTCCTCGATAGGATCGTTAAACGGCTTCGCCGAGACGCTCGAGGCGATAGGCACCGGACAGTACCCGCTGCCACCACTCACGATTGTTCAGGTACCAGGTTACCGTCTTGCGCATGCCGGTTTCGAAGGTCTCCGCCGGCGTCCAGCCCAGCTCGCGGCCGATCTTGCTGGCGTCGATGGCGTACCTCATGTCGTGACCGGGGCGATCCTTGACGAAGGTGATCAGGTCGCGATAGTGCTCGACGCCCGCAGGCTTCTCCGGGGCCAGCTCTTCCAGCAGGTCGCAGATGGTCTCGACGACCTGCAGGTTACGCTTCTCGTTGTGCCCGCCGATGTTGTAGGTCTCGCCGACCTCGCCCTGGGTCACCACGGTGTAGAGGGCACGGGCATGGTCCTCGACGAACAGCCAGTCACGCACCTGGGAGCCATCGCCATAGATCGGCAGCGGCTTGCCATGGATGGCATTGAGGATGACGTGGGGGATCAGCTTCTCGGGGAAGTGATAGGGACCGTAGTTGTTCGAGCAGTTGGTCACCAGCACCGGCAGGCCGTAGGTGCGGCCCCAGGCGCGCACCAGGTGATCGCTGCCCGCCTTGCTCGCCGAATAGGGCGAACTCGGCGAATAGGGGGTGGTTTCGGTGAAGAGGTCGTCGGTGCCGTGCAGGTCGCCGTACACCTCGTCGGTGGAAATGTGGTGGAAGCGGAAGGCGGCCTTGGCGTCCGGCGCCAGCGCGTTCCAGTAGGCACGGGTCACTTCCAGGATGACGCCGGTGCCGACCACGTTGGTCTGGATGAAGGCGGCAGGGCCTTCGATGGAGCGGTCCACATGGGACTCGGCAGCCAGGTGCATGACCACATCGGGCTGGAAGGACGCGAACACCTGTTGCAGGGCAGCGAAGTCGCAGATGTCCACCTGGTGGAACTCGTAGCGCTCGGAGTCCGCGACCTCGGCCAGCGAGTCCACGTTACCGGCATACGTCAGCTTGTCGACGTTGGCGACCTTGCATTGGGTTTCGTTGATAAGAAAACGTACCACGGCGGAACCAATGAAACCCGCGCCACCCGTTACCAGTACCTTCATCCTGAATCCTGCCTATATCGATTTGCACATCATCGCGCCCAGCGCTGCGGGCGCGACATCGGAGGACGGCGCAGCCATCCCTGGCTTAGGTGGCAGCCATAGCTATCCACCCAAAGACCTGAGTTAAACAGTGACAGGAAAGGAAAGTTCAGCCTAGTGGCAGGTGGCTGCCGCTTCTGTGCTCGGCTTCAAATCCAGGCTGAAAGAAAGCGCGGACGGGATCACTCGATGGATCTCTTGCCGTGCAGCCAGTCGACGATGTCGCCCTCTGGCGAATAGCCGGCAACGGTGTCGCGCAGCAGCTGTCGGACGCGCAGGTAATCACCCGCCTCTATCGCTCGGCTGAGTTCGACGAGGGCGCTGCGGAAGATTTCCCAGGCGAGAAAGTCTTCGCTGGCGCGCATGATCTTGGGATGGGAGGTCGGGCTCACGTCGTCACCGATGAGCAATTCCTCATAGAGCTTCTCGCCGGGCCGCAGGCCGGTGAACTCGATGGCGACGTCGCCGTGGGGATTGGCCGGCGAGCGTACGCTCAGGCCCGAGAGCTTGATCATCTGCTCGGCCAGTTCGACGATGCGCACCGGTTCACCCATGTCGAGCACGAAGACATCACCACCCTCGCCCATCGCCCCCGCCTGGATCACCAGTTGCGCCGCCTCGGTGATGGTCATGAAGAATCGGGTGATCTTGGGATGGGTGACGGTGACCGGCCCACCCTTGCGGATCTGGGTGCGGAACAGCGGGATCACAGAGCCGGACGAGCCCAGTACGTTGCCGAATCTCACCATGGTGAAGCGGGTCCGGTTGACCTGGTGAATGCCGTCCGCCTGGCCATGCAGCACGGGCGCCGCCTCGCGACTGAGGGCTTGCAGGATCATCTCGGCCAGGCGCTTGGTACTGCCCATGATATTGGTGGGCCGGACCGCCTTGTCGGTGGAGATCAGCACGAAACTGGTGACCCCGGCCTGGATGGCCGCCTGGGCGGCGTTGAGTGTCCCCAGCACATTGTTGCCGAAGCCCTCGGCGATGTTGTGCTCGACCATGGGCACGTGCTTGTACGCCGCCGCATGGTAGAGGGTCGCCACCTTCCAGTGGCGCATGACCTGCAGGAGCAGCGGCGCATTGCGGATGGAACCTAGCACCGGCACCAGGGTGACCGGTAGGGCTTCGCGCTGGATGTAGGCGTCCAACTCGCGATGGATACTGTAGAGATTGAATTCGGCATGATCGAGCAGGATCAGAGTGATCGGCTTCTGGCCGATGATCTGTCGGCACAGTTCGGCGCCGATGGAGCCCCCCGCCCCGGTCACCATGACCACCTGACCGGTGATGCAGCGGGCGAACAGTTCTGGCCTGGGCGTGACCGGATCGCGTCCCAGCAGGTCGGCGATGTCCACCTCCTGCAGGTCATCCACCTGGACCTTGCCGCAGGCCAGATCACTGATGCGCGGGACGGTCCTGACGTGCAGCGGATAGGGTTCCAGCAGGCCAAGCACCTCGCGGCGGCGCGCCCGGGTGGCCGAGGGAATGGCCAGCAGGATTTCCTCGGCCCCGGATTCGTCGATCATCTGCTGGATGTGCTTGGGGGTGTAGACCTTGAGTCCGGCGATGATGCGGTTGGCAATGCTCTTGTCATCGTCGATGAAGGCCACCGGACGCATGGCGCGCCCCATGCGCAGGGCCGCGACCAGTTGGTTGCCCGCCGAGCCGGCGCCGTAGATGGCTACCCGGGGCAACTCGTCCGGCTGCTTGATGAAAGGCACGGTGATGGCGCGATACCAGTCGCCGAGGAAGTACTGACGCAGCGCCAGGCGCAGGCCCCCGATCAGGATGAGGCTGACGATCCAGTAGTTGAAGATCATCGAGCGCGGCACGATCTCCGGCAGGTCGCGGTACCAGTAGATCACCACCGACAGCAGCAGCGTCGACAGCGTCACCGCCTTGGCGATGGCGATCAGCGCATCGTTGCCCAGATAGCGCATCACCGCGCGGTACATGCCGAAGCGAATGAACAGGGGAATGGCGATGGCCGGGGCCGTGAGGAACAGCCAGGCATGACCGCTGAACGGCTCGATCATCTGCACCGAGCCCAGCCGCAGATAGAACGCCAGCCACAGGGATGCCCAGATCAGCAGCAGGTCGACGGCAACCTGGATGATTCGCTTCGTACGCCGGTTCAGCTTGACCAGATGGTCACGCAACATATCAGTGTCCCTAATCCCTGAATCCGGTGGACTGCGCAGCCGTGGCTACCTCATCGGTCCCAGCGTGGTATCGAAGGGCCAGGCAAAGCAAGGGCCCGTAGGCGAGCAACAGTCCCAGTATGGCACCTAAACGGCCGAGGCCCACCAGTAAAGCGATAGGCAGTAGCCAGAGTCCATTGATGGCCAGTACCGCCAGGGTCACTGGCCGGTGGGCCCCATGGTGGCGGGAGGCCCATTGGTAGGCATGGGTCCGATGGGCTTCGTAGGGTTTCTTGCCACGGCTCAGCCGGCGCAGCAGCGTCCAGGTCGCGTCGACCACGAAGACACCCAGCAGGATCAGCCACGCCCAGAACAGCGCCAGATCGCTCAGCGCCGCCTGCAGTGACAGGATGCCGAGGACCAGCCCGAGAAAGCCGCTGCCCACGTCGCCCATGAAGATTCGTGCCGGGGGAAAATTCCACAGCAGGAAACCACTGACCGCCGCGGCCAGCAGCAGGGGCGCGGGCAGCAGATCGCCCTGGCCGCCGAGGGCATAGATCAGCGCCATGCCCAGGCAGACGCTCAACGCCTCGACGGCGGCGATCCCGTCGATGCCGTCCATGAAATTGTAGAGATTCAACAGCCAGACCAGATAGAGGACGCCCACCACCCCGATCAGCCAGCCCGGCAGCCCCAGCGCCGCGGCCAAGGCAGCGGGCAGGACCGCGTAGCCGCCGAGCCAGAGCAAGGCGCCTGCGGCCGCCAGGAAATGCCCGAGCAATCGCCAGCCGGCGCCGACGTGCCGGTGATCGTCGATGAACCCCAGCACCGCCACCAGCAGCCCCGCCCCTACCAACACGGCGCAGGAAGACGCGGCCAGCCATCCCAGCAGCTGCCAGGCCAGACAGCCGAGCACGAACACGACCACAATGGCCAGACCGCCACCCCGCGGCGTCGCCACCTGGTGAGAACTACGGGCGTTGGGCTCGTCGAGCAACCCGCCGGACAGCGCATAGCGCCTGATTCCCGCCGTGCCCAGCCAGCTGCAGCAGCCGGCGATAGCCAACAGGAGCAGCATCATCCGGCCGATCCTCGACGGGCGCGCCGGGCGCCCAAGGCGCGCAAGGCGACGCGCGCCGACAGCGGCGGCTGCCAGCCCAGCAGGGTCTTGGTGGGTCGGATATCGACCTGCAGCGAGCCGCAGAGCCGTTGGGCGACCTCGGCACGTCCCAGCAGCCGCGCCCCCCCTTCCAGCCATCTGGGCGGTATGGCGATCAGCCTGGCCTTGCGACCCAGGCCTTCGCCGAGCAGCTCGAGCAGCTCGGCGGTGGAGAGGTCTTCGTCGTCACTGGCGAGCAGGACGGCGCCGGCCGCCTGAGGCGCCGCGATGCACAAGGTCAGCAGGTCGAGCAGATTTTCCAAGGCGAGCAGGCTGCGCCGGTTCTCTCGGACGCCTCCCAGGGGCAGCGGTATGCCACGCGCCAGGGCATCCAGCAAGCGCGCCACGTTGGCCTTCACATCGGGGCCATAGATCAGCGGTGGCCGAACGATCACCACTTCCAGACCGGTCTCGGTCATGAGTGCCCGCAATTGCTGTTCGGCAGCCGCCTTCGAGCGCGCATAGGCGTCGGTCGGCCCAGGGGGATCCTCGGCACGGAACGGCTGGCCAGGCAGGGTCCAGTCGCCATTGACCTTGATGCTGCTGACGAAGATGAAACGGCGAACACCGGCCGCGGAGGCATCACGAGCCAGCTTGAGGGTAGCGGCCCGATTCACCTCGTCGTAGCGCCTGTCACTGGTCGCACCGGGCTCCTCGCCCAGCTGGTGCACTCGCGCGGCAAGATGGATGACGGTATCCACTCCCGCCAGTGCCGCGGTCCAGTCAGTGTCGGCGGCCAACTCACGGATCACCGTGGCGACCCCGGCAGCGCTCTCCCAGGCTGGGGCCTGCCGCTGCGCCGCCACCACCGGATGTCCCTTGGCTTGCAGGTGCCGGACCAGGGCCGCACCGACGAACCCTGTAGCTCCCGTCACCAGAATCTTGCGTTCCATCAAGCTATTGCGCCGTGCCTGTCAGCCAGAAATGGGGGCTTATGGTAAGACATTGCCTGGCAAGGGCCTAGCCACAGGAAACGCGGACATAAAAAAGCCCGCCGGGCATGAGCACGGCGGGCCGGAAAGCTGAGTGACTTACAGGGTCTTGGCAGACACCGGTACTTCGATGGGCTGGAAGCGAGCGGCCTGCTGAGCGACGTAGTGGCGCGAGAAGTTCTCGACGCGCTGTACGGGCTGCAGGAACAGGGCAACCATCCAGCTACCTGCCAGGGCGGCTACCGCCAGGAAGGGGTGTCCGAGTTGCATGCTGGTGAAGCAGGCGGCGATACCGATCCAGATGAAAAGATAATGGCGCATGACAACTTCCTCACTCGGAGTGGACTACGAGGTCACCCAAGACCTTATGTGAGCGAAGTCTCATACAAAAATCGGAACTCGTCTACAAAAATATCAAAAAGCCTTGACTTTTTTTGTAAACGTCAAAATACCGATAAAGAGGCTAGCGATAACGCTTTTTTGACGACTGCAGGCAGCACTAAAAGCGTATAAAAATCAGTGCCTTGAGATCAGGCAGAAGAGATCTGACGTCCGACTGACAACTTTATGGCTCAAGCTCATTGACCCTATCCCTCAGCTCCTTGCCGGGCTTGAAGTGGGGTACGAACTTGCCATCCAGCAATACCGACTCCCCGGTCTTGGGATTGCGACCGGTCCGCGGCGCCCGATAGTGCAGGGAGAAGCTGCCGAAGCCCCGGATCTCGATGCGATCACCCGTGGAGAGGGCCTGGGCCATCTGTTCCAGCATGGTCTTGATCGCCAGCTCGACGTCCCTGGACGATAACTGCCCCTGATAGGACACGATGCGCTCGATCAACTCCGACTTGGTCATGGATTTTTCCTTCGTTATCAAGCGGCTAGATCACCTCCAAGGACTTTTAGCACGCTGGCCGATTTTTGAAAAGTCAAGCGGGCCGCTTTAGCCCCGGCAACTTTTTACCCGCCATGACCGCACCACCTTCTTTATGCCGGCCAAAAAAAAGCGACCCCGGAGGGTCGCTTCTTCATTCAAGCTCGAACTTAGTTCTGGCTTTCCATCTGCGCCTTGATCAGGTCGCCGATGGTGGTGGGGCCAGCAGCAGGCTCTTGCTTGCTACGCAGGGAGCTCATGGCTTCCTTCTCGTCGTCGACGTCCTTGGACTTGACGGAGAGGCTGATCACGCGGCTCTTGCGATCGATGCTGATGATCTTGGCTTCGACTTCGTCGCCTTCCTTCAGCACGTTACGGGCGTCTTCAACGCGATCACGGCTGATTTCGGACGCCTTCAGGACGCCTTCGATCTCGTTGGCCAGGGTGATGACGGCGCCCTTGGCATCGACTTCCTTGACGGTACCGCGCACGATGGTGCCTTTCTCGTTCAGGGAGGCGTAGTTGGAGAACGGATCGTCTTCCAGCTGCTTGATGCCCAGGGAGATGCGCTCGCGCTCCGGGTCGACCGACAGGATCACGGTGTCCAGCTCGTCACCTTTCTTGAAGCGACGCACGGCTTCTTCGCCGGTTTCGTTCCAGGAGATGTCGGACAGGTGTACCAGGCCGTCGATGCCGCCTTCCAGACCAATGAAGATACCGAAATCGGTGATCGACTTGATGGTGCCGGAGATACGGTCGCCCTTGTTGAACTGACCCGAGAACTCTTCCCACGGGTTGGCACGGCACTGCTTGATGCCGAGGGAGATACGACGACGCTCTTCGTCGATATCCAGGACCATGACTTCCACTTCGTCACCGACCTGAACGACCTTGGACGGGTGGATGTTCTTGTTGGTCCAATCCATTTCGGACACGTGCACCAGGCCTTCCACGCCCTCTTCCAGCTCGGCGAAGCAGCCGTAGTCGGTGAGGTTGGTGACGCGCGCCTGGACGCGGGTGCCTTCCGGGTAACGGGCCTTGATGGCGACCCACGGATCTTCGCCCAGCTGCTTCAGACCCAGGGAGACGCGGTTGCGCTCGCGGTCGAACTTCAGCACCTTGACGTCGATCTCGTCGCCGACGTTGACGATTTCCGACGGATGCTTGATGCGCTTCCAGGCCATGTCGGTGATGTGCAGCAGGCCATCGACGCCGCCCAGGTCGACGAACGCACCGTAGTCGGTGAGGTTCTTGACGATACCCTTGACTTGCTGGCCTTCCTGCAGGGATTCCAGCAGGGCTTCGCGCTCGGCACTGTTCTCGGCTTCCAGGACGCTACGACGGGAAACGACAACGTTGTTGCGCTTCTGGTCCAGCTTGATGACCTTGAACTCGAGTTCCTTGCCTTCCAGGTGGGTGGTGTCACGCACCGGACGGACATCGACCAGGGAGCCCGGCAGGAACGCGCGGATGCCGCTGACGTCGACGGTGAAACCGCCCTTGACCTTGCCGTTGATGACACCCTTGACCACTTCGTCGGCGCTGAACGCTGCTTCCAGGACCAGCCAGGACTCGGCGCGCTTGGCCTTTTCGCGAGACACTTTGGTTTCGCCGAAACCGTCTTCAACGGCATCCAGGGCTACGTGGACTTCGTCACCCACGTTGATGGTCAGCTCGCCTTGTTCGTTGTAGAACTGCTCGAGCGGAACCAGGCCTTCGGATTTCAGGCCGGTGTCGACCACAACCCAGTCGCCATCGATCGACACCACGGTGCCGATGATGATCGCGCCCGGCTGCATGTCGAGGGATTTCAGACTTTCTTCAAAGAGTTCTGCGAAGCTTTCGCTCATGTTTATACCTGTTGTGTGGATACCCGATGTATCCGGCTACCGCATGACCAGCCCATGCGGGGTGAGTGGTAACCATCCGGCTACCGGGATGCGACTGGTTCCCGGCAGCTTTCACCGACGACTCGGATGAGCCTCGGCCTTCACCCCGCCAGGTCGCGCTCGGCGGCCAGGGTCAGGATGCGTTCCAATACCTGTTGTATGGAGAGATGCGTGGAATCCAGCTCGACGGCATCGTCGGCGGGCTTGAGCGGAGCGACGCTACGCTGACTATCGCGGGCGTCCCGCTCACGGATCTCTTCCAGGAGGGCAGGCAAGCTAACATTTTCGCCCTTCTGCTTCAACTGAAGATAGCGTCTCTGTGCTCTTTCCTCGGCACCGGCGGTCAGAAAGATCTTCAGCTCGGCATCCGGGAACACCACGGTGCCCATGTCCCGGCCATCGGCCACCAGGCCGGGAGCCTCGCGGAAGGCCTGCTGCCGTTGCAGCAGGGCATCGCGCACGGCTGGCAGGGTGGCGACCTGGGAGGCGCCGGCGCCGACTTCCTCGGTGCGGATGACGTCGGTGACGTCTTCGCCTTCGAGGATGATGCGCTGGCCGTGCTCATGGCCGGCGAGGAACTGGACGTCCAGGTGGGCGGCCAGCAGCTTGAGGGATTCCTCGTTGGTGTAGTCGACCCCGTGGTTGC
Organism: Pseudomonas sp. No.117; assembly: GCF_054558395.1. NCBI lineage: Bacteria > Pseudomonadati > Pseudomonadota > Gammaproteobacteria > Pseudomonadales > Pseudomonadaceae > Pseudomonas > Pseudomonas sp. No.117. The sequence goes on from NZ_BAAJNP010000007.1 coordinate 293,644, forward strand.
GCGCGGCGAAGGCCAGCAACCGATAGAGCGCACCGGAATCCAGCAGATTCCAGCCGAGCTGGCGGGCGACCAGCGCCGCGAGGGTGCCCTTCCCCGAACCACCGGGACCGTCGAGGGTGATGACGGGTGCGGTACTGCTCATGAGTGCCCCTCCGTAAGGGAATGAGTGGCGGCGATCTGGGCGCCGGCCTGGGTACGACTGGCGAGGATGCGCCCGAAATACTCGCGCGCACCGCGCGCATGGGTCAGCACCTCCATGAGGAACTGACCATCGCCGGCCTGGATGGCGCCGCGCAGCTCGTCGAGATCGGTGCGATAGGTGTCCAGGGCCTGCAACACGGCTTCGCGATTGGCGATGAAGATGTCGTGCCACATGGTCGGATCGCTGCCGGCGATGCGGGTGAAGTCGCGGAAGCCGCCGGCGGCGTAGTGGAAAATCTCGCGGTTCTCGCTGCGCTTGGCCAGGGAGTCCACCAGGTTGAAGGCCAGCAGGTGCGGCAGGTGGCTGGTGGCGGCGAGGACTTGGTCATGGTGCTCGACGGTCATGTGCTCGACATCGGCGCCGATGGCGCGCCAGAGCCGATCGACCTTGTCCAGGTCGGCCGGGAGGGTCTCTTCCAGCGGGGTGAGGATGACCTTGTGGCGATTGAACAGCGCCGCGTTGGCCGCCGTCACGCCGCTACGCTCGGAACCGGCGATGGGATGACCCGGCACGAAGCGCAGCGACTGGCCGGCGAAGGCGCTGCGCGCCGCCCGCACCACGTTGCCCTTGGCACTGCCGACGTCGGTGAGGATGGCGCCCTGCAGCGGCAACGCCGCGAGTTCGGCCAGCACCCGTTCCATGGCCAGGATGGGCACGGCGAGCTGGATGACGTCGGCGCCGGGACAGGCGTCGGCCAGCTCGGCGACGCAGCGGTCGACGACCCCCAGCTCGACGGCCAGGCGACGCGTCTCGGGATCGCGATCGACCCCGACCACTTCCCGACACAGGCCACTGGCGCGAGCACCCTTGGCGAAGGAGCCGCCGATCAGCCCCAGGCCGACGACGACAAGACGCTCGATCTGCGGGGTGGCCATGTCAGCCACGGCCCAGCACCTTCGTCAGTGCCGCCAGGAAACGGGCGTTTTCCGCCTCGGTCCCGATGGAGACGCGCAGGAAGGTCGGCATGCCGTAGCCCGCCACGGGGCGCACGATGACGCCTTCTTGCAACAGGCCCTGGTTGATCGGCGCGGCATCGCGCCCCAGGTCGACGGCGATGAAGTTGCCGCGCGAGGGGATCCACTTGAGGTCGAGTTCGCGAAAGCCGGCTTCCAGCTGGGCCATGCCGGCGTCGTTGAGGGCGCGGCTACGGGCCAGGTAGTCGGTATCGGCAAGGGCCGCGCAGGCAGCGGCCTGGGCCAGGCTGTTGACGTTGAACGGCTGGCGTACTCGGTTGAGGACATCGGCCACGGTCGGCGAGGAGAAGGCGTAGCCCACCCGCAGGGCGGCCAGGCCGTAGGCCTTGGAGAAGGTCCGCGAGACGACGAGATTCGGGTACTGCGCGAGGAAGGCCAGGCCATCCGGCAGCTCATCGCCCTCGGCGTATTCGATGTAGGCCTCGTCCAAGACCACCAGGACGTGCTCGGGAACGCGGGCCAGGAAGCGCGCCAGGGCCTCGCTGTCAAACCAGGTGCCGGTGGGGTTGTTGGGGTTGGCGACGAAGACCACCCGGGTCTCGGTATCGATGGCGGCGAGCATGGCCTCGAGGTCGTGGCCATAGTCCTTGGCCGGGACGCTGCGCCCCTCGGCGCCGATGGCCAGGGTCACCAGCGGATAGACGGCGAAGGCATGCTCGCTGAACACGGCGTTGTAGCCGGGCGCCAGGTAGGCACGGGCGACCAGTTCGAGGATGTCGTTGGAGCCGTTGCCCAGGGTGATGCCGTTGGCGGCCACGCCGAACCTTTGGCTCAGGGCCTGCTTGAGGTCGAAGCCGCCGCCATCGGGATAGCGGGTCAATTCGGCCAGCTCGGCACGGATGGCCTCGAGCGCCTTGGCGCTGGGCCCGAGCGGGTTCTCGTTGCTGGCGAGCTTGACGATGCTGGCGGGCGCGATACCCAGTTCGCGGGCCAGTTCATCGACGGGCTTGCCGGGCACATAGGGCGAGAGTTTCTGTACGCCGGGAAGGGCTTGTGCCAGGAAATCGCAGCTCATGGAGACCTCTTCAACTTGCAATGACGACGACCTTGGCCGCCGAAAATGGGCGCCATCTTAAAGCCAAGGCGGGTCGCGGACCAATCGAAGTTGCGCTGGCGCGACGGAAAGCCTCTAGCTGATGGCGCTGTAGCGACCGGGGCGATGATTGATCGCCAGGGTCAGATTGAGGATGACGGCGCCGAGAATGGAGGTGAGGATCGCCCCCGGCTCCACGACGAACAGCGCCAGGAGGACGATCAGGCAGTCGATGCCCATCTGGATCTTGCCGGCTCGCCAGCCGTAGCGATCCTGCAGGTAGAGCACGGCGATGTTGATGCCGCCCAGGCTAGCCCGATGGCGAAATAGGATCAGCAGGCCCACGCCCATCAGCACCCCGCCGATCACCGCCGCATAGAGCGGTTGCAGGGCCTGGAAGGTCACCAGCCTGGGCGTCAGCTCGGTGAATAGCGAGACCAGGGTCACCGCCGCCAGGGTACGCAGGGTGAAGGCCCAGCCGAGGCGCTTCACCGCCAGCCAGTAGAACGGCAGATTGATGAGGAAGAAGGCCTGGCCGAAGGACAGCCGGGTGCCGTACTGGGCGAGGAACGCGAGGCCGGCCGTGCCGCCGGTGAGCAATTCGGCATGGCGATAGAGATTGATCGCCAGGGCGATCATCAGCGTCGCGCTGAAGAGCGCCTGAACGTCTTCCAGCAGGGTGTGGCGTTGCGGAGGAACGGAAGTCATGCGGCCATCCTGGCATGGGATAAGGCGCCGGCCCCGGAGCGGGGCCGGCCGGGAGAACGTCAGCCGAGTTCGGCCAACAGCTTCTCCCACTCCTTGGTTTCCTTCTTGGACGGCGCACCCAGCAGCTCCACGGCCTGGCGCAGGCGGAAGCGGGTGAGGTCCGGGCCGAGGATCTCCATGGCATCCAGCACCGAGACCGAGCTGGCCTGGCCGGTGATGGCGGCGAACAGCAGCGGCATGACATCCCGCAGCTTGAGCTGCTGGTGCTCAGCGACTGCCTGGATCACCGCAGTGATGCGCTCCTTGTCCCACTGGCGCAGGGCTTCGAGCTTCCACAGCAGCAACTGCATGACCAGGCGCACCTGGTCCGCGGACAGCTTCTTGTGCTGGAACAGCGCCGGATCGAGGCTCAGGGCACCGCTGAAGAAGAAGCCGGCCAGCGGGGCGATCTGGCTGAAGGTCTCGACGCGCTGCTGCACCAGGGGGGCGATCCTGAGCAGGTACTCGGGATTGAGCGCCCACTGCTGCACCTCGGCGGCGAAGCGCTCGGGGCTCAGCTCGCGCAGCCACTGGCCATTGAGCCAGGAGAGCTTCTCCACGTCGAAGATCGGGCCGCCCAGGGACACGCGCTGCAGGTCGAAATGCTCGACCATCTCGGCCAGGGTGAATTTCTCGCGCTCGTCGGGCATGGACCAGCCCATGCGGCCGAGGTAGTTGAGCATGGCCTCGGGCAGATAGCCCATGCGCTGGTAGAAGGTCACCGAGGTGGGATTCTTGCGCTTGGAGAGCTTGCTCTTGTCCGGATTGCGCAACAGCGGCATGTAGCACAGCTGCGGCTGCTCCCAGCCGAAGTATTCGTAGAGCTTGATCAGCTTGGGCGCCGAGGGCAGCCACTCCTCGCCGCGCAGGACGTGGGTGATGCCCATCAGGTGGTCGTCGACCACGTTGGCGAGGAAGTAGGTGGGCAGGCCGTCGGCCTTCATCAGCACCTGCATGTCCATGCGATCCCAGGGGATCTCGACATCGCCGCGCAGGAGATCGGGCACGACGCAGACGCCCTCCTCCGGCACCTTCATGCGGATCACATAGGGCTGGCCGGCGTCCAGCCGCTGCTGGACTTCTTCCTGGGACAGGCGCAAGCCACGACCGTCGTAGCGTGGGGTCTCGCCACGCGCCTGCTGTTCGGCACGCATCTGGTCGAGTTCTTCCGGCGTGGCGAAGCAGTAGAAGGCATGGCCCTTCTCCACCAGCTCCCGGGCGTACTTCCAGTAGATCTCGCCGCGCTCGCTCTGCCGATAGGGGCCGTGGGGACCGCCGACGTCCGGACCCTCGTCCCACTCGATGCCCAGCCAGCGCAGGGCATCGTAGATCTGCTGTTCGGATTCGCGGGTCGAGCGCACCTGGTCGGTGTCCTCGATACGCAGGATGAACTGACCGCCGTGCTGGCGGGCAAAGCAGAGGTTGAACAGGGCGATATAGGCAGTGCCGACATGCGGGTCGCCGGTGGGCGACGGCGCGATGCGCGTGCGAACGGTGGTCATTGGCTTTCCTGAAGACACGGGAGGCTGCAAAGGCGGAATGGTAGCAGCGCCGGGGTCGGCGCTGCCAGTTGACGGCCCCGCAGAGCCTGTTCACGTTTTCGCGAGCTAGAGCCAAGCAAGGCGAAAATGGCTGAGGAAGCGGAGTTTACGAGTAGTAAATGAGCATTCCGAAGCTATTTTCAACGCAGCTTGGCCGACGCGCAGCAGAACGTGTACAGGCTCTCAGACTTGGACCAGGCGCTCGCGCAAAGCCTGGATCTCGTCACGCAGTTGGGCGGCGGACTCGAATTGCAGGTCGCGCGCCAGTTGCAGCATCTTCTCTTCGAGCTGCCGGATGCGCTTGCCGATCTCGCTCGGCGAGCGCAGCTCGCTGGCGTACTCGCCCTGGTCCTCGGCGGCCTTGGCCGCGCGGCGCTTGCCCTTGGCACCCGGGGCGGCGGCGCCCTCCATGATGTCGCGGATGTCCTTCTTGATGCCCTGGGGCACGATGCCGTGCTCTTCGTTGAACGCCAGCTGCTTGTTGCGCCGGCGCTCGGTCTCGTCGATGGCGCGCTGCATGGAACCGGTGATGCTGTCGGCGTAGAGGATGGCCTTGCCGTTGAGGTTGCGCGCTGCCCGGCCGATGGTCTGGATCAGCGAGCGCTCCGAGCGCAGGAAGCCTTCCTTGTCGGCATCGAGCACGGCGACCAGGGAGACCTCGGGCATGTCGAGACCTTCGCGCAGGAGGTTGATGCCCACCAGGACGTCGAAGGTCCCCAGCCGCAGGTCGCGGATGATCTCCACCCGCTCCACGGTGTCGATGTCGGAGTGCAGATAGCGCACCCGCACGTCGTGATCGGCCAGGTAGTCGGTGAGGTCCTCGGCCATGCGCTTGGTCAGGGTGGTGCAGAGCACCCGCTCCTCCTTGGCCACCCGCAGGCGGATCTCGGACAGCAGGTCGTCCACCTGGGTGGTGGCTGGACGGATTTCGATGATGGGGTCGACCAGGCCGGTGGGCCGCACCACCTGCTCGACCACGCGCCCGGCATGCTCTTCCTCGTAGGGGCCGGGCGTGGCCGAGACGAAGATGGTCTGGGGCGCCCCAGCCTCCCACTCCTCGAACTTGAGTGGCCGGTTGTCCAGCGCCGAGGGCAGGCGGAAGCCGTATTCCACCAGGGTTTCCTTGCGCGAGCGGTCGCCCTTGAACATGGCGCCGATCTGCGGAACGGTGACGTGGGATTCGTCGATCACCAGCAGGGCGTTGCTCGGCAGGTAGTCGTAAAGGGTGGGTGGCGGCTCGCCCGGACCGCGCCCGGAGAGGTAGCGGCTGTAGTTCTCGATGCCGTTGCAGTAGCCCAGCTCGAGGATCATCTCCAGGTCGAAGCGAGTGCGCTGCTCCAGGCGCTGGGCTTCGAGCAGGCGATTCTGGCTGCGCAACCATTCCAGGCGATCGGCCAGCTCCAGCTTGATGTTCTCGATGGCACCCAGCAGGGTCTCGCGCGGGGTGGCGTAGTGGGTCTTGGGGTAGAAGGTGAAGCGCGGCAGCTTGCGGATCACCTCGCCGGTGAGGGGATCGAAGGCCGAGAGGCTCTCCACCTCGTCGTCGAACAACTCGACACGCACGGCTTCCAGGTCGGATTCCGCCGGGAAGATGTCGATGACGTCGCCGCGCACCCGGAAGGTGGCGCGGGCGAATTCCATGTCGTTGCGGCTGTATTGCAGCTCCGCCAGCCGGCGCAGGATGGTGCGCTGGTCGATGCGGTCGCCGCGGTCCAGGTGCAGGACCATCTTCAGATAGGCCTCGGGACTGCCCAGGCCATAGATGGACGACACCGAGGCGACGATGATGGCGTCCTTGCGCTCCAGCAGCGCCTTGGTGGCGGACAGGCGCATCTGCTCGATGTGGTCGTTGATGGACGAATCCTTCTCGATGAAGGTGTCCGAAGACGGCACATAGGCTTCCGGCTGGTAGTAGTCGTAGTAGGAGACGAAGTACTCCACCGAGTTGTTCGGGAAGAAGGCCTTGAATTCGCCATAGAGCTGGGCGGCCAGGGTCTTGTTCGGCGCCAGCACCATGGTCGGCCGCTGCACCTGGGCGATGACGTTGGCGATGCTGAAGGTCTTGCCCGAGCCGGTCACGCCGAGCAGGGTCTGGTGCGACAGACCCGCCTCCAGGCCTTCCACCATCTGGCGAATGGCTTCGGGCTGGTCGCCGGCCGGGGTGTAGCGGGTGGAAAGCTGGAATGCGGACATGGCTGCCTCAAGAGCGCGAAAATGCACGGACACCACCGCGCTGGCGCAAGGTCAGGCGGTGTGGACGAGGAAAATGCTGGAACGTCCTAGGTAAGGTCGCAAGCGCTCTTTTGCAATGCGCCAGCGCCGCCACACGTCAGGAACACTCGACGGAGGTCGGGTCGCGAGGGCGCCTGCAGGGGGCTATACTTCCTGTTCCTAGCGTTCCGCCCTTCCCTTCACCCCTCATTCGAGCCCCTGCCCCATGAGTTTGTTCTCCGCCGTCGAAATGGCACCCCGCGACCCCATCCTTGGCCTGAACGAGGCCTATAACGCCGACGCCCGTCCGCACAAGGTCAACCTGGGCGTGGGGGTCTACTACGACGAGCAGGGCCGCATCCCGCTGCTGCGCGCCGTGGCCGAGGCCGAGAAGCAGCGCGTGGCCGCCCAGGCGCCGCGTGGCTACCTGCCCATCGAAGGCATCGCCGCCTATGACCAGGCCGTGCAGCACCTGCTGTTCGGTGCCGAGTCGAGCCTGGTGCGGGACGGCCGCGCCATCACCGTACAGGCCGTCGGTGGCACCGGTGCGCTGAAGATCGGCGCCGACTTCCTCAAGCGGCTGTTGCCGGACGCCGTGGTCGCCATCAGCGACCCGAGCTGGGAAAACCATCGCGCCCTGTTCGAGGGTGCCGGCTTTCCCGTGCAGAACTATCGCTACTACGACGCCGCCAGCAACGGCCTGAATCGCGAAGGCTTCCTGGCCGACCTCCAGGCGCTGCCGGAGCGCTCGGTGGTGGTGCTGCACGCCTGCTGCCACAACCCCACCGGGGTGGACCTGCAGCCGGCCGACTGGCAGGCCGTGCTGGACGTAGTCAAGGCGCGCAACCTGGTGCCCTTCCTCGACATCGCCTACCAGGGCTTTGGCGACGGCATCGAGGAAGACGCCCAGGCCGTGCGCCTGTTTGCCGATTCCGGCCTGACCTTCCTGGTCTCCAGCTCCTTCTCCAAGTCCTTCTCGCTATACGGCGAGCGGGTCGGTGCCCTGACCCTGGTCAGCGAGAGCCGCGAGGAAAGCGCCCGGGTGCTGTCGCAGGTCAAGCGAGTGATCCGCACCAACTATTCCAACCCGCCGACCCATGGCGCCACCATCGTCGCTACGGTGCTGAGCAATCCGGAGCTGCGCGCCCTGTGGGAAACCGAACTGGGCGAGATGCGCCAGCGGATCCGCACCATGCGCAATGCCCTGGTGGAAGGCCTGGCCGCTGCCGGTGCTACTCGCGACTTCGCCTTCGTCAATGCCCAGCGCGGCATGTTCTCCTACTCTGGCCTCACCGCCGAGCAGGTCGAGCGGCTGAAGAGCGATTTCGGCATCTATGCGGTCAGCACCGGACGCATCTGCGTCGCGGCGCTGAACGAGCGCAATCTGCCGCCGACCATCCAGGCCATCGCCGCGGTCCTGAAGGGCTGAGGCGGCCCCTTCGGCGGCCCTCGTCCCGGGTGCCGCCGAGGCTTGACTTCCCGTTATCTATCAGTAAGATACGCCCCGTTGTTCCGCGATAGCTCAGTCGGTAGAGCAAATGACTGTTAATCATTGGGTCCCTGGTTCGAGTCCAGGTCGCGGAGCCAGAATCTGAAAAAGCCCGTAGCGGGTAACCGCTACGGGCTTTTTCGTATGGGCGCGGTTTCTCCGGCTAGCCCCAGATGCCCAGTGCAGCAGGCGCCATGGCTGGCCTCGATATCCAGCCGTCCAGCGCCTTCTCGCGCATTACCAGGGCGCCCTGGCGGCCGGACAACTCCGGTACAGGGCATCCAGATCCCAGGGCTTGGGCAGAAAGGTGGCATGGGCGGCACTGGCCGGGTTCTCGTCGCAGTACCCCGAGGTGATGACGATGGGCAGGCTCGCCTGGCGGCTGCGGGCCTGCAGCGCCAGGTCGATGCCACTTAGGATCCCGGGCATGCGCACGTCGGTGAAGAGCAGGTCCAGCTGGGGCTGGTCGGTCTGCAGGAAGGCACAGGCGGCGTCCGCACTGCCGAAGGCGTAGACCTGGTAACCCCAGTCTTCGAAGAGCTCCTGCAGGAGATCGCGCAGGACAGGCTCATCTTCGGCGACTAGCACACGCTGGCGACTCATGAGCAGATCCTGTGATGGGTAAGGTGCAAAGGTCTGACCCTTGCGTTTCGCTGCCGTCCTGCCCTGTACGACCAAAGGACCGGCTGTACAAGATTTGCCCGCCGCTAGGGACCAGGCCGGCCGCCGGGACCGGACCTGGTCCAAGTCCTGTACAGGTTATCGCCGCCGGGTCAGGCAAAGCCACCTTTGATACCGTCATTCCCCCGAGCGAGGCGGCTTTGCGTTAAGCTGCGCCGCCGCCGTCTAACCCGCAGGTCAGAGCCTTGGATCCGTCGTCTCGCCGTCATTGGATCAGCGATCTCAGCAGCACGATCCGAGCTCGCCCGGCGCTGGCCTATGGGCTGGCCCTGCTGGCGTTCGCCCTGGCGCTGGGCGCCCGTTTCGCGCTGGACGACATCCTGCTGCAGGGCTTTCCCTACCTGACCTTCTTTCCGGCGGTAATCCTGACCGCCTTCTTCTGCGGCACCCGCGCCGGCAGCCTCTGCGCCGTGCTTTCCGGCCTGGCCGCCTGGTACTTCTTCATCCCCGCGCACTGGTCATTCGTGATCAATGGCCAGGGCGTGCTGGCGCTGGTCTTCTACGTGGTCATCGTCAGCGTCGATATCGCTCTGATCCACTACATGCACACGGCCGGTACCCGACTGCGCGCCGAGCAGCAGGTCATCCACGACCTTTACAACGTCCAGACGACCATGTTCCAGGAGTTGCAGCACCGGGTCGCCAACAATATCCAGTTCATCGCCTCGTTGCTGATGCTGCAGCAACTCAAGCTGCCCGGGGACAGCCAGGCCTCCCAGGCCCTGGAAGAGGCGCGGTCACGGCTGGAGAGCATTTCGCGTATCCACCGGCGACTGCACGATCCCGCCGATGCCGACCAGCCGGTGGCGCACCATCTGCACCTGCTGACCAGCGACCTGCTGGCGACGGCCGGGCTGCCACACGTGACCTGCGCCATCAGCGCCGAGCCCTTGAATTTCGATCTCTCGCGCCTGACCACCCTGTCGATGCTAGTGGCCGAGGTGGTGACCAACTCGCTCAAGCACGCCTTCGACGACAGCCAGCGGGGCCTGATCAACATCAGCCTGCAGCGCCAGGAGGACCAGCGCCTGCTACTGCGCATCGCCGACAATGGCCGCGGCATGCCGCCGCACTTCAATCCACGCACCAGCCAGCGCCTGGGCTTCAAGATCATCAACAGCCTGGCCGAGCAGCTGGGCGGCAAGGCGCTCTATCGCAACGACCAGGGCACCGTGGTCGAGGTGGAGCTGGCGGCCTGAGCGCGGCACCCTGGCACCCCTCCGCCGGCTAAAACCCTATACAATGCGCGGCTTTTCCAACCAGGTGCCTCGCCATGACCGCTCTACCCCCCTGCCCCCGCTGCGCGTCCGAATACACCTATGCGGACGGCGCCCAGCTGATCTGCCCGGAATGCGCCCATGAATGGACGCCCGGCGAGGCCAATCCGACCGAGGCGGCCAAGGTGATCCGCGATGCCGTCGGCAATACCCTGCAGGATGGCGATACGGTCAGCGTGATCAAGGATCTCAAGGTCAAGGGCTCGTCCCTGGTGGTCAAGGTGGGCACCAAGGTGAAGAACATCCGCCTGGTCGAGGGTGACCACGACATCGACTGCAAGATCGACGGCATCGGTGCGATGAAGCTCAAATCCGAGTTCGTCAAGAAGGTCTGATCGTCGTGGCGGGGTGTTCGCTGGCGGAGCGATGGCCTACCCTGGGGGCTTCAATGCCTTACCAAGGATTTTTCATGTCTCGACGGTTTCTCCGCCCGGCCCTGCTGCTCGCGCCCCTGCTGCTCGCCGGCCAGGCCTTCGCCCAGTCGGCACCGCCGCCCCAGCAGGAAGCGCAGCCCTCGGTCTCGGAAAAGTATGGCGACTGGCAGGTGATCTGCCGCATCGCCCGTACCGCGGAACGCTCCGTACAGCTGTGCTCCATCACCCAGCAGAAGGACAGCGCCAAGGGCCAGCGGATGCTGGTCACCGAGTTGCGCCCCAATCGCGAAGGCGTGGACGGCATCCTGGTGCTGCCCTTCGGCGTGGCCGTGACCAAGCCGATCTCGCTGCAGGTGGACAAGCGCAGCTCGGAAAGCCGTCCCTTCCATACCTGCATCCCCCAGGGCTGCGTGGTGCCGGTGGAATTCGTCGGCGATGCCTTCAAGCAGCTGCAGCGTGGCAGCCGCCTGACGGTGACCACCCCGGTCGCCAACGGCGAGACCGCCAGTGAAAGCCTGTCGCTCAAGGGCTTCTCCAGGGCCTACGACCGCGCCAAGGAGCTGACCAAGCCGCTGTAACGCGGCCCCACGCCTCAATCCGCCAAGGGCAGGACCGGTCGCTGGGCGCTGCCGCTGGCGGCGGCACGTTCGACGGCCGCCACCAGCGCCAGGGTACGGGCGGCATCTGCGGCGCTCACCAGCGGCGCCTCCTCCCTCCGCGCGACGCGCACGAAGTGCTCCAGCTGCCGGCGCAAGGCTTCGTCCCAGGTCGTGGCCTGCGTCTGCGACGCCAAGGGCTCATGCCAGCCGGCGCCCTGCTCGGCATAGCGCCAGAGCCGCAACTGCGGCACGCTCAGGGCGCCCTCGGTACCGGCGAACAGATAGCAGGGCTGGTCGGGCTGGCGGGGATAGACCGGATTCTCGCCGCTAGTGAGTTCCCAGCTCCAGGGCGCCGCCGCGCCATCGCTGGCGGTCAGGCTGCCCAGGGCGCCACTGTCGAACTGCAGGTTGATCACGGCGCTGTCGGCATTGGCATAGCCGCGCAGGGCGTTGTCGGTGAAGGCCTGCACCTGGCGTACCTCGCCGCACAGGTAGCGCAGCAGGTCGAGGTCATGGATCAGGTTGGTGAGCAGCATCCCGGCCCCGGCTTCGCGACGCCAGGCATTGGCGAAATAGGGATCCGGCTTCTGCAGTTGCCAGAGGGCGGTGACCGTGACCAATCGGCCGACGGCGCCTGCCTGCAGCAACTGGTGGGCGCGCGCGATCAGCGGATTGTGCCGGCGATGGTGACCCACCAGCAGGGGCACCTGGGTAGCGTCCTGAACCGCCAACAGGCTGGCCACCTCCTCCGGGGTGGTCCCCACGGGCTTTTCCAGCAGCACCGGGATGCCCCGCTCCAGGCACTCCAGCGCCGTGGCGACATGCAGGGCGTTGGGGTTGGCGACGATGACTGCCTCGGGCCTGACCTCGTCGAGCAGCCGTCGGGGGTCGTCGAAGGACGGCACCGCCCACTGCCTGGCCAGCTCGCTCACCGCCGGATCGGGATCGGCCAGGGCGCACAGCTGGGCCGTCGGCACCTGGCGTAGATGATGGAGATGCTGACGCCCCATGTTGCCGGCGCCGATGAGGGCGATGCGCAGTGCCGCGACCATGAACGAGCTCCTTGTTGTAGTTATCGAGGTCCGTCGAATCTAAGGGGACGAGCCATCCGCCGTCCACCCGTCGCGGCCGCTACTGCACCGGCAGGAAGTTGATGAATAGCAGGCTCTGGGCATAGTTGACGCCAATGCGCCGGTAGCGCTCGTCCAGCAACTGGGCGAGCAGGTCCAGACGGGCGACGATCTTGCCGAATTCGGTGGCGAAGCTGAGGTTGCTGCCCTCCTCCGAGATCTCGTTGGCGAACAGCAGCGGCTCGCCGGCGGCGTTCTTGCGCTGGTTGAGCAGCCAGGTGGCCTTCTCGATGTTGCGCGCGGCATTGTTGACGAAGCGCGCATCCACCACGTCGGTGATGTAGAACTCGGTACGGTTGCCGTGGGCGGCGATGATCATACTGCCGATGGCGTAGATGAAGGCGCCGACCCGGTCGCCGTGATAATCGTCCCCCAGGACGTAGCTCAAGGCCGCCACGTCCTTGCGTCCGCCCAGGGCCGGCAGGCTGCGGCGCTGTTCGATGGCCGTGCGGATCTGGCGCTCGGCGCTGGCGGCGTCCGGCAGGCCGGTCTTCTTCCACTCGGCGGGATTGCGCAGGTAGAGCTTGTTCATCAGCAGATAGAGGCTCTGCAGATTGGCCTGCATGGCGAGGGTGGCCAGGCGGTCGGAGCTGGTCTGCAGGAATTCGCTGGGCCGGGTCTTGCCGAATTGCTGGGCGATGTCCTGGGCGGTGTGGCGGGTGCAGCCGGTCAGGCTGGCGAGAACGAGGCCAATCACACACCCGAGACGGGCGACGGCTGTGAAGGTAGGGGCAGGCATGGGGACTTCGGCGACTGAGGGCAGCCGAAGGGTAAGGCCTTCCTTGGCTTGGCTGCTGTGCGTCAGGCCAAGGAATGGGCTTTTCGGCGGTCAGCCGTTACTGGGGAAGGCGAACTGCGAGGCCTCATGGGTCTCGCGTTGCGGCCAGCGCTGGGTGATGGTCTTGCGCCGGGTGTAGAAGCGCACGCCATCCGGGCCGTAGGCGTGGAGGTCGCCGAACAGCGAGCGTTTCCAACCGCCGAAGCTGTGGTAGGCCACCGGCACCGGCAGGGGCACGTTGATGCCGACCATGCCCACCTCGATCTGGTCGGCGAACAGGCGCGCCGCTTCACCGTCGCGGGTGAAGATGCAGGTGCCGTTGCCGTATTCGTGGGCGTTGATCAGGGCGATGCCCTCCTCCAGGCTCTTGACCCGCACCACGCAGAGCACCGGGCCGAAGATCTCTTCCTGGTAGATGCGCATCTCAGGGGTGACCTGGTCGAACAGGCAGCCGCCGAGGAAGAAGCCTTCTTCATGATCGGCGACCTTGAGGCTGCGGCCGTCCACCACCAGCTTGGCGCCAGCCGCCTCGCCGTCGGCGACGTAGCCGGTGACCTTGTCCAGGTGCGCGCCGGTGACCAGCGGACCCATGTCCAGGCCGCACTGGGTGCCCGGGCCGACCTTGAGCTTTTCGATCTCCGGCACCAGGCGGGCGATCAGGGCATCGGCGACCTGGTCACCAACGCAGACCGCCACCGAGATGGCCATGCAGCGTTCGCCGCAGGAGCCGTAGGCGGCGCCCATCAGGGCATTGACGGTATTGCCGAGGTCGGCATCGGGCATGACCACCGCGTGGTTCTTGGCGCCGCCCAAGGCCTGGACGCGCTTGCCCTTGGCGGTGCCGCGGGCATAGATGTATTCGGCGATAGGGGTGGAGCCGACGAAGCTCAGTGCCTTGACCTCGGGGGCGTCGAGCAGTCCGTCCACGGCTTCCTTGTCACCATGCACCACGTTGAGCACACCCTTGGGCAGGCCGGCTTCCTCGAACAGCTGGGCGATGGCCAGGGTGGAGCTGGGATCGCGCTCGCTGGGCTTGAGGATGAAGGTATTGCCACAGGCGATGGCCAGCGGATACATCCACAGCGGCACCATGGCCGGGAAGTTGAAGGGGGTGATGCCGGCGACCACGCCCAGCGGCTGGAAGTCGGACCAGGTGTCGATGCTCGGACCGGCATTGCGGTTGTATTCGCCCTTGAGCAGCTCGGGTGCGGCGGTGGCGTATTCGACGTTCTCGATACCACGGCGCAGCTCACCGGCGGCGTCTTCCAGGGTCTTGCCGTGCTCTTCGCTGATCAGCTGCACCAGGCGCTCTTCGTTGCTCTCCAGCAGTTGCTTGAAGCGGAACAGCACCTGGGCACGCTTGGCCGGCGGGGTGTTGCGCCAGGCCGGAAAGGCGGCCTGGGCGGCATCGATGGCCTGTTGCAGGGTGGCGGCATCAGCCAGGGGCACTTCGCGGATCACCGCGCCGGTGGAGGGGTTGTAGACCGGCGCGCGACGGCTGCCACCGTCGACCAGCTGGCCGCCGATGAGATGCTTGAGGCTCATGAAGGGACTCCTTGTACGAGAGGTGGGCGCTTCCTATGGGAAGCGCCGGAAAGGGGGTCAGTCGAGGCGATTGAGGACGTCGCCGACGGCAGCGAAGACGCGGTCCAGGTCCTCGATCCTGGCGTTGAAAGTGGGCCCGAATTGCAGGGTGTCGCCACCGAAACGGACATAGAAACCGGCCTTCCACAGGGCGACGCCAGCCTCAAAGGGCCGGATCACCGCATCTCCGTCACGCGGGGCGAGCTGTATAGCGCCGGCCAGGCCGCAGTTGCGGATGTCCACCACGTGCTTGGTACCCTTGAGGCCATGCAGCGAGGCTTCGAACTTGGGCGCCAGTTCGGCCGCCTGTTGCACCAGGTTCTCCCGCTCCAGCAGCTCCAGCGCGGCCAGGCCGGCGGCGCAGGCCACCGGATGGGCCGAGTAGGTGTAGCCATGGGGGAATTCCACCATATGCTCGGGCGTAGCCTGGTTCATGAAGGTGTCGTAGATGGCGCTACTGGCGATCACCGCGCCCAGGGGCACGGCGCCGTTGGTGACCTGCTTGGCCACGTTCATGAGGTCCGGCGTCACGCCGAAGAATTCGGCGCCGGTGTGACGACCCATGCGGCCAAAGGCGGTGATGACCTCGTCGAAGATCAGCAGGATGTCGTGCTGGGTGCAGATCTCGCGCAGGCGCTGCAGATAGCCCACCGGCGGCACGATCACCCCGGCCGAACCGGACATGGGCTCGACGATGACCGCGGCGATGTTGGAGGCATCGTGCAGCTCGATCAGCTTGAGCAGTTCGTTGGCCAGCTCCACACCGCCGGTCTCGGCCATGCCCCTGGTAAAGGCCATGCCGGGCTGCAAGGTGTGCGGCAGGTGGTCGACGTCCATGAAGGAGCCATACAGCTTCCGGTTGCCACCGATGCCGCCTAGGCTGGTGCCGGCGATGTTGACGCCATGGTAGCCACGGGCGCGGCCGATCAGCTTGGTCTTGGCCGGTTGGCCCTTGATGCGCCAATAGGCGCGGGCCAGTTTGACCGAGGTGTCGGCGCTCTCGGAACCCGAGCCGGTGAAGAAGACATGATCGAGACCGGCCGGGGTCAGCTCGGTCATCTTCTCGGCCAGTTGGAAGGACAGCGGGTGGCCGTACTGGAAGCCCGGCGAGTAGTCGAGGGTGCCCAGCTGACGCGCCACGGCCTCCTGGATCTCCTTGCGCGAGTGACCGGCGCCGCAGGTCCAGAGGCCGGAGAGGCTGTCATAGATACGCCGGCCCTGGTCGTCCGTCAGCCAGCTGCCTTCGGCGGCCACCACGATGCGCGGGTCCTTCTGGAAGGCGCGATTGGCGGTGAAGGGCATCCAGTGGGCGCGCAGGTTGAGCGAGGCGGCGACGGGCGGGGAAACGGTCAGCGGCTGGTTCATGACAGGGTCTCGGACGAGGACGTAGAGGCTGCAGAGTGCGCCCAGTCTTGCGTGAGTTAAAGGGTTTTTCTCTCACGCTTGGATATGGAAAAACTTACCTTTCTGCCTGTGTCATCCAGGTATTCACCGCAGCCAGCCGACATTCCTGTCCTCTCGTCAGCCGAGACCAGCCGCCGTCCAGCTCCCGTGCCAAAGGCGCTCGGCCATGCCAACCCTTACCCGAAGAAACATCTAGAAAAGAATAAAATTGATTAGCAATCAGTAACTTGCCTGAAACACTTTAAGCTGGCCGCCCGCCGCTGTAGTCCCGTGGCGCCGAGGCCCCTGCCTCACCTCTCCTCCCGGCGCGTAGTCCTGTCGGGCGCGGTAGCCTGTCCGCCGTCTCTGCCGCGTAGCCCATCCCATCCGCTGTTCGTGCCCGTGCCCCTCTCTCGAGGCGTAGCGCGTGGCCAGCCTATTCCTCAAGGAAACCTCTCCATGCTGATTCAGCTCAACTGGATCCGCGGCCTGGCGGCCGTTCTCATCGTGTTCCACCACATGACCCTGGGTAATTACCAGACCACCGAGCACCAGCAGATCGCCCTGAACCTGCTGTCACTGGAAACCACCTGCATCTTCGTCGCCCTTTCGGGCTTCTTCTTCCGCTACAACCTCGGCAAGTACAGCTACCAGGTCTACCTGGGCAAGAAGCTGCAGAACGTCATCCTCCCCTACCTGCTGATCTCGATCCC
The DNA here is from genome assembly GCF_054558395.1 of Pseudomonas sp. No.117. Lineage (NCBI taxonomy): Bacteria > Pseudomonadati > Pseudomonadota > Gammaproteobacteria > Pseudomonadales > Pseudomonadaceae > Pseudomonas > Pseudomonas sp. No.117. The sequence goes on from NZ_BAAJNP010000007.1 coordinate 310,360, forward strand.
CGCCGTGCTGCTCTATGTCTCCGGACTCAAGCAGGACCACGAGTGGATCGACATGAACGCCTTCCACGACTGGCCGCCCTTCGCCCAGACCGCCCTGCTGCTGGCGACCGGCGCCCACCTCGGCCCGTTGTGGTTCATTCCGGCGCTGACCCTGATCTTCCTGCTCGCGCCGGCCCTCGAGTGGATCGTCAAGCGCGGCCTCCTGCCCGCGGCCACCATGGTCGGCCTGCTGTATTTCCTGGTGTCCAACCGTCCGGCCAACGATGCCGACCCGCTACTGGCGGCGCTGCATTTCCTGCCGATCTACCTGTGCGGCATGCTGGCCTGCGAACAGCGCGAGCGGCTGCAACGACCCCAGGCGCGCTACTGGCTGCTGGCGGCCCTAGTGCTGCTCAGCGGCGCGGCGGTGCTCGACAGCGCCTTCTACGGCCTGCAGAAACTGGCGCTGTGCCTGCTGCTGTTCGCTGTCTTCAGCCAGCAGGTCAGCGCGACGGGACGGGCTGAAAGCCGCCTGGCCAAGGGCATGGCCCTGCTCGGCGCCTACAGCTTCGCCATCTACTTCCTGCACGGCTATCTGGCTGGTGCCTATCGGGTGCTGGGTCGCCTGTTGGGTGAGCAGAATTTCGTCCAGTACCTGGGTACCCGCCTGTGCCTGACGCTGATCACCCTGCTCTGCTGCATCGCTGCGGTCTGGGTGGTCAAGCAGCTTGCCCGCCAGCGCAGCCGGGTACTGATCGGCGCCTGAGGTCGTCGCTGGCGCCGATCCAGGCGGGGCCTTATGCTGACGCGCATTTGCGGTGGCAGCCATGAAGACGACGCGCAAGGCCCTGCTCGCCCAGGTCGGCGATTTCGAGATCCGCCTGCTGCGGCTGTTCAAGACGGTGGTGGAATGCGGCAGCTTCACCGCCGCCGAAGGCCGGCTGGGCATCACCCGCTCGGCCATCAGCCTGCACATGAACGATCTGGAAAAGCGCCTGGGCATGCGCCTCTGCCAGCGCGGGCGCGCGGGTTTTTCCCTGACCGACGAAGGCCGCGAGGTGCTCAAGGCCAGCCAGTCGCTGTTCGCCGCCCTAGAAGGCTTTCGCAGCGAGGTCAACCAGCTGCACCAGCACCTGCGCGGCGAGCTGAACCTGGGCATCATCAACAACCTGGTCACCCAGCCACGGATGCGCATCACCCATGCCCTGGCCGCTCTCAAGCGCGCCGCGCCGGCCGTGGTGGTGAACATCGGCATGACCCTGCCCAGCGAGATCGAGACCGGGGTGCTGGACGGCCATCTGCACCTGGGCGTGCTGCCACTGATCAATGCCCTGGCCGGCCTGGAATACCTGCCACTCTACGAGGAACGCGCCCTGCTCTACTGCAGTCGCGCCCATCCGCTGTTCCGGGTGGCCGACGACCAACTGGACGACGCCCTCCTGGCCGCCCAGGACGCGGTCGGCCCCAATCATCTGCTCAACCAGGACGGCCACGAGCGCCATGCCGCACTGAACTGCACGGCGCGTGCCTCGGATCGCGAAGGCGTGGCCTTTCTCATCCTCACCGGTTGCTACATCGGTTATCTACCCGACCACGTCGCCCAGCCCTGGGTGGTCCAGGGCCAGTTGCGCGCCCTCCATCCCGCCCGCTTCCACTTCGACACCACCCTGGCCGCCGTCACCCGCAAGGGCCGGCGCCCGAACCTGGTGCTGGAGCGCTTTCTCGAAGCCCTGGCCGAGACCGTCTAGTTGGGGCTGCGGGTCGGACGGACGACGATCTCGTTGACGTCCACGTCATCCGGCTGCTCGATGGCGTAGCGCACCGCGCGACCGATGGCGTCGGGTTGCAGGGCGATGGCGCGGTAGTCGTCCATCATCGCCCGCGCGGCGGGATCGCTGATGGTCGAGGCCAGTTCGCTTTCCACCACGCCCGGATGGATGCAGGTGACCCGCAGATCGTCCCGCTCCTGGCGCAGGCCCTCCGAGATCGCCCGTACCGCGTGCTTGGTGGCGCAATAGACCGCCGCCGTGGGTACTACTGACAGGGCACCGATGGAACCCAGGTTGATGACGTGGCCCGCGCCACGGGCGGTGAATTCCGGCAGCACCGCGGCGATGCCGTTGAGCACGCCCTTGATGTTGACGTCGACCATCTGCATCCATTCTTCGGTCTTGAGTGAGGCCATTGGCGATAGCGGCATGATCCCGGCGTTGTTGACGATGACGTCCACCCGCCCCCAGCGCTCGCGGGCGGTGGCGACGAAGGCGGTCACGTCGGCGGCGTCGGTGACATCCAGCCGGCGGCAGGCGGCCTCGCCACCCGCGGCGTTGATCTCGGCCGCCAGGGCTTCCAGCCGTTCGCTGCGGCGGGCGCCGAGCAGCAGTTTGCAGCCAGCGGCGCCCAGTTCGCGGGCGATGCCGGCGCCGATGCCGCTGGAGGCGCCGGTGATGAGTACGACCTTGTCGATAGCCATGAGCTGTTCCTCTCGAGATGGGGTGATTTGCCTGGACGATGGGGTCGTTGACTGCATGCCCGTTCAGCACTGCGCCCTTCCAGACTTGCCACCACCTTAGCCATCGCCCATTGTCGTGATAACTCCCCTACCCCTGACCGACGTGGTTAGCCAGACTTACCAATGCCAACCGATCTGAATCTGCTCAAGGTCTTCGTGGTGGTGGCCACGGCCGCGAACTTCCGCGTGGCGGCCGATCGCCTGGGGGTCAGTCGCTCCGCGGTCAGCCAGGCCATGCGCCGGCTGGAAGACGAATTGGGCAGTTCCCTGGTGCAGCGCACCACCCGCAGCGTGCGGCTGACCGAAGCGGGCGAACGCCTGCATCGGCAGGTCGCTGGCCCCCTGGCTGGCCTGCTCGGCGCCCTGGACGAGGCCAGCCACGCCGGACCGCCCCGAGGGCTGCTGCGGGTCGCGGCCACCTCCATTGCCGAGCATTTTCTCGACGGGCCGCTGCTGGCGGGATTCGTCGAGGCTTATCCGGAGGTGACCCTGGACATCACCGTCACCGACGAGGAATTCGATATCGTCGCGCGCGGCTTCGATGCGGGCGTGCGGCTGGGCGAGGTGATCGAGCAGGACATGATCGCCATCCCGGTGACCGGTGCGCAACGCGAGGTGGCGGTGGCGACCCCGGCCTACTTCGCCCAGCATGGGCGTCCGGCTCATCCACGGGAGCTGGCCGACCACCGCTGCATCGGCTGGCGCCCAGCACCGGAAGTGGCACCCTGGCGCTGGGAGTTCAGCGAGGGAGGCCGCGCCTTCGACGTGGCGGTCTCGCCGCGGATCACCACCAACGACATGCTGCTGATGATCCGCACGGCGCTGGCCGGCGGCGGTATCACCTTCGGCATGGAAGACACCTTCCGGCTCTATCTAGAGCGCGGCGAGCTGGAGCGGGTGCTGGAAGACTTTCTGACGCCCTTTCCGGGGTTCTATCTTTACTATCCGAGCCGGCACAATCTGGCACCCAAGCTGAGGGCGCTGGTGGAGCATGTGCGGCGGTATCGGGAGACGAACGAGGGGTAGCGTAGGGGCTCAGGGTTGCCCTCACCCCGGCCCTCTCCCGGAGGGAGAGGGGGCGCACCGCTCAGCTCAGACGCAGCGTGGAAAACGGCGCAGCCTTTTCCGCCTGGAGCGAAGGCAGACCTGTTGGGCTTCGACGGTGGAGCTGTCTCAACCCAACCTACACACCCTGTAGGTTGGGTTGAGCGCAGCGAAAGCCAACATCAGCAACCGGGCCGTAGCGTGGAAAACGGCGCAGCCTTTTCCGCCTGGAGCGAGGACAGACCTGTTGGGCTTCGGCGATGGAGCCGTCTCAACCCAACCTACGCATCTGGTAGGTTGGGTTGAGCGTAGCGAAGCCCAACAACAGCACCCGGGCCGTAGCGTGGAAAACGGCGCAGCCTTTTCCGCCTGGTGCGAGGGCTAAACATTGTTGGGCTTCGGCGCTAGCGCCGCCTTAACCCAACCTACGCATCTGGTAGGTTGGGTCGAGCGCAGCGAAGCCCGACAGGCAGGGCCCCTCAGCTCCCCAGAATCCAACGGTCGATGGCCACGGCCACGCCGTCCTCCTGGTTGCTGGCGGTCACTTGGTCCGCGGCTTCCCGCACCGCCGCCCCGGCCTGGCCCATGGCGATGGCCAGGCCCGCCTGGCGGAACATGGGGACGTCGTTGCTGCCATCGCCAATGGCCGCCGTGCGCGCCACGGGTACGCCAGCCGCCTGGGCTAGTTCGATCAGGGCGTCGCCCTTGTTGGCCTTGGGGTGGGTGATGTCCAGGTAATAGAGCTGGGAGCGCAGCACCGTGGCGCCCTCCCCCAGCCGTTCGCCCAGCTCCCCCTCCAGGGCTTCGAGGCCGGCATGATCGCTGCCGGCGGCGACGATCTTGTCGACGCGATCCAGGTAGGGCGCGAAGGACTCCACCACCGTCGGCCCGTAGCCCAGTGCCCGGGTCTCGCGCGGCACATAGGGCCCCTCGGGATCACGCGTCAGCCAGAAGTCGTCGGCGAACAGCCAGACCTCGAAGGCCTCGCTTTCCAAGCGCTCCAGCACCTGGCGGGTGACGTCCTCGGCCAATCGGTGAGCACGGATCAGGCTGCCGTCCGCCTGCACCAGGTTACCGCCGTTGAAGCCAGCCACCGGCTGCTGGATACCCAAGAGCTGCACCAGCGGCAACAGCGCCCGTGGCGGACGGCTGCTGACCAGGGTGATGGCCTTGCCGGCCGCCTGCAGCCGCTGGACGGCAGCGATCACCGCCTCGCTCAGGCTCTTGTCGTCGCGGACCAGGGTGCCGTCGATATCCGACACCAGCAGGTCGATGGGGATCAGGTCAGCGGATGCCATGAGTGGCCGTCCTTCTTCAGCAGTTCATCGGCTCCGGCGGGGCCGGCACTGCCCGCCGCATAGGGTTCCACCTCGCCGCCCTGTTTCCAGGCGTCGAGGAAGGGTTGCACCGCGCGCCAGCCATTCTCGATGTTGTCGGCGCGCTGGAACAGCGTCTGGTCGCCGATCAGCGAATCGTAGATCAGCGTTTCGTAGCCGGTGGAGGGCTGCATCTCGAAGAAATCGCTGTAGGCGAAGCCCATGCGGATGTTCTCCAGCTCCACCAGCGGGCCCGGGCGCTTGGCGTGGAAGTCGAACCACATGCCTTCGTCGGGCTGGATCTGGATGATCAGATAATTCGGCCGCATGCGGTCGATCTTGGTGTCGCGGAACTGGGCGTAGGGCGCGTGCTTGAAGCAGATGGCGATCTCGGTGTCGCGCGCGGTCAGGCGCTTGCCGGTGCGCAGGTAGAAGGGCACGCCGGCCCAGCGCCAGTTGTCGACGAACAGCTTGAGCGCCACGTAGGTCTCAGTCTGGCTCTGCGGATCGACGCGCTCTTCCTCGCGATAGCCCTTCACCGGCTTGCCATTCATCGTCCCGGCGGCGTACTGGCCGCGCACCGAGTTGGCCAGCGCCTCTTCGGTGGTCTGGGGGCGGATGGCACCGACCACTTTGGCCTTTTCGTCACGCACCGAGGTGGCGTTGAAGGAGGCCGGCGGCTCCATGGCGACCATGGCCAGCAGCTGGAACAGGTGGTTGGGCACCATGTCTCTCAGCGTCCCGGTCTTCTCGTAGAAATCCCCCCGCGACTCCACGCCCACGGTTTCTGCGGCGGTGATCTGCACGTGATCGATGTAGTGGTTGTTCCAGAAGGATTCGAACAAGGCGTTAGAAAAGCGGCTGACCAGGATGTTCTGCACCGTCTCCTTGCCCAGGTAGTGGTCGATCCGATAGATCTGCTTTTCGTCCATGTTGGCCAGCAGGCGCTGGTTGAGCGCCTGGGCACTGGCCAGGTCGGCACCGAAGGGTTTTTCCACCACCAGGCGGCGATAGGCGTCGTCGCGCTCTGCCAGCAGGCCGGCCTGGCCCAGGCGCTCGGCCACGTCGCCGAAGAAGCGCGCGGCGGTGGCCAGGTAAAAGACGGCGTTGTCGGTCTCGGCCTGGGCGATGCGCTCGCCCACCGCCTGGTAGGTTGCGTCGTCCAGGAAGTCGCCCTGCAGGTAATGGATGCGGCTACGCAACCGTTTCCAGAGCTCGGCATCCAGGGCCTCGTCGCGGGACTTGCCCTTGGCTTCGGCCTGGTCGCGGATAAAGGCCTCCAGGCGATCGGCGAAACCTTCATCCGTATTGGGGTTGTGATCGACGCCGATGATCTGGGTACGCTCGTCGAGCAGCCCATCGCGCAGCAGGTTGTACAGCGAGGGGATGAGCAAGCGCTTGACCAGGTCGCCGTTGGCACCGAACAGAAAGAGCGTGGCCGGCGGCGCGGCAGGGGCTTTGGTGCAGGAACGCCGCTCCTGGGCAGCGGTGTCGGGGGTGACGACAGGAGAATCGGTCATGACAGGGCCTTATCCACGAGGGCGGCTGGTGCCGTCCCCCGGGACGCGGCCCGTGGCCGCTCCACAGGGGAACGGCCGGGGTTTTATTGCGGGATTTCGACGTGGCCGCCGAAGCCGAAGCGCATCGCCGACAACAGCTTGTCGGCGTAGGTGGCCTGCTGGCGGGAACGGAAACGGGCATAGAGGGCGGCGGACAGCACGTTGACCGGCACCGCTTCCTCGATGGCCGCCTCGATGGTCCAGCGACCTTCGCCGCTGTCGGCTACCGAGCCGGAGAACTTGTCCAGCGCGACGTCACCGGCCAGGGCCTGGGCGGTCAGGTCCAGCAGCCAGGAGGAGACCACGCTGCCCCGGCGCCAGACTTCGGCGATGTCGGCGAGGTCCAGGTCGAAGCGCTCGTCTTCCGGCAGCTTGTCGCTGTTCTTCATCTTGAGGATGTCGAAGCCCTCGGCATAGGCCTGCATCAGGCCGTATTCGATGCCATTGTGGACCATCTTAACGAAGTGACCGGAGCCGGCCGGACCGGTGAAGATGTAGCCACGCTCGGCGCGCTCGTCCGGGGCATTGCGGCCACGGGTGCGCTCGATGCTGCCATAGCCGGGGGACAGGGCCTCGAAGATGGGCTCCAGGCGCTCGACGGCCTCGGACTTGCCACCGATCATCATGCAGTAGCCGCGCTCCAGGCCCCAGACGCCGCCGGAGGTACCGACGTCGACATAGTCGATGCCCTTCTCGGCCAAGGTCTTGGCGCGCCGGATGTCGTCCTTGTAGTAGGTGTTGCCGCCATCGATGATGACGTCGCCGGGAGCCAGGCGGTCGGCCAGCTCGGCGATGGTCTGCTCGGTCGGCTCGCCGGCGGGCAGCATGACCCAGATGGCGCGGGGCTGCGCCAGAGCCGCGATGACACCGTCGAGACCGTCGGCGGCGATGGCGCCTTCCTTGCCGAGGCCGGCCACGGTTTCGGCACTGCGGTCGTAGACCGCGACTTCATGCCCATGCTTCATCAAACGCCGTGCGATGTTGCCGCCCATGCGGCCCAGTCCGATGATTCCCAATTGCATGCTGATGACTCCTTGAGGTCAGGCGACCGCCGCCTCGACCAGTTCGACGATTTGTTGCAGGCCAGCGTCTATGTCGCCGCCCTTGATATGCACACGCAGGTAGCGCCGTCCCCGTTCGGCCAGTACCTCGAGGTCGCCCTTGGCCTGGGCGGCCTCGACGACGCCAAAGCTCAGGCTACGGCCGGGAATCTCCAGGTCGTTCTGGGCATCGGCGGTAATCTGGATGAACACCCCCGAGTTGGGACCGCCCTTGTAGGCCTGCCCGGTGGAGTGCAAAAAACGAGGGCCGAAGCCGCCGACGGTCGCTACGCGCTTGCTGTCGCGAATGCTATCACGCATGGCGCTCAAGGCCTCCTCGTGCAGTTCATTCCGCTCGAGATAGGCGAGCACGGCCAGGTAGTCGCCTGGCTGCAGGCGCGCCAAGTGCGCCTTTAGCGCGGCGCGGACGCTGTCCTGGCCATGCAAGTCGGCATCGGCGAACACGGCCAGGTCTCCCTCCTCCAGCAAGGGTTGGTCACCGGCCAGTTGGCCTTCGCGTTCGTAGCCGTCGGTAAGGGCCCGGGTCTTGACCTTGCTGGCCTCGACGTCGGGCTGGTCGAAGGGATTGATGCCGATCACCGCGCCAGCCACCTCGGTGGCTACCTCCCAACGGAAGAATTCCTGGCCGATCAGCGCCGGGCGAGCGAGGCGGATATCGATCACCGGATGACCTGCCGCGGCCAGTGCCTGCAGGCGGCCGTCACGCTCGGCATCCTCTTCACCGGCCAGGACCAGGCTGACGAAAACCCGGTCCGAGCCATAGACGCTCGGCTCACCGAGGGGCTCCAGGTCCACCGGGATGATGCCCTTGCCCTGCTTGCCGGTACTTTCCGCCAACAGTTGTTCCAGCCAGGCCCCGAGGCTGGCCACCCCGGGAGAGGCGATCAGGGTGACCTTGTCGCGCCCGGCGCGCACCGCCTCGCCCAATACCACGCCCAGGCGGATGCCGGGGTTGATCGCCGGTGGCGAGCTGGGGCTGCAGGCCAGCACCATGGGCTGGGTGACCTGGAAGAAGTCGGCGACAGAATGCCCGAGCAAGGCCAGGGGGACCATGCCGAATACCGAGAGGACCGAATAGCGCCCGCCGATATGAGGATCGCCATGGAAGATGGCGCGATAGCCGTCGGCCGTGGCGCTGGCCTCGAGCTTGGATCCCGGATCGGTGATAGCGACGAAACGCCGACGCGCCTCGGCTTCGCCCAGTGCCCGCTCCGCGGCCTGCTGGAAGTAGGCACGGAGGATCTCCGGCTCCAGGGTCGAGCCGGACTTGCTGGACACCAGGAACAGGGTCCTGCTCAGATCCAGCTGGTCTTCCAGCGCGCTGATCTGCGCCGGATCGGTGGAATCCAGCACCTTGAGGGTGAGGCCGCCGCTGGCGGTACCCAGTGTCTTGGCCAGCACCTCGGGGCCCAGGCTGGAACCGCCCATGCCCAGCAGCACCACGGTATCCAGGCCCTCGCTGCGCACGGCCTCGGCCAGTGCCTTGAGCGCCGCGGGATCGGCCTGGCGGCCCTGGGCCGCAGCCAGCCAACCGACCCATTGGTCTTCGTCGCGACCGGTCCACAGCGAGGCATCGCCCTGCCAGAGGCGCCGGGACCAGCCTTCGCGCCGGGCTTCGTCGAGGCGGGCCTCGACGGCTTCGTTCAAGGCATCGGGAAGCCGATAGCTGGCCGCATTGAGGCGCTCGCCAAGCACATCGAGGCGCTTCTGCCCCACCGCGCCCAGCAGGGCATCGGCGGCGTCCTCGAACTGGCGGGCGCCGTCCTTGACCAGTTGCTTGGCCACGCCGTCCAAATCCAGTCCGAAGCGCGCCGTCGCCGCTATCACCTGCTGCGCCGCCTCGATGTCGGTGCCCAGCATGGGCGCCACGGTGCCATGGTCGCGGAAGGCGTCCATGGTCTTGGGCGGCATGGTGTTGACGGTGTCCGGCCCGATCAGTTGATCCACGTAGAGGGTATCCGGATAGGCCGGATCCTTGGAGCCGGTGGAGGCCCACAGCAGGCGCTGCGGTCGCGCGCCTTTGGCTTCCAGCACCTTCCAGCGCGGCGACTCGATCAGCCGCAGGTAGTCCTGGTAGGCCAGCTTGGCATTGGCGATGGCAATCTTGCCACGCAGCGCCGCCAGCTCGCCGTCACCGTCCTTGCGCTCGTCTATGCGCTTGTCCAGCACGCCATCTACCCGACTGATGAAGAAACTCGCCACGCTGGCCAGGCGGGAGATGTCCTGGCCCTGGTGCAGCCGCGCTTCCAGACCGGAGATATAGGCCTCGGCCACCGCCATGTAGGCGTTGCGATCGAACAGCAGGGTCACGTTGACGTTGATCCCCTCTTCGATCAGCTTGCGGATCGCCACCGCTCCTTCCGGTGTGCCAGGCACCTTGACCATCAGGTTGGGCCGCTCCACCGCCTGCCAGAGGCGACGGGCCTCTTCCAGGGTGGCGCGGGTATCCAGCGCCAGATAGGGCGAGACTTCCAGGCTCACATAGCCATCGCGACCCTCGAGCCGGTCATAGACCGGGCGCAGGATATCGGCGGCCTGTTGGATATCCTCGATGGCCAGGTGTTCATAAACGTCCACCGGCTCGGCATCGGCCTTTTCCAGGAAAGCCTCGAGGCTGGCATCGTAGTCGCTGCCGTGCCCCATGGCCTTCTCGAAGATCGACGGATTGGAGGTGACGCCGGTCAGGCCGTCACGCTCGATCAGCGTCTGCAGCTCCCCCTTGGCGAGGAACTCGCGGCTGACGAAGTCGAGCCAGACGGCCTGCCCCTGCTCCGTCAGCTGTTTGAGTGGATTGCTCATGTGGCGCTCCCCTGACGTTGCGCCTGTTCCTTGGCCAGCTTGACCACGTTCTCCACGGTGTAGCCGTATTTGGCCTGCAGCTTGCCGATGGGCGCCGAAGCACCGAAGGTGCTCATGGTCACCGAGGCGCCCTTGCGCCCGATGTAGCGTTCCCAGCCCAGCGGCCCCGCCTGCTCGATGGCGACGCGGCCCAGGACCTCGTCGGGCAGCACGGACTGCTTGTAGGCCTCGTCCTGCTCTTCGAACAGCTCCCAGCAGGGCATGGAGACGACGCGTGCCTTCACCCCTTCGCCCTTGAGTTGCTCATAGGCCTGCATCGCCAGGCCCAGCTCGCTGCCGGTGGCCATGAGGATGACCTGGGGCTTGCCGCCTTCGGCGTCGGCTACCACGTAGGCACCCTGGGCAACGCCCTCGGCGCTGGCGTATTTCCCGCGATCCAGGGTCGGCAGGGGCTGGCGCGACAGCACCATGCAGGAGGGTCTGCTGGTCTGCTGCAGGGCGATCTTCCAGGCCTGCACGGCCTCGTTGGCATCACCGGGACGCAGGGTCAGCAGGCCCGGGGTGGCGCGCAATTGCGCCAGGTGTTCGATGGGCTGGTGGGTGGGGCCATCTTCGCCAACTCCGATGGAGTCGTGGGTGAAGACGAAGACCACCGGCAACTCCATGATGGAGGCCAGGCGGATCGGCGGCTTCATGTAGTCGCTGAACACCAGGAAGGTGGCGGTGAAGCTGCGCAGGTAGCAAAGCGCCATGCCGTTGGCGATGGAGCCCATGGCGTGCTCGCGGATACCGAAGTGCATGTTGCGGCCGGATGGCTCCCGGGCCGAGAAGCTGCCGGCGCCGTCGAACTTGAGATTGGTCTTGGTCGACGGCGCCAGGTCGGCGGCACCACCAATCAGCCAGGGGATGTGCTGGGCGAAGGCATTGAGCGCCTTGCCGCCGGATTCACGGGAGGCCACGCCTTTCGCATCGGGCTCGAAGCTGGGCAGTTGTGCATCCCAACCCTCCGGCATCTCGCCGGCACGCATGCGCTGCAATTCGTCGGCGCGGGTGGGGTTGTCCTGGCGCAGGCGGTCGAAGGCGCGATTCCAGTCTTCGTAGAGACCGCTGGCACGTTCCAGCAAGGCATCGCGCAGGTGATGGCGCGCTTCCTCGGGCACCAGGAAGTCGGCATCCTCGGGCCAGCCGTAGGCCTTTTTCGCCAGCTTGATCTCGTCCGCGCCCAGGGGTTCGCCGTGGGCGGCAGCGGTGTTCTGCTTGTTGGGCGCGCCATAGCCGATGAGGCTGTCGACCACGATCAGGGTCGGCTTGCCGGTGTTGCCCTTGAAGCGATGCAGGGCTGCGGCCAGTGCCTCGGCGTCATTGGCATCCTTGACGTGCAGCGTATGCCAGCCATAGCCGCGGAAGCGCTCGGCGACGTCTTCGCTGAAGGCCAGCTCGGTGTGGCCCTCGATGCTGATGGTGTTGTTGTCGTAGATCCAGCAGAGGTTGTCGAGCCCTAGGTGACCGGCTACCGAAGCCGCCTCGCCGGTGACCCCTTCCATCATGTCGCCGTCGCCGCAGAGCACATAGACGTCATAGTCGAAGAGGGTCGCGCCCGGCTGGTTGAAGCGCGCGGCCAGCCACTTCTGCGCCAGCGCCATGCCGACGCTGTTGCCGCAGCCCTGCCCCAGCGGGCCGGTGGTGGTTTCCACGCCAGTGGTCATGCGGTATTCCGGGTGCCCGGGGGTCTTGGAATCCATCTGGCGGAATTGCTTGATGTCTTCGAGGCTGACCGCTTCCTTGCCGGTGGCGGTGCCATGCTCGTCGATCTCCTTGACCCCGGCCAGGTGCAGCAAGGAATAGAGCAGCATGGAGGCATGGCCGACGGAGAGGACGAAGCGATCGCGGTTGGGCCAGTCCGGGTGCTCGGGGTGATAGCGGAGGAAGCGGCTCCACAGCGTATGCCCGACCGGGGCCAGGGCCATCGGGGTACCGGGGTGGCCCGAGTTGGCCTTCTGTACCGCGTCCATGGACAGGGTACGGATGGTATTTATGGTCAGCTGGTCGGCGTTGGAGCTGGAAGGTGCGGTGGAACCCATGGCAAGCGTCCTCGTGCTGGCAGGGCACTACCCACGACGAAAACGGCAAGCACCGTCCGTGAAACCGTTTTCAGCCAAGGCAGCGCCTAAGAGAAGAAAGCAAAGCGTCCGGACCAGGTCCGGGACGGCGGGGGCGAGCGTCCTCTGCGACCCCACGCCGCAGTCGCGATCTTTCTCTAGAACAGCGCCTTAGACGGTTGGTTCCGCAGAAGTAGATAGCCGGCTATCGACTTGCGCATTCAGCAACCGGCAGCCAGGGACAGCTCTACCTCCAGCCCGGCGTCGCGCATCTGGGCCAGCTTGTACCTGAGGGTACGGGCACTGATGCCCAGGCGCTCGGCCGTCTCCTTGCGCCGGCCCCGTTCGGCCTTCAGCGTGTCGAGGATGACCTGGAATTCGCGATCACGCAGGTCGGCATCCAGCGGTCTCGTGGCGTCGCTGGTGCCCGGCTCCGCCACAGGCGCAGCGGCGGAGGCCTGAGGCATGCCGGTCGCCAGCCAGTGCAGGCCGAAATCCTCGGCCTGCACCTGCATTCCCGGTTGCAGGATCAGCGCGCGTTGCACGGCGTTGTCCAGTTCGCGCACGTTGCCCGGCCAGCCGTGCTCGGCCAGGGCCTGGCGCGCGGCCGCGGTGAGCACCGGCACCGCACGCTGCATCCGGGCGGCCTGCACCGCCAGCAAGCGCTCGACGAGGGGCACGATGTCGGCCGGTCGTTCGCGCAGGGGCAACCAGGCCAGGGGGAAGACCGACAGTCGATAGAAGAGGTCCTCTCGGAAGCGGCCGGCGGCCACCTCCTCCGCCAGCTTGCGGTTACTGGTGGCCACCACCCGGATGTCTAGCGCCAGCGGCTTGCGCGCCCCGACCCGTTCCACCTCGCGCTCCTGCAACACCCGCAGCAGCTTGGCCTGCAGCCCCAGGGGCAGTTCGGATATCTCGTCGAGCAACAGGGTGCCGCCCTGGGCCAGCTCGAACTTGCCGGGCTGGGCAGCGATGGCCCCAGTAAAGGCGCCCTTCTCGTGACCGAAGAGGATGGCCTCGAGCAGATGATCGGGAATGGCCGCGCAATTGACCGCCACGAAGGGTCCTTCCGCGCGGGTCGACTGGTCATGGATGAAGCGCGCCAGCACCTCCTTGCCGGTGCCCGACTCGCCGGTGATCAGCACCGTGGCGTCGCTCTGGGCCACCCGGCGGGCGAGGTCGAGCAGGTGGCGGCTCTGGGGGTCGACCGCCACCGGCTGGCGCTCCCCAGTCGTCCGTCGTCCTTGCGGACAGCAGCGTGCCAGCGTCTCCAGCAACAGCCGCGGCTCGAAGGGTTTGACCAGGTAGTCGGCCGCCCCGCTGCGCATGGCCTCGACGGCGCGCTCGATGCTGCCGAAGGCGGTCATCAGCAACACCGGCAGCGCCGGATCGCGCAGGCGGATACTGGCCAACAACTGGTGGCCGTCGATGCCCGGCATGTTGACGTCGCTCACCACCAGGCCGAAGGGTTCTTCCGCCAAGGCCAGCAGGGCCGCCTCGCCGCTGGCGACCGCGCGGTAGCGATAGCCACCGAGTTCCAGGGTATCGGCCAGGGCCTCGCGCAGGGCGCGGTCGTCTTCCACCAGCAGGATGGGCAGGGTCATGCCGAGGCCTCCGGAGTCACCAGCAACGGCAGGATGAAGGTCACCAGGGTCCCGCGGCCCAATCGCGAACGCACCGCCAGCTGGCCGCCGTGGGCCTTGGCCATGGCCAGGGCGACGGGGAGCCCGAGACCGGTGCCGGTGGTCTTGGTGCTGACGAAGGGTTCGCCCAGGCGCTGTTGCACCGCCGGTGGGATGCCCGGCCCGCGATCACTGATAGCCAGGCGCAATTCAGCGCCACGGCAGTAGAGATGCACCTTGAGCCGCCCGGGCCGGCCGGCACCCGCCAGCGCCTGGAGGGCATTGTGGATCAGGTTCAGCGCGGCCCCCAGCAGCATGTCGCGGTTGCACACGAGCAGACCATTGCTCGCATCGATCTGCCAGCGCACCTGGCAACTGCCCAGGTGGGGCGCGGCCGCCTCGCGCAAGGCGGCGAACAGTGCCGCAGGCGACAGCCGGTCCGCCAGCGGCAGTTCGCCTCGAGCGAACACCAGCATGTCGCGTACCTGGTTTTCCAGTTCGTACAGCCGCTCCTTCAGGCGACCAGCGAAACGCTGCTGCTGGGCCTCCGCCAGGCCGCCCTCCTCCAGGTGACTGGCATAGAGCAAGGCGGCGGTGAGCGGGGTGCGGATCTGATGGGCCAGCGAGGCCATGGTCCGCCCCAACGCGGACAGCCGCTCATGGCGAGCCAGCTCGCCTTGCAGGTGCCGGGTTTCGGTCAGGTCGTTGAGCAACACCAGTTGCCCTGGCTCGCCGTCGAGCGAGCGGGTGGCGATGGAGACCCGGCGCCCATCGCGCAGGGATACCTCGTGGCCATCGTCATGGCGGGGAGCGAAGGCCCGGGCGATCACGCTGCGCCACGACTCACCCGCCAGCGGTTCCCCGAGCAGGGCGGCGGCGACGGGATTGGCGTCGCGCACGCGACCGCCGCCGTCCACCACCACGATACCGGCCGGCATCACGTCCAAGAGATTCTGCAGCCGGCTGGCCAGGCGCTCCTTTTCGGCCAGCTCCTGCAGCCGCTGGGCCGACACCCATTCCAGCTCTCCTTGCAGGGAATTCATCCGCGCCTCGAGCAACTGGAAGGATTCGCTCAGCTGGCGCGACATCTGCCCCAAGGCCTCGCGGGCCTGCGCCGAGGCGGAGGCCTCCACGACGGCTTCAGCGGGAACAGCGGCGGAAGAAAGGGCTTGCGCAGGCATCGGCTTCGGCTCGCGACGGACAATTGACATTGTCCGGGGTGGAGCAAGACCCATGCCGCCCTGGCGCCAAAGTGCCGTAGCGTGGAAAACGGCGCAGTCTTTTCCACGTGCCACGCTACAAAGAAGAAGGTGGATGAGGCTGCGCCGTCATCCACCCTACCTCTTGATCAGGGGCGCCCTGGTATCGCTGCCTAGGTTGGGTTGAGACGGCGTTATCGTCGAAGCCCAACAGGGCTGGCCGAGCTGGGCACCGTTGGGCTGCGCTGCGCTCGGCCCAACCTACAAGGAGTCTGCTAGAGCTCTTCGTCGAACTCGTCGTCGCGGCGGCCCATGCCGTACTTGCGCATCTTCTCGACCAGGGTAGTCCGGCGGATGCGCAGACGCTCGGCGGCGCGCGCCACGACGCCACCGGCATCATCCAGCGCCTGCTGGATGAAGCTCTTTTCCAGGTTAGCCAAGTAGTCCTTGAGGTCCAGCCCTTCGCTCGGCAACAGCGCCGAAGACGATACCTCGACGGTACCGATGCCGGCCATGGCTTCGCGCTCCTGCAGCTCTTCACGCAGGGATTCCACCATGGGATCGGCTTCGTCCTCCACGTAGCGAAACTTGAGCGGCAACTCGGCCACGCCGATGACGCCATAGGGATGCATGATCGCCATGCGTTCCACCAGGTTGGCCAACTCCCGCACGTTGCCCGGCCATTCGTGCCGACAGAGCGACATGATGGCCGCCGAGTTGAAGCGGATGGAGCCACGTTTCTCGTGCTCCATTCGCGCGATCAATTCGTTAATCAGCAGCGGGATGTCTTCGCCCCGCTCGCGCAGCGGCGCCATGTCGATGGGGAAGACGTTGAGGCGGTAGTAGAGATCCTCGCGGAAGGTGCCCGCGGCGATCATCTGCTCCAGGTTCTTGTGGGTCGCCGCGATGATGCGCACGTCCACGCTTTGGGTCTTGTTGCTGCCCACCCGCTCGTAGGTCCGCTCCTGCAGTACCCGCAGCAGCTTCACCTGCATGGGCAGCGGCATGTCGCCGATCTCGTCGAGGAACAAGGTGCCGGTGTTGGCCAGTTCGAAGCGTCCGGCGCGGCTGGTGATGGCGCCGGTGAAGGCCCCTTTCTCGTGACCGAACAGCTCGCTTTCCAGCAGCTCCGCCGGGATGGCACCGCAATTGACCGGTACGAAGGGCGCCTCGCGCCGCTTGGAGTGGAAGTGCAGGTTACGCGCCACCACTTCCTTGCCGGTCCCGGACTCGCCGAGGATGAGCACCGTGGCCTCGGTGTCGGCCACCTGCTGCATCATCTTGCGCACACCCTGAATTGCGCGACTAGTACCTACCAGGCTGCGGAACAGCTCAGGTTCGCGCTGGCGACCCCGATCCCGGGCCTGGTCGTACATCTCGCGATAGACCTGGGCCCGATGCAGGGAATCCAGCAACTTGTTATAGGCCAGCGGGTATTCGAGGGAGACCAGCACGCGACGACGCACGTCGTCCGGCCACTCCGGCTGGGCTGTCTCGCCCAGCAGCAACAAGGGCACCATCTCGTCCCAGGCCACGATCTGCTTGAGCAGCTCGACGCTGTTGCCGCGGGTATCGACGCGCCCGACCAGCACGCAGCTGATCTGCCGGCTGCTGTCGAGGGCTTCGAGGGAGGTTTGCCAGGTGGTACTGCTACAGGCGAGATGAGCTTCGCCGAGAAAATCGAGGATGATGGAAACGGCCTTGCACCGCTCGGTTTCATCGTCGATCAGAAGGATCTTGGTTTCACGCCACATGTCCCTGCCCCATCCGGCTAGTCGGTTCGCTACGCGCAGGTGTCGCCTGCATCCAAGTGCCAACTGGTCGGCATCTTGCGCAAGTTAAGACAAATTGCGACGCGGGGTCAATTTTATGGCGGTGGATTGTAGAAACTTTGAACGACCGTCTGGCGGACGACGATCAACCGAACAGCTGGTAGACCTTGGCGGCCTTGTCGGCGCGTTGCGCCTGGGTCAGCTCGACCGCGATGGCAGAGCGCTCGGCCGTGGTGGCTGCGATCAAGGTCTTGTAGGTCTTGAGCAGATTCTGCAAGGCAAACGTCAGCTCGGTCTCGCCACCCGGCGCTTCCTGCATGGCAGCATCGACCGCCAGGCGGCAATCCAGATCGAGACGGCCGATGGCCTCCCAGTCCTGCTCGACGAGGGCCTGCTCCAGCTGACCGCGCAGCTGATTGATACGAACAACGATGGTAGCCATGGCTCTCGTCCTCCAGGTCAGGCAGTCGTTATGCCATCCCAACCTTCTTTGATATTACGCAGCAACTGAGCGACCTCGTCGAGAATGCCCGTATCGTTGGTCCGGTTGGCCTCGGCCAAACGGGTAGCCATGTAACCGTACAGGGCATCGAGTCGATAGGCCAGTTCGCCCGCCTCGAAGTTCAGGGCGTCACGCAGTCCGGCGATGATACCCAGGGCCTTGCCGATCAATTGGCCTTTCAACAGGTATTTCTGATTCTGCATCGCACCCTTGGCCTGGGCGATGCGGCTCAAGCCACCCTCCAGCAACATCTGGATCAGGCGATGCGGCGACGCTTCGAAGACCCCGGATTGAACACCAATATTCTGATATTGGCGCAGCGCTGCAGATTGTGCGTACATGATTTCGCTACCTTGAATTCAACAGGTGATGCTGTGTTGGATATCCAAGCTATCGGCGCGCGCCCTGCAATCTTTAGCCGTAATCAACGGCCAGGATCAACTTGAAGACGAGTTCTTGTTCAGTACGTTCAGGGTGGTCAGCACACTGCTGCTGGTGCTGTTCAGCTTGGCTACCAGGCTGTCCATGGCGTTGTACTTGGCGGTGAGGATATCGGTGAGCTTGGCCTGGCGCGCGGTGAGCGCCGTCTGCTGAGTCTTCAGATCCGTCAGGTTGGTCTGGATCGTCGACTTTTCCTGGGCAATCAGGCCTGTACCACTCTGGGTATAGGTATTGACCAGCTTGTTCATGTTGTTCAGCAGGCCGGACTTGGCGGAGAAGAAGTTCTGCACATCGCCGGCATTGGTCGCGAGGGCCGTGGACAAGGCCGAGGTATTCAGCGTCAGGGTTCCAGAGTTGGTCATGGAAATACCGAGCTGCGTCAGGTTCTTCAGGTTGCCGCTGCCGGTGGACGTGCCGAACACAGTACTCTGCAGGCTCCTCATCAGCGTGCGAGTCATGGCATCACTGGTCAAGGCACCGGAGGTGGTGCTGGACGACCCATCTTCTCCGGTTGTGGTGCTGACCTTGGTCAGGGTGCCCACCGTATTGACCAGGGTATTGTAGGCATCGACGAACGTCTGGATGTTGGTCTGCAGCCCGGTGGTATTGGCGCCCACGGTGACGTTGGTCTGTCCCGTCGCGGCTAGTGTGAAGGTCACGCCAGTAACCGCGGTGTCCAGGGTATTGCTGGCGCTGGTCATGCTGAGGCCGTCCAGGGTGTACTGGGCGTCAGCACCCTGCACCAGATAGCCGCCGCCGGATGTCGAATAGGCTTTCGTGCCATCTATAGCTAAAGACGACAGGGAGCTGCTGCCAGTGGAAGAAACACTGATCGTCGAGTTGGCCCCCGTGGTGGTGGAACTCAGAACCAGACGCGATCCCGTGGAGTCGGTAACGACGTTGGCCGAGATGCCAGAGGTGGAGCTTTGCTTGTTGATGCTGTCGCGGATGTTGGACAGGCTGGCGCCATCACTGACGCTGATGTTGTAGCTCTTGCCATTCTGGCTCAGCGTCAAGCTACCGGAGCCGAAGGTGGTGCCAGACGAAATGTACTGGGAGCCAACCTTCGACGCCGTCGCCAGCTTAGTCACATCCAGGGCATAGGTGCCTGCCACCGCGGTGGAATCCACTGTCGCCGTCGCCGTCGCTGCCGTACTGGAGGTGGCGGTCAGCCCGGCGAAGGAGGTGGTCGTATTCAGATTGGCCACGGCCAACTGGAAGTCGTTCAATGCCGAGGTCAGGGTGCCCACCGCAGTCAGGCGGTTCTGCGCTGAATTCTGCAGGGTCGTGATCTGCTGCTGCTTGCCAGCGGTTTGCGCGTTGACCAGGACCTCGACGATCGAACCGATGTTGATACCGGAACCGAGACCGGTGGAGGATTTGATCGCCCCGGAGGTGGCGGAGGCGCTGGACGCAGAATTGCTCGTCGTCGAGCTAGTCGAGGTGCTCGCGGTGGTCGAACTAGTCGAAGAGGTTGACGAGATAGTGGTCATGATCTGTCCTCAAAACATTGACGGTCCAGCGGCTTTGCATCACCGAAGCAAAAGACGCACCAACTAGGCTTTCTCGCTGAGCAGGTGACGGGATTCCTTGAAGTCCGCAGCCAGCTTGACCACGACCTCCGACGGGATCTGCCGGATCAGTTCGCCATTGGCGCTATTCACCACCTTGACCACGGTGACGCCGGAATCCTGATCCACCGAAAACTCGAGGTTACGGTGCAGGTCCTGGGCGCTGGAACTCAAATCCTTGACGGCCTTGTCGAGCTCTTCCCGACTGGGCGATACCGGCGCGGCCTTGGCCTGGTCGGTCGGCGCCGCTCCGGCATTGCTGGGGTTGGTCGTAGCGGAAGGGGCGCCCGCGACAGTGCCCGATTGCGTCCCTGCCACCGGAGTCGTCAGCCCACTTCCCGGGACGACCGAGTTCAAGTTGATGCTCATGTTTCCACCCTCCCAAAAAACCTAACAACGCGGAAAGGGCGCCGCAGCGCCCTCCCCTTTCCCTGATCAGAATTACTGGAGCAGTTTCAGTACGGAGGCGGGCTGCTGGTTGGCCTGGGCCAGTACCGAGGTCGCTGCCGACTGCAGGGTCTGCTGCTTGGTCATCTCGGCGGTTTCCGCCGCGAAGTCCGCGTCCTGGATGGTACTGCGGGCTGCGGTGGCGTTTTCCGAGATGTTCTGCAGGTTGGAGATGGTGGAGTCCAGACGGTTCTGCACGGCACCGAGCGTGGAACGCTGGGTATCGATCTGCTTCAGGGCACCGTCGATGACCTGCATGGCGCTCTGTGCATTGGCCGCCGTGGTGATGTCCAGCGACTGCACGCTGCCAGTGGTGGTTTGCACGGTGTAGGAACCGCTGGATACACCGGTAGCGCCACCGGTACCCGCGCCGATGTCGATTTGCTTGGCGGAACTGAGGTTGATGGTCGAGCTACCCGAGGTGGCGGCGGTAGCCGACACACCACTGATGTTGTTGTTGATGGCGCTGACGATGTCGTTGAAGCTGGCGCCGGACGCATAGGTCACGGTCTGGCCGGCGATGCTCAGGGTGCCGCTGGAGCTGGTGGTACCACCCGAAGCCGAGACGCCCAGGCTGGCCAGGTCCAGGCCGCCGGTCGCTACCGAAGAGGAGCCGGACAGGCTGCTGGCGCTCATGTTGCTCAGGGTGAAGCTGACAGTCTGGTTGGCGTTGGCGCCGACCTGGAAGGTCAGGGTGCCGTTGGTGCCGGCGGTACCGTCGAGCAGGTTGATACCGCTGCTGCCGCCACCGTAGGTGGTGGTGCTGGAGATACGGGTCAGTTCCGAGGTCAGCGACTCGAATTCCTGGTTCAGCGAGGTACGGTCTTCGGTGCTGTTGCTGCCACTGGAGGACTGGACGGCGAGGACGCGCATACGCTGCAGGATGTTGGTGGATTCCTGCAGGGCGCCTTCGGCGGTCTGGGCGATGGCGTTGGCATCGTTGGCGTTGGATACGGCTTGGTCCAGACCCTTGACCTGGCTGGTCAGACGGTTGGAGATCTGCAGGCCGGCGGCATCGTCCTTGGCGCTGTTGATCTTCAGGCCGGTGGACAGGCGGGTCATGGCGGTGGTCAGGTTGCCCGAAGCGTTGTTCAGGTTCTTCTGAACAGTCAAGGAAGCGATGTTGGTATTGACGGTCATCATGATGGAGAACCTCGTGGATTAGGATACTGCTTTAGCTCCCGGCCAAGGGGACCGCCCGATGTGACCTGGAGAACCTTCGATATGGTTATCGTCTTGCCTGGAGATTTCTTTAGGTTTTTTTGGAAAAACCTTGACTCTGGACGAGACAGCGAAGGCATGTGTCTTCACTCCCTCTTGTTATCGGGCAGGAGGCGAAAAACTTGATGGTTCCGCAAACGCGAACGGCCAGATTTCTCTGGCCGTTCGTTGCGGTAACGGGGGCTGGTTCAGTCAGGTAGCCAGACCGACCGCCATCGCTCCAGGCGAGCGCCGCTCAACATCCAGTCTTGCAGCACGGTCTGGCGCAGCACCTCACCGGCCCGGTGAGTCGCATCCCGGTCGGCGAGGTGCATGCGAATGGCATCCACCCAATCGCGATAGCGGTTTTTCACCCGCGTCACCGGCAAGTCGCCGCGATAGCAGACCAGGTCCGAGCAGACCACGGCGAAGCCACAGGCTCCATATTCGAGTAGTCGCAGATTGCTCTTGCAGTCGTTGAACAGGTTTTCTTCCAGCGGTGCCAGCGCCAAATCCAGATCCAGGCTCGCCAGCTTGGCAGCGTAGCGGTCAATGGGGACGCCAGCGTGGAACTCCTTGATATAGGGCCGGAGCTCGTCGGGACACATGCCGAAGAAGACCCAGTCCACCTCATCCGCGAGATCTTTCACCACATCCCTGATCAGCTCCAGATCACCATCGTGACTGATGCCACCACCCCAGCCTACGCGCGGCTTGCGGGTATCGCGCCGCTGTCCCTTGACGTCTTGCCACCAATCCAGCGGCAGCAGGTTTTCCGCGATGCGAATGTCCGGGTGCAAATCCTTGAACGCCTCGGCCAGCGGAGCCGTCGAGACGACGAAGCGGTCGCACAGGGCAACGCCCCGCCGAAGCTGCTTGGCAACATCCTTGGGCATATGGGCCCGGTGGCGATTCTTGATCGGCAGATCGACGATATAGTCGTCGAGTTCGTAAATCCTGAAGGCCTGGGAATAGCGCTTGGCCTCCCGGATCGATTCGATCTGCAAACCCATGATCTGACGCTGGAAGACGATGCTGGTCGGTGCCAGCCGCTCCTTTTCCACGGGAGTCAGGAGCCGTTCGCTCACTCCACCTTCCAGCAATCCGCCGTTTTGCATGGCTTCGAACGGCTTGCGTATCCGATAGTGTCCGCACCCATAGGGATCGGCAGGATGGCACAGCGCGTAGGGTAGTTGGCGTACGGAGAAAGGATGCCACCCGGTCTCGCTGCGGTGGTCCAGGGCAAAGCCACTGCCATCCAGGCTCAGGTTGAGGTTGTAGGCCGGATCGCGGGCAATCCGCGGTAGCCAGCGCTGATACATGACCGCCTGCTCGCCCTGGAAACGCTTGACCTTGGCTTCCATGGCGGTGGTGTCGACCCGGTTCTGGCTCACGTTCGCTTCGTGCATCACCGCGGCATAGGGCGTCCAGACGTTGAGGTAGCCGGCCGTGGTGAGTTTCAGGCAGAAATCCACGTCGTTGAACGAGACCTTCAGGTCTTGGTCGTCCATCCCCCCTACCTCGAGATAGGTAGCCTTGCGCACCATCAAGCAGGCGGCCGTCACCACGCTGTAGTTCTGGTCGACGTGCAGACGGTGCATGTAGCCAGGTGCCTGACCGGGCTCGCCGATGAAGGGGTGGTCCGCCACGCCACGCAGGCCCAGGACCACGCCACCGTGCTGGATACGTCCATCGGGGTAATAGAGTTTGGC
Organism: Pseudomonas sp. No.117; assembly: GCF_054558395.1. NCBI lineage: Bacteria > Pseudomonadati > Pseudomonadota > Gammaproteobacteria > Pseudomonadales > Pseudomonadaceae > Pseudomonas > Pseudomonas sp. No.117. The sequence continues at coordinate 333,195 of NZ_BAAJNP010000007.1, forward strand.
GCCCACGGCGCCCACTTCGGGTCGCTGGGCGTGATGCAGCAGAGCCGTCAGCCAGTCGCCATCAAAGATGGCGGTATCGTTGTTGAGCAGTACCAGGTAGTCGCCGCGAGCCTCAGCGCTGGCGAAATTGTTGATCGCCGAATAATTGAAGGGATGCGGATACCTCAGGATACGCACCTTGGCGTCGCCTAACGCCTCCATGCCGCCCAGCCACTGCCGCGCCTCGGGCGTCTCGCTGGCGTTGTCAACGATCAAAATCTCGTAGTTCTGGTAGCGCGTCTTCTCCACCACGCTTTCCACACAGCGCAGCAGCATGGGCAACTCGTCCTTGGTGGGCACGATGATGGACACCAGAGGTTCGCTGTCATGCAGGTAGGTCACCCGGTTGATCATCGGCAACGACCCTGCCGCGAGGCGGTGAGCGACGCCCAGGCGCGACAGATGCTGGGCGATCAGGGGCGCGACCCGATCCGCAACCCCCTCCTCCGCCAGCCACTGGCCGAGATGTTCGTGCTGATGCACCAGAACCTCGGCCAGGTGCCCTATGCAAGCCAGGCCTGACTGTTCGAGCAGACGCAACAGCAGGTCGTGGGGTGCCAGGCTGGCAAACTCGTCGCGCAACCCACCGATGTCCAGCAAGGCTCGCCGCTGGAATGCCAGGGCACGCCCAACATAGGGATAGCTACGCAGGAGGTCCAGGTTGAACGCCGGCTTGAAGACCGGCTCGGTACCGCCGGCTTCGCTCCAAAGGTCTTCGTCGCTGTAGCAGCAAAGAAGCTGCGGCTGCTGGGCCACGCGCTCGGCCAGCAGCAGCAAGGCGTGTGGATCCAGGACATCACCGCTGCGCAACAGGTAGCACCAATCCACCTCGATTTGCGCCAACAGCTCGTTGAGCTGCGTCAGGGCACCTGCTCGGCGCGGCAGCCAAAGCAGATTGTCCGCGGCCTCGATACCCTCCGGTGCCTGGTGGGAAAACACCACTACGGCACCCGGCACATAGAGTTGTCGACCCAGACTCTCCAGGGTACGCCCGACCAGCGCTGCATCGGCTGCCACGTCGTCAACCACCAGCAGGATGCTCGGCTGGTCCGGCCAACTGGCCAGGCGCTCCGCCAGCCGCTCGCGCTCGCTATGATCGAGCTGGCGACTATTGAGCCATTGCCGATAGAGCATCGCTCGGTCCGGGGGGCGATGCCCCTGGGCCAGGGGCAGGAAGAAGCGCTCCATGGCATGCGCCAGGGTACCGTCTAGCTGACCCTGCTCGGGTTCGAAGTCGGCAGCGCTCAGTTCCAGGCTCTGGATCGGGATCAGCCCGGCGGCCCGGACGAAGAACATGGTGCCGGCATAGAACTCACTGGCCATGACCTCGTTTTCGGCGATACCGGCACGCTGCGCCAGCATCTGCAGGTGCTGCCGATTGTTACCGCGCAGATACTGAGCAATCGGTAGACGATAGCGCTCGGGACCAACCAGCGTAAGGCTCGGATCCTCAGCAAAACGCGCCAGCGTCGCCTGAAAGAATGCTGGGTCGAGCAACATATTGAACATTTCCTGCGCCCAGTCACCGCCTCTCTCAAGGTGCAAGGTCTTCTTGGTGTGCAGCTTGAGCACCACCTGGATGCCGTCCCTTTGCACGGCCGGCAGGATTCGCAGGAAAGGCAGCACGTCGCGACCGCGGTTCTCGACCGTCAACAGCAGGTGAGGCAGACCTGAACCGGCCAGCAGGGCCGCGACTTCGCGCAGCCGCTCGGGCGGGCAGGTCACATAGAGATAGAGCGGATGGTCGATGGCATCCAGCCTGGACAACAGCTCTTCGAGCACATCGGGATAGAAGGCATGGATCACCACCCCCACGGGTGGTACGCCCCCCTCGGGTAGGAGGTGGCGTACCTGAAGATCGTTGGCCGCGACCTGCTGGCCGCCCTCCATGAAGGTTTCAAGCGCGTTCTTGGCCAGCTGGCAAGCAATGGCATCCTGGCGGCTGGCCTCCAAGATCAGGCGATAGGCCAGGGCAGAGCCCAGCGACGCCTTGCCGAAGAACTGTCGATCGAGTCCCTTGAGGATATCGACCAGGGCCAGGGTTGCGGCGACATGCTCCTCGGGCGAACGGAGGGGTTGGTCGAAAAAGCTCTGCAAGGGCCATTGCTCGACCAGACTGACGATGACCGCCATGGTTTCGCAGCGCGCTGCATAACTGGGTCCGTTGGCACCGGCGATGCTCAGATTGCTGCCATGGACGCGGTACTCGGTCAGCACCTCGTCGAGCCTGGCAATTTCACCGCGCGCCAGCAACCGGACCCAAAGGTCGTAGTCCTGCACATAGCGTAGGAGCGGTGAGCTGCCACCCACGGCGATCAAATCGGCACGGCGCAACAGGGCCGAGGGCGCATTGAAGAAGTTGCCGGTGAGCAGTTGCCGGCGCAGATTGACGATGGGCTGATTGAACAGTTGGTCGAATCCGTTGGGTGTCTGCGCTCGGTCACTGTTGCCATCGATGATAGCGACCTGGGAAAACACCACGACGTGGTCGGGGTGCGCCTGTAGAAAGGCGACCTGCCGGCTGATTCGATCCGGCAACATGCGGTCGTCCGATCCCAGGTAGGCGACGAACTCGCCACGGGCACGGGCATAGGTACGATTTCCCGCCCGGCAGGGCCCTTCGTTCTCCGTCAGGAGAATGGTGGTCATCCGCTCTGGATAGCGCTGGGCATAGGATTCGATGATGGCAGCGGTGCCATCGGTCGAGGCATCGTCCGCGATGATGAGCTCGATGTTCGGATAGGTCTGGGCGAAAACCGACTCTATGGCTTCGCCGACATAGCGCTCGTGGTTGTAGGCGTTGATACAAACGCTGACCAGCGGCAGATCGCCTGCATCCCGCTGCACCGACACCTGGGGACTGTTCTTGGATAGGGCCATTCGACGTTGCTCACAGGGGAGACCCCGACCAGGGCCTCGGGATAATGCGGATGCCACCGCGACACGGCGGCACGAGCTGCAGGAGGGTCAGATCAAGCCGCGACTCTGGGCGCCCAACACGAACTCATTGAAGTCGCGGTAGTAGTCCTCTTCGCTGAAGTGCTCGGAGGCGAGCACCATGCAGATGGAACCGCTGGAGAAGTTGTCTATTTCCCGCCAGATCATGGGCGGGATATAGAGCCCATAGTAGGAACGATTCAGGTGGTATTTGAATTGCGTCTTGCCGTCATTGAGCTGGATATCGAAGCTACCCGACATGGCGATCAGCAGCTGATGCAGATCCTTGTGCGCATGACCGCCTCGATAGGAGCCGCCAGGAACGTCGTAGAGATAGTAGATCCGCTTGAAATCGAAAGGGACATGCTGACCGCTCTCGACGAAGGTGAGATTACCCCGGCGATCCTCGATCTTGGGCAGGTCGATGATGCGGCAATGCTGTAGGGACATGGCGTCACTCCTGGTTGCGTTGGGTAGTCGCTCAGCCCCGGAAGGCATTGCAGGCGGCGATGATCGAATCCACGGCTGCACTCGACAGCCCGGGGTAGTTCGGTAGGCTCAGCACTTCGTCGCTGAGGGCCTCGGTCCGCGGCAGCGACAGCTCGGCAAGTTCAGCGTAGGCGCTCTGCCGGTGAATGGGGCGCGGATAATGGACATGGGTTTCGATGCCCTGCCTGCGCAGCTGGTCCTGCAGCGCCTGGCGTTGCTGGCAGCGGACGACGAACAGATGCCACGCATGGATCTCTCCCACCTGAGGTTGCTGCGGCAGGATCACCAGGGGATTGTCGATCTCAGTGCAATAGCGGCGGGCAATGGCGTCCCGCGCCTTGTTGTCCTGGGCGAGTTGCTCGAGCTTGATGCGCAGGAAGGCCGCCTGCAGCTCATCCAGCCGCGAGTTACCGCCCAGCCGCTCGTGTTGGTACTTGATACGCGAACCGTAACTACCCAGAGAGCGGATGCACTCGGCCAGGGCCTCGTCATCGGTAGTAACGACGCCGCCGTCGCCCAGGGCGCCCAGGGGCTTTCCGGGAAACAGGCTGAACGCGGCAGCCAAACCCCAGGTCCCGGCGCGTTGTCCGAGGAGACTCGCTCCATGGGCCTGGGCAGCGTCTTCGATGAGCAGCAGACCGTGCCGATCCGCGATGTCGTTCAGTCGCGGCATGTCGGCCAGGCGGCCATAAAGATGGACCGCGAGGATGACCCGGGTACGTGGGCCTATGGCCGCTTCCACCGCGACGGGGTCCAGGTTCAGACGCTGGTGCTCTGGCTCCACCAGGCGAAGGCGCAAGCCGCTCTGGGTGACCGCCAGGGCCGTGGCGATGAAGGTATTGCCAGGCACGATCACCTCGTCTCCTGGCTGCAGCCGACCCAGCTCGATCAGGCTGCGCAGAATCAGCGCGATGGCATCCAGACCATTACCCACCCCGATGGCCTGTCGGCTACCGCAAAAGGCCGCGAACTCCTGCTCGAACAACCCGACCTCGGTACCCTGGATGAACCAGCCACGCTCCAGCACCCGCTCGGTGGCAGCCAGGAACTGCTCCTTGAATCTCAGGTTGAGGGCGCGCAGATCGAGAAAGGGCACGCGCACCGTCACCGAGGATGGCTGGGAGGACCGCTGCTCAGCCACCAGGGCTTTCCGCGCGGCGGATTCGTCGGGGGTAGTGCAAACCTCTAGGCTGCCACTCATGGATCAGCTCCGGCATGGTGGAATCGAGCCGCCCTAAGCGGCATCCGTCAAACAACCGTCGACAAAACCCGTTTTGCAAAAGACTTGCCACTTTTTTGTATCCGGCGCCGCTTCGGCCGAGGTTCAGCGAAAACGGTGGTCGACTGGGATAAGCGCGTTACACCGTATAGGCTAGTACTGCATTACCCACATAAAACAAGGCGATGGCCATGACGCCAAAGGTCCTGCTGCTAGGCACCAGTTTCAGCGCGATGCCCTTCTTGCTCCGGCTGTTGCGGCAGGGTTATGAGGTATTCGTATGCGGCAAGCATCCGCACGATCCTTGCCACGAGCATGCCACCGGCTCTTACTACCTGGACTATTCCGATCCTGAGGCCGTGCTGGCCGTCGCCCGTCAGCAAGACTTCGTGGCCATCGTCCCGACCTGCAACGACGCCTCCTACTGGTCAGGGGCCCTGGCTGCTGCGGAACTGGGGCTGCCAGGCTACGACAGTCCCGCCACCACGCGTATCGTCCACGTGAAGAGCGAGTTCAGGCAGTTCACCCAGACCCAGGCGATCCCGGCGCCCCTGGCCTTCCGCCACGTGGCGGGCGCGCCTCTCGTCCTGCCGCCGGACCGCTATCCGCTCCTGGTCAAGCCCGTCGATAACTTCAGCGGCAACGGGATGTCCCTGGTGCAGAGCGCCGCCGAGCTCGATACCGCCCTGGAGAGAGCCTTCCAGGCGACCCGGGAGCCGGAGGTGCTGATCGAGGAGTACGTCACCGGCAGCTTGCATAGCCACTCAGCCTTCATCGAAGGGGGACGCATCCACCTCGACTTCTTCGCCGACGAATATTGCACCGTCTATCCCTATCAGGTGAATTGTTCGAACTGCCCTTCGCAGCTGACCGCGGCGATGCAAGCCGCGGTGCGTAGCACCATCGAAACGCTGGTCAGCAGGCTGGGGCTGGTCGACGGCCTGTTGCATACCCAGTTCATGCAGAACGGCGACCGCCACTGGATCATCGAATGCATGAGGCGCTGTCCTGGCGACCTGTACAATCTCATGATCGAGCAGGCCACCGGCCTGGACTACAGCAGCTACTTCCTCAATGGCTTCCTCGGCAGGAAGCAGCCGCAAGCGGAACCGGTGCGCGAGAAACTCATCGCCCGGCATACCATCAGCAGCGATCGCGAGCGGATCTTCACGGCCTTCACGCAGCGCATTCCGAGCACCCGGGTCAGTACCGTGCCGCTCATGCCCAGTGGGCACAGGTTGCGAGCGGCGCCGGCGGACAAGGCGGCCATTCTCTTCGCCGAATTCGATGATCGACAGGCGCTATGGGACGTCGCCCCCAGGCTGGCAGACCTCACGACCCTCATAGGTTGACTTCCATGGACACTTCGCCCCGCACCGCTCGGCCTGTATCCCGCCCCTTCCGGGTGGCCTTCCTCGGCGGCAACGACCGCTCGGCCATCGGCCGGACGCATAGGATCGCCATCGAGATGGACCGCCAGTTCCAGCTGGTCGCCGGCTGCTTCAGTCGTCGCGCCGAGGTCAATCAGGCCAGCGCCGAAGCCTATGGCGTCCCCCAGGAGCGCACCTATGCATCCCTGGCGCAGCTGCTGGCAGCCGAGCGGAGTGCATTGGACGCCATCGCGATCCTGACGCCTACCGATCAACATCATGACGAAGTCCTGGCCTGCCTGGACGCCGGCCTGCCGGTCATCTGTGAAAAAGCCCTGGCTGCATCCAGCGCAGATGCCGAGCGCATCCAGCAACGCCTGAGGGAAAGGCAAGGCTTTCTTGCCGTCACCTACAACTATTCGGGCTACCCGATGGTGCGGGAGCTGAAGGCGCTTATCGCGGCGGGAGTCCTGGGGCGGCTACGCCAGATTCAGATCGAGATGCCCCAGGAATCATTCAGCACCGTCGATGCCTCGGGCCAGCCCAGGGCGCCACAGAATTGGCGGCTCCGTGACGGCGCCATCCCTACCGTGTCCCTGGATCTGGGTACTCACCTGCATTCCCTGGTCAACTTCGTCACCGGCGAGCAGCCTCTGCGCCTGGTTGCCCACGCCACGAGTCTCGGCAATTTTCCCCAGGTCGTGGATAGCGTCTCCTGCATCGTCGAATATTCTGCGGAAATCGAGTGCAACTTCTGGTTCAGCAAGGCGGCGCTGGGGCAACGTAATGGCCTCAGGCTGCGGGTTTTCGGTGAGCTGGGTTCGGCGGAATGGGCGCAGGAACAACCGGAACTGCTCGTGACCGCCGACAACCGGGGCAACCGTCAGCTCCGGGATCGCGCCAGCGAGCACATCGACCAGGCGAATCTTCCCCGCTATACGCGCTTCAAGGCTGGCCATCCCGCCGGCTTCATCGAGGCCTTCGCCAACTATTACCATGACGTCGCCGTAGCCCTCGACGATCATCTGAATCGGAAATGCTGTTCCACCCCTTATGTGTTTGGTATCGAGGAGTCTCTCGAAGGCCTCAGACTCTTCGAGGCCGTAGCCCTCTCCTCGCAGGAGAAACGCTGGGTGGATGTGCAAGGGGCGAAGCGCTAGCGGCCAAGGCACGGGGTTGCTGCAGGCAGGACGCAGCCCGTCCGAAGCCCAGATCCAGCTTCCGGATCCAAGAGGTGTGCTGGCACGGCCGTAGCACTGGACTGTCTTTGGCGCGCTGGCCCACGGCGGGCCAAGCCGCCGTCCTCGACCAGCGGAATACCGCCGGTCGGCCATCGCGGGCGTTAGACGTCGGTGACCGGCGAGACCTTGCCAGCGGTAACCTCAGACCCCGAAGTTGAACGCCACCGAAATCCGCGGCCTCTGCCCCTTGAACCGGCGTACCGCATGCATCAGCCAGGACGGGAACATCACGAAGGTGCCGCTGGATGGCGTGACGGTGGTCGAGTAGCCGGCGGTCAGGCAGCCCTCGATGCGCATGCGCAGCTCGGGATTGTAGACCGAGGGCATCAGGCCGCGGGGATCGACGAACTCCAGCTCGCCAGCGCAATCGGCATCCTGGGCGCCGCCATCGTCCACCCAATAGACGCCCGACCAGAAGGCCCCGGGGTGGCCATGCAGGGCATTGCCCTGCCCGGCTTCGTTGACGTTGGCCCAGGCGTTGTAGCGCCACTCGAAGGCCGGCTCGATGAGGCCGTGCTCCGCGGAGTGGACGGCGGTGAGCTGGGTCGCGAAGGCCCGGGCGAAGGCGGCGAGCTCCGCTCCTGGGGTACCTGCCCAGCTGTCGAAGTCATGGCTCGATTGCCAGCCGCCCTCGTTGCTGTGGCGGGTCCCGGCGTCCTGTTCGCGGCGTGCCAGGATCACCGCGCTGAGTTCGGCATTGAGCCGCTCGGCATCGGGATGGACGAGTTGCGCCAGCGGCGTGACGAAGAGTTTCTTGATCTCGATGCTGGCAGTGTCGAATGGTTGGCTCATGACGGCTGGCGTTCCCTTCAGATCTTGTCGAACAAGCTTAGCTGGGAAACCTTGGCGAAGGCGGCCTGGGCGGCCTGCAACATGGTCTGCTGCAAGGTGAGCTTCGACGTGGCCTCGGACATGTCGGTGTCGCGAATGGACGACTGGGTAGTGGCGTTGGACAACGACAGGCTCTGGCTCTCGGTGGTCAGGGTATCGATGGTCTGCTGGCGAGCCCCCAGGGAGGAAGTGACCTTGTAGACCTGGTTCATGCCGTTGTCGAGGTTGGTGATGGCCGAGGCCACGGCATTGCGGATATCCAGCTCCGCCTGGGGATTGTTGGTCGTCGGGGTATCCAGGGCGGTCCGCAGGTTCTTGATGGTGTCGAGGATGTTCTGCGTCTGGTTGCTGCTGCCGGCGACGGTGAACTGGTCGCCACTGGCCGCCGCCGAATTGATGCTGAACTGGGCGCCGTTGATGGTGATGCTGGCTGGATAGGTGCCGCCCAGGGTACCCGAGGACAGCGGCGTGCTGCTGGAGGTTGTCGGCAGCGCATAGACCGAATAGTCGGTAGCCGAGCTGAATTTCAGCAGGACGCCGTTGCTGGGAAAGGTGGTGCTGTAGGTGGTGGCATTGGTGACGGTGCCACCGCTGAGCTGGGCGGTCGAGGTATTCGACGCGGTCCGGGTGATGTCGAAGGTTTCCGGCTTGACCCCGAAGCTGAAGCTGTAGCCGGATACCAGCGAATTGATGGCGGTACTGTCGTCACTGGACTTCAGGGAGACGTCGAGGGCCAGCTGCGCGCCGCGGAAATTGACGGTTACCGCGTCACCCGTGGTGGTCTGGTAGGAGCCATTGCCGCTGACTTCACTGGTCACGTCGTTGTTGCTGGCGTCGAAGATCTTGAACTGGGTGCTGCTGAGCACCTGCAGCTTGTAGGGCGCGCCGCTGCGGAAGCTGCTGTTGAAGCTGTTGTCATCGGTCACGGTGCCCTGGGACAGGAACACCCGCTGGGTCCCGTCGGCATTGGGATTGCTGGTCAGGCTGGAGGTGGTGAGGTCGGCGTTCTGGGCGCTCTGGAAGGTGCTCCAGCCGTTGTCGCTGATGGCCAGGTTGAGGGTGTCGGAGACCTGGACCGACAGCGAGCTCTGGTCACCCTTGTAGCTGTAGCTGCCATCGGGATTCTTGACGAAAGGCTGCACCGTGCCATTGCTGCCGGCGAAGATGTAGTTGCCGTTGGCGTCCTTGCTGTTCATCAGCGAGAACAGCTGATCCTGGATGTCGCCCAGCTGGTCACTGATGGCGCTCCGGTTGGCATCGGTATAGGAGCCATTGCCGGCCTGGACCGCCAGGGCCCGCGCGTTCTGCAGCACGTTGGTGATGGTGGTCAGCACCGACTCCTCGTTGGTCAGCGCATTGTTGGCGGTGGTCATGTTGCCGCTGTACTGGGTCAGCAGGGTCTTCTGCTGATCCAGCTGCAGCAAGCGCGCCGAACCCACCGGATCGTCCGCCGGCGTCTGGATGCGTACCCCGCTGGAGATCTGCTCCAGCGTCTTGGTCATGTTGGAATAGCCGTCGGAGTAGCCCTGGGTACTCGAGGAGAACATCTGGGGTGTGGAGATACGCATGGCCAGCATCCCTTAGAAGGCTTGAATCAATGTGTTGAAGACGGTCTGCGAGATTTCGATGATCTTCGCCGAGGCGCTGTAGTACTGCTGATACTTGATCAGGTTGGCCGCCTCCTCGTCCAGGTTGACGCCCGCCAACGAGGACTGGCTCGCCTGCGCCTGCTTGAGGATCGCCGCGGTCGCGCTGGCATCCAGGCTGGCCTGGTTGGTCTTGGCGCCGACCGTTTCCACCAGGCTGCTGTAGGTGTTGTTCATGCTCGCGTTGCCAACGGTGGCCGACGTCTGCAGGTTCAGCAAGCCCAGGGCGTTGGTGTTGTCGGTACTGCCGGCGGCACCGAAGGAGACGCTGAAGGTATCCCCGCTGGAGGGTTTGCCCGCCAGGGTCAGCTGGAAGGTAAAGGCACTCGGTACGGTGGAGCCGTTGGCGGCGATATTGACGTTCACCGTGTTGCTCTGGCCGGCGACGATGGAGCCGGTACCGAGGCTGTTGCCGCCCGCGTCGTAGATCGTGTAGCTCTGGCTGCCATCGCTGGCGGCGGCCCCGAACTGGAGTTTCACCGGCATGGCGTTCTGGACGCTGGTCGCCAGGCTGCTGGCCGAGGCGCTGTCATAGATGCTGCGCTGGGTGACCAGGGTCGGCGCGCTCACGGTACCGGTGCCGATGTTGGCGGCGCTGCTCGCCGCCTTCAGCGGCGAAGCGAACGCCAGGTCCTGGGCATCGGTCATGGTGACCGCTGCCTGGCTGGCAGCCAGGCGCGTGGGCTGCACGGTGAAGGTATCACCCGCCGTCACACTGCCCGTCCGCAGCCCCAGCTGCAGGCCGTCGATCTCGTCCGCCGGCGAGGCGGTGAGACTGTGGCTCCCCAAGTCCTGGCCATCGGACAGGCGGGTCACGCTGTACTGGGTGGCACTGGTGAAAACCACCCGGTAGTCGCTGACGGTCAGGTCGCTGCTGTCGGCGATGGTGACATTGAGGTTGGCATTGACATCGCTGTTGGTGGAGCGTCCGATGCTGCGCGAGGCGATGGCCGTGGCGCTGTTGATGTCGTTGAATACCTTGGTGCCGAAATTGCCCTTCAGGTCCAGGCCCTGGGCCTGCTGCTTGTTGATCGAGTCCGAGGCCACCAGGGCCAGCCGACCCAGGCTGTTCAGCGAGGGATTCACCACCTCGTCGCGATAGCGCACCAGGCCGGTCATGGAGCCACCGGAAATCGACTGGGTGACATCCACCGCGATCCCGCTGGGCATGGTCAGCGTCAGGGCGTATTGCGAGGGATCCAGGGTACTGGCCTGGGCGCTGAGCGAACTCACCGAGCCCCCCACCACCAGCGGCTGGCCGGAGCCGATGTAGACGTTGTAGTTGCCATCCTGGTTGACCACGCTAACCCCGACCAGCTTGGACATGTCGTTGATGGCCTGGTCCCGCGCATCCAGCAGCGAGTTGGGGGTAGTGCCGCCAGCCGAGGCCACGGTGATGGCCTGGTTGTACTGGGCGATCTTGTTCGCCAGGGTGTTGACCTGTGTCGCCGACGCGCTCAGCTGGGTGTTGATGTAGTTGCTCTGGTCGGAGAGCTGGCTGGCCAGCGAATTGAATCTCTGGCTCAACGTCGAGCTGCTGGTCAGCACCAGGGAGCGCGAAGCGCTGTCGGTGGGCGTCGCCGAGGCCGTCTGCAGCGCCGAGAAGAACTTGCTCAGGGCGGTGCTGACCCCCGTGGTGCTATCGGCCAACAGCGAGTCCACCGAGCTGGCGGCGGTGGAAAAGGTCTGGGCCTCGTTGTCCAGCGCGGTGCTGGTCTGCAACTGGGTGGTCAGGTACTGGCTGTAGGAGCGCCGCACGTCTGCCAGGGTCGTGCCGTTGCCGATGTAGGCGACGCCGACGTTCTGCGCCGCTGCCGCGTGCTGCTCCGTCGCCTGACGGGAATAGCCGGCGGTATCGACGTTGGTGATGTTGTTGCCGGTCGTGCTGAGCGCCGACTGGCTGGCCTGGATACCCGAGAGACCGATGGAAATGAGACTGGCCATGGATTGTCCTTAGGTACGCTTTACCGAGGTATCGACCGCAGCGATGTTTTCGTAGGTGCTCTTCATTTGCCGTGCGATCTGACTGACCTTGCGGGCGTACTGCGGATCGCTGGCGTAGCCGGCCCGTTGCAACTCGTGCATGAACTGGCTGGAGTCGCCGCCCTTGGCCAGCGCCTTGCCATAGCGATCGTTGCTTTGCAGGAAACTCACGTAGTCGTCGAAACTCTGCTTGAAGGAATCGTAGGAGCGAAAATCCGCGGCTTCCTTGCTCGCCTTGCCGTTGCGGTATTCGGTGGTCAGGGTGGTGGCGACATCGCCGTCCCAGCTCGAATGGGCCTTGATGCCGAACAGGTTGTTGCTGGTGCTGCCGTCCCGCTCGCGGATGATGGACTTGCCCCAGCCGGTTTCCAGTGCGGCTTGAGCCACCAGGTAATGGGCATCCACGCCGATCTTCTTCGCCGCTTCCTGCGCCATGGGCAGCATGGTGTCGACGAACTCTTGACGCGTGCGGAACACCGACTTTCCTGCGGTCTGCCCCAGCGGGGCGACACTGCCGCCATTCAGCCGGGCGCTGCCGCTCACGCTGGCCACGGCCGGGGTGCCCAACTGCTGCACGGCCTTCCAGTTGGTGGCATTGGCCGCCGTCGCGCTGTTGCCGTTGCCACTGGCAGCATTGGCCGCCGCTGCCAGCACGGCCTCTTGGCTCTGGGCCGCGCTGGCCTTGCTGGGCATGGCCAGACGGCGGGAATTCAGCAGCGCCGACACGTCCTTGCGCTCGCTGGCACTGCCGGTCGAGCTGGCCACCGCTGCGGCTTGCGAGGTCTTGCCATCCCAGAGGGCGCGACGCATGTCCATCGCCACGCTGGCACCTGCCTGGGCGGAGCCGGCGGTCGCCGGGGCGGCGGTCTTGGTGGCCGCGCCTTCGGTCGACGGCGTCTTGCCGGCATCCTTGAGCATGCTCCGGGTCATCATGTCCGCCAGGCCAATGCCGCCGCCGTTCTTGGCGAGATTGACCGACAGTTGCTGATCGTACATGTCCTGGAACTGCTTGGTGGTCTGGCTGTTGAACGGACTGTCCTGGGCCAGCACCTCGTTGGCCGAGCGCATCGACTTGAGCATCTGGTTCAGGAACACCGACTCGAACTCCTGGGCAACCTTGCGGACGTTGCCTTCGCTGTCGCGATCGGCCCCGTTCTTGAGGTTGTTCAAGCGGTTCAGGTCGGTATAGGCACCAGAATCCACCGAATCGAAAGTCCCGCCCAGGCGTGCAGTCATCGCCATTACTCCATCAGATTACGATCAGGTCGGCCTGCAGCGCGCCGGCCTGTTTCAACGCTTCGAGAATGGCCACCAGGTCGCTGGGCGCAGCGCCCACCTGATTCACCGCTCTCACGATCTCGTCCAGGGTGGTTCCCGGACCGAACTTGAACATCGGCTTGGCCTCCTGCTTGGCCTTGACGGTCGACTGGGGCGTCACCACCGTCTGCCCACCCGACAGGGGATTGGGCTGGCTGACCTGGGGGTCTTCGCTGATGGTCACGGTCAGGCTGCCCTGGGTCACCGCCGCCGGCGACACCTTGACGTTCTGCCCGATGACGATGGTCCCGGTGCGGGAGTTGACGATCACCTTCGCCACCTCCTGCCCCGGATCCACCTCCATGTTCTCCAGGATCGACAGGTAGTCCACGCGCTGGCCAGGATCGACCGGCGCCGTGACGCGAATCGATCCGGCATCAACGGCTGATGCAACACCCGCGCCAAGTGTCTCGTTGATCTTGTCGACCACCCGCTTGGCCGTGGTGAAGTCACTGCGCTTGAGGTCCAGCGTGATGCTGTTGCCCTGGTCGAAGCCGCTCGGCACCGGCCGCTCGACGGTGGCGCCGTTAGGAATACGGCCCGCCGACGGAACGTTGACGGTGATCTTCGAGCCATCGCGGCCTTCGGCGTCAAAACCCCCGACCACCAGGTTGCCCTGGGCGATGGCGTAGATCTGGCCATCGATCCCCTTGAGCGGCGATAGCAGCAGGCTGCCGCCTCTGAGGCTCTTGGAATTACCGATGGAGGACACGGTGATATCGATGGTCTGGCCAGGCTTGGCGAAGGCCGGCAGGTCTGCGTGGATCGAGACCGCCGCGACGTTCTTCAGCTGGGCGGAGCTCGTGCCGGCCGGGACCTTGATGCCGAACTGCGCCAGCATGTTGTTGAAGGTCTGGATGGTGAAGGGGGTCTGGGTGGTCTGGTCGCCGGTCCCGGGCAGCCCCACCACCAGACCGTAGCCGATCAGCTGGTTGGTCCGTACGCCCTGGATATTGGCGATGTCCTTGAGACGTTCGGCCTGGGCGAAGGGCATGGCCAGCAGCAGGGCGAGCAGGCCGAACAGGGTCTTGCGCATGGGGGTCATCCTCAGAACGGCATCAGGGCGCTGCCGAAGAACTGGCTCAACCAGCCAGGCTGGCTCGCATCGGCGAAGGAGCCCGTGCCCGAGTAGGTGATCCGCGCATCGGCCACGCGGGTGGAGAGCACGGTGTTGTCGGTGGCGATGTCGTCGGCGCGGACCATGCCCTGGATGCGCATCAGCTCGTTGCCGGTATTGAGGGTCAGCCACTTCTCGCCGCGAACCACCAGGATGCCGTTGGGCAGTACCTCGGCGATGGTCACGGTCAGCGAGCCGGTCAGGCTGTTGCCCTGGGCGGCAGTGGACTTGCCGGTATTGGAGCGGTTGCCGGAGAAACCGGCGTCCAGGCTCAGGTCGCCGTCAGACAGCGGATTGGGGATCGACGGCTTGGCGCCGAACAGGGAGGTCAGGCCGAGGGTCGCCTTGCTGTTCTTGGCGATGTCTGAGCTGGCGTTCTTGCTGGCCTGGGTCTTCTCTTGCAGGGTGATGGTGATGATGTCGCCGATACGGAAGGCCTTGCGATCGGTGTAGAGATTCTGCTCGAAGCCCGACTGGAAGATGGCACCGTTGTTCTGCGCCGCGGGCACCGGGGTGCGGGGCAACACGGGGGAATAGTAGGGATCGTCCGGCTTGGCGGCCGGGGCTACGCATCCTGCGAGAACGAGCGCTCCGAACAGCGGGGCGATGGCAAAGAGACGATTCATGGAGCGCTACCTCGCAGGGGCGGCTGTTACAGGTTCTGGGTGACGAAGCCGAGCATCTGGTCGGCGGTGGAAATGACCTTGGAATTCATCTCGTAGGCGCGCTGGGTGGTGATCATGTTCACCATCTCTTCCACGGTGCTCACGTTGGAGGTTTCCAGGGTGTTCTGCTGGATGGTGCCCAGGCCGTTGTTGCCCGGCGTACCGACCTGGGGCGCGCCGCTGCTGGTGGTCTCGGCGAACAGGTTGTTGCCCATGGCCTGCAGGCCGCCCGGGTTGACGAACTGGGCGGTCTGGATGGTGCCTATGGTGGTAACGGTCGAGGAGCCGGCCTGGGTCACCGAGACGGTGCCGTCCTGGCCGACGGTGAAGGTCTGGGTATCGGCCGGCACGGTGATGGCGGGCTCGACCGGAAAGCCATTGGCCGTGACGATCTGGCCGTCGGCATTGAGGTGGAAGGTACCGTCGCGGGTGTAGTTGACGGTGCCGTCGGGCATCTGGACCTGGAAGAACCCATGGCCATTGATGGCCATGTCCAGCGGCTGCTCGGTCGTTTGCAGGGTGCCCTGGGTAAAGGTCTTCTGGGTGCCGACGATACGCACACCGGTACCCAGCTGCAGGCCCGAGGGCAGCTCGCTGTCCTGGGTGGACTGCGCACCGGGCTGGCGACGGATCTGATAGAGCAGGTCCTGGAATTCGGCGCGGTCGCGCTTGAAGCCGGTCGTCGAGACGTTGGCCAGGTTGTTGGAGATGGTCGTCAGGTTGGTGTCCTGAGCGGCCAGACCAGTCTTGGCGACATAGAGGGCGGAAATCATCGTTTTTCTCCTTCGGCGCCGGGAATCAGGCGTCAACAGCGTTCAATCAGCTGAATTGCAAAACCTTTGCCATGGACGCGTCGTTGTCCTCGGCGGATTTCATCATCTTGATCTGCAGTTCGAATTGCTTCGAAAGCGAGAGGATCGAGGTCATCTCCTCCACCGCACTGACGTTGCTCGACTCGGTGAAACCGGACACCACCTGGACGCCAGCGTCCGCCGCCGCGGGCTTGCCGTCCTTGGTACGGATGGTCCCGTCCAGGCCCTTCTCGAGATTCTTCGGGTCCGGATTGACCAGCTTGATGCGATCGATGACCGCCAGGGCATTGGTGTTTTCCCCGGCGCCGCGAACGGTGATGGAGCCGTCCTGGCCGATCTCGATCTGCTGATTGGGCGGCACGGCGATCGGCCCGCCATTGCCGAGGACCGGCAAATCGTTGCCGGTACGCAGCATGCCCAAGGCGTCCACCTTGAGGCTGCCGGTACGGACGTAGGCTTCCTTGCCGTCGGCGCCCTGCACCGCGATCCAGCCATTGCCCTGGATGGCCACGTCGAGATCCCGACCGGTTTCCTGCAGGGTGCCTGGGGTGAAGTCGGTGCCTGGCCGCTCGCTCATGGAATAGACCCGCGAGGGGTAGCTCTCGCCGAAGGTCTGCATGGAGCGCGCCTGCTCGAAATCCCGGCGAAAGCCACTGGTGGAGATGTTGGCGAGGTTGTTGGAGTGCGCCTGGATGGCCATGGTGTTCTGGCTGGCGCCGGTCATGGCGAGATATAGCAATCGGTCCATAGGGTCCTCGCAAGGCGATCGGTATCGCCAGGGGTCTGAAACTGTCCAGACCTCTTCAGCAAGGCACGTGCCACTCTCGACAATCCATTGATTTAGAAGAAAAAAAGCCCTCGCAAAGAGGGCTTTTTCAGAGCGACCGTCAAAGAACCGTTAGCGGATCTGGATGATGGTCTGGGACAGCGTGTTTTCCGTCTCGATGGTCTTGGCGTTGGCCTGGTAGTTACGCTGGGCCACGATCAGATTGACCAGCTGGGTACTGAGATCGACGTTGGACGCCTCCAGCGAGCCCGAGGTCAGGGTCCCCAGCGTGCCGGAAGCAGGTGTTCCCACCACCGCCTGGCCAGAGGTGGACGACTGGGCGAAGGTGTTGCTGCCCAGCGGGGTCAGACCCTGGTTGTTGGCGAAACTGGCCAGGATCACCTGGCCGATCACCTTGGACTGGCTATTGGTGAAGCTCGCGTAGAGCTTGCCTTCGGTATCGATGGACAGGCCCGACAACTGGCCGGTGGTGTAGCCGTCCTGGGATTTGCTGGTCACCGCGAAGGGGGTCGCGGTCTGCGTGGTGCTGCTCAGGTCGATGGCGATGCCGGTAGTGGACGCGGACGCGCCGTTGGCGCCATAGGTCGCGGGCGTCGTCGTGCTGTTGGTCACGGTGGCCGGCACCCAGTTGTTCAGCGCGAACTTGCCGGTGCTGGTGACGGTGAGGCCGGTGCCGCCCGTGGCGCTGAGCTTGCCGGTGCTGTCGAACGTCAGGGTGTTGCTCAGGGGCGTGGTGGACGTCGGGTCGGCCGGGTTGCGCCCATCGACCAGGCTGTACATGTTCCAGGTGTTGGTGCCGGTCTTGGCGAAGTAGTACGTCAAGGTATGGGCGTTGCCCTGGGAGTCGTAGATGCTGGTGGACGTCGAGTTGTTGAAGCTGGTGGCATCGCTGGGATTGAACGTGGCCGTGGTGGGAATGGTCGCCGACGAATTGAGACTCAACACCTCGGTGTCCTTGGTCGTGGCCTTCGGCGCCTGGTTGGTGGTGTCGATCTTCAGATTGGTAGCGATGCCGCTGATCACGTTGCCATCGCTATCCGCCGCGTAGCCGCGCAGGTTGTAGCCGGAGTTGTTCACGACGAAGCCATTGGCGTCGGTCTTGAAGGTGCCGTCTCGCGAATAGAGATTGGAGCCGTTGTTGTTCATGACGAAGAAGCCACCGCCATTGATCGCCATGTCCAGGGCATTGCCGGTGCTGGTCACGTTGCCCTGGGTGAACTGCTGGGCCACGGCCGCGGTCCGCACGCCGGCGCCGGGCTGGTTGGCGCTCGACCCCAGGTACATGGAGCTGGAATAGACATCGGCGAATTCGGCGCGCGAGGACTTGAAGCCCGTGGTGCCCACGTTGGCGATGTTGTTGCCGGTCACGCTGAGATCGGTGGCGGCGGCATTGAGGCCACTGAGGCCGACGTTGAAGCTCATGGTTGTACTCCTGTCCGGCGGGGCCGGCTCACTGGCCTATGGTCTTGACGTTCGCCAAGGCGACGTTGGTGCCGTCGGCGAGGTTGAGGGTCATGTCGCTGCCGCTGGTACCCAGGGTCACGCTGCTCACGGTGTTCGGCAGGTAGGTCGTCAGCGCCGTGGAGGTGCCACCAATGGCGGCCGTGGCTTTGAAGGTGTAGGTCCCGGAGGCCAATGTCTGGCCTGAGCTGTCCTTGCCGTCCCAGCTGAAGGCATGGGTGCCGGCACTCTTGGCGTCCAGGGATATGGTGTCGACCAGGGAGCCGGCGCTGTTGTAGACGCCCACCGAAAGATCACTGCCCGACGAGGGCAACACCACGCTGCCGGTCATGCCGGTGGTGGTATCGACCACCGCCGTGCTGCCGGCGGCGATCACCGAGCGCCCTACCAGCGAAGAGGCCTGCAGCGCCTGGGAAGAGTTGTAGTTGCTGACGATGGAATCCACCGAGGTATTGAGGTTCTGCAAGGACTCGACGCTGCTGAACTGCGCCAGTTGCGCGACGAACTCGGTGTTGTCCTGCGGATTCAGCGGATTCTGGTTGTTGAGCTGGGTCACCAGCAGCTTCAGGAAGTCGTTCTTCCCGAGGCTGCTGGTGGTGCTTCCCGAAGTCGTCGTGCCGCTGGACGTCACCGAGCTGCTCGATACCTTGCTGTTGGACAGCACCGACGACAGCAGCGAGCTGCTGCTGGTGGTGGAAGAAGTGGTGGTCATGTCGACTCCCTAGCGATCACTGACCCAGGGTCAGCACCTTCTGCATCATCTGTTTGGCGGTATTCATCATTTCCGCATTGGTCTGGAAGGCACGGCTGGCCGAGATCATGTCGGCCATTTCCTCTACCACGTTCACGTTCGGGTAGTAGACGTAACCGTCCTTGTCCGCCATGGGGTGATGGGGCTCGTAGCGCTTCTGGACCTCGCTCTGGTCCTCGACGATACCCTTCACCTCCACGCCGACCCCGGCCTGGCCCTGCTCGTCGAACAGCGAGGAACCACCCTGGGCCTCGCTGAGCTGGGCGGCGAACACCGGATGACGGGCCTTGTAGGTCTGGTCGACGCTGGAGGCGACCGACTCGGCGTTGGCCATGTTGCTGGCCACGGTATTGAGCCGGACGTTCTGGGCGCTCATCGCGCTACCGGCGATGTTGAACAACGAACTCAGGGACATGGTTATTCTCCCTTGATGGCCGACATCAGCCCTTTGAACTTGCTATTGAGCAGCGTGAAGCTGGCCTGGAAGTTCATGGCGTTCTCGGCGTAGTTGGCCTGCTCCACCTGGGCATCCACGGTGTTCTGGTCGACCGAGGGCTGGCTGGGAATGCGGTACTTCAGGGCCGCATCGCCCATGCCCATGTCGAAGCCGTCGGCGGCGATGTGCCGGCTGTTGGTGGTTTCCAGCTGATAATGCCGGGTGGCACCGGAAGAGCCCTTGGCCGCCTGCTCGGCGAGTACCGCACTGAAATCCAGGTCCCGTGCCTTGTAGCCAGGGGTATCGGCATTGGCCAGGTTGTTGCCCAACACCTCGGCGCGCTGCGAACGGAAGTTCAGCGCCTGCTCGTGCAGGCCGAGTGCCTTTTCGAAACTGATGCTCATGTCGAGAGACCTTTGACGTGGCTTGCAAGCGAATTAGCAAGGCCCGTGCCAGTCTCCAGCACCCATCAAAATCAAGGACTTAGCCCTAGGTTGCGGCCAAAACGGCGGCAAGCGGCAAGGTTTTTCCGCCGCCCTTGCCGCCCGCAGGCAAAAGCGCGGCAAAAGTTTGGCGCAAAAGAAAGGGCAGACCTGGGTCTGCCCTGGGTGTGCGTCGACCGGCCTACTTGGCCTTGTAGATGATGCCCGGATTGCACTGCACCATCTGGTAGAGGTCCGGCAGCCCATTGAGGGCCTCGGAGGCACCGAGGAACAGATAGCCGCCGGGCTTCAGGGTGGCGTGGATGCGCGTCAGGATGTCCTTCTTCACCTCGGCGGAGAAGTAGATCAGCACGTTGCGGCAGAACACCATGTCGAACTTGCCGAGGCTGGCGTAGCTGTCGAGCAGATTCAGCGCGCGGAATTCGATCCGGCTGCGAATCGCCGGCTTGACCGCCCAGCGATTTGGCTGGAGCACGTCGAAATAGCGCTGCAGCCGCTCCTGGGACAGTCCCCGGCCGATCGCCAGGGAATCGTATTCGCCGGACTTGGCCGCGGTGAGGATGGCGCCGGACAGATCGGTAGCCACGATCTGCAGACCGCCACGCCCCTGCCCTGCCGCGCTGCGCTCGAATTCGTCCATGGTCATGGACAGCGAATAGGGCTCCTGGCCCGACGAGCACGCCGCCGACCAGACCCGCAGGCGCTGGCCGAAGGTGTTCTTGGTCAACTCCGGCAACAGGCGGTTCTTCAGCACCTCGAAGGGATAGGTGTCGCGAAACCAGAGGGTTTCGTTGGTGGTCATCGCATCGATGACCTTCTCCCGCAAACCGCCACGGGGCTGCGACTGGATACGCTGCACCAACTCCGACAACGTCTTGATCCCCTCGGTCTCCATCAGCTTGTTCAGCCGACTAGAGACGAGGTACTGCTTGTTGTCACCGAGCAGGATCCCGCTGGATTTCTCGAGGAAATCACGAAAAAGCACAAAATCCGCGTTGACTGCTGACACTGCCGCTCCGCCTTCTGGATACCGGGATAGAGACGCCATCACCTAGTGACTGTCGACCGCGTTGATGCGCTCGACGACCCGGGAGGCAAGATCATCGGGGCGGAATTTGGCCAGGAAGTCGTCCGCACCGACCTTCTTGACCATCGCCTGGTTGAAGACACCGGACAAGGAGGTATGCAGCAGTATATGCACTTTCTGCATGCGCGAATCATGACGGATTTCCGCCGTCAGGGTGTAGCCATCCATTTCCGGCATCTCGATGTCGGAAATGATCATCAGCAATTCGTCTTCCGGACGCTTGCCCTCGCCCACCATCGTCTGCAGGTAGTTCAGCGCCTGGCGACCGTCGTTGAGCGCGATGACCTCCACGCCGACGGTTTCCAGGCAGCGGCTCACCTGCTTGCGCGCCACCGAGGAGTCGTCGACGATCAATACCCGCTTGGTCACAGCCTTGGCCTGCACCACTTCGCTGACCACGCCGACCGAGACGGTCTCCACCGACGGAGCCACCTCGGACAGGATCTTCTCCACGTCGATGATCTCGACGAGCTGGTTGTCGACCCGGGTCACGGCGGTCAGGTAGTGGTCACGACCGGTGCCCTTGGGCGGCGGGTTGATGCCTTCCCAGTTCATGTTGACGATGCGTTCGACCGAGCGCACCAGGAAACCCTGCACCTTGGTGTTGTACTCGGTGATGATGACGAAGCAGTTGTTGATGTCTTCCAGGCCCCGGCGCCCGGTGGCCATCGCCAGGTCGATGATGGGGAAAGTGCCGCCGCGGATGCTGGCCACGCCCCGCACCACCCGATTCGATTTCGGCATCACGGTGAGCTTGGGGCACTGCAGCACCTCCTTCACCTTGAAGACGTTGATGCCATAGAGCTGCGAGCCATCCAGGCGGAACAGCAGCAGCTCCAGACGGTTCTGGCCCACCAGTTGGGTACGTTGGTTGACTGCGTCCAATACACCAGCCATCAGATGACTCCTTTGAATGCCCGCGGGCGAATTGAAAATTCGGCACGGGGCTTGCTTATGGGTTGATCATGAAGATCGCAGCGACGTGTTTCCGACCATGACTCTAGCTCGAAGACTGACCCTTGGCCTCCTGACCTTGCTCTGCTGCCTGCAAAGCAGGGCCTTCGCGGAAGACGCCTACACTTCACCTGATGAACTTATCGGCGCTGTGGAAAGTTTTCTTGAGGAACGGGTGCAGGAATATTTGCTGGATACCAGCCTCAATGCGCGCCATGAAACCCAGGTCAAGGCCCTCGACCCGCGACTGCGCCTGGCGGCGTGCGACAAACCCCTGACGCTCGCCCAGCAGGGCGAACCGACGCCCATCGGCCGTCTCAGCGTCAAGGTGCGCTGCGAAGGCTCCAGCCCCTGGACCGTGTTCGTGCCTGCCCAGGTCAAGCTCTACCGGCCGGTGGTGGTCGCCCTCCAGCCCCTGATGCGCGGTGCCCTGCTGGACAACAGTAACGTGGCATTGGTGGAGCGGGACGTCGGCACCCTCAGCCAGGGCTATCTCACCAGCCTGGAGACGGTGCTCGGCGCCAAGCTCAAGCGCCAGGTGATGAGCGACCAGCCCATGGCACCAGCCTATCTCGAACAGGCGGAACTCGTTCGCAAGGGGGAACAGGTGGTCATCAATGCGCGCACCTCGTCCTTCAGTATTCGGATGCAGGGTGAAGCCCTCGCCGGCGGTGCCAAGGACGAGGAGATCCGCATCCGCAACCTGAGCTCCAACCGGGTGATCCGGGGACGGGTGGTGGATCAGGGGCAAGTGGAGGTCGCTCTTTAGCTCGACGTGATAAAGGAGTAACTTCTTGTCGTTCGAGCGCTCTGAACGACGGGGAGAGATCCTGTCCAAAGATGTGAACCGTTGCACAGGTCTACGGCTAAAGTTTCCGCCCAGCGGGCCGATAAACCGGACATGTGAGCGATACATCCCGAGGAATTTCACGAATGGCCATAGACATCAATCGCCTGAACTCGACGTCGACGTCAGGCATCAGCACCCGTAGCACCTCGGCCCCGAAAGACGGTGTCAGCCTGGAAAGCAAGGACATCACCGCCGCGGCCACCAGCCAGAAGGCCGGTGAGTCGGTGAACCTGAGCCCCACGGCTCAGCAGCTGAACTCCCTGACCGCCGGGCTGAAGGACCTGCCGGTAGTCGACAGTGACAAGGTCAGTCGCCTGAAGCAGGCCATCGCCGATGGCTCCTACCAGGTCGATAGCCAGAAGGTCGCCGACAAGCTGCTCGCCTTCGAGTCCTGAGGCAGCGGCGTCGGGCGGACCTGGTGAGAAACGTTAACCAAGAGATCCCGAGCCATGCCCGCTACGCCTCTCCTCGCCGTTACCCTTACCGACGTCGAGCTTGCCGAACAGCTGTTGACGCTCCTCGAAGAGGAGTTCCAGGCCCTCGCGCAACGCGAACTCGTCGCGCTGGAAAGTCTGCTCGGTGGCAAGCAGATCATTCTCAAGCAGCTCGACCAGCATGCCCAGCACCGCTCCACCCTGCTTCGCTCGGCCGGCTTGAGCAATGACCTCGCCGGCTTGCAGCAATACGCCGCCGGCCAGGCCGAAGGCCCGGAGCTGCTGGCGGCATCCGCGCGCCTGAGCGAGCTGATCGAAGCCTGCAAGCAGCGTAACGTCCGCAATGGCCAGATCATCCAGGCC
The DNA here is from genome assembly GCF_054558395.1 of Pseudomonas sp. No.117. Taxonomy (NCBI): domain Bacteria; kingdom Pseudomonadati; phylum Pseudomonadota; class Gammaproteobacteria; order Pseudomonadales; family Pseudomonadaceae; genus Pseudomonas; species Pseudomonas sp. No.117. The sequence goes on from NZ_BAAJNP010000007.1 coordinate 356,427, forward strand.
AGCCAGATCGGCACGTCGCGGGTGCTCAACCTCCTGCAGGGCAGCAGCTCGGCGCCCACGCTCTACAACAGCCGCGGCAGCCAGACCCGCAGCGGTTATCAGCGACCGCTCAGCTCGGCCTGACGACCACCCTTCTCAAAAGATCGCGTTGGAGCTGCAGGGATGGCGGTTAGCCATTATCCTTGCGGCCCGCCCCTCACAGGAATGAACAGGTGTCAGGATCCTTCGCCAGCGACAATGCGCCCCAGCCACCCAAGGTGTACCGCTCCGCCGGTGAAATCGTGGCCGCACTGCGCCCTGCGCTGCAACAGCATATCCCCCTGCGGATCACCTTCACTCGCCAGGGCCAGCAGTTCCAGAGCTTCGTCGTGGACATCGACGAGGCCAAGGGCCTGATCGCGCTGGACGAATTCATTCCGCGGGAAGCCGAGCGGTTGTTGGAGCAGGCCCAGCCCTTCCATGTCGACAGCCTGCACGAGGGTATCAGGGTCAGCTGGCAGATCGACCGCCCGGTGCAGTTCAGCGAGATCGATGGCCACCGTTGCTATTGGGTCGGCCTGCCGGCAGAACTCACCTACCATCAAAGACGCAATGCCTTCCGCGTCAGGCTGCTGCTGAATCGGCCGGCCACCGCGGAACTGGTCCAGGATGCCGGCCAGATCCAGCTGCGCGGACAACTGATCGACCTGTCGGCCACCGGCTGCAAGCTGCGCTTTCCCGGCAATGTGACTCACCTGTTGCAACCGGGCCAACTGGTGCAGAGCTTCACCGCCGAACTGCCCATGGGCGCCATCACCACCGCGGTTAACATTCGCCACGTGACCTGCCTGGATCGTCTGGAGCAGAGTGACGTCGGCGTCAGCTTCCACAATCTCAGCGGTGCGACCCAGCGCCAGGTGGAACGCTTCGTCTACCAGCTGCAGCGGGAAAGTCGCCGCCTCGACTGATTCGCCAGCGGCGCACCGGCATACCGGTACGCCGTGCCCGCCATCAGGGACGCTGGGTGTCGGCCACCGGCTCCCCAGGCGCACTACCTTCCGCCGGGGTCGGCGCCTCTTCGACGGGCGCTTCCGCCACCGGCTCGCTGTGCATCTGCTCCTGTACTACCTGGCTATCAACCCGCGGATCCAGTGCCGCCGCCAGCGGTGAACTGGTCGAGCCCTCGGGCATCTGCACGTGACTCAGCGGCGCTTCGTCGACCAGGTGCTTTCCGGTGACCGCATCCGGGCGGATCCGCCAGATCAGTATCCCGCCGCAGAGGACGACGAAGGCATAGAGCATGTTGGGCCCGACCAGATTCATCAGGGCACCCACCACCAGCGGACCGACACAGGCGCCGACGCCGAAGGTCACCAGCAGCATGGCGCTGAGGGATACCCGCCGTTCACCCTCGATGTGATCGTTGGACAGCGCCACCGCCAGCGGATAGAGGACGAATTGCAGCAGGCTGGCGATGAGGCCGAGCGGCAGCAGGACCACCGGCGGCACATGGGGCAAGACCGCCAGCGGCAAGGCGGCGACGGTCAGGGCGATGGCGACCACCCGGATCAGCCAGCTGCGATCGTGGCGATCCGACAGCCAGCCGATCGGCCATTGGGCGACCAGGCCGGCAAAGATGCAGCAGGCCATGAACAGACCGATACGCTCGGTGGGCAACCCCTGGGCGCTGGCATAGAGCGGTGCCAGGCCGTAGAAGGAGCCGATCACCAGTCCGGCGACCAAGGTGGTGGTCAGGGATTGCGGAATCCGCCGGATGAAGAAGGCCGGCTCCAGCGGTGCCGGCTTGAGGGGTGCCGGATGGATCTTGCCGGTGACGGCCACCGGTACCAGGCAGAGCGCATAGCAGATCGCCACCAGCATGAGCTTGTCGACGCCGAGATCGGGCGACAGCACCAGCACCACCTGGCCAAGGGCGAGGCCGAGGTAGGAAGCGGTCATGTAGCCGGAGAAAACCTTGCCTCGTTCACCCGGGCCGGCCTGCTCGTTGAGCCAGCTTTCCAGGACCATGTACTGGCACATCATGCCCATGCCGATCAGCACCCTGAGCGCCAGCCAGACCGGCAGCCAGGGCAACAGCCCGATCCCCAGGACCGCCGCGCCGACCACCCCGGCGCAGGTCACGTAGGCGCGGATATGGCCGACCCGGGCGATCAGCCGGTGCCCGAGCTTGCCGCCTATCACCAGGCCCGCGTAATAGGCGGCGGTCAGGGCGCCTACCCAGAGTCCCTGCACCTGCTCCGCGGCCAGCCGCAGGCCCAGATAGGTGCTCAACAGACCCGTTCCGATCAACATCAACAGCGTCGCGAAATAAAGCCCGCGAAACGCCGACAGCACACGCCCCATTGCCTACTCCATCGTCTCTTGCCATCAGGCGAGCGCGACGGGATCAGCTTCGCCGTTGCGCTGCCAGCTGGGCATCCTCGCCCAGGCGTGGATTGTAATGACCTGCACAGGCCTTCATCAGTACCTGCAGCACCGACAGATTACCTCTGACGCTGCTGATCTTGGTGGGTACCTCGCCCTTCGGATAGCGTCTCACAGTAGGGAGTTCCACACAGCGATAACCCAATTTCGGCACGCGGTAGGACAGATAGGCCAGCAGCTCGTAGGTGGTGAACTCATCCCGGAAGGGTGCCACCCGCGGATCCAGCAACATGGCCCGGCTGTAGGCGCGGAAACCCTGGGTGGTGTCGGTCCAGTGGAAGCCCGAGGCCAGGCTGAGCATCGGCGCGTGGATGAAGCGGATGGCGAAGTCACGGGACTTGGGGGTGTTCTCGGCCACGCCGCCGGCGAGGAAGCGCGACGCCTGGACGAAGTCGTAGCCCTGCTCGATGGCTTCGATGAAGCGCGGGATGGCGTCGGGGTCGTCCTTGTCGTTGCCATCGATGGTGACGATCCCGGTGTACCCCTCGTCAAGCACGAAGGCGTAGGCGCAGCGCAACTGGGCGCTGAGCTTGCCCGGCGCGGTCTTGACCAGCAGCCCCCGGACGCCCAGCTCCTGCAGCCGTTGCGGCTCCAGCGAACCGTCGGTGCTGCCGCCGTCGACGATGATGACATCGGCGATGTCGGCGATCTTCACCGCGGCCATGCGGCGGAGCAGGTTGAGGATGCGCTCGCCTTCGTTGATGACCGGAATCACCACGCAGTGCGGGCGGCTACGGCCGTTCCAGAAGGTCGTCGAATAGCTGGGCACCTGCCAGAGGGCCCGCTCGGTGGCGGGAATTGCAGTAGTCATAGGTCCTCCAGGGTCAACCGACACGGGCCGTGATGAGAGCGACACCGGCGATGATCAGGACGATGCCTGCCGCCGTGGTCCAGGGAAAGGCTTCGCGAAAGATCGCCACCGACAGCAGGGCGACGCTGGCGATGGCCCCGGCCGTCAGCACCGGATGCGCCACGTTCAGCGGCAGCTTGGCGAGCGCGGCGGCATAGAGCAGGAAAGCCAGGCCGTACATGAACAGACCCAGCCAGAACGGCCAGTTGCTCAGGGCCGCCATGGGATCGGCAGGGCTGGGAAAACGGCGCGGCGGCAGCATCGCCATCTTCACCAGTACGCTGGCCGATGCATTGGAGGCGATGCCCAGGATCAGGATCAGCCACTTCATGCGGCGGCCTCCGGCAGATCGCCATAGGCGCGGATCGCCACCTGGACGCCGCGCTCCAGCGCCGCCAGGTTGGAGCCCTGCTTGGCCGGCAGCATCTCGATGCTGACCACCTGCTCCGGCAGCCGCCGGGTCAGGGCGAAGGCGATACCCTCGTGATTGGTACCGCCCTCCCCCAGGGTCACCAGGTCCGGCTCGCTGGCATGGACATGACCGATCAGCTCGGCATGCTCCTCGAGCACCCGCGCGGCATCTTCCTCGTTGATGGTCAGGGCGCCGGTGTCGAGCTGCATCCGGATCGCCGGATGATCCACCGCGCGCACCACGGCAGCGGTGGAATCGCTGTCGATCATGAAGTTGGCGCCATAGCGGGGGGGATTCGGCTCCAGGCAGATCAGCACGCCACGGGCCTGGGCGACGTCGCCCAGGCGGCGGAAGAAGTCACGCGCCTGCACCAGGGCCTCGTCGTCGCTCAATCCCGAACGATCCCGGTTGCGCGGCGAACCGAACACCAGGCGCGTGGCGCCCAGCCCCTCGGCGACCCGGCAGACCCCTTCCAGCTGGGCCAGCAGCGCCTGCTGGACAGCGTCATCGCCGAAGACATTGAGCCCGGTGGTGCCGAACAGCAGCGCCTGCATGCCGGTGATCTCGATGCCCCGCGCCTGCCACTGCTGGCGCACGGCCTGGATCTGCTGGGCGGTGGCCGTCTTGGGATCGGCGAAGTACTTGCCGGGGGCGATGTCGATGGCATCCACCCGGTATTGCTGCAGGATCTCGGCGACCATGGCGTCGTCGGTCGGGTCCCAGGCGATATTGGAGATGGCGATGCGCATCACTGACCCTCCGCCTTGATCACCGGGGGTTCCGACTGGGCATAGGCCCGTACCGCCAGCAGGGTATCGCGGGCGCTGTACTGGTAGCCGTCACGACCACCGAAGACCTCGGCATGCACGCTGCGGAAATCGTAGCGCGCCGGCGTGCCGTCCAGGGTATTGGCGAAGTCGCGGCCGAAGCCCTGGCTGGCGATGTCCGCCACGCTGATGGGCTCGGCGGTCAGGTGGACCAGCTCCAGGCCGGCGGCCTGGGCGGTCTGGATGTCGTAGCCGAGATTGACCATCGGGTAGAACTGGAAGACGCCGCGGCTTTCCACGGCGTGCAGGTTGTTGTCGTTGAGCAGGTCGTAGATCACGTTCTTGCGCAGCCCGGGTCCGACCAGGCCCGGCAGGCGGACGATCAGCGCCTTGGCGAAATGCTCGCGGACGAACTGTTCCAGGCGATAGCGGTTGGCGCCATAGGCGTGCAGCCCCTCCTCGTCCACCGCGGTGGTTTCGTCGACGCCGAGTGGCTGCTTGAAGACATCCACGGTGCTGATCAGCACGAAGGACTCGCACTGGATCCGCGACAGATGCTCGATCAGGCCGTCGATCTTCTGGCGATCCGCTGCCGGATCACGATTGGCGATCCACTTCTGCGCGGGCGCGCCGGCACAGATCACCTGCCCATAGGGCTGGTCGCCGATCTGGTCGATGTTGGTGGAGCGAAACAGCGCGCCGAAGGCCTTCTGCTTGAGCAGTGTCGACCCCACGAAGCCGCTGTACCCTATCAATGCGTCGGTCTTCATGTTGCTCACCCCTTGGTCTTGAATCTCAGGCAATAGTCCGCTTGGCACTCCTCGACGGGATAACGCTCGTCCAGGTAGGCCTTGAGCCGTGGAAACTTGTCGTGCATGGAAATGTTGTTCAGGTTGAACGACCAGAAGGTCGTGGAATACACCACCGCCGGTGGATCGGCGCGCTGCAGATCGCCAAGCAGGTCCGCCTCGTAGGGCGGCGTGGCATAGACCGGATAGATGTACTTGGTACAGGCCGGCAGGTCGGTCACCCCGTTGATGACGCCGTTGTTCGCCAGATCGAACACGCAGCGCGCGCCACTCTCCTGCAACCGGCGCGAGGCCCATTGCACGCCTGGGGTCGCCAGGGCGGCGTCGTCCGGCATGGCCGAGAGTTCCGGCACCCAGGCCAGGCCCTGGGCCCACACCCGCTCGACCGGCGACTTGTACAGGTTGAAGCCGGCCAGCAGCACCAGCAGCGCCGCGAGGGCCGGCAGCAGCAAGGGCCGTCCGAAGGCCACCAGCGCGCCCAGCAGCAGCACCGCGAAGAAGGGCGACGGATTGAGGCCGACCAGCCCGAGCAGCACGGCTGCGGCGATGGCGGCGAGGGCCGCCCGCGGATGGGCCGAGAGATCCCAGCCGCCATTGCGCGCGAGACGCTGGCGCCGCGCCGCATAGAGCAGGCTCAGCAGCGGCACCCAGAAGCCCATCTGGATGTGCTGGAAGTCCGCCCGGTTGACGCCGATCTTGAAGAAGATCGCCAGCAACACCGCGAGGGCCCCGATCAGCGGCAGGTCCTCGCTCCAGCGCCACGGCCAGGGCAGGCAGCGGATCAGGGCGAAGCCAGCCAGCGCCGTGGGCACCGCCAGCAGCAGGCTCAGGGCCAATGGACGGGCGCTCAGGCCATAGTTCCACTGGGACGAGGTTTCCAGCAGGAAGGTCAGGTTCTTGACGTAGTCGGTGAGGGCAAAGAAATCGGTACCAAACCCGAGCCAGGCGACGGTCACGGCGAAGCTCAACAGCGACAGCAGGTGGCGCCGCTGCAATAACAACGTGAGCACCACCGCCGAGCCGAGCGCCAGCACCCCGGCGATGCCGCGGTCATAGGACCAGAACACGTTGAAGCCTGCCGCCAGACCCAGGAGCACCTCGCAGACCAGTCGCCGTGGCGTGGTCGCCACCTTGCGATGCAGGCAGAAGAGGAACAGCGACAGCAGCAGGAAGAGATCGCGATAGCCCACCACCTGGGTCGCCAGCGCGCCCACCGCGACCAGCAGCAGCAGCCGGCCCCGCCCCTTGGGCAAGGGGCACAGCAGCAGCGCCGTCCCCCAGAGCAGCAGCGCGGCCCCGGTGTTGCAGAGTCCGTAGAGGATCTGGGTGACCAGGAAGGTGTGCTGGGCGCCGAACCAGGTCTCGGCCAGCCAGACTGGTATGAAGTCCAGCCCGCCGTGGATGGTGAAGGCGTGGGCACCGGGCTCGCTGTGCAGCAGGGTCGGCAGGGTCGCGAAGTACTCCCCCTGATGGAAGGGATCGAGGATGACTCCCTTGCCGAACAGAAAGAAGTTGATGACGGAAAAGACCAGAACGCTGATGAAGCCGGCGACGCCGGACACCCCCCTGGGTACGGCTTCAGTGGAAGGGTTCGGCATCGAGGCGCTCCAGAGCATCGAAAATGTTGTCGATCTTGCCGCCCAGCATCGAATAGCAGCCGGGCAACTGGGGATGCTGCTCGAACAGAATGGGACGGCCGTCGTCCCCTTCGTTCTTCATCAGGATGGTTTTCACCTCGAACAGCGAATCCCGGTATTCCACCTTGGCCGCGGCCGCCATGTAGCGCGCCACGTCCCTGATCATCCAGTCCGCCCGGGAGGCGCGGTCGTAGTCGGCCAACAGCGCGTAGGGATCGGTGCCATTGGCGTCTTCCCAATTCAGGTGCGGGGTGTAGCGCACGTGCGACAGCGTGTGCAGCCCACGCGCCGGGAACGGCATCATCGAAAAGAACGGTCCATCCATGACCGTCACGCCGATATCGCGCAACTCGGGCGGCATCTCGACCAGGGCCATCTCGGTGATCTCGTGGCGCAGGCGCGTGGCGGTACCGGGAAAGTCGCCCCCGTATTGATTGAGGCCACTGTAGGTACAGTTGAAGAGGTAGCGGCACTGCAGCTCTTCTTCCTGGCCTGCCGCATTCACCACCTCCACACCCAGACCGCCGTCCGCGCCATGGATACGGGTCACCCGACTGTTGAAGCGCAGGTCCACGCCGACTACATCCAGTTCCCGACTCACTTCCGCGGCAAGTACCGCGGAGTTGAAGGCATATTCTTCGGTGAGATACACCGCCTCGATCAAACGCTCGTCGAATAAGCGGGCGAACTCGGCGGGTGCGGGTTGCAAGGACGCTTCGATACCCTGGCAAAAGCGCTCGAACTGTTTCGCCGTCACCTTGGAGTTGTTCCGGGCGATGGCATACAACTTGGTGAAGTCGCGCACTACCACATCGGGATAGTCACGCAGGAAACGCGGCAAGTTGACCCGACTGCGAAAGGCCGTCACGAAACTTCGGGGATAGTGATAACCGTTATGGACACGTGCCTGATTGTGATAAGAGGCACGCTTCAACAGCCCCTCCTCACGCTCGATCAGGGTGACTTTGGCAAAGCCCCTGACGCGCATGAGATAGAGGGCCGTCATGGCCCCGTAGAATCCGCCACCTATGACGATCGCATCTTTCATGATCGTCCTCAGGCCATGCCGGATTGCGCGGTCGGCCTGGCCGTATTGCCACCCTGCACCACCTCGACATTGAGCTTGTCACGGCGGGTCATGACGGCGCTGGTGAACTCCTGGGCGACGTGATAGAGCGGCCCCTCGTTGACTCTGTGGGTCAACTGCAGGACATATTCGCCAAGGACCAGCAGGACCAGCGAGATCAGGAAGAACATGCCGGACTGCTGCAGGGAAATCGTCACCCAACCCGGTGCCACGTCGTCCTTGAACAAGCCGACGGCGATGACGTAGACGGAATAGAGCAGGTTGGACAGCGCGCCGACGATGGACAGGAAACTCACCATGCGCATCGGCTTGCGGGTCGACGACACCAGCAGCCGTGCGCCACGATCGAAACTGCCGGACAGCCGCTTGGGCTTGTTGCTCCGCGGCGGCATGCTGTATTCGAGGTTGGTCCGCGAGAAGCCCGCCGTGGCCGGCAGGTGGCGGTAGGTCAGCGCCGGCGCCGGATGGCGCAGGATGTAGTTGATGACCTTCTTGCTGAGCATCCGGTACTGGGGTGCATCCTTCTCCAGGTCGACGCCATTGAACTGCTTGTAGAGCTTGTTGAAACCCTTGGCGCACAAACTGTAGGACAGCGTCTGGCGAACTTTCTGCTGATTGTTGGCGAACACCACATCGGCCCCCTCGGCCGCATGTCGCAACATCTCGGGCAGAAAGGCGATGTCATCCGTTTCCGGATCTATGACGATCGCGAAGTCGCCAAGTGCATTCTCCAGGCCCACCCAGGCAGCGGTATCGGAATCCACTTCCTTGGTCAGGGCATATACCTGAAGGTTGGGTAAGCCATCGAGACTGGTGAGTTGCTTTAATCGAGCTACGCTGTCATCAGCGGACGCGTTGTCGACGATGATAAGTTCGTAGTCACTCACCAAGGGGCCGATGACCGTCGCAGCGCGCTCCAAAGCGCCTTGCAACTCGGTTGCCTGATTACGAACGACGAACACGACTGAAAGTAGGACGGGATAAAAGGCCATAACGCGAACCTCCAGAGGCGCTCCAGATTCATGCAATGCAGACGATTAGCCATCGGAGAGTACAGATAAATTCAGCAGGTTTTGTTCTGCTGCTCTACGCTGTGATCACAGCCACAAATCGTTGCTGGAAGAGCCTGGAAGTCGGACAAGGTCGCTGTTTTTGCCCTATCCTTCGACACTGCTGTAACGTTTCGGCAAGAGCAGTTGACGTCGGACGGCGAGGAGAGGTACTGGAAAGGAATCTGGTGTCCCAGAGTGGGGTCGAACCACCAACCTTCCCCTTAGGAGGGGGATGCTCTATCCAATTGAGCTACTGGGACGGAAAGGGCGCTCATGGTAACGAGCAGCGGAAGGTTTGTCATGTTTCGGTTCAGATAGCCAAGTAGTCACGGCAGGACCGACGGAGGCAGGAAGTTCTTCAGCGGCTTTGCAATTTACCGAGTACGTCGGTAAATTGACGTCAATAAAAACAGATACCTAGGGACAGGTCATACCGAGTCCAAGGTGCCGTGAGTGCTAGCGGAACGAGACGAGGGCTAACGCCTTCACTGATTTTAGACTCCAGATGAAGTACCTCAATGACCCAGGCCATTAGATCCTACTCAAGCCGTACCGCTGACAAGTTCGTCGTGCGTCTGCCCGAGGGCATGCGAGAGCGCATCGCGGATGTGGCCCGCAACCACCATCGCAGCATGAACTCCGAAATCATCGCGCGCCTCGAGCAGAGCTTGCAGCAAGAGGGCGCCCTCGGCGACGAACCCGGGTTACGCCTGGACAGTCCGGAGATCACCGCCAGCGAGCGGGAACTGCTGCAGCGCTTCCGGCAGCTGTCCGGCCGCCAGCAGAACGCGCTGATCTCGCTGATCGCCCACGACATCGACGCCGCCTCCTGAGCGCGTCCAGGCTGCCCCATGGTCGGGCAGCCTGTTGCAGTCCGCCCTGCCCTACATCAGGAACAGGGTGGCGAGCCCCAAGAAGATGAAGAAGCCACCACTGTCGGTCACGGCGGTGATCAGGACGCTCGACCCCATGGCCGGGTCGCGACCGAAGCGCTGCAGGGTCATGGGAATCAGCACCCCCATGAAGGCGGCGAGCAGCAGATTCAGGGTCATGGCCCCCATCATCACCAGCCCCAGTGACCAGCTGCTGTACAGGTAGAAGGCCACCAGCCCGATCACCCCACCCCAGATCACCCCGTTGCACAGGGCGACACCCAGCTCCTTGCGCAGCAGCCGGGTGGTGTTGGTGACGCTGATCTGCCCCAGCGCCATGGCCCGCACGATCATGGTGATGGCCTGGTTGCCCGAGTTGCCGCCGATGCCGGCGACGATGGGCATGAGCGCGGCCAGGGCCACCAGCTTCTCGATCGAGCCCTCGAAGAGACCGATGACCCGCGAGGCGATGAAGGCGGTGATGAGGTTGGTGGCGAGCCAGGTCCAGCGATTGCCGACCGACTTCCACACCGAGGCGAAGACATCCTCGTCCTCGCGCAGACCGGCCATGTTGAGGACTTCGCTTTCGCTCTCCTCGCGGATCAGGTCGACCATCTCGTCGATGGTGAGACGCCCGATCAGCTTGCCGTTCTTGTCCACCACCGGCGCCGAGACCAGGTCGTAGCGCTCGAACGCCTGGGCGGCGTCATAGGCATCCCCGTCGGGATGGAAGGCCACCGCCTCCTTGGCCATGACCTCGGCGACCAGCTTTTCCGGGTCGTTGACCAGCAGGCGCTTGATTGGCAGCACGCCCTTGAGGATGCTGTCGTTGTCGACCACGAAGAGCTTGTCGGTGTGGTCGGGCAATTCCTTCAGCCGCCGCAGGTAGCGCAGCACCACTTCCAGGGCGACGTCGTCGCGGATGGTCACCATCTCGAAGTCCATCAGGGCACCGACCTGATCCTCTTCGTAGGACAGGGCGGAGCGCACCCGCTCGCGCTGCTGGGCGTCGAGGGCTTCCATGAGCTCGTGGACGACATCGCGCGGCAGATCCGGCGCCAGGTCGGCGAGTTCGTCGGCATCGAGCTGACCGGCCACCGCGAGGATTTCCTGATCGTCCATGTCGGCGATCAGCGTCTCGCGGACGGCATCCGAGACCTCGAGCAGAATCTCGCCATCGCGCTCCGTCTTGACCAGTCCCCAGACGGTCAGGCGATCCTCGCGCGGCAAGGCTTCGAGGATGAAGGCGACGTCGGCGGGGTGCAGCTCGTCCAGGCGGGCACGCAGCTCTTCGAGGCCTTCTTCGGGAATATCGGCGGGGGACACGCGGGCGCGGTCCTGGTCTTCACGCGCCTCGACGGCGAGGTCGTAGCGCTCCAGCAACTCGACGACCTGGGCGAGCCGCTCTTGCAGCGTCTCGTGGGGCTTTCTGATTTCTGCTTCGTTCACTGCGGTCATAGCGCACTCCGGCCCGCCGGCGGAGCGCACCGACGAACCCTATTTCAACAACGGGACGAGAAAGACGATTAGGTGTTGACTGGGTAAGTCCATAGAGGGGTGACCACTGCCCCGGCGGGGCTGACGGCGGGGATGATACACCGGACCGGCAGCGGGCGCGAAGGCAAAAGGTTGTCAAAACAGCAATTTGCAAGGGTTTTGCACGGTCGAAAAAGCCGCGGTTCAGGCCCTCGTCGAGCATCCCTGACTTCGCTAAGCTTGACCCGACCACGTCAAGGAGGACGGCTCATGAAGAAGTTGCTTGCATTCGGCCTGCTGCTGGGCTGCACCCCCCTGGAAGCGGCGACGGTCTACCGCTGCGAGGATGCCGCCGGGCACCTCACCTTTTCCGCCAGCGGCTGCCCATCGGACAGCGACAGCAGCCTGCAACGTGCGGACAATCCCCGCCCCGGCGGCGCCAAGCCCACCTTGATGGCGAAGCCGAAAGCCACGCCGCGCAGGGAGGCCTCACGCACGCCGACGGTGGTGGCAGCCAAGACGGATGGGTGCGGTGACCTGCTCACCGCCCGCGAAAGGCGGCAAGCCATCATTCGGGGACAGGTCAGGGTCGGCATGAACCGGGCAGACGTGGAGAGCGCCCTGGGCCAGCCGCAGCGGATCTCCCAGCTGGATACCCTCACCCGTTATCACTACGAGGGACGCAAGCGCAAGGAACGCTCACGCCTGGTCACCTTCGATGACCAGGGTTGCGTGCGTCGACGCTGACGCCCGCAACCCGCGGGCGCCCGGTCAGAGTACGGCGCGAGGGTAGGAGCCGAGCACCTTGAGGGCCACCGCGCTGGTGGACAGCCGCTCGAGGACGTCGCGGATCAGCGGATCGGCCTGGTGGCCGAGGAAATCGATGAAGAAGACGTAGGTCCACTTGCCGCTGCGCGAAGGCCGCGTCTCGATCCGGCTGAGGTCGATGTTGTTGGCATGGAACGGCAGCAGCAGCTCGTGCAGCGCACCGGGCTTGTTCTGCATGGAGACGATGATCGAGGTCTTGTCGTCGCCACTGGGCGGCACGCTCTGGTTGCCGATGATCAGGAAGCGCGTGGAGTTGTCCGGACGGTCCTCGATCTTCTGCTGCACCGGGGTCAGCCCATAGAGCGAGGCCGCCATGTCGCCGGCGATGGCCGCGCTGTTCCACTCGCCCTTCACCCGCCGCGCCGCCTCGGCATTGCTGGCCACCGCCACCCGCTCGACGCTCGGGTAGTAGGAATCCAGCCACTTGCGGCACTGGGCCAGCGACTGGGCGTGGGAATAGATGCGGGTGATGCTGTCGGCCTTGGTGTTCTCGCCGATCAGCAGGTGGTGGTGGATACGCAGCTCCACCTCGCCGCAGATCGACAGGTTGTGTTCGAGGAAGCTATCCAGGGTGTGGTTGACCGCGCCCTCGGTGGAGTTCTCCACCGGCACCACGCCGAAGTTGGAGGCGCCGGCGGCGACCTCGCGGAACACCTCGTCGATGGCCGCCATCGGCCGGGTCACTACCGCCTTGCCGAAGTGCTTGAGCGCCGCGGCCTGGGAGAAGGTGCCTTCCGGGCCGAGGTAGGCCACGTGCAGCGGCTCTTCCAGGGCCAGGCAGCAGGACATGATCTCGCGGAACAGTCGCGCCATGTCCTCGTCGCAAACCGGCCCGCCATTGCGCTCCATCACCCGCTTGAGGACCTGGGCCTCGCGCTCGGGCCGATAGAACACGGGCTTCTCGCCCTCTGCCAGAGTCGTCATCTTGACCCGCGCCACGTCCTGGGCGCAGCGGGCGCGTTCGCTGATCAGCTCCTGGATGCGTTCGTCCAGACTGTCGATCCGCAGGCGCAGGGCCTTGAGCTCGTGTTCCGACATGATCAGCCGTGCTCCTTCTCGAATTCGGCCAGGTAGGTCACCAGGGCCTGGACGGCCTCCAGGGTGACGGCGTTGTAGATGGAGGCACGCATGCCCCCCACCGAGCGGTGCCCCTGCAGGTACAGCAGCCCCCGCTCCTCGGCGCCCTTGAGGAAGGCCTTGTCCAGGCGCTCGTCGGCCAGGCGGAAGGGCACGTTCATCCAGGAGCGATCGTTCTTGGCGATGGGGTTGCTGTAGAAGTCGCTGTTGTCGATGAAGCCGTACAGCAGGTCCTTCTTCTCGCGGTTCAGGCGCTCCATGGCGGGCAGGCCGCCCTGCTCCTTGAGCCACTTGAACACCAGGCCCGAGAGGTACCAGGAGAAGGTGGCCGGGGTGTTGTACATGGAGCCGTTGTCGGCCTCGACCTTGTAGTCGAGTAGCGTCGGGCAGGCGGCGCGGGCGCGACCCAGCAGATCTTCGCGGACGATCACCACCACCAGGCCGCTGGGGCCGATGTTCTTCTGGGCGCCAGCGTAGATCAGGCCGAAGCGCGAGACGTCCAGCGGGCGCGAGAGGATGTCGGAAGAGGCATCCGCCACCAAGGGCACGTCGCCGACTTCCGGAATCCAGTCGAACTCCAGGCCGCCGATGGTCTCGTTGGGCGTGTAGTGGACGTAGGCGGCGTCCTTGGACAGCTGCCATTCGTTCTGCCCGGGAATGGCGAAGTAGTCGTACTGCTTGGCACTGGCGGCGACGTTGACGGCGCCATAGTGCTGCGCCTGCTCGATGGCCTTGCGCGACCAGATGCCGGTGTCGATGTAGTCGGCCTTGCCGCCCTCGGGCATCAGATTCATCGCCAGCTGGGCGAATTGCAGGCTGGCGCCGCCCTGCAGGAACAGCACCCGGTAGTTGTTGGGGATGACCAGCAGCTCGCGCAGGTCGGCTTCGGCCTGGCTCGAGATGGCGGTGAAGTCCTCACCGCGGTGGCTCATCTCCATCACCGACAGGCCACGGCCCTGCCAATCCAGCAGATCGGCCTGGGCCTGGCGCAGCACAGCTTCGGGCAGGGCCGCCGGGCCGGCGCAGAAGTTGTAGGCACGCTTGCTCATCGCTCGTCATCCTCGTCGGGAAGGTCATCGCTCGGCACGTCGCTGGCACCGGGCAGCACGTCGTCTTGATCCGGCTCGTGGCTGTCGACCGGCAGCTCCTTGTCGAGCACCTCGTCGTCCAGCTCGGCTTCGTGGTCCAGCAACTCCTCGTCCACCGAGGGCTCCTGCACCCGCTCCAGGCCCACCAGCTTCTCGCCCTTGCCGAGCTTGATCAGGGTAACGCCCTGGGTGTTACGACCGGTGCGGGAAATGCCCTCGACCGGCGTCCGTACCAGGGTGCCCTGGTCGGAGATCAGCATGATCTCCTCGCCGTCCAGCACCTGGATGGCGCCGATCAGGGGACCGTTGCGTTCGTTGATGACCATGGCGATCACGCCCTGGCCACCGCGACCGCGCTGTGGGTACTCGGCCATGGCGGTACGCTTGCCGAAGCCGTTGAGGCTGGCGGTGAGGATCTCGGCGCCCTGCTCGGGGATCAGCATGGAGATCAGGCGCTGGCCGTCGGCCAGACGCATGCCGCGCACGCCGCGGGCAGTACGGCCCATGGTGCGCACGTGACGCTCCTTGAAACGGATGACCTTGCCGCCATCGGAGAACAGCATGACTTCGCGGGCGCCATCGGTGATGGCGGCAGCGATCAGGCTGTCGCCCTCTTCCAGCTTCAGCGCGATCAGGCCATTGCTGCGCGGCCGGCTGAATTGGACCAGCGGGGTCTTCTTCACGGTGCCATTGCGGGTGGCCATGAAGATGTAGGCACCGGTGGGTTCGTCCTGGCCGGCTTCGAGGAGTTCGCCCTCTTCGCCTTCGACCTCGGCCTCGACGTCGTCTTCCACCAGCACGGCGTCTTCGATGTCCAGGTTGTCGTCCTGCTCGCCCAGATCCTCGTCACCGAGGGGCGCCTGCTGGCGTACGGCTTCCAGGTCGACCGGCAGCATGGCGGTGATGCGCTCGCCCTCGGCCAGCGGCAGCAGGTTGACCAGCGGACGGCCACGGGCAGCGCGGGAGGCCTCGGGGATCTCGTAGGTGCGCTTCCAGTAGACCTTGCCCAGGCTGGAGAACAGCAGCAGGGTGGTATGACTGTTGGCGACCAGCAGGTGTTCGATGTAGTCCTCGTCCTTGACCGCCGAGGCCGAGCGGCCGCGACCGCCACGGCGCTGCGCCTGGTAGGCGTGCAGCGGCTGGGACTTGGCGTAGCCGCCATGGGAGATGGTGACGACGCGGTCTTCCTCGGTGATGAGGTCGGCGATGGTCAGGTCCACCTGGGAGGCGACGATCTCGGTACGACGCTTGTCGCCGAACTCGGCCTTGACCTTCTCCAGCTCTTCGCGGATGACTTCCATCAGCCGTTCGGGGTTGGTGAGGATGCGGATCAGCTCGCCAATCTGCTGCAGGATCTCCTGGTACTCGGCGATGAGCTTCTCGTGCTCCAGGCCGGTCAGGCGGTGCAGGCGCAGGTCGAGGATGGCCTGGGCCTGTTCGGGCGAGAGGTGGTACTTGCCCTCGTGCAGGCCGTATTGCTCGGGCAGGTCGTCCGGACGGCAGGAATCGGCGCCGGCGCGCTCGACCATCTCGCGTACCGCGCTGGATTCCCAGGGCGTGGCGATCAGGCGTTCCTTGGCCTCGGCCGGGGTCGGCGAGGTCTTGATCAGCTCGATGACCGGATCGATGTTGGACAGGGCGACCGCCTGGCCTTCGAGGATGTGGCCACGCTCGCGCGCCTTGCGCAGTTCGTAGACGGTCCGCCGGGTCACCACTTCGCGACGATGGCGAATGAAGGCTTCCAGCAGTTCCTTGAGGTTCAGGGTGCGCGGCTGGCCGTCGAGCAGGGCCACCACGTTGATGCCGAACACCGTCTGCAGCTGGGTCTGGGCGTAGAGGTTGTTGAGCACCACCTCGGGGGTCTCGCCGCGACGCAACTCGATGACCACTCGCATGCCGTCCTTGTCGGACTCGTCGCGCAGCTCGGTGATGCCTTCGATCTTCTTCTCTTTCACCAGCTCGGCGATCTTCTCGATCAGCCGCGCCTTGTTGAGCTGGTAGGGCAGCTCGGTGATGACGATCTGCTGGCGATTGGCGCTCTTGTCGATGTCCTCGACCTCGGCGCGGGCCCGCACATAGATGCGGCCACGGCCGGTGCGGTAGGCCTCGATGATGCCGGCGCGACCGTTGATGATGCCCGCGGTCGGGAAGTCCGGACCGGGGATGTACTGCATCAGGTCGTCGACGGTCAGCTCGCTGTTCTCGATCAGCGCCAGGCAGCCGTCGATCACCTCGCCGAGGTTGTGCGGCGGGATGTTGGTGGCCATGCCGACCGCGATGCCGCTGGAGCCGTTGACCAGCAGGTTGGGGATGCGCGTGGGCATCACCGCCGGGATCTGCTCGGTGCCATCGTAGTTGGGCACCCAGTCGACGGTTTCCTTGTCCAGGTCGGCCAGCAGCTCGTGGGCGAGCTTGGACATCCGCACTTCGGTGTAACGCATGGCCGCGGCGTTGTCGCCGTCCACCGAACCGAAGTTGCCCTGGCCGTCCACCAGCATGTAGCGCAGCGAGAACGGCTGGGCCATCCGCACGATGGTGTCGTAGACGGCGGTGTCGCCGTGGGGGTGGTACTTACCGATGACATCACCCACCACACGGGCGGATTTCTTGTACGGCTTGTTCCAGTCGTTGCCCAGTTCGCTCATGGCGTAGAGCACGCGCCGGTGCACCGGCTTGAGACCGTCGCGCACGTCCGGCAAGGCCCGGCCGACGATGACGCTCATCGCGTAGTCGAGATACGACTGCCGCAATTCGTCTTCGATATTGACCGGGAGGATTTCTTTGGCCAGTTCACCCATGAGAAGCCTGGTTCCTTCTGATCTGAAAAGCGCTAGGGCTCGCCCGGAAGTCGGCCGAGCCTGGTATAGCAGAGGCGAAAGCCCGTCTGGCTGCGCCTGCTACCGGCGACGAGACGCCGCTCGAGCCGGTTTCCAGCACGGCATCACCGCCTGCAGACGGCTTTCGAACGAAGCCTGTGCAAAGAGCGAAATTCTAACACATTCAGGGACGTATCCGCCCCTGGCGATCACCTCAATGCAGGCGCCGCCGATTCATCAACTCGGCCATCTTCTTGGCGTCCGGTCGCTCCACCACGCCGCGCTCGGTGACGATGGCATCGATGAGATCCGCGGGCGTCACGTCGAACACCGGGTTGAAGGCCTCGACCTCGGCGGCGATGCGCTGGCCGCCGGCTTCCAGCAGTTCGTGACCGGCGCGCTCCTCGATGGGGATGTCGTCGCCCGAGGCCAGCTTCATGTCGATGGTGGAGCTGGGTGCCACCACCATGAAGCGTACGCCATGGTGCATGGCGATGACCGCCAGGTTGTAGGTGCCGATCTTGTTGGCCACGTCGCCATTGGCGGTGATGCGATCGGCGCCGACGATCACCCAGGCGACGTTGCGCGTCTTCATCAGGTGCGCCGCGGCGGCGTCGGCGTTGAGGCTGACGGGAATGCCCTCCCCGGCCAACTCCCAGGCGGTCAGCCGCGAGCCCTGCAGCCAGGGGCGGGTTTCGTCGGCGTGGACGCACTCCACCAGGCCATCGAGGTGCGCCGCACGCAGGACGCCCAGAGCGGTGCCGAAGCCACCGGTGGCCAGGGCGCCGGTGTTGCAGTGGGTGAGGAAGGTCTGCTTACTGGTGTCGTGCTTGCGGATCAGCTCGACGCCGAGCTGGGCCATGGTCAGGTTGGCCTCGCGATCGCTCAGGTGGATGGCCACGGCTTCGGCCTCCAGCGCCGCCAGGGCACCCTCTCCGGCCGCCCGCGCCAGCCGCTCGCGCATGCGATTGAGCGCCCAGAACAGGTTGACCGCGGTGGGCCGCGAAGCGGCCAGCAGTTCGAAGTCGGCGGTCAGGGTCTGCTGCCAGTCCTCCCCCGCCGCGGCGCGCTGGCGGGCGCCCAGCACCACGCCATAGGCGGCGCTGATCCCGATGGCCGGGGCGCCGCGTACCAGCATGTCGCGGATGGCCTGGGCCACCTCGGCGGCACTCTGACAGGCGACCCAGTGTTCGCGCAGCGGCAACAGGCGCTGGTCGAGCAGGTGCAGGGCACCGTCCCGCCATTCGATCGCCTTGATCTTTTCCGCCGCCAGCAGACGCTCTCGCATGATCTCTCCTCGACCTGAATCTGTAGCCAGCCAGTATACCGGCATCGGCGCGCGGATTTAGCGGTAGCGCCGCAAGGACCGCTATACTGCCGGCTCGCCCCTTTCGGAACCGTCGCAGATGCCCACCCCCGCGCCCCTGGACCTCTTGTTGCTCCCCAGCTGGATCGTGCCGGTGGAGCCGGCCGGGGTGGTCCTGCGCGACTACGCCCTGGGCGTGCGCGACGGCTGCATCGCCTTGCTCGCGCCGCGCAGCGACGCCCTGCGCCACCCGGCCAAGGAGACCCTGGAGTTGCCGGGCAAGGTGCTGATCCCCGGGCTGATCAACGCCCATGGCCACGCCGCCATGACCCTGTTCCGCGGCATGGCCGACGACCTGCCGCTGCAGACCTGGCTGCAGGACCACATCTGGCCGGCCGAGGGCCGCTGGGTCGACGAGGACTTCGTCCGCGACGGCACCACCCTGGCCATCGCCGAGCAGATCCGCGGCGGCATCACCTGCTTTTCGGACATGTACTTCTATCCCCAGGTGGCCTGCGAGGCGATCCATCGCACCGGTGTACGCGCCCAGGTCTGCCTGCCGATCCTCGATTTCCCCATTCCCGGCGCCCGCACCGCGGACGACATGATCCGTCGCGGCCTGGAGCTGTTCGACGACATGAAGCTGCACGAGCGCATCAGCGTGGCCTTCGGCCCCCATGCGCCCTACACCGTGGCCGATGCCAAGCTCGAACAGATCCTGGTGCTGGCCGAGCAGCTGCAGGCGCCGATCCAGATGCACGTGCACGAGACCGCCTTCGAGGTGCAGCAGGCCCTCGAGCAGACCGGTGAGCGGCCGCTGTCGCGCCTGCGCCGCCTGGGCCTGCTGGGCCCGCGCTTCCAGGCGGTGCACATGACCCAGGTGGACGACGAGGATCTGGAAAACCTGGTCGAGACCAACAGCCACGTCATCCACAGCCCGGAATCCAACCTCAAGCTGGCCAGCGGCTTCTGCCCGGTGGAGCGGCTCTGGCAGGCCGGCGTCAACGTCGCCATCGGCACCGACGGCGCGGCCAGCAACAATGACCTCGACCTGCTCGGCGAGACCCGTACCGCCGCCCTGCTGGCCAAGGCCGTCGCCGGCTCCGCCACCGCGCTCGATGCCCATCGCGCCCTGCGCATGGCTACCCTCAACGGCGCCCGCGCCCTGGGCCTGGAGCGTTGCCTGGGGTCGCTGGAGCTGGGCAAGGCGGCCGACCTGACCGCCGTCGATCTCAGCGGCCTCGCCCAGCAGCCGCTCTACGATCCCGTTTCGCAACTCATCTACGCCACCGGCCGCGATCGCGTCAGCGACGTCTGGGTCGGCGGCGTGCCGCTGCTGCGCCAGAGCGAACTCGTACGCCTGGACGAGGCCGAACTCATAGCCAATGCGCAGCAGTGGGTCACCCGTATCCAGCAGGGCGCCTGACGCGTCCCGCTCCCCTTGCCTCTGGAGAATCCCATGTCCAACGTCGATAACGCCGAGATCGCCAAGTTCGAGGCCCTCGCCTACCGCTGGTGGGACCGCGAGAGCGAATTCAAGCCGCTGCACGACATCAACCCGCTGCGCGTCAACTGGATCGACCAGCACGCCGGCCTCGCCGGCAAGAAGGTGCTGGACGTCGGTTGCGGCGGCGGCATCCTCAGCGAAGCCATGGCCCAGCGTGGTGCCCAGGTGACCGGCATCGACATGGCCGAGGCGCCGCTGGCCGTGGCCCGCCTGCACCAGCTGGAATCCGGCGTGCCGGTGGAATACATCCAGGAGACCACCGAGGACCACGCGCGCAAGCATGCCGGCACCTACGACGTGGTGACCTGCCTGGAGATGCTCGAACACGTGCCGGATCCCTCGTCGGTGATCAAGGCCTGCCACGACCTGGTCAAGCCGGGCGGCCAGGTGTTCTTCTCCACCATCAACCGCAATCCCAAGGCCTACCTGTTCGCCATCGTCGGCGCCGAGTACGTGCTGCGCCTGCTGCCGCGCGGCACCCACGATTTCCGCAAGTTCATCCGCCCCTCGGAACTGGGCGCCTGGGCCCGCGCCGCCGGCCTGAACCTGCGCGACGTCATCGGCCTCACCTACAACCCGCTGACCAAGAGATACAAGCTGGAAGGCGACGTGACGGTGAACTACATGGTGCGCACCCAGCGCGAGGACTGATCCATGCGTCTGCAAGCGGTCCTCTTCGACATGGACGGCACCCTGCTGGACACGGCGCCGGATTTCATCGCCATCGTCCAGGCCATGCGCCAGGACCAGGGCCTCGCCCCCGCCGACGAAGCCCGCCTGCGCGGCGTCATCTCCGGCGGTGCCAAGGCGATGATCCTCGCCGGCTTCGATGTCGACCCGCTCGGCACCGAACTGGAGTCCCTGCGCCTGGAATTCCTCGAGCGCTACCAGGCGCACTGCGCGGTCCATACCCGGCTGTTCGAGGGCATGGACGAGATCCTGCGCGACCTGGACGCCGCCCGGCTGCGCTGGGGCGTGGTGACCAACAAGCCGGTGCGCTTCGCCGAGCCGATCATGCAGCGCCTGGGCCTGGCCGAGCGCTCGGCCTGCCTGGTCTGCCCCGATCACGTCGCGCGCAGCAAGCCCGATCCGGAGATGGTGCTGCTGGCCTGTCGGCAACTGGACGTGGATCCCCAGGTCGCCCTGTTCATTGGCGACGACCTGCGCGACATCGAGTCCGGCCGCGCCGCCGGCAGCAAGACGGTGGCGGCGCGCTACGGCTACATCCACCCGGACGATCGCCCGGAGCACTGGGGCGCCGACGCCATCATCGACCACCCGCTGGAGTTGCGCGCCCTGCTCGACCGCGCACTGTGCGGCTGCTAGGAGACCAGATGTTCGACTACCAAGCCCCTGCCGGCCTGCTGCAGGACCGCGTTATCCTCATCACCGGCGCCAACCGCGGCATCGGCGCCGCCCTGGCCAAGGGCTGCGCGGCCCTGGGCGCCCAGGTGATCCTCCAGGGTCGCGACGCCGCGGCGCTGGCGCAGGTGCGCGCCGAGATCCTGGCCGGCGGCGGCCAGGCGGCCGAGCCCCTGGTGCTGGATCTCGAACAGGCTGACGCCAGCGCCTATGCGGCCGCCGCCGCGCGCCTGCAGCGGGACTTCGGGCGTCTCGATGGCCTGGTGCACAACGCCGGCCTGCTCGGGCCACGGGTACTGCTGGAACAGACTCCGGCCGCGGCGCTGGCCCAGGTCATGCAGGTCAATGTGCACGCCGGCTTCGCCCTGACCCAGGCGCTGCTGCCGCTGCTCAAGGCCGCGGGCGATGCGTCGGTGGTCTTCACCTCCAGCAGCGTCGGGCGCAAGGGCCGGGCCGGCTGGGGCGCCTACTCGGTGTCCAAGTTCGCCACTGAAGGGCTGATGCAGGTCTGGGCCGAGGAGCTGGCGGAGGCCGGCATCCGGGTCAACAGCGTCAATCCGGGCGGTACCCGTACCGCCATGCGCGCGGCGGCCTATCCGGCGGAAGATCCGGCGCGGGTGCCCGTGGCCGAGGCCATCCTGCCGGTCTACCTCTACCTGCTCGGCCCCGCCAGCCAGGGCACCACCGGCCAGGCGCTCAACGCCCAGTAGCCCGCCCGGTCAGACGTGGAAGCGCTGGACCAGGCGTGAGAGCTCGTCACCCAGCTCGGCCAGTTCGCGGCTGGCCGAGGCCGTCGCCGCCATGGCTTGGCTGGACTGATCGGCGCCGTCGCGAATGCGCGTCACGTTGACCGCCACCTCTTCCGCTACCGCACTCTGTTGCACCGCCGCCGCGGCGATCTGCTGGTTCTTCTGCTGGATGCTGGCGACCGCCGTGGCGATGCCGGCGAAGGCCTGGCGGGTATCGCCGGCGCTGGCCATGGTGTCCGCCAGCAGAGTTTCGCTCTGCTGCATCCGCCCCACCGCCTCGCCACTGCCCTTTTGCAACACCGCGATGAGCTGCTCGATCTCCACGCTCGACTGCTGGGTACGCCGGGCCAGGGCGCGGACTTCGTCGGCGACCACCGCGAAGCCGCGCCCCTGATCGCCGGCGCGCGCCGCCTCGATGGCGGCGTTCAACGCCAGCAAATTGGTCTGTTCGGCCACGGCCTTGATTACGTCGAGCACCCCGCTGATCGCCTGGCTATCCCGCGAGACGCCCTGCAGGCGCTCCGCCGCCGCGCGTACATCCACACCCAGGGTCTCGATGCCGGCCAGGCTCCGGCCGATCACCGCCTGGCCATCGTTGACCTGGCGATCGGCCTGGTCGCCCGCGCCCGCAGCGGCTTCGGCATCCACGGCGACGCCCTGGGCGGTAGCGGCCAGCTCGGCCATGGCCGCGGCGACCTGGTCGGTTTCCTCACGCTGCCGCGCGACGCCCGACTGGGCGTCGCGGGCCTGTTCGGCGAGCGCCGCGGCCGCCTGGCCGAGCCGACCGATGCCGCCCTGCAGTTGCAGGACCATGCCGCGCAACGCCGCCACCATGCTGGCGCTGGAACGCTGCAGCTGGCCGATCTCGTCGCCGCGATCCACCACCAGCTCGACGTCCAGCTGGCCCTGGGCGATGCGCTCGGCCGCCGCGATCACCTTGCGCAGGGGCCGCACGATGGCCAGGGTGATGACCAGCGCCGCCAGGGCGCCCACCACCAGGGCCAGCAGCGCGACGGCGCCGATGGTCAGCAGGCGCTTGGTCATCATCGCCTGCAACTCGCCCTCCTGCTGGGCGTAGAGGGCATCGACGCGCTGCACGGCGGTTTCGGCGAGACTGCTCATTTGCGCGCCGGCGGCCTGCTCCTGGGCCAGGGCGCCGGAGTAGTCGCCCAGGCGGCGGATGAATTCCTTGATGTTGGTGGACACGTCCTGGATGACCGAGGAATAGGCGGGATCGCTGAGTTGCGGCTCCACCTTGGCCAGCAATGCCAGCGCGGCACTGGCCGAGGGTAGCGGCTGGTCGTCCACGGCGGTCTTGCTGGCGCGTGCCTGGGCCTCGTCGAGACTCTTGAGCATCAGCCGATAGAGCTCGCCGACCTGCTGCGACAGGGTCAGCAGGTCGGCACCCTGCTGGCCGCCGGAATCCTTCAGGGCATAGGCGCCGTCGTCCAGCAGTCCGGACTGGAGGATGTCCAGGCTGTTGGCCGCCCCTTCCACCAGGAAGGTCGCCGCATCCATGGCCAGGCGGCGCGAGGTGTGCAGGCGCTGGAAATCGGTGAAGGCGGCGCCATAGGCCTTGGCCGCCTGCAGCGCGGCGGCGATGTCCGCACCGTTGGCGCCGTGGACCTCGGCCGCGAGCTGGCCCAAGCCGTCGAGCACGGCGGGCAGGGCCTTGCGCAGCTGGTCGGCCTGGGCGGTATCCCCGCTCAGGCGAAAGCCCTGTTCGAGGGCGCGGACCTGCATCACCTGCCGATTGACCGCCGCCATGTCGCGCAGCGAGTCGAAGCGATGCTCCACATCCTTGAGCGCCAGCCCCCCCTGGAGCGCCACCACCAGGGTGAGCAGCAATACCAGGCCGAAGCCGACGGCCAGTTTGGTCGCGGTCCGCCAGTTGGCCAGGCGATACCTTGCAATCCCTCTCATACGGCACCCCAACGGAATAAGTTCTACCGACGCTGTCGTCCGCAGAAGCCGATTCTTGAAGGGGTGCGGACCGGAAGGCCACTATCCGTCGTGCGCGGCTACGTGCACGTCGCTTTGGATGGCGGCAACCGGCCAGTAATGCCGGGGATCAGCGGCCGGCGCGGGACTCGCGAATGTAGAAGCGGGCCTTTTCGGCGTTCTTCACGCAGCCGTCGTAGGCCTCGACCTGCTGCTGTGTCTTGGCGGTGGACAGCAGCGCCAGCGCCTTGGAATAGCTCACCGTCCCGGAGAAGCCCTCGGCCTTGGCCAGGTCGAGCTCCTGCCAGGCGGAGCGGGTCTGGGCCGCGCAGCTGTCGCGATTGACCACCTTGCCCGAACAGCCTGCGAGCACCAGGGCCGCCAGGGTGGCCGATACGACGGTAACCAGTTTCGATTTCATCTTCTTTTCTCCTTGCGACCGACCGGAACGGCCGAATAACCGCAGCGTAGACCGCCGGCCCGCGGCGCCGTTCAGCGCCGCTGCCGCAGAAACTCGACCACCGCGGCCTGGTCGCCACTGAAGATCACCCGGGAGGCCTTGCTCTCGCGCTGGTAGGCGTACATGGGGTCGTAGTATTCCGCCAGCAGGCCGTCGATCCAGCCCCGATGGCCCGCCACCTCACCCGAGCGCTGCTGCTCGGCCAGGGCGTCCTCGAGGATCGCCGACAACCGCTGGAATCTTTCACCACCGAGGCGCTTGGCGATGCCGGAGAGGCTCTTGCGCAACTGCTCGGCGAACAGGACGAAGCCCTGCTCCGGTCCGTGCAGCTCGACGAATTCCGCCGCTAGGTCGATGACATAGTCACGCAGGATGCGCTCGATGCGATTCTCCCGGCTGTCTTCCAGCCAGACCAGCGGGAACTGCTGCATGCCCTGGTGCAATTCCAGGGGCAGCGAGCAACGCCCGACCAGGCGCGATTCGTCTTCCAGCACGAACTGCGACTGCCCGGCATGGCGCCGCCGCAGCAGGTCGATGGCCAGGCGGTTCTCGAAATCGATCTGCCCCGGCTGGGGCGTAGCACGCTTGCCGAAGCTGGAGCCGCGGTGATTGGCATGGCCTTCGAGATCCACGGCGTTGTCGAGCTGGGCCACCACCTCGGTCTTGCCGGTGCCGGTCATGCCGCCCACCACCACGAAGCTGCACTCGGCCAAGGCCTGCTGCAGCGTCTCGATGAGCAGGGTCCGCATGGCCTTGTAGCCGCCCACTACTCGGGGATAGGCGATACCGGCTTCGCTGCGCAGCCATTCCTGGCTGATCTGGGAGCGCAGGCCGCCGCGGAAGCAATAGAGGTAGCCCTCCGGATGGGCCTGGGCGAAGTCAGCCCAGGCCTGGACGCGCGCCTCTTTCACCGAACCGGAGACCAACTGGTGGCCGAGTTGCAGCGCCGCCTGCTGGCCCTGCTGCTTGTAGCGGGTACCCACCCGCTGGCGCTCCAGGTCATTCATCAACGGCAGGTTGGTCGCCAGGGGAAAGGCGCCCTTGGCGAATTCCACCGGCGCCCGGACGTCGATCAGGGGCACATCGCTCAGGAACAGCGCCCGCAGGTCGCGGGCATCCTCACGCTGGGTCATCAGGCCACCTCGACCGCGTGGGCGCGACGTTCCACCAGTTGCCCGATGGGTTGCAGGGCTAGGCCCAGCTCCGCGGCCACGGCGAGGAATTCCGCCTCGCCTGCGGGCGCCACGGCCACCAGCAGGCCGCCGCTGGTCTGGGGATCGCACAGCAGCTGGCGCCGCTGTTCGTCCAGCGGGGCGATGCGCGCGCCGTAGCTATCGAAATTGCGCTCCGTGCCGCCGGGCACGCAGCCCTGCTGCAGATAGAAGTCCACCCCTTCCAGCCGGGGAATGGCGGCGAAGTCGAGTTCGGCGGTCAGACCACTGCCGTCGGCCATCTCCACCAGGTGGCCGAGCAGGCCGAAGCCGGTGACATCGGTCATGGCCGTCACCCCCGCCAGGCGGCCGAAGCGGCTGCCGGGGCGATTGAGCTGGCACATGGTGTCCCGCGCCAGGTGGCGATCTTCGGGACGCAGCAAGGCGCGTTTCTCGGCGGTGGTGAGGATGCCGATGCCCAGCGGCTTGGTCAGATAGAGGCGGCTGCCCAGGGTGGCGGTGTCGTTGCGCTTGAGATGGCGCTTCTCGACGATCCCGGTCACCGCTAGGCCGAAGATCGGCTCTGGGGCATCGATGGAGTGACCACCGGCCAGGGGAATGCCGGCCTCGTCGCAGACCCGCCGCCCACCGGCGATCACTTCCCGGGCCACCTCGGGCGGCAGGACGTTGACCGGCCAGCCGAGGATGGCGATGGCCAGCAGCGGGTCGCCGCCCATGGCATAGATGTCGCTGATGGCATTGGTGGCGGCGATCCGGCCGAAGTCGAAGGGGTCGTCGACGATGGGCATGAAGAAATCGGTGGTGCAGACCACCCCGCGCTCTTCGTCCAGGCCATAGACCGCCGCGTCGTCACGCGAGGCGTTGCCTACCCACAGCCGCGGATCCAGATGCTGGGCGCCGCTCCCCGCCAGGATGGTCTCCAGGGTCTTGGGTGCGATCTTGCAACCACAACCGGCGCCGTGGCTGTATTGGGTGAGGCGAATGGGATTGGTCATCGGGACTCCGGATCAGCGGCGCGGCTCGCTCGACGAGCTGCGCGAGGGGCGGTAATAGTAGCAAAAGCCTGTCCCGGCGCGGGGATGGCGGCGCCTAACAGATCGCCCGCCAAAGCAAAAGGGCTGTTTTTTGGCGGTAATCCACAGTTGCTGTGGATAACCTCGTGGAAAACCCCGAACGGACCTCTGACAACCGAGCGGCAGTGCGGCGATGGACGAACTGGCGATTTTTTAGCCGGTGCGCCCAACTATTTTTTCCCCGCGAAGGGTAGCGGACAGCGGCGCCGTGCGTTATGGCCAGGGTGCGCTAGCATTGGCGGTTTCCCAGGTCATAGCGGTGCCCATGTCCTCTCTCGCCACCTCCCGCCCCAGCCCCTGGCAACGCGGCCTGTTGCTCGCCAGCCTCATGCTCATCGCCCTCAACCTGCGTCCGGCGCTCTCCAGCCTGGCGCCGCTGCTGCGCCAGATCGAAGGCAGCACCGGTCTTTCCAGCAGCGCCGTCGGCCTGCTCACCACCCTGCCGGTACTCTGCCTCGGCCTGTTCGCCCCCCTGGCACCACGCCTGGCGCGGCGCTGGGGCAGCGAACGCGCCCTGGGCGCCATCCTGGCGCTGCTGGCGGCGGGCATTGTCCTGCGCAGCCTGCTGCCACCCGCCGGGCTGTTTCTCGGCAGCCTGATCGCCGGCGCCTGCATCGGCATCCTCGGCGTGCTGCTGCCGGCCCTGGTCAAGCGCGATTTCCCCGCCCAGGCGGGGCAACTGATGGGGCTCTACACCATGATGCTGTGCATCGGCGCAGCCATAGCGGCCGGGGCGACCGCGCCGCTCGCCGAGGCCTTCGGCGGCCACTGGCAGCCCGCCCTCGCCGCCTGGGCGCTGGTGGCCCTGGTGGCCCTGCTGGTCTGGCTGCCGCAACTGCGCCAGCCTCCGAGCCAAACGCCGGCTCGGGGCGCGGGTGGCTCCCTCTGGCGCAACCGCCTGGCCTGGCAGATCACCCTCTACATGGGCCTGCAATCCTCGCTGGCCTACATCGTGTTCGGCTGGCTGCCCACCCTGCTGATGGACCGCGGCCTGGGCACCGTACAGGCCGGCCTGATGCTGTCCGGCTCGGTACTGACCCAGCTGCTCAGCGCCCTGACCGCCCCCTGGCTGGCGACCCGCGGGCGCGACCAGCGCCTGGCCATCGTGGTGGTGATGGTCCTCACCCTGGCCGGCCTGCTGGGCTGTCTCTATGCCCCCGTGGGCAGCCTCTGGCTATGGGCGGTGGTGCTGGGGCTGGGCCAGGGCGGCACCTTCAGCCTGGCGCTGGCCCTGCTGGTACTGCGCTCGCGGGATGCGGAAACCGCCGGGCGGCTATCCGGCATGGCCCAGGGCGCGGGCTACAGCCTGGCCTCCCTCGGCCCGCTGCTGGTTGGCGTCCTGCACGACGCCACCCACAGCTGGGCGCCTATGGGGGTGCTGTTCTGCGTGATCGCCGTGCTGGCCACCCTGTTCGGCCTGGGCGCGGGTCGCACCCGCTACGTCAACGACGTCTAGGAACGCCGGTAGAGACCGGCGGGCCGGTTGCCGTCGGCCTGCAGCCGCGGCGCGCGGACGCCGGCCTCCCGCAGGGCGCCCTGCCAGGCCTCGGCCTGGGCGCCGCCCAGGGTCACGGCAACATCGCCATTAAGCGCCAGCGCCGCGGCGACGCGTGTGATCCAGGGCGCCGCCGGTGCCTCTGCCAGTGCCGGCAGCAGTAGCTGGCCGTCGCGCTGCAATTCCTTGAGCAGGGTGGCGGCGGTAGGCAACAGCTCGGGCAAGGGCTGGTTGGCCCGCAGTCGCTCGGCGTGCAGATAGCCACGGCGATTGCCCCGGGTGATGCCGTACAGCGTCAGCACCGTCTGGGGCTGCGCCAGCTGCAGCACCATCAGGCCCTGCTGGTCGTCGGGCCCGAAGAGCATGGCCTCGCCCAGTACCGTGTTGGCGATGACGTTGCTGGCACCACAGTCACGCCCCTCGCACCAGTAAAGCAGCGTCGCGCCCTGCTGCTGCAGCCGCTGGCGTTCGCCGTCGAGGCGCGCCAATGGCGGGTGACCGCTGGCCAGTTCGAAGGTCTGGGTCAGGAGCTCGCCCTCGACCTGCAGCGAATCCTCCAAGCGGAGGCGACCGCCGATGCGACTGGCGGGCCCCAGCGGATAGCGGCGCTCGGCGGCCGTCGGTCCGGCCTCGCGGACGAGTTGCGCGTGATCCAGGGGCGCAAGTTCGGGCAGTACCTCTGCCTGGGTCCAGCCGGCGAACAGCAGCAGGCCGAGCAACAGGGGCTGGCGGAGGGATAGGCAGCAGGGATAAGGCGGACGGCTAGGCATGCCGCATTATTCGTCCACCCCGGTCCTGGCGGCAAAGAAGGCATTGAAACAATCTGCGACGGCCTGGGCACCCTGGGCATCGTCCAGGTGCAGATGGTGCCCACCTGGCAGCTCATGGAGGGTGAAGCAGGCCTGTTCCCGGGCCAGTGCCAGGGCCTCCGGATGGGGCCGCAGCAAGCCGCCCGCGGCGATCACCAGGGCGGTCGGGCAACTCAGGGCACGCACGCAGGCCCGGGCTTGCTCGGGTGTGAACCTCAGCCGACTGGGCAGGCGCAGGTGCGGATCGGAGCGCCAGGTGTAGCCACCGGGCACGGCCATCAGGCCACGCTCCGCCAGCAGCTCGGCCGCCTCCTGACTCACCGTCAGGGCGCCGCGCAAGCGCGCCGCCACGGCCTCTTCCACGCTGGCATAGACCGGCTTGCGGCGGTTGGGCAACTCCAGTTCCGCCAACAGCGCCTTGCCCAATTTCTCGGGCACCTCCGCCGCCGGCGTGGTGTAGGGCAGCAGGCCGTCGATCAGCGCCAGGCGTTCGATCCGCTCCGGCAAGGCCGCGGCGGCGATGACGCTGGCGATGGCGCCCATGGAGTGTCCGAGCAGGCTGAAGCGCTTCCACCCCAGCTGCTCGGCGGCGGCCAGCACGTCCAGCACGTAATCCTGGATGGCGTAGCCGACTCCCGGCGGCCGGTGCGCCGACAAGCCGTGCCCCGGCAGGTCCAGGGCGACGATGCGCAGGCCAGTCAGCCGCGGCGCCAACTGGGCGAAGGTCATGGCGTTGTCCAGCCAGCCATGCAGCGCCAGTACCGGATAGCCATTTTCCGGGCCGAACGCGCGCGCGCTCAACTCCACGTGGGGTAGCTCCAGCCGGAGCTCCTGGACGTGCGCCGTCATGCTCAGGAGGCGTCCCGCTGCAGCGGCACCACGGCCACGGTCAGGCGCGACACGCAGGTCAGCCGCCCCTCGTCATCGCTCAGGCGGATGTCCCAGACGTGGCTGCTGCGGCCCAGGTGCAGGGGGCGGGCCACCGCCGTCACCCGCCCGGTCCGTACGCCGCGCAGGTGGTTGGCGTTGATTTCCTGGCCGACGCAGTAGTACCGCGCTCTATCCACGCACAGCATGCTGGCGATCGAGCCCGCGGTTTCCGCGAGGGCCACCGAGGCGCCGCCATGCAGCAGGCCCATCGGCTGGTGGGTGCGAGGGTCCACCACCATGCTGG
The DNA here is from genome assembly GCF_054558395.1 of Pseudomonas sp. No.117. Lineage (NCBI taxonomy): Bacteria > Pseudomonadati > Pseudomonadota > Gammaproteobacteria > Pseudomonadales > Pseudomonadaceae > Pseudomonas > Pseudomonas sp. No.117. The sequence continues at coordinate 386,670 of NZ_BAAJNP010000007.1, forward strand.
CGGTCAGGCTGGTGTCGTCCCAGGCCTCGATGCGCATGTCCAGGTGTTCGCCCAGGGTGTTCTCGAGCTGGCGGGTAAGGTCCGCGGGGTCCGGGAGGGTCTGCCAGATGCTCATGCTCTTTCCTTGCACAGTCGTCAGCCGTCGACGCGGGTGACCAGGGTGAAACCACCGGCCAGGGGCAGGAGCGCTTCCAGGCACAGCAGCGAGGCGGTGCCCATGGCTACCGGCGCCTGCCTATGCCCGTGCAGCAGCCAACCGGCCAGTTCGCCGACGAAGGGGTTGTGGGTCACCAGCAGCAGCTCCGCCACCTCCAGCCGCGCCAGCTCGTTCAAGGCCTGCTCGGGCGCGCCGTCGGGGGTCGCCCAGTCGGCGAGGCGCGGCTCGTCCGGCCAGCCCAGGTGCTGCTGCACCAGGGCGGCGGTCTGCCGCGCCCGTACATAGGGGCTGGTCAGGATCAGCTGCAGCCCGGCGCCGCTCAGCGCCTGGGCACTGCGTAGGACCGCGGCGCGCCCGGCAGCGGTCAGCTCGCGCTGTTCGTCGCTGGGCGCCCGTGCCTCAGCCTCGCCATGGCGCAGCAGCCAGAGTCTCATGGCGCGGTCGCGGAACGCTCGTCGCGCCCAGCCTCGGCCGGCCAGTCGGCGAAGGGCCAGGGCTTCACCTCGCTGGCGAAGGTACCAAAGCGCACGATCTGGGCGAGATAGGTCGCCAGCGCGGCGCCGAAGGCGATCAGGCCCGGGTTGGCCTCGCCCTTGATCAGCCGGACCACCAGCTGCACCAGCACCACCACCGCCAGCAGGTACTGCGCACCCAGCCAGACGAACAGGAACAGCAGCATCCAGATCAGGCGCAGGCCTAGCAGCTCGCGGGAATGCACGGGTTCGGACATGGAAATTCCTCTTTTTCAATCAGTGTAGCGGCTCAGCGCCTGGACGGACGCTCAGCCGAAGGGGACGTCGGCCACATCGACGTCGGTCTTGGGCTCACCGCCCATCAGCGCCTCGATCACCTGCCCCAGGCTGCGCCCCTCGAACAGGATGGCATAGAGGCCGTTGACCAGGGGCATGTAGACGCCCAGTTCATCCGCTTTTTCCTTCAATACCCTGAGGGTGTTGACGCCTTCGGCGGTCTCGCCGATCTGCGCCACCGCCTCTTCCAGGCTGAGCCCGCGCCCAAGCGCATGCCCCACCCGATAGTTGCGACTTTTCTCGGACGAGCAGGTGACGATCAGGTCGCCGACCCCGGCCAGGCCCAGGTAGGTGATGGGATTGGCGCCGCGCTGCACGGCGAAGCGGGTCATTTCCGCCAGGGCGCGGGTGATCAGCATGCTGCGGGTGTTCTCGCCCATTTCCAGCGCGGCGGCCATGCCGGCGATGATGGCGTAGACATTCTTCAGGGCGCCGGCCAGTTCCACGCCGAGGCGGTCGGCGCTGGCGTAGACGCGGAAGGTGCGCCCGTGCAGCACCGCCTGGACCTGGCGACAGACGGCTTCGTCCTCGCTGGCCACCACGGTGGCGGTGAGCTGGTGCTCGGCGATCTCTCGGGCGAGGTTGGGCCCGGAGATGATGCCGATGCGCGCCCGCGGCACGATTTCCGCCAGGATCTCGCTCATCAGCATGAAGGAATGCGCCTCGATGCCCTTGGTGGTGCTGACCAGGAAGCGCCCTTCCAGCTCGCGGGCGATGGGCGCCAGGGCCTGGCGCAGAGCGCTCGACGGCAGCGCCACCAGCACCAGTTCGCAATCGGCGATGGCCGCCTGCAGGTCGCTGGTGGCCTCCACCGCGGCATGGACCTTGATGCCCTTGAGGTAGCGCGGGTTCTCGCGCTCGCGGCGGATGGTCTCGGCCTGCTGGGGATCGCGCATCCACAAGCGCACCGGCAGCCCGTTCTCGGCGACCAGGTTGGCCAGGGCGGTACCGAAACTGCCGCCGCCCAGGACGGCGATGGGGGATTGGACTGTCATCGAAACTCTCGTCTGCACCGCGATCGCGCGGCCTGGTCGCCAGTATACGGTAGCCGCTCGCGCGGCCCAGAGCCCGTTCTCGTGACGGCTGCCGGTCGACCGAAGGGCGTTGAAAAGCCCGGCAGGATGCCCATCTTGCCTCCAGGATTGCGCGTCCCCGTGGCCTCTCGCCCGGCCTGGTGGCCGGGTGCGAGACCACCAACAGCCGTCCAGGATGGAGAATTGACTGCGGAAAGTGCACAATGGTCCGTTAACGAGCGGGGCGCTGGCCTGTGACTTTCCCGATGCCCCGGCAGTCTACTGCTACACAAAGCCATACCCAGAGCGACCTTGGAGTCGCCAGAGCCTGGATCTAGGCCAGCTACAGGAGCTTGCATGACCAAACAACACGCCTTTACCTACGAAGACTTGCTGCGCTGCAGCCGTGGCGAGCTCTTCGGGCCGGGTAATGCCCAACTGCCCGCGCCGAACATGCTGATGATCGATCGGATCGTGCATATCAGCGAGGTAGGCGGGAAATACGGCAAGGGCGAACTGGTGGCGGAACTCGACATCCGTCCCGACCTCTGGTTCTTCGGTTGTCATTTCGAGGGCGATCCGGTGATGCCGGGCTGCCTGGGCCTGGATGCCATGTGGCAACTGGTCGGTTTCTACCTTGGCTGGCAGGGCAACCCGGGTCGCGGTCGCGCGCTGGGCTCCGGCGAAGTCAAGTTCTTCGGCCAGGTACTGCCGACCGCCAAGAAGGTCACCTACAATATCCATATCAAGCGCACCATCAACAGGTCGCTCATTCTGGCCATCGCCGATGGCACCGTTAGCGTGGACGGCCGCGAGATCTACTCCGCCGAAGGTCTGCGCGTCGGCCTGTTCACTTCCACCGACAGCTTCTAAGGGCTTTTCGCATGCGTCGCGTCGTCATTACCGGTCTGGGTATCGTTTCGTGCCTGGGCAATGATAAAGACACCGTTTCCGCCAACCTGCGCGCGGGCCGTGCCGGCATCCGTCACAACGCGGAATACGCCGAGATGGGTCTGCGCAGTCAGGTTTCCGGTTCCATCGACCTGAACCTCGAAGAATTGATCGACCGCAAGGTCAAGCGCTTCGTCGGCGATGCCGCCGCCTACGCCTACCTGGCGATGGAGCAGGCGATCAAGGACTCCGGTCTCTCCGAAGAGCAGGTCTCCAACCCCCGTACCGGCCTGATCGCCGGCTCCGGTGGCGCTTCCACCTTCAACCAGATGGAAGCCCTGGACATCCTGCGCGAGAAGGGCGTCAAGCGCGTCGGTCCCTACCGTGTGACCCGGACCATGAGCAGCACGGTTTCCGCCTGCCTGGCCACGCCCTTCAAGATCAAGGGGCTGAACTACTCGGTAGCCTCGGCCTGCGCCACCAGCGCCCACTGCATCGGCCTGGCCATGGAGCAGATCCAGCTCGGCAAGCAGGACGTGGTCTTCGCCGGTGGTGGCGAGGAAGAGCACTGGAGCCAGAGCATGCTGTTCGATGCCATGGGCGCCCTCTCCAGCGACTACAACGAGACGCCGGAAAAGGCCTCCCGTGCCTACGACAGCAAGCGTGACGGCTTCGTCATCGCTGGCGGCGGCGGCATGGTGGTGGTCGAGGAACTCGAGCACGCCCTGGCCCGTGGCGCCAAGATCTATGCCGAGATCGTCGGCTACGGCGCGACCTCCGATGGCTACGACATGGTCGCCCCGAGCGGCGAAGGCGCCATCCGCTGCATGCAGCAGGCGCTGTCCACCGTCGACGGCGAGATCGACTACCTGAACACCCACGGCACCTCCACCCCGGTGGGCGACGTGGCCGAGATCAAGGGCGTGCGCGCCGTGTTCGGCGACAAGGCTCCAGCCATCAGCTCCACCAAGAGCCTGTCGGGTCACTCCCTGGGCGCCGCCGGTGTGCACGAGGCCATCTACTGCATGCTGATGATGGAAGGCAACTTCATCGCCGGCTCGGCCAACATCGAAGAGCTGGATCCCGAGGTCGCCGACCTGCCGATCCTGCGCGAGACCAAGGAAGACGCCAAGCTGGACCTCGTCATGAGCAACAGCTTCGGCTTCGGCGGCACCAACGCCACCCTGGTCTTCAAGCGCTGGCAGGGCTGATAGCCCTCGCTTGTGTGACCCAAACGGCGCCTCTGGCGCCGTTTTTCATTTCCGCTCCCTGCCATGCTGAACCGGTCACCGGCCCCGCGGTCGAAGGCGCCGGCACTTCGCCTGCGAACCTCCAGGAAGAATGGATTCAGCAGCGCGAATAGCTTAATCTCGCGCCGCCTCGCTGTACTTGCGCAGCCGCCTTAGACAGCGCTGTCCGGCCAGACTGGGCAGAGACAAGAAACCGTTGCACCCATGGAGCCCCAATGCACAATCAAAACCAGAGCTACCGCGGACCCTTGATCGTCCTCACCATGCTGTTCTTCATGTGGGGCCTAATCACCTCGCTGAACGACATCCTGATCCCCCACCTCAAGGCGGTCTTCACCCTCAGCTACCTGCAAGCTTCGCTGATCCAATTCTGCTTCTTCACCGCCTACTTCATCGTCTCCTTCCCGGCCGGCCGGCTGGTGGAGAGCCTGGGCTACAAGAAGGGCATCATCGTCGGCCTGCTCACCGCCGGCGTCGGTTGCGTGCTGTTCTATCCCGCGGCGGGAGCCCAGTCCTACGGCTTCTTCCTGACCGCCCTGTTCGTGCTGGCGGCCGGTATCACCGTGCTGCAGGTGGCGGCGAACCCCTATGTCACCATCCTCGGCAAGCCGGAAACCGCGGCCTCGCGCCTCAACCTGACCCAGGCCTTCAACTCCCTGGGCACCACCGTCGGCCCGCTGGTCGGCGCCGTGACCATCCTCGCCCTGGTGGGTGAAGATTCCGCGGCCCACTCGGTGCAGCTGCCCTACCTGATCCTGGCCGGCATGCTGGTCGCCCTGGCGGTGATCATCGGCCTGTTCCGCCTGCCGCAGATCAAGGACACCGAGCAGGACAACGCCACCGACGAGAACGCCCTGGCCGCCAGCAGCGTCTGGGCCTATCGCCACCTGCTGCTCGGCGTGGTCGGCATCTTCATGTACGTGGGTGCGGAAGTGTCCATCGGCAGCTACCTGGTGAGCCTGATGGAAAGCCCGGACGTGGCCGGACTGAACGCCGCCACCGCCGCCAAGTACCTGTCCCTCTACTGGGGTGGCGCCATGGTCGGTCGCTTCATCGGCGGCGTGATCATGACCAAGGTGCGGCCGAACCTGGTGCTGACCTTCAATGCCATCGCCATCGGCGTGCTGCTGGCCGTGGCCGTGCTGCAGGGCGGCAAGGTCGCCATGTGGGCGCTGCTGGCCATCGGCTTCTTCAACTCCATCATGTTCCCGACCATCTTCTCCCTGGCGCTCAAGGGCCTGGGCAAGTTCACCTCCAAGGGTTCGGGCCTGCTGTGCATGGGTATCGTCGGTGGCGCGCTGGTGCCGGCCATCCAGGGCTACTTCGCCGACACCATCGGCCTGCTGCCCTCCTTCGTGATCCCGCTGATCTGCTACGTCTACATCCTGTTCTACGGCGTGATGGGCTATCGCCCCACCCTGCGTCGCTGATCCACCCTCCGAAGCGCTGGCGCCCTGCCAGCGCTTCACCCCTCCCCTCGCCATACCCTTCGCTCCTTTCCGCTAAACGGCCCGCGCCAAGCTGCATTCCGCGGCAGTGCCGCACTCTGCTCGCCTCCTGACCCGCTCCCTTCCCTAGCCTCCGCGACCGCTCGCCTATGCCTGGCTGGCACTCTTGTATGGCTCCTCGCCACGCGCTGAGCCGAGTACCGCCAGCGCGGTCGCGACCCAGTCCCAGCCCCTCCCGGTCTTCGCACGTAGGGGCGTGAAGCCCCGCTCCACCTCCTGCCGCCACGCCCATATCCCGCCCAAATAAAAACGCCCGTATCCAGGGATACGGGCGTTTCGGTATTGCCGGAGAGTCGCTCGGGGAGCGTACCCTCAGCCTAGGCTCAGGCGGTCTTGCGCGCTTCCTCGACCTCGATGGCATTCGGGCCACGGGCCAGCTCGGCGATCAAGATCCAAACCTCTCCCGGCCCTCGCGCACAGCACCACGATGCCCCGCTCCACCCGTTACGCCACAGCCAAATCCCGCCCAAATAAAAACGCCCGTATCCAGGGATACGGGCGTTTCGGTGTTGCCGGAGGGTCGCTCGGAGAGCGCACCCTCAGCCTAGGCTCAGGCGGTCTGGCGTGCTTCCTCGACCTCGATGGCGTTCGGGCCACGGGCCAGCTCGGTGTGCAGCGCCTGCTCGTCCAGCTGGCCGCACCACTTGGCGACCACGATGGAGGCTACGCCGTTGCCGACCAGGTTGGTCAGGGCGCGGGCTTCGGACATGAAGCGGTCGATACCCAGGATCAGCGCCAGGCCGGCGACCGGTACGTGACCGACGGCGGACAGGGTGGCGGCCAGTACGATGAAGCCGCTACCGGTGACGCCCGCAGCGCCCTTGGAGGAGATCAGCAGCACCAGCAGCAGGGTGATCTGGTGGGTGATGTCCATCTGGGTGTTGGTGGCCTGGGCGATGAACACGGCGGCCATGGTCAGGTAGATGGAGGTACCGTCGAGGTTGAAGGAGTAGCCGGTGGGGATCACCAGGCCAACCACCGACTTCTCGGCGCCCAGCTTCTGCATCTTGGTCAGCATGCGCGGCAGGGCGGACTCGGAGGACGAGGTACCCAGCACGATCAGCAGTTCTTCACGGATGTACTTGATGAACTTGAGGATGCTGAAGCCATGGAAGCGGGCGACGGCGCCCAGCACCACCAGCACGAACAGCAGGCAGGTGATGTAGAAGCAGGCCATCAGGTAGCCCAGCTGCACCAGGGTGCCGACGCCGTACTTGCCGATGGTGAAGGCCATGGCGCCGAAGGCACCGATGGGCGCCAGCTTCATGATGACGTTGATGATGTTGAAGAAGACGTGGGAGATGCGGTCGATGAAGTTGAACACCAGTTGACCGGTCTCGCCCAGGCGATGCAGGGCGTAGCCAAACAGCACGGCGAAGAACAGCACCTGGAGGATCTCACCGGTGGCGAAGGCGTTGACCACCGTCGACGGGATGATGTTCAGCAGGAAGTCGATGGTGCTCTGCTTCTCGCCAGCCGCGGCGTAGGCAGCGATGCCCTTGGTGTCCAGGGTGCTGACGTCGACGTTCATGCCGGCGCCCGGCTGGACGACGTTGACCACGATCAGGCCGATCAGCAGCGCGATGGTGGAGAAGATCTCGAAGTACAGCAGCGCCATGCCGCCGGTCTTGCCCACGGCCTTCATGTTCTGCATGCCGGCGATGCCGGTGACCACGGTGCAGAAGATGATGGGCGCGATGACCATCTTGATCAGCTTGATGAAACCGTCGCCCAGCGGCTTCATGGCAGCGCCGGTCTGGGGATAGAAGTGGCCGAGCAGGATACCCAGCACGATCGCCACGATCACCTGGAAGTACAGGCTCTTGTACAGGGGTTGCTTGACGGGTCGCTTGGGCGCGGGAGCAGTAGTAGTTGTTGTGTCGACGGTTGCTGTCATGGCTCTTTCCCTTGTGGCCACTACCTGACGTCCTGTCTGAGTGGGCACCTGACTGAAAGTGGCTCTCTCATCCTGAGAGCTTTTTGTTGTGGATCCGGTGGCCGTGCTGACGGTGGCACCGGTATCTGGCTGTAGCTAAGCAATCGCCGTTCCACCTTTGCCCGCGCAATCAAAGGGCCAGCTTTCATGCACCTTTCAACGGAAAGTCTAGTAGCGGGCAGCGGGCGGAACCCCGCCATCCGACGAAAACGGGCGGAAATCCCCCCACGTCCGAGGCGGTTTTCCGCCAGCGCGGGCCGGTAGTCGGCTATCCTTTGCGCGCCTTTCGCACTGGAGCGCGCCGTGATCCCCTGCTGTCCCAAGCGCCTCGGCCAGGTACCTGGCTGAGATGAATCCCCTGCCCCCCGACCTCCTGCCCGGTTGCTGCAGCGCGCCCGAGCCGCTGGCGCCCCTGAGTCCGGCGCTCGCCTCACTGGCGCTTCAGCACTGCCACTTCGATCCCGCCCGGGTCGATCTCGAGCGCGATGTCCGCCGCCTGGGTATCCAGGCACCGGACAACATCCGCCGCGCCGTGGCCAAGCGCCAGGCCGAATACCTGGCCGGCCGGCTCTGCGCCCGGGAGGCCCTGCGACAGCTGACCGGTACGGCCGCCGTCCCCGGCCATCGCAGCGCGGACCGCGGGCCCGCCTGGCCCGTAGGACAGGTCGGCGCCATCACCCACAGCCACGGCTGGGCCGCGGCGGTGGTCGGCAGCGCGGAGGAATACCTGGGGCTCGGCCTGGACGCCGAGTCCTTGCTGGCACCGGCCAAGGCCCTGCGCCTGGCCGACCAGATCCTCACCCCGGCCGAGCTGCACCGGCTGCAGGCGCTGGACGAGGACGGCCAGGCCTTCGCCATCACCCTGGCGTTCTCGGCCAAGGAAAGCCTGTTCAAGGCACTGCATCCGCAGGTCGGGCAGATGTTCTTCTTCCAAGACGCCGAGATCCTCGCCGTCGACCCGGCCGGGACCTTCGACATCCGGCTGCTGCTGGAGCTCTCGCCCCGCTGGCGGCTGGGTACGGAGTTGCGCGGGCATTTCCGCCTGGACCAGGACCAGCGCCTGCTGACACTGCTCGCGCCGCGTGCCTGAGGGTCGGCAGCCGGGCTGCTTATTAAGGAAGCACGACGGCGCCACCACCAAAGGCCCGCGACCTGATCGGGGCAGAACGTCGCAGGTGGCTATCTACTCTTTTCTTCTGGTGAGCCTTGCGCTCATAGCGAACCGGTATATCCGCCGGCATTCTTGTCCGCGACAGCGGGTGAAGTTGTACGTTATTTGACCACTGCGCTCTGAGCCCAGCGTTCACGCGCACTGGCCTGCCGCCACCCCCAGGATACCCCCGCGTCCCGAACAGCTTATCCACGTCTTATCCACAGACCAAAACGTGACAAACGCGACATCTAGTGGCCATTTCATCATCACACCACCATATATAGCAGTTCGTCGGTATGGGCTGGGACGCCGAAACACCCCCCTGTCAAGACTGTCTTCCCTTACGAGGAGGGCTTATCCTGTCGCCCGAATTATGAATTTCCAGGGTCTCTGACCCCGCCCGCCGGCTCCTTCGGGAATCGGTGACGGTACGGCTTTTCGTTGGAATCTTCATTGGTAAAGGCGCGACAGGCAGTCGTCGCGCAGGCACTGAGCCAACACTCTTCCGGATCGTCGGTACGCCGACGGTCCTCTCTTTCCGATCAAGGGAGTTCCGCATGCACACCGACCTGACCCGCGAGCAAGCCCAGCAGGGCCGCCCGGCGCAAGAGGCCAGCCAGGACCTGGGCGCCACCGCCCCCGGTCAACTGCGCGTCATCAAGCGCAACGGTACCGTCGTCCCCTACACCGACGACAAGATCACCGTGGCCATCAGCAAGGCTTTCCTCGCCGTGGAAGGCGGTACCGCCGCGGCCTCCTCGCGCATCCACACCACCGTCAAGCAGCTCACCGACCAGGTCAGCAGCACCTTCAAGCGCCGCATGCCTTCCGGTGGCACCATCCACATCGAAGAGATCCAGGACCAGGTCGAACTGGCGCTGATGCGCGCAGGTGAGCAGAAGGTCGCCCGCAGCTACGTGATCTATCGCGAAGCCCGCAGCCAGGAGCGCAAGCAGGGCGCCGCCAGCGACATCGCCGAGCCGCACCCGAGCATCCGCGTCACCAAGGCCGACGGCACCACCCAGCCGCTGGACATGGGCCGCCTGAACACCATCATCAGCGAAGCCTGCGAAGGCCTCGAAGAGGTGAATGGCGAGCTGATCCAGAAGGAAACCCTGAAGAACCTGTACGACGGCGTGGCCGAGAAGGACGTCAACACCGCCCTGGTGATGACCGCCCGTACCCTGGTCGAGCGTGAGCCCAACTACTCCTACGTCACCGCCCGCCTGCTGATGGACAGCCTGCGCGCCGAAGGCCTGAGCTTCCTCGGCGTGGCCGAATCCGCCACCCACCACGAGATGGCCGAGCTGTACGCCAAGGCCCTGCCCGCCTACGTCGCCAAGGGCGTGGAGCTGGAGCTACTGGACCCGAAACTGGCCAGCTTCGACCTGGAGCGCCTGGGCGCCGCCATCGATCACGAGCGCGACCAGCAGTTCACCTACCTCGGCCTGCAGACCCTGTACGACCGTTATTTCCTGCACAGCCACGGCACCCGCTTCGAGCTGCCGCAGCTGTTCTTCATGCGCGTGGCCATGGGCCTGGCGCACATGGAGAAGGATAAAGAAGCCCGCGCCATCGAGTTCTACAACCTGCTGGCCAGCTTCGACTACATGGCGTCCACCCCGACCCTGTTCAACGCCGGCACTCTGCGTCCGCAGCTCTCCAGCTGCTACCTGACCACCGTGCCCGACGACCTCTCCGGCATCTATGGCGCCATCCACGATAACGCCATGCTCTCCAAGTTCGCCGGTGGCCTGGGCAACGACTGGACCCCAGTGCGCGCCCTGGGCTCCTACATCAAAGGCACCAACGGCAAGAGCCAGGGCGTCGTGCCCTTCCTCAAGGTGGTCAACGACACCGCCGTGGCGGTCAACCAGGGCGGCAAGCGCAAGGGCGCGGTCTGCGCCTACCTGGAAACCTGGCACCTGGACATCGAGGAATTCCTCGAGCTGCGCAAGAACACCGGTGACGACCGTCGGCGTACCCACGACATGAACACCGCCAACTGGATCCCAGACCTGTTCATGAAGCGCGTCTTCGAGGACGGCAACTGGACCCTGTTCTCCCCCGCCGACGTGCCCGACCTGCACGACCTCTACGGCAAGGCCTTCGAAGAGCGCTACGAGTACTACGAAGCCCTGACCGAGTACGGCAAGCTCAAGCTGCACAAGACCATCAAGGCCAAGGACCTCTGGCGCAAGATGCTGTCCATGCTGTTCGAGACCGGCCACCCGTGGCTGACCTTCAAGGATCCGTGCAACCTGCGCAGCCCGCAGCAGCACGTGGGCGTGGTGCACAGCTCCAACCTCTGCACCGAGATCACCCTGAACACCAACAAGGACGAGATCGCCGTGTGCAACCTGGGTTCGGTGAACCTGGTGAACCACATCGTCGACGGCAAGCTGGACACCGCCAAGGTCGCCCGCACCGTCAAGACCGCCGTGCGCATGCTCGACAACGTCATCGACATCAACTACTACTCGGTGCCCCAGGCGGAGAACTCCAACCTCAAGCACCGTCCGGTCGGCATGGGCATCATGGGCTTCCAGGATGCGCTGTATCTGCAGCACATCGCCTACGGTTCCGATGCCGCCGTGCAGTTCGCCGACACCTCCATGGAAGTGATCAGCTACTACGCCATCCAGGCTTCCTGTGACCTGGCCGAAGAGCGTGGCAGCTACTCCAGCTTCCAGGGTTCGCTGTGGTCCCAGGGCATCCTGCCGATCGATTCCGAGAAGCGCCTGATCGAAGAGCGTGGCGCCAAGTACATCGAGGTCGACCTGTCCGAGACCCTGGACTGGGCCCCGCTGCGCGAGCGTGCCAAGAAAGGCATCCGCAACTCCAACATCATGGCCATCGCGCCGACCGCGACCATCGCCAACATCACCGGCGTGTCCCAGTCGATCGAGCCGACCTACCAGAACCTCTATGTGAAGTCGAACCTCTCGGGCGAATTCACCGTCATCAACCCCTACCTGGTACGCGACCTCAAGGCGCGCGGCCTGTGGGATTCGGTGATGGTCAACGACCTCAAGTACTACGACGGCTCCGTACAGCAGATCGAGCGCATCCCGCAGGATCTGAAGGACCTGTACGCCACCGCCTTCGAAGTGGAGACCAAGTGGATCGTCGAGGCCGCCAGCCGTCGCCAGAAGTGGATCGACCAGGCCCAGTCGCTGAACCTGTACATCGCCGGCGCCTCGGGCAAGAAGCTCGACGTGACCTACCGCATGGCCTGGTTCCGCGGTCTGAAGACCACCTACTACCTCCGTGCCCTGGCCGCCACCAGCACCGAGAAGTCCACCATCAACACCGGCAAGCTGAACGCCGTGAGCGCCGACCCCATCACCGGCGTCCAGGCCAGCGCAGCGCCCGCCCCGGCCCAGAAAGCCGAGGCTGCTCCCGCCCCCGCACCGGCTCCGGTGCCCAAGGCCTGCAGCCTCGACGATCCCGAGTGCGAAGCCTGCCAGTAACACCCAGCCCTCTCTAGCAGAGGGCTGCTCTTTATCTCCTCTCCCCCGGGAGAGGGCCAGGGTGAGGGCCAATCCCCACACCCAAAGCTCCAGATCCTCTCTCCCCCTGGGAGAGGGTCAGGGTGAGGGCCAACCCCCACGCCCAAAGCTCCAGATCCCCTCTCCCCCTGGGAGAGGGCTAGGGTGAGGGCCACAACGCCCCGCCCCCACCTCATAGCCACCCAGGAGACACCCCATGCTGAACTGGGAAGAATTCGACAAAGACGACGACGCCACCCCCGCCAAGCCTGCCCAGGCCGCCGGCCAGCAGGCCCCTGCCCAGACCGAGCGCCTGGACTCCGAGGGCGACGCCCTGGCCCATGACGCCCGCGCCGTGGACGCCACCGACTCCGCCGCCGTGGCCCGCGCCAAGGCCGCGCTGAACGAGCTGGACATCCAGGAAGGCCTGGACGACCTGGAAGGCTCCTCCGCGCGCGTGCACGTCGGCGACAAGCAGATGATCAACGCCCGCGCCGACCTCAACCAGCTCGTACCCTTCAAGTACGACTGGGCCTGGCAGAAGTACCTGGATGGTTGCGCCAACCACTGGATGCCCCAGGAAGTGAACATGAACGCCGACATCGCGACCTGGAAGAGCGCGGACGGCCTCACCGAGGACGAGCGCCGCATCGTCAAGCGCAACCTAGGCTTCTTCTCCACCGCCGACTCCCTGGTCGCCAACAACCTGGTGCTGGCCGTCTACCGCCTGATCACCAACCCCGAGTGCCGCCAGTACATCCTGCGCCAGGCCTTCGAAGAGGCGATCCACACCCACGCCTACCAGTACTGCATCGAGTCGCTGGGCATGGATGAAGGCGAGATCTTCAACATGTACCACGAGATCCCGAGCGTCGCGAAGAAGGCCAGCTGGGGCCTGAAGTACACCCGCTCCATCTCCGACCCCGAGTTCAAGACCGGCACCCCGGAGACCGATCGCCAGTTCCTCAAGAACCTGATCGCCTACTACTGCGTGCTGGAAGGCATCTTCTTCTACTGCGGCTTCACCCAGATCCTCTCCATGGGTCGCCGCAACAAGATGACCGGCACCGCCGAGCAGTTCCAGTACATCCTGCGTGACGAGTCCATGCACCTGAACTTCGGCATCGACATGATCAACCAGATCAAGATCGAGAACCCGAGCCTCTGGGATGCCCAGATGAAGGACGAAGCCACTCAGATGATCCTCCAGGGCACCCAGCTGGAGATCGAATACGCCCGCGACACCATGCCTCGCGGCGTGCTGGGCATGAACGCGGCGATGATGGAGGACTACCTCAAGTTCATCGCCAACCGCCGCCTGACCCAGATCGGCCTCAAGGAAGAATACCCGGGCGCCACCAACCCCTTCCCCTGGATGAGCGAAATCATGGACCTGAAGAAGGAGAAGAACTTCTTCGAGACGCGAGTGATCGAGTATCAGACCGGTGGGGCGTTGAGCTGGGATTAAAGACAAAGCCCCGCATCGCGGGGCTTTTTTATAAATGCAGGGATAGCAAGCCTAAATGCCAACAAAACAAAACCCTTTTTCTTTATATGACTTCCTCGGGTATCTAATACCGGGAGCGCTGCTGCTTTATTTTTTTAGCTTAATGACCCCAGAGTCACTAGAAAGCGTCCTAAATACACATTTGAAAAGTATAGCAACGACCTACCAAGCCGCCATAACGCTAATTACAGCCTACATGCTAGGACAGCTCCTAGGCGTAGTTTCTTCATTTACCCTTGAGAGGAGCTACATAAGAAAACATGGCTATCCGTCTCGAAAGCTTTTGGGCCACAAACCAGCAGGCGATAAAAAGCCTACAAAAAAAATAGAATTCTTCTGGGACGCCCATACATTTATAGCTGAAAAAATTTCTAAAATACTAGTACCTGACCAATCGTTCAGCGCCAACGCATTAGAAAAACCAATAATAGAAATTATAGAAAATAAAATAAAGGATTATTTCGTAAAGAATCATAAAACGAAAGATACGTCAGAGATTCTAACATTAGAATATTTTCATCACATATATCATTATTGTGTAGAGAACTCGCCAAACCACCTATCGAAAATCCAAAACTATGTAGCACTGTATGGACTAATGAGAAACACGGCTTACGTTTGCGCTATATCGACATGGGGGATATTAATAAACTCGGCATACTTCTTTGTATTAGCAATATCTCAAGGTGAAGCCCCCTCTTTTTCTATTATAAAACTCACCATGCTTTTTGTATCAATATCTGTTTTTTCAATCTTCTATCTTGGTTTTTCAAAATTTTATAAAAGATACTCCACTGAAGTGGTAATGGCTTTTTCGGTATCTTATGAATACGAAAAAAGAGATCGCAGCAAATATAAACCCAAATAAACCACAAGCCCAAACAGCGATCATAATACAACCACATAAATTTCAGAATTTAAAAAAATCAAGCCATGAAAGACAGCGCAGGTAAGATCATAGAAAAAAGAGAAAGCCTAAGAGAAAGCGCCTTAAGGAGCATAGAATTCATAGACAAAGCGAAATGGATACTAACATTATCAGCCGCATTAATATCTCTATCTTTTATATCAAAGTATTTATGGGTGATAGGTCACCCCGAGTTAATGCTTGATTCGATTTCAAATCCAACTAACATATTCATCTGGCTGGCATACGTTTTAATAACACTCATTATAATACTACTTTCATTTGTAATCCCCTCTTCATGCTTTGCACTAAGCATGCAGCTCTTCCCCACCAAGAACGCAGATAGAAAACATTTGGCAAGAACGGTCGCAAAATGTAGCGCCCTTTGCTTCGCGATCTTCCTTCTGAGTATAATTTTACTTTTTTTGATTTACACACCCCCGTATACGCCACGTACCTAGCAAGTATTTTCGGAGCCTTCATCTATTTCATCTATGAGCTACCAAAAAGAAATAAAGATCTAACAACGCACCTACTGAAAGAACTTTCCGACACGGAAAAGATTAATAGAGCATCTGCTATCTACAATTTCTTCACCCTTGTTTTCTTAACAAGCTTAACGGCCATGTGCTGCCTATTCTTCCCAATGCAGTTAGTCTTGAAGGCCTGGAGAGGTGCAGAACACGGTCTAACAGCAGGCATTTCGATAATTGCAACGCTTGCCGCTATGTATATTTATCTTTTTCCCGCTATTTTTTACTACTCCTTATTCGAAGGTGACAGAATTGAGAAAGCAAAAAAAGCTGCTGCCGTTATGATTACAGCCCTCACTTTAAATTTCGCACTCATGCCTAGCCTACTTGATATATGGGCATATGCTGCCGCCAATCTAATAAAGATTAGGGATAATAGAGCTTTCCTATACGTCATAGACTCAAAAGACTATCCACCCACCATATTCTCCGAAAGTGAATGGAGCACCAAAGCAAACAGCGGCGAATTTTATACCATATCAGGATTTCGACAATTCAAATTCGGAAGCATACTACTACTATGCCCTTCTAAATACTCTGAGACAGAGCTGAAAGACATTAACAAATACTCGAAAAAATGCATAAGCCTGGCTAGCGAAAAGGCAAAACCCATCACTGAAGTTGAAAAAGAGAAAGAATTTCCACCTTATCAGAAAACGTAACCCCTAACATCTCCTAGAGATCTTTTACCATAATTGGAATAGATTTCGCCGTTTCCAATTAATGAAGGCGTGAGGGCTAATGGCAGAGTGCCAAGGTATTCAAGGACGACCCAATGTCCCGCTGGACAGACCAACCCGCCACCGACACGGATGCCGTCTTCGATTTCATCCTCGCCTCCTCCGGCACCGTCCTACGGTGTCATGCCTTGCTACTGGCCAAGGTGCTGCCACCGACCTTGGACTTCGGGATGTTCCTGGCCTATTTCGCCCGTAATCACTTCTATCCCAGCTTCGATTTGTTCCAGTTCTCGTCGCTGCTGCTGGCGGCTGCCTGCCTGGGCTTCCTGACCATCGGCGCCTTCGTCGCCGCGCTGTTCCTACCGGGAGCTTGGGTCTATTACGGCTTCGTCAATACAGCGGCGATCAAGGAAGACATCACCTACGCCCTGCCCTATCCCGGCGAGGGGCGCTTTCGTAAGATCATGCTGTTGATGACGCTGGTGTTCTTCGTCCCATACCTACTGATGGGCTTCAGCGATGCGGTCATCTTGCTGGTCGATCCTTCGCTGTTCCTTGGCGTTTCGCTGTTAGCGCCCATCCCCATCACCTTGCTGGCGGGTATTGTCGTGCAATGGCTGTTCGACATGCGCCGCTTCAGTTTCCTGAAGTTCGTCTGGGAGGCTTACCTGCCGACGATGGTCGTCGGCCTTTTCATTTTCTGGATGCTGGCCCAGGCCTATCCGTTGGTGAGCGGGTGGCAGCCGTTGCTCAAGTGGGGCGCTCTGGCCATTGCCCCCTTCATCATCAGCTTCGTCGTGACGATGACCTCCATGGTGTTCATCGCCGGCTGGAATGCAGCCTTGATGTTTTCCCTGTTCTTCGCCCTGTTTCTGGCCGGCTATAGCGGGGTACTTACCACCCTGCCCGAGACCATGGTCAAGACGCTGGGCCTGGGTAACTACCAGGCCAAAGCCATCGTGCTCGATACATCCTATTGCGCCAAGGAGCAGGCCAGGGTGCTGCCCACCAATGACCAGTGCGTGCTGCAGGACGTGCAGGTGGTCTGGTCACTGGGCGAAGCGTTCGTACTGCGCCTGGCGGATGGCAGCACGGCGCGGTTGCCGGCGGCGGCGATTCGGACGCTGGTGAAGCCCTAGCCCGGCAACCGGGTTTTACCCTCGTGGCGACGGGGAGCCGCGGTGAGTGCTGGAGCGGCATGGACTCGGCGCTTGGCCCAGAGATACCGCCTGACGAAGCGGAGGGCTAGCTCGGAAGCGGTTGCCCGACACTCGGCTGAATCCGATAACCCTTCCAGGTAGGCACCCGCGAGCCTTGCGGCCCATGGCTATCGGGCAAGGGTGAGCCTTGCGGCCAGGGAAGGTGACGCTCGCCTTGCCGTCGCCCCACCCCGAATGTCCATTTGTACAAAAAATGAAATTTGTGATTTCATTCACAGATTCGTAGGGGCGTGCCTGGGGTCATCAGCAGGGACAGCCCTCCTGAAGGCGGATAGTTTTCCGCGAGGTCTTGGGTAGAGGGGTAAAGGATATGCCTGGCAACCATCACCTGCAGTTCGAAGGCAGGCCCATACGTGTGCATCAGTTCGCCGACGGTCAACCCTGGTTCTATGGCAGCGACATCGCCCTGTTGTTGGGTTATCCGGATGACCTCAAGGCCATCCATAGCCATTGCAGCCAGGGCGGGCTGCGCCTGGGGCCCGAGGCGCAACAATTCCGGTTGATCGACCTGCCCAATGTGATGCGGTTGATCGTCAACAGCCCTACCAGCCAGGCCGTGCGCTTCGAGGCCTGGTTGCGGGCGGAGGGGCTCAAGCCCTTCGTCTGCCGCCTCGCCACGCCCGATGAAGGCCAGGTGATGCTGGGTGTCCAGCCGCTGCCCCTGCTCTATTGGCGCGACCAGCATTGGCTGCGCCTCACCGACGTGGCTCAGCCGCTCGGCTTCAAGCTTTGGGTGCGCACGGGGGAGCCGGCGGGTTGAGGTGCCAGGGGGCTGGTATGGGGGTTTGGTTTGGGGGTGCGGATAGGTTGGGTTGAGACGGGGTCAGCGTCGAGGCTCGACAGGGTAGCGCGGCTTGGGGGGCGTTGGGCTTCGCTGCGCTCAGCCCAACCTACGGTGTGGCGTAGGTTGGGCTGAGACGGCTTTATCGTCGAAGCCCAACGGGGCCCCGACCTTGGGGCCTAGTGCAACAGCTCGTCGGCGAAGACTTTGTCCAGGGTGATGGGCAGATCGCGTACGCGCTTGCCGGTGGCGTGGAAGATGGCGTTGGCGATGG
Organism: Pseudomonas sp. No.117; assembly: GCF_054558395.1. Classification (NCBI taxonomy): domain Bacteria; kingdom Pseudomonadati; phylum Pseudomonadota; class Gammaproteobacteria; order Pseudomonadales; family Pseudomonadaceae; genus Pseudomonas; species Pseudomonas sp. No.117. Next base: position 404,780 of record NZ_BAAJNP010000007.1, read on the forward strand.
CCGCGGCCACGCCGACGATGCCGATCTCACCGATGCCCTTGGCGCCCAAGGGATTGACGATCTCGTCCTTTTCCTCGACGAAGATCACCTCCAACTGCTGGATGTCGGCCTGCACCGGGAAGTGATACTCGGCCAGGCTGTGGTTCATCCAGCGGCCTTCGCTGGTGTCCATCATCCCCTCCTCCTGCAGGCCCATGCCGATGCCCCAGACGATGCCACCGGCCACCTGGTTCTCGCCGGTCTTGAGGTTGAGGATGCGGCCCGCGGCCACGGCGGTGACGACGCGGCTGACCCGGACGCTGCCGAAGTCCTCATCCACCTTGACCTCGACGAACACCGCCGAGTGGGTACCGGTGGCGTAGTCGTCACGACCTTCCGCCGGTTCGGCGCTGGCCAGGGTTTCCATGGACGGCGAACCCGAGGCCTTGAGGATGGCGGTGAAGTCGACGCGCTGGGCCGGATCGGTCTTGAGGCTGATGCCGCCGTCGGCGAACACCACCTGGTCCAGTTCGGCCTTGGCCAAGGGCGAGTCGTCCATTTCCTTGGCGGCATCCAGCAACTGCTGGCGCAACTGGTCGCAGGCCACCTTCACTGCGGTGCCCACGGAAGACACGGTGAAGGAACCGCCTTCCAGCGGTGCCTTGGGCAGGGTGGAGTCGCCCAGCTTGAAGGTGACCTTGTCCAGCGGCAGGCCGAGGTTCTCGGCGGCGATCTGGGTCATCACCGTGTAGGTGCCGGTGCCGATGTCGGAGGTGGCGCTGGCCACCACCAGGCTGCCGTCGATGTTCATCACTGCCTTGGCGGTGGCGGGTTGCTGCATGGCTTCCCAGACGCCGGTGGCCATGCCCCAGCCCACCAGCTGGTTGCCGTCGCGCATGGAGCGCGGGGCCATGCTGCGCTGCTGCCAGCCGAAGCGCTCGGCGGCCTGGCGATAGCATTCCAGCAATTCCTTGCTGGAATAGGGCTTGCCCTTGGCCGGATCGGTGTCGGTGAAATTGCGAATGCGCAATTCCAGCGGATCGATGTCGGCGGCGTAGGCCAGTTCGTCCATGGCGCTTTCCAGGGCATAGACGCCCAGCACTGCGCCAGGAGCGCGCATGTCCAGCGGGGTATAGACGTCCAGCGCGGCTAGTTGATAGGCCAGCTTGACGTTAGGGCAGGCATAGAGCGACGCCGACCAGACCAGTACCATCTCGGTGAAGTCTTCGAAGCGCGAGGTGATGCCCAGGGCGCTGTGGTCGATGGCCTGCAGCTTGCCGTCGCTGTCACAGGCCAGCTTGATCCGTTGGTAGGTCTCGGGACGGTAGCCGAAGGTGAACATCTGCTGGCGGGTCAGGGTCACCCGCACCGAGCGCTTGAGTTGCAGCGCCGCCATGGTCGCCAGCACCAGCTGGTACTGGGGACGCAGACCGGAGCCGAAGGCACCGCCGACGAAGGGCGAGATGACCTTCACGTCGCCCTCGCTCAGGCCGAAGATGTTGCTGACGAACTGGGCGCTGTTCTGCACGCCCTGGGTCTTGTCGTGCACCGTCAGCTTGCCGTCCTTGTGGTAGATGACGGTCGAGGCGTGCATCTCCATGGGATTGTGGAATTCCGCCGCGGAGTGGTACTCGGCTTCGATGCGCGTGGGCGCCGCGGCCCAGGCGGCTGGGGCATCGCCGCGGTTGTCCGGCAGCTCCATGGGCGCTTCGTGGGCCTGGTCACGGGCCTTGGCCAGGTCGGTGGCGTGGTCTTCCTCGCTGTAGCGGGCGCGGATCAGCGACGCCGCGTGGCGCGCGGCCTCGAAGGTCTCGGCGACCACCAGGGCGATGGGTTGGCCGCTGTAGAGGATGCGGTCGTTGTACAGCGGGCGGAAGGGCTTGCCGTCCGCCGCGTCCATGTCGGTGTAGCTCTCGTCGTAGCTGGCCATCTTGGGACGATTACGATGGCTGAGCACCTCGATTACCCCGGGCTGGGCCAGGGCTTCGCTGACGTCCAGGTCGAGCAGGCGACCCTTGGCGATGGTGGCGTTGACCACGAAGCCGAAGGCCAGGTCCGGCACGCTGAATTCGCCGGCATAGAGTGCCTGGCCGGTGACCTTGAGCGGACCGTCGACGCGGGGAACGGCTTTTTGCAGATGGACGACGGTCATTGCAGGGTACCTCCGGCGGCTTCGGTGAGGGCACGCACGATGGCGCGCCGGGCCAGTTCGATCTTGAAGGCGTTATGGGCGAAGCCCTGGGCGCCTTGCAGCAGGCTATCGGCCAACTGGCCGAAGGTGGCCTTGTCCGCCACCTGGCCGACGACGGCCTGCTCGGCCTCAGGCAGTCGCCAGGGCTTGTGCGCCACGCCGCCGAGGGCGACGCGGACCTGCTTGATGCGCTCGCCATCCAGCTCCAGGGCCGCGGCCACTGAAACCAGGGCGAAAGCATAGGAGGCGCGGTCACGGATCTTCAGGTAGGCGCTATGGGCGGCCAGGCCCTCGGCCGGCAGGGTCACGGCGGTGATGAGTTCATCGGCCGCGAGGTTGGTGTCGCGCTCGGGCGTATCGCCGGGCAGGCGATGGAAGTCGGCGAAGTCGATGACCCGCTCACCGCTCGGACCACTCACCTCCACCCGGGCTGCCAGCGCCGCCAGGGCCACGCACATGTCCGAGGGATGGGTGGCGATACACTGCTCGCTGTGGCCGAGGATGGCGTGGATGCGATTCTGCCCATCGCGGGCCCCGCAACCGGAGCCGGGCTCGCGCTTGTTGCAGGGGGTGCCGACGTCATAGAAGTAGTAGCAGCGGGTCCGCTGCAGCAGGTTGCCGCCGGTGGAGGCCATGTTGCGCAGTTGTGGCGAGGCGCCGGCGAGGATCGCCTTGCTCAGCAGCGGATAGCGGCGCTGCACCTCGGGGTGGTAGGCCACCTCGGCGTTCTTCACCAGGGCGCCGATACGCAGGCCGCCTTCGCCAGTGGTCTCGACCTCGCGCAGAGGCAGGCCGTTGACGTCGATCAGCTGCTCGGGGCGTTCGACGTTTTCCTTCATCAGGTCCAGCAGGTTGGTGCCGCCGGCGATGAAGTGGGTCTGGGGGCCGTGCTGGCGGATGGCATCCGGGACGGCATTGGGCTTGGCGTAACCGAAGCGGTTCATTCGCGGCCCTCCCCTTGCTGGCACTCCGGACGCGCCCGCTCGATGGCGGCGCGGATGTTGCGGTAGGCGCCGCAGCGGCAGAGGTTGCCGCTCATCTGCTCGGCCACCTCGGCCTCGCTGTGGGCGTGGCCTTCCTTGAGCATGCCGATCGCCGAGCAGATCTGCCCAGGGGTGCAGTAGCCGCACTGGAAGGCATCTTCGGCGACGAAGGCCGCCTGCATCGGGTGCAACTGGTCACCCTGGGCCAGGCCTTCGACGGTGGTGACTTCGGCCCCGTCCTGCATGACCGCCAGGGCCAGGCAGCTGTTGATGCGGGTGCCGTTGACCAACACGGTGCAGGCGCCGCATTGACCGTGGTCGCACCCCTTTTTGGTGCCGGTGAGATCGAGGTGATCGCGCAGCAGGTCGAGCAAGGTGGTCCAGGGCTCGACGGCGAGTTGCAGCTGCTTGCCGTTGAGGGTCAGGGCGATGGTATGGGACTCGGGTTCGGCCAGGGGCTGGAGCTGGCGCGCAGGGGTAGCGTTCATGGCGGACCTCACGGTTAAAGCCGCGGGGTGCAGATTGCCCCCGTGGTCGGAATCAGGCGGTGACAGCGAAAGGCCACCTCAGGTAAGGGACTGCGCCCGACTGGAAGCGGTTCAGCACCCCTGCCCAGCGGTATTCAACGTACCGTTGAGCCGCCTTCAGCGAAACGGTGAAAGCCGCGTGCCAGAGGGCTTTTGTGGCGTGAGGACATAACTGGCAAAGGGCCCCGGTCCGTTAGCGGGAGGGGGCCCTGAACCCTGGCCATGGCGGGGCAGTCATCAGAACTCCCGTGATGCGCCCCTAACGATGAGAATTCGCCCATGGCTTCCGACTCCGATGCACGCTGGCGCCTGTCGCGGCGCCAGTTCCTCGGTACCTCCGCGGTACTGGTAGCGACCAGCGCCATTCCCGGCTATGCCTTCGCCCAGGCCAGCGGGGGCGCGCCCCTGACGCCCCAGGCCATCGCCGCCCGTCTCCCGCAGTTGCTGCCGCTGACCCTGCAGATCAATGGCGAGGCGCGACGGCTCAGGGTCGACAGCCGCACCACCCTGCTCGATGCCCTGCGCGAGAATCTGCATCTCACCGGCACCAAGAAGGGCTGCGACCACGGCCAGTGCGGCGCCTGCACCGTGCTGGTCAACGGCCAGCGCATCAACAGCTGCCTGAGCCTGGCGGCCATGCACGAAGGCGATGCCATCACCACCATCGAGGGCCTGGGCAACGCCGAGCGCCTGCATCCGATGCAGGCGGCCTTCCTGGCCAAGGACGGCTTCCAGTGCGGCTATTGCACCCCGGGGCAGATCTGCTCGGCAGTGGCCCTGCTGGACGAGGTCAAGGCCGGCATGCCCAGCCATGTCTCGACGCGCCTCGACGGGCCGATGAAGCTCAGTGAAGAAGAGATCCGCGAGCGCATGAGCGGCAACCTTTGCCGCTGCAGCGCCTATCCCAACATCGTCGCGGCCATCCAGATGGCGGGGGGCCAGGCATGAGGGTCTTCGACTATCAGCGCGTACAGAACGAAGGCGACGCCAACCGCCAGGGGGCCAAGGCCGGCAGCCGCTTCATCGCCGGCGGCACCAACCTGCTGGACCTGATGAAGCTGGAGATCGAAACGCCCAGCCAGGTGCTGGACATCAACCGCCTGAAGCTGGATCAAATCAGTGCCACTCAAGACGGCGGCCTGCGTATCGGTACCCTGGTGCGCAACTCCACCCTGGCCGCCGACGCCCGGGTGCGCGAGCGCTATCCGGTGCTGTCACGTGCGCTGCTGGCCGGTGCCTCGGCGCAGTTGCGCAACAAGGCCACCACCGGCGGCAACCTCCTGCAGCGCACCCGCTGCTCCTACTTCTACAACACCGCCATGCCCTGCAACAAACGCCAGCCCGGCAGTGGTTGCGCGGCCTTGGGCGGCTTCAACCGGATGAACGCGGTGATAGGCGCCAGCGACCAGTGCATCGCCGTGCACCCCTCCGACATGGCGGTGGCCATGCGGGTACTGGATGCCACGGTGGAGACCCGCGAGGCCAATGGCCGCACCCGCCGCATCCCCATCGCCGATTTCCATCGCCTGCCCGGGGACACCCCACAGATCGAGACGGTGCTGCAACCCGGCGAACTCATCACCGCCGTCACCCTGCCCCCACCGCCCCCGGGCATCCAGGTCTATCGCAAGGTGCGCGACCGTGCCTCCTATGCCTTCGCCCTGGTGTCCATGGCGGCCATCGTCGAGCTGGATGGCAACCGCATCCGCAGCGGTCGCGCGGCCTTCGGTGGCCTGGCGCACAAGCCCTGGCGGGTGGCGGCAGCCGACCAGGCCTTCGCCGGCCAAGCGGTGGACAGTGACCTGGCCGCGGTGGGCGATGCCCTGCTCGCTGGCGCCCGTGGCTATGGCCACAACGACTTCAAGCTCGAGCTGACCCGCCGCGTCCTGCGCGCCGGCGTGGCCGATGCCCGTCAACAGGCCTGAGGACAGCCCCATGGAAATGAACCAACCCGCCGGCCATAACCTGATCGACGAGAATCGCAGCGGCCTGATCGGCAAACCCATCGACCGTGTCGACGGCCTGCTCAAGGTCACTGGCCAGGCGCCCTACAGCTTCGAATTCCGCAATGATCGCGTCGCCTACGGCTTCATCGTCGGCGCCACTATCGCCAAGGGCCGCATCGCGCGGCTGGACACCTCGGCCGCGGAAAGCGCGCCGGGCGTGCTCAGCGTCCTGACCTATCGCAACGCCCCGCGCCAGGCGGCCCGCGAGCCGGACAACAGCGGCCGCTTTACCCGGCCCAAGCCCTACCTGGACAGCGACCAGGTGCGCTATTTCGGCGAGCCGGTGGCCTTCGTGGTCGCCGAGAGTTTCGAGGAGGCGCGCCTCGCGGCCGCTTTGGTGGAGATCGACTACGCCGCCGCACCGGGCGTCTTCGACCTGGCGGCCAACCTCGGCCAGGCGGTGAAGCCACCGGATGCCGACCAGCCCACCGACACCGCTTCGGGCGATGTCGATGCCGCCTTCGCCCGGGCCCCGGTCAAGCTCGACGAGCGCTACACCACGCCCTACCACATCCATGCGCAGATGGAGCCCCACGCCAGCCTCGCCCAGTGGGACGGCGACCGGGTGACCATCTATTGCTCCACCCAGTTCGTCGAGCAGGCGCAGAGTTGCGTGGCCAACACCCTGCAACTGCCCAAGGAAAACGTGCGCATCGTGGCGCGCTACATCGGCGGCGGCTTCGGCGGCAAGCTGCCGATCTATGCCGACGCCCTGATCGGCGCCATGGCGGCCCGCGCCATCGGCCGGCCGGTCAAGGTCACACTCACCCGCCAGCAGATGTTCCAGATCACCGACCACCGCTCGGCCACGGTGCAACGCATTCGCCTGGGTGCCGATAGCAACGGCCGCCTCCTGGCCATGGCCCACGAAGGCTGGTCCCACTCCGCCCGCGGCCTGACCTACTACGAACCCACCGGGCTCTCCTCGCGCACCCTCTACGCCGGTGACGATCGCCTGGTGGCGCACCGCATGGTCGAGCTGGACCTGCCCGAATCCGGCTCCTGCCGCGCGCCCGGCGAGGCAGTCGGCATGCTCGCCAGCGAGAGCGCCATGGACGAACTGGCGGTGATGCTCGATCTCGACCCCATCGAGCTGCGCCTGCGCAACGAACCGAGCCAGGACCCGGAAAAACACATCCCCTTTTCCACCCGCAAGCTGGTGGACTGCATGCAGGAAGGCGCCCGCCGTTTCGGCTGGAACAGGCGCAACGCCAAGCCAGGGCAGGTCCGCGACGGTGACTGGCTGGTCGGGATGGGCATGGCCGCCGCCAGTCGCGCCAACGTCATGCGCCCGTCCCAGGCCGGGGTACGGCTGGAGGCCGATGGCACGGCGACGGTGAAGACCTCCATGACCGATATCGGCACCGGGACCTATACCATCCTGGCGCAGATCGCCGGGGAGTCCCTCGGGCTACCGGTGGAGCGGGTCAAGGTACTGCTGGGCGACAGTGACGATCCGGCCGGCGCCGGCTCCGGTGGTTCCTTTGGCGCCGCCAGCTCCGGTTCCTCGGTCTATGTCGCCTGCGAGAACCTGCGTCTGAAGGCCGCCGAGGCGGCGGGCCTGGACCCGGCCAGCGCCCGCTTCGTCGGCGGGCGGCTGATCGCCGACAACGGCAGTCGCGACCTCGCCGAGCTGGCGCGCGAGCACGATCTCCAGGCCATCGGCGAAATCAAGCCGGGGCAGACGCTCAAGGACTATTCCCAGCAGGGCTATGGCGCCTTCTTCGCCGAGGTGGGGGTGCATGCCATCACCGGCGAGATCCGCCTGCGGCGCATGCTCGGGGTGTTCGCCGCCGGGCGCATCCTCAACGAGAAGACCGCCCACTCGCAGATGCTCGGCGGGATGATCTGGGGCGTGGGCAGCGCCCTGCACGAAGAGGGCGTGATCGATACCCGCCATGGCCACTTCGTCAACCACGACCTGGCCGACTACCACTACCCCAGCCACCTGGACATCCCCGCCATCGAGGCCTACTTCCTGCCGGAGCTGGACGACAAGGCCAATCCGCTGAAGATCAAGGGGGTGGGCGAACTGGGGATCTGCGGCGCCGGGGCCTCCCTCACCAACGCCGTCTACAACGCCTGCGGGGTGCGCATCCGCGACTATCCGCTGACGGTGGACAAGGTGCTGGCGGGGCTGAAGATGGCCTGAGGTCGGGCGGCGCGATTCAACGCGCCGCCTTCGCCCCTGAGCGCGTCGCCAGCAGCACCCCGCCGATGGCGATCACCATGGCCACCCAGGCCAGCGGTGGCAGGGTTTCGCCCAGCAGTAGCCAGGCGCTCAGGGCGGCGCCCGGCGGGACGCAGAAGAACAGCGCGCTGACCCGCGCCGCCTCGCCGGCGCGGATCATCCATACCAGCAGGCTGATGGCCAGCAGCGAATTGGCCAGGACCAGGTAGGCCAGGGCGCCGATGAAGGCCGGTGCCCAGTGCACCGGAGTGTGCTCGAACAGCAGCGCCACCGGCGCGCAGCAGACCAGGCCGACGCTGTACTGCACCAGGTTGTTGGTGACCGGATGCTGGGCCACGCCCAGGCGTTTTTCGTAGAGCACCGCGCTGGTCATGCCCAGCAGCGCGCCCACCGCCAGCAGGATGCCCAGGCCGGACTCCACGGCGACGCTGGCCCGTGCCAGGATCACCCCGATGGCGCCCAGCAGGCCCAGTGCCAGCCCCAGCCATTGCAGCGGCGCCACCCGCTCGCCCACCAGCAGGGGCGCGCCCAGGGCGACCAGGATCGGCTGCAGCGAGGCGACCATGGCCACCACGTTGGCCGAGGCGCCCAGCACCAGGGCGCCATAGCTCATGCCGAAATAGACGCCCTGGATCAAGAAACCGACCACGGCGAGATTCGCCCACTCCCGGCGCGTGCGCGGCAGCGGCGGGCGGAGGATGAGGAAGGCCACCAGCAGCACGCTGAAGGCCAGCGCATAGCGCATCGTCAGGATGGTGAACGGCGGCGCATAGGCGAGGCCCACCTTGGAGACGGCGAAGCCGGCGGACCAGAGGGCGAGGAAGACCAGCGGGATGAGGCGCAGCAGCCAGGGATTCAGCGGGGTGGACGACATCGGACTCTCGAAGCCAGGCGAATCAGCGGGACGCCACTCGCGAGCGGGAAGGATAGCTGACAATCAGCAGACCGCTGAGCACCAGCGCGGCGCCGAGCAGGAAGCCGGGGCCCGGCGTCTCGTTAAGTAGCCAGACGCCCATCAAGACGCCGAACAGCGGCGTCAGCAGGGTCAGCACGCCCAGGGGCGCGGCGCGATAGCGGCTGAGCAGCACGAACCAGCCGAGCAGGCTCGCCCCCGCGACGATGAACACCTGGAACGCCAGGCTCGACCAGGCCAGGGAATCCAGCCCGGCCAGATCGAGCCGCTTGCCCAGCGGCAGGGCCAGGGCCAGCAGCACCACCCCGGTCACCCCGAGCTGGTAGAACAGGGTGCGCAGCGGCGGCGCCTCGGCCAGGGCGCTGCGGCGGATCAGTACCGTGGTGGCGCCCCAGCAGGCGCCGCCGAGCAGGCCGATGAGATCGCCCCGCCAACTGGTCGCGCCGCTCGGTTGGCCGATCAGGAAGGCGCAGACCACCCCCGCGCTCGCCAAGGCGATACCCAGCCACTGGCGCGACGACAGCCGCTCCCCCGGCACCAGCCAGTGCAGGCCGCAGGCGGCGAACAGCGGTGCGGTGTAGATGAATACCACCATGTGCGCGGCGCTGGTGTATTTGAGGCCCACCGCCATGCAGAGGAATTCCAGGGCGAACAGCGAGCCGGCCAGCAGGCCGGGAAGCAGCGTCTGGTCCCGTCCCAGGCAGCGGATGCCGCGCCAGCGCGCCAGGCCATAGAGCAACCCGGCCGCCAGCAGCGAGCGCCAGCCGATCTGCAGCAGCGGGTCCACCTGCTCGGCGATGGCCTTGATCGCGGTCTGCTGCAACCCCCAGACCAGGCAGAGCACCAGCATCAACAGCACCGCGGGGGCATCGAGTTCTTTACGCATGAGCGCTGCTCCAGAAAATCCAACGCCTGCATGGTGAGGGTGGCTGAACTGGTCAGACAAACGATGTTTAATGGGCGTCAGGCTCAGGAAAACTAAGGCTTGTCTGAAAAGTCGCCGAGCGAAGATCAGGCAAGGCAAAAATCGGCGAGGAAGCGGACCGCGCTCGCGAACGAGTTTACGAGTGGTAAATGAGCATTCCGATGGGGCCGCCCAGGCCGGGCTGGCGATCCAGCCGGTTTTTAACGCAGCATGACCGAGCGCAGGCACTTTTCAGACAAGCCGAGGCTGCCGTGACGATCGCCCTCCCCCTCAATGCCCTGCGCGCCTTCGCCGTAGCGGCCCGGCATCAGCACTTCGCCAAGGCCGCGGACGAACTGCACGTCACCGCCGGGGCCATCAGCCGGCAGATCCGCCTGCTGGAAGAGGAGCTGGGCCAGACCCTGTTCGAGCGCCTACCCCAGGGGGTGCGGCTTACCGTGCAGGGGCGTGCCCTGGCCACCGAGATCGCTCCCCACCTCGACGGCCTGACCCGCGCCGTGGCCCGGGCGCGACTCAAGAGCAGCGTGCTCACCGTCAGTGCGCCGCCCACCTTCGGCCAGGAGTGGCTGCTGCCGCGCCTGGAAGACTTCCAGCGCCAGCATCCGGATATCGAGGTCTTTCTCGACGCCTCCTCCGCCATCGTGCCCCTCGGTTCCGAGGGCGGCGCCCAGGCGGCGATCCGCTATGGCCGCGGGGACTGGCAGGATGGCGAGATCCGCCTGCTGCTGCGCGAGTGGATCTTTCCGGTCTGCAGCCCGGCGCTGATCACCGCCCCGCTTACCGAACCCGCGGCCTTGCTCGACTATCCACTGCTGCACGCCGAATGGCCCGGCGGCTGGCGGGCGGGTCGGCCCAGCAGCAGGTTCAACGCCTGGCAGGACTGGTTCGCCAGCCAGGACGTCAGCCTCAGCGACAGCCTGCGCGGCCCGCGCTATTCCCTGAGTGGCATGGCGTTGCAACAGGCGGCGGCCGGCAAGGGCGTCGCCCTCGGTGGTTGCGTGCTGGCCCAGCGGCTGCTGGCCAGTGGCGCCCTGGTCCGCCCGCTGCCGGACCAGTTCAACCAGCTTTCGCCCCAGGCCTACTTCCTGGTATTGCCCAAGGGCCCGGTGGAGGCGCCGGTGCAGCGCTGGATCGCCTGGTTGCTGGAGCAGGTACGCAGCTTCCGCGACACCCATGCCCAGCGGCAGGAGACCGACGGTGCCTGGTGAGGAGCGGGCAATTCGGTCAGGCTAGGCGGACCGCCACCCGCCTAGCCCTCCCCCATGATCAGCGCTCGTTCCTTCTCCCTACTCCTCGCCGTGCTGCTCTCGACCTCGGTGCAGGCCGCCGAGCCGCCGCCAGCCGAGTGCGATCGCCAAGGCGATGAGCGCCAACTGGCCGCCTGCGCCGCCCTGGATCTGGCGGCGGCCGAGACCCGGCTCGGCGACGTCTACGCGCGCTTGCTCGCCGCCAGCGGCCCGGCCCGCCGTCCCAACCTCGAACGCCTGCAGCGCCTCTGGCAGGACGACCGGGCGCCCCGGTGCGCCACGGCGACCCGGGGTTTCAGCGGTGCCATGCAGCAGCTGCAGTATCTGAGCTGTCTCAAGTCCATGACCCTGCTGCGCCTGGACGACCTGCAGCGCCAGCTGCCGCAGCGCGACTGACGCTTCGTCGCCGCCGCTGCCGCCCCGCGCCGGAAGTCACTATCATGGCGCCCCGCTGTTGGAGTTCACGATGTACGAGCGTTACCTGCCCCTGCTGGTCCTGGCCGGACTGCTGCTTCTGGGGGCATCCTGGTGGTGGCAGCGCCGTCGCCAAGCCGCCTTTCCCTATCGCCAGGTCGAAGCCCTCTTCACCCCCGCCGAACAAGCCTTTCTCGCCGTGCTCGACGAAGCCGTGGGCGCCGACTACCGGGTGTTCGGCAAGGTGCGCATTGCCGACGTGGTCCAGACCCTGCCGTTGCGTGACCGCCGGCGCTATCTCATCGCCCAGAACCGCATCAACGCCAAGCACTTCGACTTCGCCATCTGCCGCCGCGACGACCTCGCCGTGCACGCCGTGGTGGAACTCAACGACAGATCCCATCTGCAACGTCACCGGCAGCAGCGTGATCGCTTCGTGCGCGCGGTGTGCGAAGCGGCCCAGTTGCGCCTGGTGGAGATCCCGGCCGCGGCGCGCTATTCCGCCAGCGCCGTGCGCGAAGCCGTGTTCGGCGGCCGGCGTCCCCGCCAGCGGGTGGTCGAGTCGAGCCAGGCCCTGGCCCCGGAATGCCCCGAGTGCCAGGCGCCCATGGTGCGTCGCCGCGCCCGCAGCGGGCGCCACCAGGGCCGGGAATTCTGGGCCTGCTCGAATTATCCGGACTGCCGCGCCCTGCTCGACATCGACAACTGACCCGAGGCCTGCCCATGCGCTACCCCATCACCCCAGACGGACGCTATTTCGTGGTCAGGGGCCGGCTATGGCGCTGCACCGACCCCAGCCTGCCTGGCGACCGCCGCACGGCCCTGACCCACGACCTGATGGAGGCTCGTCGCCGGGTCGGCGTGGCCAAGCGCCAGGGGGATGAGGACGCCTTGCGCAACGCCCGCGCCGCCGTGGACGCCGCCAAGCACGCCCTGGGCGAGCGTGGCCCGGTCTGGTGGACGGACGGCGCTCCCGACTACAACCGCCGAATGGCCAAGAACACGCCCTACGCCGACTGGTATGGCCAACTCGACGCGGATGCCCAGGCTTCCTGAGCGGCGGCGGCGGGCGTAAGGTGAAAGGTCACGTCCTGTTGCGAGCACCGCTCTTGCGTATCCGTCCCGCCGTCGTCACCGACCTCGCCGCCCTCTGCACCCTGGCCGAACAACTCGCCGAACACCACCACGAGCAGGCGCCGGAGACCTTCGCCGCGCCCTCGGGCGGCTGGCGCGACCAGGACTATTGGGCGGCGCAGCTGGAACCCGAGGATGGCGTCCTGTTCGTCGCCGAGCAGCGCGACGAGCTGGTGGGCTTCGTCACCGCGCGCCTGTCCGATACCCGGGGGATTTCCTTCCTGCAACCGCTGGTGCTCTGCCGGATCGGCACCCTGGTGGTGGCCGCCAGCCACAGGGGCCAGGGCGTGGGCACCCGCCTGCTGGCCCAGGTGGAAGCCTGGGCCAAGGCCAACGACGCCGACGAACTGCGCCTGGAAGTCATGGAATTCAACCGGGACGCCCAGGCCTTCTATGCCCGGCAGGCGTTCCATGGGCAGTCGCGGATCCTGGCCAAGCCATTGCGCGACTGAGCCAGCCGGCGAACCTTACACAACTGTAATCGCACCCCCCGCAGCGCTATGCCAGAGTTGGCCCGGGTCGCCCAGTCCGCGCGGCCGTCCTGCTCCCTCGTCATCTGGAATAGCGCGCCATGCCTCGCCACCTGTCTCGTCGTACCTTCGTCAAGGGCCTGGCTGCCACCGGCGCGCTCGGTGGCCTCGGCCTGTGGCGCGCGCCGGCCTGGGCCACCCCTGGCCGCGACGACTTGACCGGCACTCACTTCGAACTGGCCATCGACGAGTTGCCGGTCAACATCACCGGCACGCCGCGTAAGGCCATGGCGATCAACGGCGGCCTGCCGGGTCCGCTGCTGCGCTTCAAGGAAGGCGATACCGTCACCCTGAGGGTGCGCAACCAGTTGACCGCCCCGACCTCCATCCACTGGCACGGCATCATCCTGCCGCCCAACATGGACGGGGTGCCGGGCCTGAGCTTCGCTGGTATCGAACCCGGCGGCAGCTATCTCTACCGCTTCACCCTCAAGCAGAACGGCACCTACTGGTATCACAGCCATTCGGGCTTCCAGGAGCAGCAGGGGGTCTATGGTCCCCTGGTCATCGAGGCCAAGGAACCCGAACCCTTCCAGTACGACCGGGATCTGGTGCTGATGCTCACCGACTGGACCGACGAAGATCCCGCGGCGCTCATGCGCACCCTGAAGAAGCAGGCCGACTACTACAACTTCCACAAGCGCACCCTGGGCGATTTCGTCGCCGACGTGGCGCAGGACGGCTGGGCGGCGACCCTGGCCGAACGCAAGATGTGGGCGGAAATGAAGATGAATCCTACCGACATCGCCGACGTCAGCGGTGCCACCTACACCTACCTGCTCAACGGCCAGGCGCCCGCGCGCAACTGGACCGGGCTGTTCCGCCCCGGCGAGAAACTACGGCTCCGATTCATCAACGGCTCGGCCATGAGCTACTTCGACATCCGCATCCCGGGGCTGAAGATGACGGTGGTCGCGGCGGACGGGCTGTATGTCGAGCCGGTCGAGGTCGAGGAATTTCGCATCGCGGTGGCGGAGACCTACGACGTCATCGTCGAGCCGGCGGCCGAGGCCTACACCGTCTTCGCCCAGGCCATGGATCGCACCGGCTATGCCCGCGGCACCCTGGCGGTACGCGAGGGCCTGGTCGCCCCCGTTCCGCCGCTGGATCCGCGGCCGCTGCTGAGCATGGCCGACATGGGCATGGCGCACGGCGGTCACGGCAATCACGAGATGGCGGCCATGGCGTCCGGCCATGAGGGACATGAGGGCCATGGCCAGGCGGCCAGTGGCGGCATGCAGGTCCAGAGCCATCCCGCCAGCGAGACCGGCAATCCCCTGGTGGACATGCAGGCGATGATGACCGCGCCCAAGCTCGACGACCCCGGCATCGGCCTGCGCGACAACGGTCGCCGGGTGCTGACCTACGCCGACCTGCGCAGCCGCTTCGAAGATCCGGATGGGCGCGAGCCGGGTCGTACCATCGAACTCCATCTCACCGGCCATATGGAGAAGTTCGCCTGGTCGTTCGACGGCATCAAGTTCTCCGATGCCGAACCCCTGCGCCTCACCTATGGCGAAAGGGTGAGGATCGTACTGGTGAACGACACCATGATGACCCACCCCATCCATCTGCACGGCCTCTGGAGCGATCTGGAAGACGAGCACGGCAACTTCCAGGTGCGCAAGCACACCATCGACATGCCGCCGGGCGCGCGCCGCAGCTATCGCGTCACCGCCGATGCCCTGGGGCGCTGGGCCTATCACTGTCACCTGCTCTATCACATGGAAATGGGCATGTTCCGTGAAGTCCGGGTGGAGGAATGACGCCATGAGCAGCCACGTTCGCCTGTGCCACCCCACCCCGCTGATCGCTACCGCCCTGCTGGTGCTGTCCGGCAACGCCTTCGCCGTCCAAGACCAGGATGGGATGCAGGGGATGGATCACGCCCAGATGCAGGGGATGGATCATTCCAAGATGCAGGGCATGGACCACTCCCAGATGCCAGGCATGGACCATTCCAAGATGCAGGGCATGGATCATTCCAAAATGCAGGGTATGGATCATTCCCAGATGCAGGGCATGGACCACGCCAAAGCCCCGGCGACCTCGCGCAGTCGCACGCCCATCCCGGCCCTGACCGACGCCGACCGGGCGGCGGTCTACCAGGGTGGCCACGGGCACGCCGTGCACGACAAGGCCCTGAACAGCCTGCTGCTGGTCGACCGGCTGGAATGGCAGGACGCCGCTGAAGGCAGCGCCCTGAATTGGGATCTCAAGGGTTGGGTCGGCGGCGATATCGACCGGCTGTGGTTGCGCTCGGAAGGCGAGCGCAGCCGCGGCGTCACCGAGGCGGCGGAACTCCAGACGCTTTGGGGCCATGCCATAAGCCCCTGGTGGGACGTGGTGGGCGGTCTCCGCCAGGATTTCAAACCCGGTCCGGCGCAGACCTGGGCCGCTCTCGGCCTGCAGGGACTGGCACTGTACAACGTCGAGGCCGAGGCCACCGCCTTCCTCGGCGAAGGCGGCCAGACCGCGCTGCGCCTGAAAGGCGAGTACGACCTCCTGCTGACCAATCGCCTGATCCTGCAGCCCTCCGTCGAGGTGGATCTCTACGGCCGGGATGATCCCCGCCGCGGCGTCGGCGCGGGGCTGGCGGAAACCGAAGCAGGCCTGCGCCTGCGCTACGAGATTCGCCGGGAATTCGCGCCCTATGTCGGCGTGACCTGGAATCGCAGCCATGGCGAGACCGCCCGCCTGGCGCGGGAGGAAGGCGCGGAGCGCAGCGATACACGGCTGGTGCTCGGCCTGCGCTTCTGGTTCTAGGGTTTTCTACTGCTCGCTCGGCTCATTCCCTACAAGGAGTTTCCATGTCCAATCCCCTGCTGCGGACGTTCGCCGTTCTCCTGCTATCGGGCCTGGGTGCCTCGGCCCTGGCCCACCCCAAGCTGCTCTCTGCCACCCCGGCCGACCGCAGCGAAGGCGCCGCCCCCGCGCGCATCGAATTGCACTTCTCCGAGAACCTGGTCAGCCAGTTCTCCGGCGCCAAGCTCAGCATGACCGCCATGCCCGGCATGGAGCACCCACCGATGCCGGTCAAGGCGACCGTCTCCGGCAGCGACGACCCCAAGGTCATGCTGATCACGCCCGCTGCGCCCCTGGCGGGCGGCAGCTACCGGGTCGATTGGCGCGCGGTCTCGGCGGATACCCATCCCGTGACCGGCAGCCTGACCTTCAAGATCCGCTGAGGTGACCGACCCCTGGAGTATCGCCCTCAGAGGCGGGCTGTACGCCGTGCTCATGGCGCTGCTCGGGCTGGCGCTGTTCGGCCTCTATGGCCTCGACCGCCCCGCGCGGCGCTCGGGCGTGGTCCTGCCGCTCACTCCGCTGCTGGCCACCTGCGCCGCGCTCGCCCTGCCGCTCTCGGCGCTCGCCCTGCTGCAGCTGGCCACGGTCTTGAGCGGGGCCAGTGCCTGGGCGGAGGCCTGGCCCCAGCTGCCGCTGGTGGCGACCCAGACCGCGGCGGGGGTGGCTAGCCTGGTACGGCTGGGGGCGCTGCTGGGCGTATTGCTCGCCTGCCTGGCCTACCGCCGCTCGCCGAGCGCCAGCCTGCTGGGCATCGCGGTGCTGGGCGCCACCGCCCTCGCCACCCTGGCCTGGGCGGGCCATGGCGTGATGGACGACGCCCCACGGCGCCTCTGGCACCTGGGCGCCACCCTGGTCCACCTCTGGGTATCCGCCGGCTGGTTGGGTGCCCTGCTCGCCTTCGCCTGGCTGCTGTTCCTCCGCCCGCCGATGGGTGGGCCGGCAACGCAGCCCCTGCGGCGCGCGTTGGCCGGCTTCGCGACGACCGGCACCTTGCTGGTGGCCCTGGCCGCGGCGACCGGCCTGGCCAAGTACCTGTTCATCGTCGGTCCGCGGCTGGCGCCGCTGCTGGAGGGTCGCTATGGCGCCCTGCTGCTCGGCAAGCTCGGCCTGTTCCTGGCCATGCTCGGCCTGGCGGCGCTCAATCGCTGGTGGCTGACGCCCGCCCTCGCTGTGACGCTGGACGGCCAGGCGCCAGCCCGGGCAGTCCGTCGGCTGCGGCTGAGCATCGGACTCGAATTGGCGGCCGCCCTTGGCATACTGGCGCTGGTCGCCTGGCTCGGCACGCTCGATCCGGATTCCCAGCCCTGATGCCGCTCCCCTGCTCATCCTCACTTTCCTTCCCTCGAGGCTTCCCGTGTCCTTGCTGATCGCCGAAGACGAGCCGAAGACCGGCATCTATCTGCAACAGGGCCTGCGTGAAGCGGGTTTCACCGTGGATCGCGTGACCTCCGGCAACGAGGCCCTGGATCTCGCCCTGAACCAGCCCTACGAGCTGGTGATCCTGGACGTGATGCTGCCCGGCCTGGACGGCTGGGAGATCATCCGGCGCCTGCGCGCGGCGGGCCGGACCTTTCCCGTGCTGTTCCTGACCGCGCGCGACGGTATCGAAGACCGGGTCAAGGGCCTCGAACTGGGTGGCGACGACTACCTGGTGAAGCCCTTCGCCTTCACCGAACTGCTGGCCCGCGTCCGGACCCTGCTGCGGCGCTCCGGAGGTGCGCCGCTCAACGTCACGCTGGGCGTCGGCGACCTGCAACTGGACCTGCTCAGCCGCCGGGCCAGCCGCGGCGGGCAGCGCATCCTCCTGACCAGCCGGGAACTCAAGCTGCTGGAGTTCTTCATGCGCCGGCGCGGCGAGGTGCTGTCCAAGTCCCTGATCGCCGCCGAGGTCTGGGACATGACCTTCGAGAGCGACACCAACGTCATCGAGGTGGCGATCCGACGCCTGCGGGCGAAGATCGACGACGACTTCCCGGTCAAGCTGCTGCACACCTGCCGCGGCCTCGGCTATCGCCTGGAGGCAGCCGAGGAATGTTGAAACCCGGGTCTCTCACCCTGCGCCTGAGCCTGCTGTTCATGGCCGCGGTCGCCTTGGTGCTGGTCGTCGTCGGGCTGGCCTTCGATGCCCTGAGTCGCCATCATTTCCATGCGCTGGATACCCAGACGCTGAATGACAAGCTGGCCGCCATCAACCGGATCGCTACGGAATCCGCGGCGGACCCGGAGGTCCTCCGCGCCCGCTGGCACACCCTCCTGGGCGCCCATCCGGACCTCACCGTGCTGGTGTTCGATGCGGCCGGTGCGCCCTATTTCGCCGAACCCGCCGGCGCCGCGCTGCCGGCGGTCGACCGCGAGCGCCAAGGCGACGGCAGCTGGGCCTGGGAGCAGGATCACCACCGCTACAAGGCGATCAGCGCGCCGCTGACCCTGGCGGCGGGCCAGCCCGCGCTGACCGTCTGGCTGCTGCTGGACGTCACCACCCATGCGCACTTCTTCGCCGTGCTGCAGCGCTGGTTCTGGATCGTGCTGGGCGCCAGCACCCTGCTCAGCGCCGCGCTGGGTTGGCTGGTCGCCCGCAACGGCCTCGAGCCGGTCAAGGCGGTCACCCAGACCGCCGCCTCCATCTCGGCAGGCTCGCTCAAACGCCAGATCCCGCTCGAACCCGTACCCGACGAATTGCGCGAGTTGATCATGGCGTTCAACGCCATGCTCGGCCGCCTGGACGATGCCTTCGGGCGCCTGTCCAACTTCTCGGCCGACATCGCCCACGAATTGCGGACGCCGATCAGCAACCTGCGGACCCATACCGAGGTAGTGCTGGCGCTCAAGCGCTCGCCCGAGGTCTACGAAGAGAATCTGCAGTCCAACCTGGAGGAGCTGAATCGGCTGTCGACCCTCATCGACCGCCTGTTGCTGCTGGCCAAGGCGGACCATGGCCTGATCGCCCTCGACCGCCAGTCCCTGGAACTGCAGCCCCTGGTGCAGAAGCTCTTCGACTACTACGAACTGCTCGCCGAGGACCAGGGCATCGAGCTGCATTTGACGGGCAACGGCCGGGTGCTTGGCGACAGCCTCATGATCCAGCAGGTGGTCGCCAACCTGCTGTCCAATGCGCTGCGCCACACCCCGGGCGGCGGGCGGATCTTCGTCAGCCTGACGGAGCGGGCGCAGGAGGTGGAGCTGGTGGTGGAAAACCCGGGGCGGACCATAGCGCCGGAACACCTCGAGCAGCTCTTCGATCGCTTCTACCGCGCCGATCCGGCGCGCCGGGAAGGCCAGGCCAACGCCGGGCTGGGCCTGGCCATCGCCCGCTCGCTGATGGACGCCCACGGTGGCCGCATCCACTGTACCTCTGCAGAAGGCCGCACCCGCTTCTGCCTGATCTTTCCCCGCCTGGCGCGGCGTCCTGCCGCCTCCTGAGCGGTGGCGCTAGACGCTTTCCCGGCTCACCAGCTCGAAGCCCAGATCCACCGCGGTCGGCTGGCTACGGCCATCGAGCAGCCCCAGCAGCAGGGTCGCCGCCTGGCGCCCCACCGCAGCTCGTGGCGTCTGGATGGAGGACAGCCGCGGCACCGTGTGCGCCGAGCCGGGCAGGTCGTTGAAGCCGATCACCGACAGCCGTTCGGGAATGGCGATGCCCAGGCGCTGGGCCTCGAACAGGGCGCCCTGGGCGAGGTCGTCGTTGCAGAAGAACAGGCCGTCGACATCGGGCCACCGCGCCAGCAGCTCGCGGAATTGCCGGGCGCCCAGCCCCACGGACGAGGGCTGGGCATCCAGCACGTCCAGGCTCGGGTCGTAGCAGCCCGCTTCGCGCAGTACCTCGCGAAAGCCCTCGCCTCGCGCCAGCGCCCGGGGATCGAGCTGGGCGGCGACATAGCCCAGTCGCCTACGGCCCGCGGCCAGCAGATGGCGCGCCGCCGCCGCCCCAGCCGCGTGCTGGGAAAAGCCCACGCTCGGCAGCTTGCCGGCCGGATCCAGCTCCATCATGTGCACCTGCGGCACGCCACTGGCCGCCAGCAGCTGGCGGGCGGTGTCGGTACGGTCGAAGCCGGTCAGCAACAGGCCCCGGGGCTGATAGGCCAGGTAGTTGCGGATCAGCTTCTCCTCTTCCTCGGGATCGTAGTGGTAGTTGCCGATCAGCACCTCCAGCCCCCTTGGCCGCAAGACCTCGTGGATGGCTTCAAGCGGCTCGATGAACAGGTGGTTGGAGAGCGAGGGCACCAGCACCACCACCGAGTGCCCCTGGGCCGAGGCCAGGGCGCGGGCGGCCGGGTTGGTGACGTAGCCGAGCTGGGCGGCGGCGTCCTGTACCCGGGTGACCAGTTCGGGCGCCACGGTGGCGACCCCGCGCAGGACGCGGGAGGCGGTAATGGGGGAAACACCGGCCTGGAGCGCCACCTCGGTGAGGGTGGGCCGACCGGAACTACGAGAACCCGTTCGCTTCATTGTTATGGTTTCAGGCTTGTCAGAGACGGAGAACGCGCCTAAGGTAGCGCTGTCTCACCAGACACTACAAGCCTGACATGCGCTCCCGGAGCCCTCAGGCATTCGGCCCTAACAAGATCGACAAGAACTGGAAGCCGCTACCCTTTCGCCGTTTCGGGGTAGCGCTATCTCAGACCGGAGGTGACGATGAACACTCCCATTCCCGCACTGGTGGTCATGGGCGTCGCAGGCTGCGGCAAGAGCAGCGTCGGCGCTGCCATCGCCGAGCAGGACGCCGGCCGCCTGATCGAAGGCGACGCCTTCCACCCCCCAGCCAACATCGCCAAGATGAGCGCTGGCATCCCCCTCGACGACGCGGACCGCGCCGGCTGGCTGGTCCGCCTCGGCGAGGAACTGGCCGCCGCCGTGGCCGCCGGGGAACGCCCGGTGCTCACCTGCTCCGCGCTCAAGCGCCGCTACCGCGACCAGCTGCGCCAAGCCGTGCCCGGCCTCGGCTTCGTCTTCCTCGAACTGACCCGCGAGACCGCCGCCCAGCGCGTCGCCAATCGCCCGGGCCACTTCATGCCCGCCAGCCTGATCGACAGCCAGTTCGCCGCCCTGGAGGCGCCGCACGGTGAACCGGCTACGCTGGTAGTGGACGCCCGCGACCCGCTGGCCGCCATCGGCGCGCAGGTCTCGGCCTGGTGGACCACCTCGGCCCAGCTGGCGCAGCCGGCCTGACAAGACAGCGCTACCTGCTTCAACCAACCCAAACGCCCACAACAACAATAGGAGAGGCGCCATGTTCGGCATGGACCACAACAGCTTCCTTCTGCTCGACGCCCTGGTCACCATCATTGGCCTGGTGCTCTTGATCACCAAGTTCAAGGTCCATCCCTTCATCGCCCTGACCATCGCCTCCGGCTTCCTCGGCCTGACCTCCGGCATGCCGGTGGAAAAGGTCATGAAATCCTTCCAGGACGGCTTCGGCGGCGTGCTCGGCTTCGTCGGCATCCTGCTCGGCCTCGGCACCATGCTCGGCAAGCTGATGGCCGATTCCGGCGGCGCCGACCAGATCGCCCAGACGCTGATCCGCGCCTTCGGCATCAAGCGGGTGCACTGGGCGATGATGTTCGCCGCCTTCCTGGTGGGCATCCCGCTGTTCTTCGAGATCGGCTTCGTGCTGCTGGCGCCGCTGGTGTTCATCGTCGCCCGCCGGACCGGGCTGTCGCTGGTCAAGCTGGGCATCCCGCTGCTGGCCGGGCTGTCCGCCGTGCACGGCCTGGTGCCGCCACACCCGGGTCCGCTGCTGGCGGTCGGGGTGTTCGGCGCCGACATCGGCAAGACCATCTTCTACGGCCTGATCGTCGGCCTGCCCACCGCCATGATCGCCGGCCCGATCTTCGGTGCCTGGATCTCCAAGCGCATTCCCGGTTCGGCCAACCCCGAACTGGTCGCCCAGATCGCCCAGGAAACCGATAACCGCAACCTGCCGGGCTTCGGCATCACCATCTTCACCGTGCTGCTGCCGGTGATCCTGATGCTGCTCAAGGCCTTCGCCGACATCTTCTTCGCCGCCGACAACCACTTCCGCATCTGGATGGACTTCATCGGCCACCCCATCACCGCCCTGCTCGCCGCCCTGCTGCTGAGCTTCTACAGCTTCGGCACCGCCTGCGGCTTTTCCCGCGAGAAGATCGTCAAGCTGCTCGACCAGAGCCTGGCGCCGGTGGCGGCCATCGTGCTGATCGTCGGTGCCGGTGGTGGTTTCAAGCAGATGCTGGTGGCCAGTGGCGTCGGTGAGGTGATCGGCAACCTGGCGGTGCAGACGCAGATCTCGCCGATCCTGCTGACCTGGCTAGTGGCGGCGGTGATCCGCGTGGCCACCGGTTCCGCCACCGTGGCGACCATCACCGGCGCCGGCATCGTCGCCCCCGTGGTGGCCCTGGTCCCCGGCGTGAACAAGGAGCTGCTGGTGCTGGCCGCCGGCGCCGGGTCGGTGATCCTCTCCCACGTCAACGACGCCGGTTTCTGGCTGGTGAAGCAGTATTTCAACATGACCGTGGCCGAGACCTTCAAGACCTGGTCGATGATGGAAACCATCCTCTCGGTGGTGGGCCTGGCCTTCATCATGCTGTTGTCGCTGTTCGTCTGATCCGCTATGCCGGGATGGCCCCGGGCCGTCCCGCCTCCACTACGAAACTCGCCCGGGTGCCGCGCTCGGCATCCGGGCGGGTGCGGTCACTGATGGTGCGCAGGTCCACCTGCAATCTGTCTCGCGTCAACTCCAGCGCCAGGTAGCCGCGCTGCCGGCTGTCGAACAGGCGCACCTGAGGATTTTCCGGCAACAGCGCCTGAAAGCGTGCGTAATCCGGCCCGTTCGAGGTGATGGAGGTGCCGACGAATTCGCTCGCCACCACCGGGCTGCGCTCGTCCTCCGGATCGCGGTGCAGGTCGGTCACCCAGAACGAATGGATGTCCCCGCCCAGGGTCACCGGATTGGCCAGGCGGCTGTCGGCCATGGCGGCGAGCAGGCGCTCGCGGGTGGCCGGATAGCCGTCCCAGCCATCGGTCCAGCGCGCCGGGTCGCCATTGGGCAGGCGTTGCCGCAGGGGCGCCAGCAGCAGGTCCTGGGCGACCAGATTCCATCGCGTACCGTTCTGGCGAAAGCCCTCCATCAGCCAGCGCTCCTGGGCCTGACCGAGCATGCTGCGCCCGGCTTCACGCAAACCCGGACAATCCGGCGCGACCAGATGGCCACCGCGGGTGCGCGGCGTCGCGCAGGCCGGCTCGCTGCGGTACTGGCGGCCATCGAGCAGATGGATCTCGGCCAGGTCGCCGAAGCGCCAACGATCATAGAGCCGGGTCGCCGCGCCCTGGGTACGCCAGGCCCGCAGCGGGGCATGCTCGCGAAAGGCCTGGTAGGCCGCCTGGCGTCTTATGGCGAAGGCCGCCAGGGTCACACCGGGATCGGCAGACCAGGCGCCGGAATAGTCGTTCTGCACCTCGTGGTCGTCCCAGGTCAGCAGGCTGGTGACGTTGGCATGCAGGTACTGCAGGTCGGGGTCGGTCCGGTACAGCGCATGGCGCCGCCGATAGCCGGCCAGGTCCTGGGCTTCCGGCAGGCCATGGCGGCGCACGGCGGGCAGGTGCAGGGGCACGTTGGACTCATAGATGTAGTCGCCGAGGAATAGCGCCAGGTCCGGCTGCTCGTCGGCCATGTACCGATAGGCGCTGAAGAAACCCTTCTCGTAGTGGGAGCAGGAGGCAGCCACCAGCTTCAGGCGTTGCAATGCACTGGTCGGCGGCGGCAGGGTAGTCGCCCGGCCGATACGGCTCTGATGCCCGAGGGCGGTGAAGCGATACCAGTAGGGTCGGCCTGGCGCCAGTCCGGTCAGGGTAACCGCAAGGCTGAACGCCGTGAGCGGCAGCGCCATGACTCTGCCACGCTGCACGACCTGGCGCAGGCCCGGGTCGAGCGCCACCTCCCACTCAGCCTCGACCGGATGGCGCAGCCCACCCAGGCCGTCCAGCGCCAGGGGATCGGGTGCCAGGCGGGTCCAGATGACCAGGCCATCGGCCGTCGGGTCGCCACT
This sequence comes from Pseudomonas sp. No.117, assembly GCF_054558395.1. Lineage (NCBI taxonomy): Bacteria > Pseudomonadati > Pseudomonadota > Gammaproteobacteria > Pseudomonadales > Pseudomonadaceae > Pseudomonas > Pseudomonas sp. No.117. The sequence continues at coordinate 428,649 of NZ_BAAJNP010000007.1, forward strand.
GGCGACGCCGAGAGTGAAGGGATCAGGCTGGGGCTCGCGCGCGCTGCAGCCGGCGAACCAGGGCGTGCCCAGGCCCATACCCAGCAGGCCCAGCGCCTGGCGTCTCGAGGTGTTCATCCAGGCCTCCGTACGCAGAGGCCCAGGTTAAGGCAGGCAGGTGACAGGCCGATGTCGTTCGGCTCACGCCAGCGGCAGTTCTTCCAGGATCATGACCTGCGGAGCCTCGACCAGCAGGCCGTCCAGATCGCTCAGCAGCTGCTTGAAATGGGCGGTCTGCTCGTGCTCGGCCAGGGCCTCGCGACTGGCCCAGCGCTCGATGAAGACGTAGCGTCCTTCGTGGCTGGGATCCTGGTGCGGCGTATAGAAGTGGCAGGCCGCCTCAGCGCGCGAGGGCGCGACGATGGCGCGCAGCGCTTTCTCGACGGCCGCGGCCTGGCCGGGCTGCGCCTGGAGGATGGCGACGACACGAATTTCGGTGGTCATGCAGGGACTCCTGATGGGCGTTTCAGCATGCCGCCCTCGACGAATGAATGCCAGGGGCCGAAGGCTCGATCCCTGGCGCTGGCCTTATTGCTTGGCCTTGACGATCTTGGCGATGACGCCATTGCTGCGCTTGATCAGGACGTAGTCGGCACCGATTTTGACCCACTGGCTGTCTTCGCCCGGCTGCTCCAGCCCGTGCTTCTTCCAGTCCTTGATCACGTAGTCGTCGCGAATGTACTTGCGGGGTGCCCGGCCGCCCTCTTCCAGTTCAAAGGTAGGATGATCGGGATCGTGGGTGACGGCGTCGTCGCTCTGGCTGGTGTCCTTCTTGTTCACCTTGTTCTGGTACTGGGCGCTGGTGGGCTCCGATGCCTGCTTGTTGGCGTCGGGCTTGACCGGGGTCATGGCTTCGGGAGCGGCCTGCGCGGTCAGGGCGCCGCCCAGCACGACGGTACCCAGCACCAGGGAGAGCAGCGATTGTTTGATCATGGGGTGTATCTCCTCTGCGTTCGAGGTTTGGACCCCCGCCCCAGGGAAAAAGCTCCACAGATACATACAGCGCCTGGCTCAGGCGGGCTAGCGGTCCTCGTCGGTCTTCACCAGCGTCAGCACCAGCGGGCGCTGGCGCGAGCGTCCGGAGGAAAAGGCGTCCAGCGAGCAACTGAGCCGATAGGCCTGCTGGGTGAGCTGCCAGGTTTCCTGGCGCAACGTGAGGAAGTTGAGGAAATAGCGCTGGTGCTGACGCTTGGCCAGACTGCCCCGTTCGAGCAGGCGGCGCGCCTCGGCCATCGCCATGATGTGGTTATCGATCACGTCCTTCATGCAACGACTTCCTCGTACCCGTGACTAGCCTGGAACCGGTCTTTTCCCGACTGTAGCAGCCTCCTCGGGTGGGCGACGGCAATCGCCTGACTTTTTTATCGAGCCGCGTCGGACTGGCAGATGCCGGGGTGGCTCAGGCAGAGTAGTCCACCCCTGGCCAGGAACTCGGATTCATGGAACGCTGGAAGCTGCTCGCCGGCCTGGTGAGCTTCACCTTTTTCATGGAAAACCTGGACGCCACGGTGATCGCCACGGCCCTGCCGGAGATGGCGGCGGCCTTCGGGCGTGACCCGGTGGATCTCAACCTCGGCATCAGTGCCTACCTGCTGGCCATCGCCGTCGGCATCCCGGTGAGCGGCTGGATCGCCGAGCGCTTCGGCCCCCGTCCGGTCTTTACTCTGGCTATTGGCCTCTTCACCCTGGCTTCGCTGCTCTGTGGCCTGGCGCCATCCCTGGAGCTGTTCATCGCCGCCCGCATCCTCCAGGGCCTGGGGGGCGCCCTGATGGTACCGGTGGGCCGCCTGGTGGTCCTGCAGGTGACGGAGAAGCACGAATTGGTGCGGGCCATCGCCCTCATCACCTGGCCGGGGCTGGTGGCCCCCGTCCTCGGCCCGCCGCTGGGCGGCCTGATTACCACCTATGCCGACTGGCGCTGGATCTTCTACCTAAACCTGCCGCTGGGGCTGATCGCCCTGCTGCTGGCCTGGCGCCTGGTTCCCGCGGACCTGCCGACCCAGCGCCATCCCCTGGACTGGCGGGGCTTCCTGCTGCTGGGTAGTGCCTGCGTCGCCTTCATGTGGGGCGTCGAGCGGCTCGGCCAGAACCAGGGCAGCCTGGGTAGCAACCTGGCCTGGATGGGTATTGGCCTGATCCTCGGCACCAAGGCGGTGCGTCATATGGCGCGCATCGACCGGCCGCTGATCGATTTTGGCACACTGCGCATCGCGACCTATCGCGCCTCCATCCTCGGCGGCGGGTTGTTCCGGGTCACCATCGCCACCGCCCCCTTCCTGCTCCCCCTGATGTTCCAGCTCGCCTTCGGCCTGGATGCCTTCCAGGCCGGACTGCTGCTGTTGGCACTGTTCGCCGGCAACCTGGCGGCCAAGCCGTTCACCACCGCGGCCATGCGGCGCTTCGGCCTGCGCCGCATCCTGACCCTCAATGGCCTGCTCAGTGCCCTCAGCCTGCTGGCCTGTGGCCTGCTCACGCCAGCCTGGCCCTTGCCGCTGATCATGCTGCTGCTGTTCGCCAGCGGCGTCTTCCGCTCCATGCAGTTCACCGCCAGCAACGCCCTGGCCTTCGCCGACATCCCCAAGGCCCGACTGGCCCATGCGTCCACGCTGTTCAGCACCAATTTCCAGCTGGCCATGGGCCTTGGCGTGGCCCTCGCCGCCCTGCTGTTACGCGCCGCCATGGAGTGGCACGGCCACCTCGATCCACAGCTGTCGGACTTTCGGCTAGCCTTTTGCATAGTGGCCGTGCTCGGCATCCTGAGCACCCTGGATGCCTTCTGCCTGACACGCGATGCAGGCGCCTCGGTCAGCGGCCACAGCCCGAAAAGCTGACCGACCGGACAGTGCTCGATTCGATGCCGATTTGGGGGTAAGCCTTAGCGTCTTACCTGTGTTAACTGACCTGTTATGATGCGCGCCGTTTTTTCCGATCAGACCGGCGCGCACGAGGCATCCCATGCTGGAAAGACTCTTCCAACTCAAGGCCCACAACACCTCTGTCCGCACCGAGCTGCTGGCAGGCGTGACCACCTTCCTGGCCATGGCCTACATCCTGTTCGTCAACCCGAGCATCCTCGGCGCGACCGGCATGGACAAGGGCGCGATCTTCGTCGCCACCTGTCTCGCCGCGGCCATCGGCTCGGCGCTCATGGGCATGATCGCCAACTACCCGATCGCCCTGGCCCCCGGCATGGGCCTCAACGCCTTCTTCACCTACACCGTGGTGCTGCACCTGGGCCACAGCTGGCAGGTGGCCCTCGGCGCCGTGTTCCTCTCGGCACTGATGTTCTTCCTGCTGTCGATCTTTCGCATCCGCGAGTGGATCATCAACAGCATCCCCCTGCCGCTGCGCTCGGGCATCGCCGCCGGCATCGGCCTGTTCCTGGCGCTGATCGCGCTGCAGACCGCCGGTATCGTGGTGGGCAACCCGGCGACCCTGGTCGGCCTGGGCGACCTGTCCAAGCCCGGTCCGCTGCTGGCCATCCTCGGCTTCTTCCTGATCGTCGTCCTCGAGGCGCGCAAGATCACCGGTGCGGTGCTGATCGGCATCCTGGCGGTCACCGTCATCGCCATCGCCCTGCGCGTGACGCCCTTCGGCGGCATCCTGTCGATGCCGCCGTCGCTGGCACCGACCTTCCTGCAGCTGGACATCAAGGGCGCCCTGGACGTCGGCCTGATCAGCGTGATCTTCGCCTTCCTGTTCGTCGACCTGTTCGACAACTCCGGCACCCTGATCGGCGTGGCCAAGCGCGCCGGCCTGATGGGCAAGGACGGCCACCTGCCGAAGATGGGCCGCGCCCTGATCGCCGACAGCTCCGCTGCCATGTTCGGCTCGCTGCTGGGCACCTCCACCACCACCAGCTACATCGAGTCCGCCGCGGGCGTCTCGGCCGGTGGCCGTACCGGCCTCACCGCCCTGGTGGTCGCCGTGCTGTTCCTGCTGGCGCTGTTCTTCTCGCCCCTGGCGGGTAGCGTCCCGGCCTTCGCCACCGCCCCGGCGCTGTTCTTCATCGCCGTGCTGATGACCTCGGGCCTGGCCGAGATCGAATGGGACGACCTGACCACCGCCGCCCCGGTGCTGGTCACCGCCCTGGCCATGCCGCTGACCTACTCCATCGCCAACGGCATCGCCTTCGGCTTCATCGCCTGGACCGTCATCAAGCTGCTCTCCGGCCGCACCCGCGAGCTGAATTCGGCGCTGATCGTCCTGTCGATCCTGTTCGTCATCAAGCTGGGCTGGTTCAACGCCTGACCCCTCCCCTCGGGGTCCCGGCCCCGAGGGTTTTCCCGCCGTGATACCGGCTCGCAGATCGAACAGCTCGTGGCTCACCCGCCCAGCTTGGGCAGCCTGGTCGGCATGTCCATCCGCCCCATGTAAACTTGCATGCGAGCTCGCTCCTCCTCTTCAGCCATTTTCGCGAGGCCGCTCGGGCTTGGTTGGTCTCTCGCTCACGAGACGTTGAACCGGCTCCTGGCGCCCGCCCGGATCTATCCATGTCCCAACCCTCCTTCGTTCCTGCCGACTACCAGACCCAGCTCGATGCCAAGGCCGCCCGCCTGCGCGAGTTGCTGACGCCCTTCCAGGCGCCCGAGCCCGAGGTATTCGCCTCGCCCTTGCAGCACTACCGGCTGCGCGCCGAATTCCGGCTCTGGCGGGAAAACGAGGAACGCCACTACGCCATGTTCGCCCCGGGCGACAAGCACACGCCGATCCTCATCGAGGACTTCCCCATCGCCAGCCAGCGCATCAATGAGCTGATGCCGCGCCTCAAGGCCGGTTGGCAGGCGGACGTGGCGCTCTCGTTCAAGCTGTTCCAGGTGGAATTCCTCACCACCCTGGCCGGCGATGCCCTCATCACCCTGGCCTACCACCGTCCACTGGACGCCGCCTGGCAGGCCGCTGCCGAGCGCCTGGCCGCCGACCTCGGCGTCAGCCTGATCGGCCGCTCGCGCGGGCAGCGCCTGGTGATCGGCCGCGATCATGTGATCGAAGAACTGGAAGTAGCCGGCCGGCGCTATAGCTACCTGCAACCCGAGGGCGGCTTCACCCAGCCCAACGGCACGGTCAACCAGAAGATGCTGACCTGGGCCCACATCGCCCTGGGCGAGCGCGGGGACGATCTGCTGGAGCTCTACTGCGGCAACGGCAACTTCACCCTGCCGCTGGCCAGCCGGGTGCGCCAGGTGCTGGCCACCGAGGTGAGCAAGACCTCGGTCAACGCCGCCCTGCACAACCTGGCCAGCAATGGCGTGGACAACGTCACCCTGGTGCGTCTCTCCGCCGAGGAGCTGACCCAGGCGCTCAACGAGGTACGGCCCTTCCGCCGCCTGGCGGGCGTGGATCTCAAGAGCTACGACTTCGGCACCGTCTTCGTCGACCCGCCGCGCGCCGGCATGGACCCGGACACCTGCGAGCTGACCCGCCGCTTCGAACGCATCCTCTACATTTCCTGCAACCCGGAGACCCTGGCCGAGAACATCGCCCAGCTCCAGGATACCCACCGCATCACCCGCTGCGCCCTGTTCGACCAGTTCCCCTGGACGCACCACATGGAAAGCGGGGTGTTGCTGGAACGGCGGTGAGGCCTGGGCGATAGGAGCAACCGTCTTTAGCGCGGCCCTGGCGGTCCGCCGATGCGGCCGCTCCTATAAGATATCCAGCTGCAGTAGGAGCGGCCCATGGCCGCGATTGGCGGTCGCATCAGCAGACCGCCAGGGTCGCGACCACCCTACGACGGCCATCCGCGTGGAAAAGGCCGTGCCGTTTTCCACCCTACACCTGAGCCCCGCCGTGACGCCCCCTCTCCCTGCGGGAGAGGGCCGGGGTGAGGGCAATCGCTACTCGTGAAACTCCGCCACCGTCTCGCGTCGACCATAGAGGAAGGCGTCGGCCACGTGCCGTAGCGGCGCCACGTCCACGTCGGAGCGGTTCTGCGCCACCAGCTCGGCGAAGCGGGCATAGAGGCCGGCGTATTCCTCGTCCGGGCCCTGGTGGGTCAGCTCGCCATCCAGATACAGCTCGCTGCCGCCCTTGCTCAGGGTCAGGCGACCGGCCTCGGTATCGACGTGGATATCCCAGGTCTGGGGACCGGTCTGCAGGAAGTCGAAGTGGGCGGCGATGGGCACCCCGGCGCTGTCGACGAAGGCCAGCTGCGCCGCCACCGGGGTCTGGCAATTGCCCGGCACCTGCAGGGTCGCCTCCTTGAGAAAGAACGGCCGCGGCAGGATGGCGGTGACGATGGACAGGGCATTGATGCCCGGATCGAAGACGCCCATGCCACCTGGCTCCCAGATCCAAGCCTGACCGGGGTGCCAGACGCGTACGTCTTCCTTCCATTCGATGCGCACCGCCTGGATGCGCTTGCCTTCCAGCCACTCCCGCGCCGGCTGCACGCCCTGGGCATGCCGCGAATGCCAGGTGGCGAACAGCGACAGCCCCGCTGTCTCGGCCTGGCGCGCCAGGGCGTCCACTTCGCTCAGGGTCGCACCCGGCGGTTTTTCCAGCATCACGTGCTTGCCCGCGGCCAGGGCCTCGCGCGCCTGTTCGTAGCGCACCGCCGCGGGGGCGCAGAGGGACACGGCATCGATGGCCGGGCCGTCTTCGAGCAGGGCGCTCAGGCTGGGATAGTGGGCGACGCCGTCGAGCTGGGCGTTGCGGCTGGCCACGGCGACCAGCTCGTACTCGGGGTTGGCGGCGAGCGCCGGCAGGTGCTGGTCACGGGCGATCTTGCCCAAACCGACGATGGCTATTCTTATCATGATCGTCCTCGGTAGACGGTGGGAGTCCGTCGCCTAGGATCGGGCAATCATCACACCAAAGCAACAGCTTCGCGGTCAGGCTGCAGGCTCTCGCGCAACTCCAGCCAGCTGCGCAGATTGGCGCCCTCGCGGCCCTTGCGCCACATCAGCCAGGTGGTGGTCCGGGCGAAACGCGCCTGGATCTCGTGCCGCTGCACCCGCTCGCGGCCGGGCAGGCTGTCGAGCATGGACTCCGGCATCAAGGCCACCCCACCGGTGATCACGCAGGCCAGCATGCTGTGGTAGGACTCGATCTCCATGACCGGCCCGCTGGGCACCCCGGCCGCGGCGTACCAGGTGTCCAGGTAGCGACGATAGGAGCAGCCAGCGCGAAAGCCGAACACCGGGCGCCCGGCCACGTCGGCCGGCGAACGCACCGGACCGAGTTCCAGGCCGGTGATCAGCACCAGCCGCTCCTCGAACCAGGGCTGGCCTTCCAGCGCCGCATCGGGCGCCGGGCCGTCCACCAGGGCAGCATCCAGCCGACCGGCCAGCAGGCCTTCCACCAGTTCGCCGCTGGGTCCGCTGTGCACCTGCAGATTCACCTTGGGATGGCGCTGGTGATAACGCGCCAACAGCCCCGGCAGATGGATGGCGGCGGTGCTGAACATCGAACCGAGTACGAAGGTGCCCGCCGGCTCGCCATCCTGTACCGCGCTGCGCGCCTCGTCGGCCAGAGCGAACAACCGGTGGGCGTAGTCCAGCAGGCGATGGCCGGCGGCGGTCAGGTGCAGCCGCTGGCGCTCGCGCAGGAACAGCTCCACGCCGAGCTTTTCCTCCAACTGGCGCAGGCGTGTGGAGAGGTTGGACGGTACCCGGTTGAGCCGCTCGGCGGCCCGCACCAGGGAGCCCTCTTCGGCCACTGTCTGGAAGATTCTTAGCTCGGCGAACTCCATGATTGGCACCTTTCTGTTTAGCTGAACATCTATTTCTCTATTATTCGTTTTTATTGATCAACTTCAAGGCCTAGGCTGTCACCATTCACTCTTGTCCGGAGTCTTCTCGATGACCGCCACCACCCGCCTGCTGGCCTGCCTGCTGGCCCTGGCCACCGCCATGGGGATCGGCCGCTTCGCCCTCACCCCCGCCCTGCCCCACCTGATCGCCGAAGGCCAGATCGATCTCACCGGCGCCAGCCTGCTGGCCGCCGCCAACTACCTGGGCTATCTGCTCGGCGCCCTGGACGCCCTCTTCGCCCGCCGTACCCATGCGCGCCTGGTGGGCGGTCTCTGGCTGTGCGCCGGCCTGACCCTGGCCTCGCTGCTGGCCGACGGCCTGGCGGCCCAGGCCCTGCTGCGCTTTGGGACCGGCCTCGCCAGCGCCTGGGTGCTGGTCATGGTCACCGGCCTGAGCCAGCCGCTGGCCGCCGAAGCCGGACGGCCGCGCCTGGGTGCCCTGGTCTTCACCGGGCCGGGCGTGGGCATCCTGGTCAGCGGCCTGATGGCCCTGGTCAGCAATCGCCTGGGGGGTGGTTCCAGCCAGCTGTGGCTGAGCTATGGCCTGCTGGCCAGCGTCGCCACCCTGGCGCTGCTGCCCCTGCTGCCGCGCCGGGGCCCCGCCACCCCGCTGCCCACCGCCGCCACGGCACCGGCCAGGCGTTCGCCAGCCTTCAATCGCTTGATCCTGGCCTACGGCCTGGTCGGTGTCGGCTACATCCTGCCGGCCACCTTCCTGTCGCAGATGGCCGCCAGCCGCTTCCATGGCCAATGGCAGGCCGATCTCTTCTGGCCCGGCTACGGCCTGGCCGCGGCCTTGGGGGTGGTGCTGGTGAGCCTGCGCCGTCCGGGCACCGACACCCGTCGCTGGCTGATCGCTACGCTCTGGCTGCAGGCCACCGGCGTGCTGCTCTGCCTGCTGCCAGGCAGCCTGGCGCTGTTCCTCGGTGTGCTGCTCTGCGGTGGGCCCTTCCTCGCCTGCATGCAGCTGGTGATGCAGCTCGGACGGGAACTGGCACCGACCACCCCGCAACGCAATGCCGGGGTGCTCACCGCCAGCTTCGCCAGCGGCCAGCTGCTCGGTCCGCTGCTCGGTGCGGCCAGTAGCCACTTCGCCGGCGACCTGCAGCCGGCCCTGGTGGTCGCCGCGCTGGGACTGCTGGTGGCCGGCCTGCAACTGCGCCGCTCCACCTCGGCCCTGCACCGCTGCCTCGCCTGAATCGTTTCCGCTGTGACCATTCGTCACAGTTGGCGAAGACGGCCGCGCCTTGTTTTGAAATGTTTCGTCATTCCTGAGTACAGTTGCGGCTGCGCCTCATGAGGAGGCGCTTCAGGCGCTCGCCACCCACCCTT